>CAXTBA010000014.1:0-92008 GCA_964242665.1 uncultured Hymenobacter sp.
GCGCCCATGGTACTGCCTTCACCGGTGGGAGAGTCGGTCGCCGCCAACTTTATTTGAAGGAACCCCTTCGTCGCTTTTATCAGCGGCGGAGGGGTTTTTCTTTTTGTGGACGGTTCAGATTTTGCTGTTTTGTGCTCACCAAATTTCGACATTGACCATTACCTTCGAATTTAAAAAATAATAAATCAATGCTTTCATCACCTGCACGATATAGTCGTAGTATTGACTGGGTAACTGTCATTCTTTATTCGTGTTTGGTGGGGTTGGGTTGGATGTGTATTTATGCAGCAAGCTATTCGCCTGATGCGCCCGCTAATCCGCTGGCTTCTTTGAATTTTGATCAGTTAATGATATTTAACTGGTTTAAGCAATTGTTGTGGATTGGGACAGCCGTAGTATTAATCGTGGTATTGCTTGTGGTGGATTACAAGGCCTTTGATGCCTTGGCTTATGGGCTTTATGGAGGCATGATTCTGTTGCTCATTTTCACAATGCTTGTAGCGCGACCGATCGCCGGGTCGAGGTCGTGGCTGGAACTAGGCCCTGTGCGGCTGCAACCTGCTGAATTTGCTAAGTTTACCACGGCGCTAGCGGCCTCTCGCTTTATGTCAGGAATTAATTTGCGCAACCAAAACTGGCGTGACCAGCTGGTACTGGCAGGTATTACTTTGTTGCCGCCCTTGTTGATTGTGGCATCTAATGAATCTGGGCAAGCCCTAGTATTTGTGGCGTTGCTTTTGGCGTATTTCCGCGAAGGAATGTCGCCGCTTATTTTGCTGCTGCTTGCCGCAGCAGGAATAATTCTTTTGCTGGCGCTATTGGTACCTAAGCTTTGGCTCATTGGTATTTTTACTTTAGCCCTGGTGGCCATACTGGTTTCAAATCGGCGGGTATTACGGCACCATTTGCCAGTGGCCATGGGCGTATGGGTGATAGTAATTGGGATGGTAGTAGGAGTTGATTTCTTCTACAATAAAGTTTTGCAGCCGCATCAGCGCCAACGTATTGAAGTATTAATCAATCCGTCTGCTGATCCTCTGGGCAAGGGCTGGAACGTGACCCAAAGTAAAATCGCTATTGGGTCGGGGGGAATATTAGGTAAAGGATTTTTACAGGGCACGCAGACCAAGTTTGATTTTGTTCCAGAGCAGAGTACAGACTTTATTTTTTGTACTGTTGGAGAAGAATTCGGATGGGCTGGCAGCTTGACTGTTATCGTGCTGTATCTAGTTTTGCTTTGGCGCATTTTGTATGTGGCGGAGCGTCAGAAATCCGTGTTTGGGCGCACCTACGGCTATTGCGTGGCGAGCGTCTTGTTTTTCCACATCGCTATCAATATGGGCATGACAATAGGCTTGGCTCCCGTGGTGGGCATCCCACTACCATTCTTCAGTTATGGAGGCTCTTCGCTGTGGTCGTTTACGATATTGCTTTTTAGCCTGCTGGCCATTGACGCCTACCGGAAACAGGACTTGGTACGCTAGTCGTTAGCGATGGCAGGAGCAATGAGTCGTCGCCAATGTGTGAATACCAACGCCAATGCTGTGCAGAATACTGGCGCGGCGAAATAGCCCATGCGGCCCAGATCACCGGATAGAAGCATGTGAACAACAATGATTGCCAGCAACAGCAAGTCGGCCAAGCCCAATGCGGCAAACCAACGGGCAACCGGAGGAGAAAGCCGTGACCGCCAGAGTGCCAGGGGCAGAATGAAGGTGTAAAGCCCAAAAATGCTTAATAGTTCGCCTATGCCTTTGGGGCTGGCTGCCCGGTGCAGGGAATAGCGTATGTTAGCGAGGTGAGAAATGGCGTTGGTAACTGACTCGGTAGCGGGTGCGCCGATGTGGGTGTCAATGGCCCAATGCGTGGCGTAGAGGGCCCCCAAGCCCAAGGTCAAAACGGGTAGCTGCCGAGCGAGGGGCAAGGCACGGCGACCATACCACAACAGCCAAGGCAATAGGAAAATAAACGATTCTTTGGCTAGCGGCCCAAGCAGAAGAGCCAGTGCTACAGCCCATCCTGCGCCCGGCCCACGACGAAAGGCGTAATATCCCAACCCAAAAACCAAGGCGTATAAGCTGTCGGTGAGGGGCAAGGCAGCCCCGTAAACGGCCCAACGGCTGGTAAGCAGTGCCAGCATTGCGAGGGCAGCAGCGTTGGCTGAAGCACCGGCTTGACGGGCCGCGTTGAACCAACAAGCCCCAGCGGCCCCTAGCAATAAGCAGTTAATCAAGTAGAAAGAAAAACGCAACGGCCACCACCCGCCGGGACGCTCGGGCCATATGCGGCCATAGATTTGGGTGATTGGTATTGCGACAACGGCAGCGGCGGCCGGTACCAGTACCCGGTACCGGCGCGTAATGCTAACGCTATCGAACCGTCCGGTGGCCATGCGCAGGTAGCTGCGGGTATCGGGCGAGTAAGAGAAATCGTAGTGTCGGTAAACGGGATAGGCAAGGTTGGCCAGCGCAGCCACGGCCAGGGCCCACGGCAAGAGCCAACGCCGGAAAATATTCCAACGCCTGTGTACCGACAAGATGGCGTTCCTAAGCAAATTTTCGCTCAATTAGTTTGAGCAGTTTGCCAACGTGTTCCTCTTTACGGGCCCAATCGTAGCGAAGGGCCAGGTCGTTGGTGAGGTAGGACCGCGCCTGCTCGGCGGTAGGAAGCGAATCGAGGTGCTGAATGGCGGCGTGGTATTCCATGTTTTCGCCGTTGAACAACTCGTTGATGAAGCTGAAGCGTTGGTTGATGGAAATGGCGGCGCGCAGGGTTTCCACCTTAGGGGCCGAGTGCTCCGCCGGGCGGGGCGGGGCAGCGTGGGCACGGAGGGTTTCGGCCAGCGGTTGCGAATCGCTTCGCGAAGCTTTTAATTTTTCATAAAGAGGCACAACCGAAATTGGGGTTTCTGCAAGTGTCTGCGCGGGCCGCGCTTCGGGTTGTGGAGCTGTTGATGGAAGAACCGGAGCTGGCGTGGCCACGGGGCCGTCTTCCAGCAGGTCGGCTGTGGTGAGTGGCAGCAAGGCGCTAAGGGTTTCGACAAGGCGTTGCACGGGTTGGTGAGCCCGGTAGTGGGCTGTATAGTACAACTCGAAACGACGAAGGAGGTCGTCGGTTGTAAAGCCATCCGCAGCGGCGGGTACACTATCAACGAATCCCTGAAAAAAATCTTTGTCGAGGTCGATGTAGCGCAAGTTGTCGCGCAGAGCAGTGGCGGTAACCGGCCCCGGGCCAGCAAACAGCAAGCGTTGGGCCGAACCGGCGGGGTCGGTGGTTAGGCCCAAGCTATCAGCGGTAGCTTGAGCCAACAACGGCTCGAAGGCGGCGCGGTCGAGGCGAATGTGGCGCGAAAGAGCGTTCATCAACTGCGTGAGAGCGGCCTGGACCGGTGCGGCATCAAAATCAAAGTAAGGGCTGCGAAGTCGGGCAGACTCGGCTTGCCATTGCGTCAGCAATTGGCGCAACACCAACAGGTTAAGCTGGCGCACGGGCGTGAAGCGCAGCAGGGCCGGGCCGTCGAGCGTGGCGGCGGGCTGGGGGCCAAAGTGCTGTTCGCAGAGCCGGGCGGCGAGGCGGCGGCCGTACTGCGCGCACTTGGCGGGGCTATATTTGTCGTTCATTTACAGGCGAGTTCAAGCGCCGAAAGTTAGGCACAAATGCCCCTGCTGACGATAGAAAACCTGCCCGGCGCGGTGCTGGAAGTGGCCGCTGGTACCACGCTGCTGGCTGCTTTACACGGCGCGGGCTTCGATTGGATGCACGTCTGCGGCGGACGGGGCCGCTGCACTACCTGCCGGGTGCAGGTGCGGGCCGGCGGCGACTGCCTGGCTCCCCTCACGGCCGCCGAAGTCCGGTACCGGGCCGCTGGCCGCCTGCGGGCCGACGAGCGCCTGACGTGCCAGGCGCGACTCTTGGCAGGGGCCGTAAGCGGCCGGGTGCCCGAAGCCACCCAATTGCCCCATCAACGTTACGGTGGGTAGGGCCCAGGCCGGAAGTTGGGCCCTAAGTGCGTAATTTGTGCAGGGCCCCAGCCGGCAGAAAAGCAGGCGAAAAATGTTGTTGACTTTATTAATTATTTGATTGCGTGTTTATTGAATCCAGAGTTGGCCCTCGTTTCAGCGCCCCGCACCGGGGTTGGATTGAAGTGGTGTGCGGCTCCATGTTTTCGGGCAAAACCGAAGAGTTAATTCGCCGGCTTACCCGCGCCCGGATTGCGCGGCAGCGGGTCGAAATTTTCAAGCCCGCCCTCGACAACCGCTACCACGCCGAAGACGTGGTGAGCCACAACGCCACCAGCATCCGCTCGACGCCGGTGGCCTTGCCGGGCGAAATCCTGCTGTTGGCGGCCGGTTCCGACGTGGTGGGCATCGATGAGGCGCAGTTCTTTGACGAATCGCTGGTGGACGTGTGCAAGCAGTTGGCCGATCAGGGCAGCCGCGTCATCGTGGCCGGGCTCGACATGGATTTTCTCGGCCGGCCGTTTGGGCCCATGCCGGCGCTACTGGCCACGGCCGAGTTTGTAACCAAAGTCCACGCCGTGTGCGTGTGCTGCGGCGAGCTGGCGGCGTACTCGTTCCGCATCGCGGCCAGCGAAAAGCAGATACTACTAGGCGAAACCGATTCGTACGAGGCCCGTTGCCGCCCGTGCTTCCTGTCCGGGATGCAGGAAAGGCCAACGGCCCCCGCCACCGCTGCGGCCCGCCCGCACTAAACTGGCCCGCCCGCCGTTGGCAGCGGCGGGCTTTTTTATTACCGTACCCGATGCTCCGCTGTATGCTCCACTCTACTCGTTTGCTGGTTGCGTTGTTGATGCTGGCCCCGTGGCTGGGGCCCGGTGGGGCCCAAGCCCAAAGCACGGCGGGCTACGGCGACTGGCAACTACAGCTGCCCACCAACCACCCCTTGCATCTCGCCGACGCCGGCAACCGGGTGTATGTAGGCACGCAGAGCGCTTTTTATTTTATCGACAAAACGCTTAATACCACGCAATTGCTCTCGCGCCGCGACGGCCTGAGCGACGTGGGCGTGGCGGCCCTGGCCTACGATTCGGTGGGCAGCCAAACGGTGGTGGTGTATAACAATAGCAACGTGGACTTGCTCGGCGACGACGGGCGGGTGCACAACCTGCCCGACATCCTACGCAAAAGCATTCAGAGCGACCGCGCCATTTTTCAGGCTTCGGTGAGCGGCCGCCGGGCGTACCTGGCCACTGCCTTTGGCATCGTGGTGCTGAACCTGGACAAGCGCGAGGTGAGCGACACCTACAGCGCCATTGGGCCCGGGGGTACGTCGGTGAAAGTGTACGCCACCGCCGTGGCACACGACACGTTGTTTGCGGCCACTTCGGCGGGCCTGCAGGTGGGCCGCCTGACCGATAACCTGCTTGATTACCAAAGCTGGTCCGTGTACCAGCCCGTGCCGGTGGTGCCCAGTGGCTACGAGCCCTACCGCCAGCTGGCCGTGCAGGGGCCCTACGTTTATGCCACGGTGGACGCTGGCGGCACATTCGTGTTCCGGCGGGCGGCCAATGCCTGGCAGCGGGTGGACGCTCCTTACACGTTCCGCAGCAAGCAGCTGCGCGGCTCGCGCCAGGGCCTGCTGCTGGCCGGCGACGCTTATGGGGTGTACCGGCGTACCGCCACGGGCACGTTTCAGCAGTTGGTAGGACCGGCAGCTGCCAAAGACACGGTGAGGGATGTGGTATACTCAGCACGTGACGGCAGTTACTATGTGGCCAACTACACAACCGGGATACAGCGCGTACGTCCGGGCATGGCCCCCGAAGCCTTCGCCGCCAATGGACCGGCAAGTAGCGCGGCGTATAGCGTGCTGGCCGACGCACACACCAACGCCGTGGACGTGTTTAGCGGGGGATATACTGACCGTTACTTGCCATTCGGGACCCGCAGCGGCTTTTACGAATACACGGCCGGGCAGTGGACGAACATTACCAGTGCCACGCAGCCGGCCGCGGCGTACCCCGACCTTCCAAACGTGTCGCGCGGAGTTCGCACGGCCGACGGCACCTTGTACGTGAGCAGCTACGGCGGCGGGCTGCTGGAGTGGAAGGGACCGGGCCAGTTCCGGGTATTTACGGAGGGCACGCCCGGCAGCCCCCTGCGCCGCACCATCGACCCCAACGACCCCAACTACATCAGCGTGCGCGTGACGGACCTGGCCGCCGACGCCACTGGCGGCGTATGGCTGGCCAACCTGCACCGCCAACCGGGTGTATCGGGGCTGTTCCGCTTCGACCCGGCCGCCGCTACCTGGAACGTGGTGCCGTACTTCAGCGGCTCTGAAAACCTCGACCGCCTGGCCCTGGACGACCTCGGCCAAGTGTGGGTTTCGGAGGCCCGGCAAGGCGGCAACGGCTTGTGGGTGGTGGACCCGGCGACCAATAATAACCACAAATTTTCGACGGCCACCGAGCCGGCGACGGGCACGGAAGTGCCGCTGGCTGCCATTTACGACTTGGTGAAGGACCGGCTGGGGGCCGTCTGGGTGACGACGGCCGCCGGCGTGGCCGTGCTCAGCGACCCCAGCGGGGCCGTGGCGGGCACCAGTTCTTTCCAGTTTCCCAGCGTGACGCGCGGCGAGGGCACCAGCTTTCCGCTGCTCTACAGCGAGGTGGTGAAATCGGTGGCCGTGGACGGAGCCAACCGCAAGTGGTTCGGCACCGACCACGGGCTGTGGCTGTTCAGCCCCGGCGGGGAAGAGGCGCTGCTGCACTTCACCACCCTCAACAGCCCGCTGCCTTCCGACCACATCACCGACGTGTCGGTGAACGACAAAACCGGTGAAGTGTGGGTGGCCACCGACGCCGGGGTGGTCACGTACCGCGGCGGGGCCAGCGTCACGGAGGGCCCTGCCAGCTGCGCCCAGGTATTTCCCAACCCCGTGCGGCCCGACTTTATGGGCCTGGTGGGCATCGGCGGGCTGGTGAACGACGCGGTGGTGAAAATCACCGACGTGGCCGGCCACCTGGTGTACGCCACCACGGCGGCCGGCGGTACCGTTACCTGGAACCTGACCGACACCGCCGGCCGCCGCGTGCGCTCGGGCGTGTACCTGGTGCTCACTTCCGATGCCAACGGCCAGAACGGCTGCGTAAGCAAAGTAGCCGTGTTGTCAAAATAGCTATGGTTGAATGCGGAAATGTGAAGAATGTGGGAAATTGGGCTGGCTAAGGCCCTCGCACCGCAACTGCGCCACCCACATCCACGGGTATTACCATATTCAACCACAGTTTCACATTCAATTAAATGCTGATCAAAACCCGCGGCATCGTCCTCAGCTACCTCAAATACCGCGAATCGAGCATTATTGCCCGCGTCTACACCGAGCAGCTGGGCGTGCAGAGCTACGTGGTGAACAGCGTGCGCAAGGCCAAGCCGCCGGGGCGCATCGCGTTGTTTCAGCCCTTCACGCTGCTTGAATTAGTGGCCTACACGTCGGCCCGCGGGGGCCTCACGCGGCTGGCCGAGTACCGCTGCGCCGAGCCTTTTCAAACCCTGCCCTACGACGTGGCCAAGAGCAGCGTGGTGCTGTTTCTGTCGGAAGTGCTGGGCCGGGCCGTGCGCGAGGAAGAAGCCAACGGGCCCCTGTTCGCGTTTCTGCACGACAACATTCTGGCCTTTGACCGGCAAGCGGCGGGCAACGAAAACTTTGCGTTGCGCTTCTTGCTGGAACTGGCCAACTATTTGGGCTTCGGCGTCGAGTCGGGAGCCGAGCTAACCGACCAGGTGGCCATGGCCGGGCACGCCCCCACCGGCCGCACTGCCGCCACGGGGCCCGCCGTGCTGCACCTGCGCGAGTTTGCGGGCTTCTTCGACGAGCTGCTGCACGGCCCCGGGCCCAGCACCATTCCCAACGGCCGGGTGCGCCGCGAGCTGCTGAACGTGCTTTTGCGCTACTACCAATTGCACGTCGAGCAGATGGGCGAGATCAAATCGCTCGACATTCTTTCGCAAGTGCTAGCAGAATAGACGAAGTTTTGGGTGTTAAATTCTGAGTTTTAAGTTGAAAATGAAATGATTATGGCACATCCTTTTTCAACTCAAAACTCAAAAATTAACACCCAAAACTTCACTTCACCCCCACTAGCTCCACGTCGAAGCGGAGGACGGCGTTAGCTGGAATGTCGGGCCCCGCCCCGCGGGCCCCGTAGCCCAGCGGCGAAGGGATGAGCAGCACGGCTTTGCTGCCCTTGGGCAGCGCGGCGATGCCCTGGTCCCAGCCCGCGATGACCTGGCCGGTGCCGAGCGGAAAGTCAATCGGTACGTTGCCGTGCTGGGCCGAGGCGTCGAACACCTTGCCGGTGGCCAGCAGGCTGCCTTTGTAGAGTACGCTCACGGTCTGGCCTTTTTTGGGCAGGGGCCCCTTGCCGGTTTTGGTGAGGACGTAGTAAGTGCCCCCGGTCGTTTTGCGGGCCACCAGCTTGTTTTTCTTCAGGTAAGCCTGAATCCGGACGTTGTCTTTTACCAGTTGCTGGGCCGATTGGGCGGCGTCTATCTTGGCTTGCTCGGCGCGCAGCTTTTGCTCGCGGGCCATCAATTCGTCGCGGCTCAGCAGCTCAAAGGTCCGCGCCGATACCACCATCACGTTGCCGGCCCGCCGGATAAACGGCGGCACGGGCTGGCCCTGGAAGGTCTTGGCGAAGAGCGTGTCGGCGGGCAGGCGAAATACGGCGCTGTCGCCGGGCAGCAGCAGGGCCACGGCCTCTTCCAGCGTCCCGGCGGGTGGGGCGGGCAGCAGCGGAAACGGTTGCGGCTTGGGCTGCACGCGGCGGCTGTTCATCAGCAGCGAGTCGCGGCCGGTGCGAAATTCCAGGAAAACGGTGAGGAACTGGCCGGCGCGGCTCGCGTAGGGCGCGTCGGTGGGCACGACCAGGGCCCGGGGCACAAAGCGGCCGTCGGGCCCCTTGCGAAACAGCTGGTAGTCGATGCCGCTGGCGGTGCGGCCTTCACCCGACGCGGCCGGGGCCTGAGCAGGAGATTGGGCGGAAGCCAGGCGACTGGCCAGCAGCGCGGCCGTTATCATCGTCCAAAAACGCATGGAATGGTGGCAGGAAAAGTGAAATAAAAGTGCGGTCGGTGGGCGTGGGAGGGCCCCGAAGATCCATCCAAGTGCCGGCTCAACGCTTTAAAAAAACGCACCCCGCCCCGCTGCAAGCGCGGAACGGGGTGCGCAGCAACCCAAAACCGTCCGCCGCTAGGGCGAAACGGTTAGGACTGTCATGTCAAATAGAATGGGCGTGTCGGGGGCAATGGCCGCGCCGGCCCCCGTCGGCCCGTAGGCCAGGTACGACGGGATAAGCAGCAGCTTGTGGTCGCCCTGGCGCATGAGTAGCAGGCCTTCCGTCCACCCCTGAATGAAGTTGTTGGGATTTACTATGAAGTCGTAGCCATCGGTCGCGGGTGTGGTAGCGGTTGCTGCGTGGACCGACGTATCGAACACATTATTTTCCGTGGCGGCACTCACAAACTTACCCGTGTACCGCACGCTTACGTGGTTGCCAACCGCAATCGGTGTGCCCGTGCCCGCCATCAGCGTCACCAGGTACAGGCCCGAGGCCGTGCGCTGGTAGGTAGCGGTGGTGTAGTTGTGTCGCTTGAGGTAGCCCAAAATAATGGTATCGTCGATGGCTTTATATTTTTCTTGGTGGGCCAGGGCATCCTTAACCGCTTGGTCGTAGGCACTCGTGTCAATAGCCGTGTTGCAACTCCACAGCGCGGGCGACGCGCAGAGCATAAGCAGTCCCAGCAGCCCAATCTGGGCGCGAAAGCGCGAAAAAAAAGATTTCATCAACGGAATCAGCATACGGGATTATTTCACGTTTACCAGCTCCACCTCGAAGCGCAGCGGCGAGTTGGCCGGAATGTCGGCCCCGGCTCCTTGTTGGCCGTAGGCCAGCGTAGACGGAATCAAAAAGGTAGCCTTGCTGCCTTTGTTGAGCAAAGCCACGGCCTCGTCCCAGCCCGGAATCACGCGGCCCTGGCCCAGCGGAAACTCAAACGCGCCGGGGTGCTTGTCCGACGAGTCGAATACTTTGCCGTCGAGCAGCGAGCCGGTGTACTTCATGCTCACCGTCTGGCCTTGCTTGGCCACGGGGCCCGTACCAGGGGTTGTAATCGTGTAGTAGATGCCTGAGGGAGTCTTTTTCAGGCCAGTCAGGTTTTTTGTTTTGATGTAGGCTTGCAGGGTCGCATCGTCCTTCTTCAACTGGTCGCCGGCGTAGGCCATCATCTGGCGCTGCTGCTCGGCCATCATTTTCTGTTGCAGCTCCTGCTGCATGGCCATTGCGGCGGTTTGGTCGATGAGGGCGCGGGTGGCCACGTGCAGCACCACCACGTTGCCGGCTTTCTTGAGGAATGGGGGCACGGGGCGGCCCTGGGGCTTGAACAAAGTGTCAGCGTTGAAGCGGAACACACCGCTGTCGCCGGGTTGCAAGAGGGCAAACGCCTCGTCGGGGTTGCCTTTGCGCTTCACCTCCTGGAGGGGCAGCGGCACCACCGCGCCCTGAAACTTGGTGCGGGTGCTTTCGAGCACCGAGTCCTTACCGGTGCGGGTGTCGATGTAGGCGGTCAGGAACTTGCCTACCCGGTCTTTATAGGTTGGGTCCACGTCGCCGCTGATTTCGCGCCGCTCGTACTTGCCGCCGGTCTTTTTAAAGATTTTGTATTCGATGCCCGACTTCGTTTTGGCGAAGTCGCCGGACCCGCCGAGCTTATTGCAGGCTGCGGTGGAAAACAAGAGGCCGAGCAAGCCGGCCCCTAGGGCCAGGTGCCGCCCAAAGCGGAAGGTAGAACGCATGAACGTGCTAAAATGTAAGGAGAAAACGGATTTGCGGGCAAAGGTACGCAGCACTAGGCCACGGGCGGCGCGACGGCAACAGTCTCCCCTACCAATTGCTCTTTGTACTGCGGCAGCAGGCTCAGGAAGCGCTCCACGGTGGGCCCCAGGGGCTGGTAGCTGATGCCGCCGGCGGCGTTGTGGTGGCCGCCGCCCTCGAAGTGCAGGCGCGAGAAGTCGCTCACCGAAAAGTCGCCCACTGAGCGGAAGGAAATCTTCACGGCCGGCCCGCGGTCGATAAAAATAGCTGCAAACACGATGCCCTCGATGCTGAGGGCATAGTTGACGAGGCCCTCGGTGTCGCCGGTTTTGCTGTCGTAGGTCCGCAACTCCTCTTTGGTAATGGCGATGTAGGCGGTGTTGAACTCGCGGTTGACGACCAGCTTTTCCTTCAGCACGAAGCCCAGGAAGCGCAGCCGGATTTCGGAGTGCGAGTCGTAGATGCGGCGGTGCACGGACGAAAGGTCGATGCCCGCGCCCAGCAGCTCGGCGATGATGAGGTGGACGTTGCGCGAGGTGCTGGGGTGGCGAAACGAGCCCGTGTCGGTCATGATGCCGGCGTAGAGGGCCTCGCCCATGGCCTTCGTTATCTGGGCTTGGTCGCCCAAGTCGCGGATGATTTCGAAGATCAGCTCGGCCGTAGCCGCCGCGTTGGGGTTCGAGAAGCTGATGTCGGCGAAGTCCTCGGGCTGCTGGTGGTGGTCGACGAGCACTTTCACGCCGGGGGCGTTGCGCACGTACTCCCCAATCTCGTTGATGCGGCCCAGGCAGCTGAAATCGAGGCAGAAAATGACTTCGGCGCGCTGCACCAGGTCGCGCACCTGGCGGTCGTTCTGGCGCTTTTCGTAAATCACTACCTCATCGTTGCCCGCCATCCAGTTCAGGAAGCCGGGGTAGTCGGAGGGCGTCACCACGGTCACGTGGTGGCCGTGCTGCTTGAGGTAGCCCGCCCAGGCCAGCGACGAGCCCAGGGCGTCGGCGTCGGGTTTGTGGTGGGTGGTGATAAAAATCTGGCGCGGCTGCGCGAGCAGCGCCTGTAACTCGGCAAGGGGGGTGGTCATTGATAGCGTAGGAAGCTTACAAAACAACTAAAGGCCGGACCTTTAGGATAAACCGGGCGGCAAAAGTCGGAAGAAATCCGTTCCCAACAACTGAACTGTCCCCGAAGGTTCGCCCGGGCCCGGCCAATGCGGCCCCGGGCCGGGCCAACGCGCCGGCCAAGTTGTGGTTACTTTTGTGCCCTCACCGTTCCATTTCTCATTTATTTTCGCCCCATGGCCACCAATCGCACTTTCACAATGATTAAGCCCGACGCCGTCCAGGAAAACCACATCGGTGGCATTCTGGGCATGATGGAGGCCGGCGGCTTCCGCGTTGTGGAGCTTCAGAAAATTTCTCTCACGGCTGAGCGCGCCGGCGAGTTTTACGCAGTCCACAAGGAGCGCCCCTTCTACCAAGACCTCGTCAAGTACATGTCGAGCGGCCCCATCGTCGCTGCCGTGCTTGAAAAAGACAACGCCGTGGCCGACTTCCGCACCCTCATCGGGGCCACCAACCCGGCCCAGGCCGCCGAAGGCACCATCCGGAAGAAGTACGCCAAAAGCATCGAAGCCAACGCCGTACACGGCTCCGACTCCGACGAGAATGCCCAAATCGAAGCCGATTTTTTCTTCGGTAAATAAGCGCTGCCACGGCCCTGGCCACCCGGTAGTTTCATAAAAAAACCCGCGTTGCGCGCTGCAACGCGGGTTTTTTATTTACTAAAAACAGACTTTTTTTGTACTGTTTTTAGTAAACGACCTTCTTTCCTCATTGAACATCAGGCGGGAGTGTGGTGACAATGCAGCGCAAAAGCTACATCAGCAGCCCAGCCAGCGTGGCGGACAGGTAGGAAGCCAACGTGCCGCAAATCAGAGCCTTGAAGCCTAATTTGGCTAAGTCGGAGCGGCGCGAGGGGGCCAACTCGCCGATGCCGCCCACCTGGATGGCGATGCTGCTGAAATTGGCGAAGCCGCAGAGCGCAAAGCTGGCGATAATCAGGGCTTTCGGCGACAGGGCGTTGGCCCCTTTTTGCAGGGTCGTGAGGTCGAGGTAGGCCACGAACTCGTTGAGGACCATCTTGGTGCCCATCAGGCTGCCCACGGTGGTGATGTCCTTGCCCGGCACGCCCATCGCCCAGGCAAAGCCGGCGAAAAGGTAGCCCAAAATGAATTTCAGGCTCAGCTGCGGTACGCCCATCAGACCCCCTGCTTTGCCGAGCAGGTAATTGACCAAAGCAATGAGGGCGATGAAGCCGATGAGCATGGCCACCACGTTCAGGCCCACTTTCAACCCGTCCGAAGCGCCGTGCGAGATGGCGTCTACCAGGTTGGCGTCCTGCTTTTTAACATCCAGCTTCACCGTACCCTGGGTTTCGGATACCTCCGTTTCGGGGTACACGATTTTGGAGATGACGAGGGCCCCGGGGGCCGCCATCAGCGAGGCGGCCAGCAGGTAGGGGGCCGGCACGCCCAGGGCGATGTACACGGCCAGCACGCCGCCCGCGATGGTGGCCATCGAGCCGGACATGCTGGCCAGTAGCTCGCTCATCGTCATGCCCGGCAGGTAGGGCTTGATCATGATCTGGGCCTCGACCTGGCCCACAAACGTGCTGGCTACGTTGCTCACGGCTTCGGCCCCGCTCACGCCCATCAGCCAGTGCACGCCCCGCGCCACCACGGCCACCACGCGCTGCATGACGCCCAGGTGGTAAGCCATGCTCACGAGCACGGCCACGAAAATGATGGTCGGGATGATGCTGAAAAAGAAAATGAACGTGGTGCCGGCCCCAAAAGCCTTGCTCAACAGCGTGCTGTTCACCAGCGGCCCGAATACGAAGGCCGCGCCTTCTTTCGAGAAATCCAGGATTTTGGTGATGGCCGCGCCCAGCAATTGAAAAATGCGCTGCCCCACGCTGGTTTTCAGAATGAACACCGCCAGGCCAAGCTGCAGGGCCAGCCCCGTGCCTACGAGGCGGTAGTTGATGGCCCGGCGGTTGTTGGAGAGGGCGAAAGCCACGCCCAGTATCAGCGCGATGCCGATGAGGCCGGTGAAGCGTTCCATGCAGAAAAGACGAAAAAGTAGGAGCGGAAATGTCAGGCAAGTATTGAAACCGTCAAAGATAGACCAAGCCAGCAGTTCGCGCCGGGCCCTGGCCGGCCGGGGCCTACAAGAATCTTGTTCCTGCTACATTGCTAAGGGCCTAGCCCTGGGCGCGGCGCTGGCCGCCCGGCGTGCGGGGCTTTTATCGTTCAATGCCATGAAAAACGACATCCGCCGCTTGGTCACCGTGGCCGTTTGCGTGTACACGGCGGCCTTTTTGGTGACCGTGCTGCTGCACGAAGTGGCCCACGCGCTGATGGCCCTGGCCGTGGGCACGCACCCGGTGCTGCACAATTCTTACGTCGACAACCCGCCCGTGTCGGCCGGGCGGCAGGTGCGCATCGCGTTGGCCGGGCCGGTATTCAGTCTGGGGCAGGGGCTGATTTTCCTGGCCTGGGCGCGGCGCGGGCGAGGTACGGGACCGGGGGCCCTGTTTGGGCTATTCCTGGGCGTGTTCGGGCTGATAAATTTCCTGGGCTACGTGATGACTGGCCCGCTGGTGCCCTACGGTGACCTGGGCCAGGCCGAAGCGCTGCTGGGCGTGCCGCTGGCGGTGGCCATCGGCGCGGCTGTGCTCGCCGGCATTGGCCTCACCCTCATTATCCGGCGCACAGCCCCACTGTTCATGCGCTTCGTGCCGGCCCCGGGCCCCGGAGCCGACCCAGCCGAAGTAAGGGTACAAAAGCGGCGCTACCTGTGGCCCCTGCTGGGGTGGCCTTGGCTGTTGGGCTCCGTCCTCATCACGGCGCTGGGGTGGCCGCTGCCCACTTTGCTCAGCGCGCTTTACCCGCCGCTGAGCAGCATGGTGCTGGGGGCTGCGTTCGGTGCGGCCATGCGCCGGCCCGAGCTGCTGGGGGCCCCGGTGGCACCTGCCATTTTGCGCGCCTCGCCGTGGGGCGGGGCCTTGGGGCTGGCCGCCATAGCCGTGGTGTTCCGGCTGCTGGGCGCGGGCGTGCGGCTGTAAAGCTTTCGCGTTAATCCACAAAAAAGCCTGCTTCCCAAGCTGGAAAGCAGGCTTTTTTGCTGAAAGGCTTGTGCCGTGCCGGGGCCCTGCCTACGCTTCGTAGGCCGGCGAGAACGTGCCGGCGGGTTGGCCGTCGGCCGTGGGGTAATCGGTGTAGCCGTCGGCCAGCCCGCCGGGGCCGGGGGCATAGAACGTGGCTTGGTCGGGAGCGGCCAGGGGCAGGCCGGCTTTAAGGCGCTCCACCAGGTCGGGGTTGGCGATGAACGGGCGGCCGATGGCCACAAGGTCGGCGCGGCCGCTTTCCAAGGCTTCATCGATGCGCGCCACGGTGCTGTAGCCGCCGCTGAGAATGAGCGTGTTGGTGAATTTTTGCCGAATGGTGGCCACGGTCGCGGCGGGTACGGCCGGGGCCCCCATGCCCTCGTGGTCAACCAGGTGCAAGTACACAACGCCGATTTTTTGCAGCTCCTCGGCCAGGTAGGCGTAGGTCTCGTCGATTTCGGGGTAATGCGACATGTCGTTGAACAGACCCCAGGGCGAGAGGCGGATGCCGATGCGCTCGGGCCCAATGGCGTCGGCCACGGCGCGGGCCACTTCGAGCACGAAGCGGGCCCGGTTTTGCACGCTGCCGCCGTAGCCGTCGGTGCGCTGGTTGGAGTTGGGGTTCAGAAACTGCTCCAGCAGGTAGCCGTTGGCCCCGTGCAGCTCCACGCCGTCGAAGCCGGCTTCAAGGGCCAGTTGAGCACTGCGCACGAACTCGTCGCGCACGTGGGCCAGCTCCTCGGTGCCAATGGCGCGGGGCGCGGGCTGGTCCTGCATTTGCTGCTGGTCGGTCCACATCTGGCCAGCGGCGGCCACGGCCGACGGGGACACGCCTTCCGCCCCGGCGGGCAGGTTGAGAGGGTGGAAGATGCGGCCGGCGTGCATCAGCTGCACGAAAATGTGGCCGCCGTGGCGATGCACGGTTTCGGTCACGCGCTGCCAGTTAACGGCTTGCTCCTCGTTAAACAAGCCCGGTATGCGGGCGTAGCCCAGGCCGTTGGGGGCCGGCGAAGTGCCTTCCGTGATGATGAGGCCGGCCGTGGCGCGCTGGCGGTAATATTCGGCCATTAACTCGTTGGGTAGGTTTCCCGGGGCCCGGCTGCGCGTCATGGGGGCCATTACGAGGTGGTTGGTCAGCGTGAGGGGCCCCAACTGAGCGGGCTCAAATGCTAGGTTTGCCATAAAATAAGATTGCTGCGGTGCGTGAGGCGCAACCAAAAGATTAGTGGAACGCGCTCCATAATGCTGTACCTACATGAATTGTTCGAGCTTAATATCATCACGTCAGTAAGAGCTTGACTACTAGCCATAAAAAAAGCCCGCCCCACATCGTGGAGCGGGCCCTAAGCGCCAGCAGCGGCACTGGCTACTTAGCGTCAGCAAAGCGCTTGTTCACCTCGTCCCAATTGATGAGGTTGAAGAAAGCGGCGATGTAGTCGGGCCGGCGGTTCTGGTACTTGAGGTAATAGGCGTGCTCCCACACATCAAGGCCCAAAACCGGAACGCCTTGGCAACCCGTATCGGGCATCATCGGGTTGTCTTGGTTGGGCGTCGAGCAGATTTGCACCGAGCCATCGGCCTGCTTGCACAGCCACGCCCAGCCCGAGCCGAAGCGCGTAGTGGCCGCTTTGGTGAATTCTTCCTTGAACTTATCGAAGCTGCCAAAAGCCTTCGTGATGGCCTCGCCCACGGCCCCGGTGGGCTGCCCGCCGCCGTTGGGCGAGAGAATGGTCCACCACAGCGAGTGGTTCCAATGGCCGCCGCCGTTGTTGCGCACCGCAGGGGGTGCCGTGGCAATGTTGTGCAGAATCTCTTCAAGGGACTGGTTCTCCATTGCCGTGCCTGCAATGGCGGCGTTCAAGTTCGTAACGTAGGCCTGGTGGTGCTTCGTGTAGTGAATCTCCATCGTTTGCGCGTCAAACGTGGGTTCCAGCGCGTCGTAGGCGTAGGGCAGCTTGGGCAGTTCGAAAGCCATAAGTGAAAAAGGTAAAGGTGGGAAAAGGGGTTGTCGTGCAACCGCCGGGGCTCCGTGGGGTTGCCGGCGGTGCGGCCGCCAAAGGTATAGTTATCTACGCTTGGCGCGGAAAAACGACTGCATTAAAGCGGCACACTCATCGGCGCGCACGCCGCCACGCAGCTCGGTGCGCGGGTGCAGCAGCGGTCCGTGCCGCCGGAACCCCGTTTTCAATTCTTCGGCTCCGTACACCACGGCCCGCAGCTGGGCCCAGGCACTGGCCCCGGCGCACATCACGCACGGCTCCACGGTCACGTAGAGGGTGCAGTCGGTCAAGTATTTGTTGCCCAGATGGTTGGCGGCGGCCGTCAGGGCCAGCATTTCGGCGTGGGCCGTCACGTCGCGCAGCCGCTCGGTCTGGTTGTGGCCCCGGCCGATGATTTGGCTTTCCAGCACCACCACGGCCCCGACGGGAATTTCGCCGGCCGCCAGCGCGGCGCGGGCTTCTCGCAGTGCCTGGGCCATGAAGTAGTCGTCCGTCATGGCGCGCAAGGGTTCGCGAGGTAAGAATAGGTTTCGCGGCGGGTCGAACGGCGCGGTCTGCTGGCTCTTCGCCAGCAGACCGCTAATTGTTGCGGCGGTTCAGGCCCCCGGGGCCAGTTTAACGATTCAGCGATTGCCGGGCCGCCAGCGGAAAAGCCGGCCGCCCGGGCCCCCGGGATCCTGCTGTCTTCTACTTCAACACAACGGCCCCCATTACGGCCTGGGCCACGGGCTGCCATTGGGGCTGCTCGTTGGCCGGCGCGTCGAAGGTGAACACGTACATCTGGTCCTTTACCACCGTGTACTGCACGGCCTGGTACTTGCGAATAGAAGCCAACTGGTCGCCGCGCCGCGTATCGGCCACCGTTGAGACAAACTCAAACAACACGAAATCGTGCCCATGTACCTGGCGCACTTCCTGCTTCGAAAACTCCACCTTTGAGTAAAGCCGCTGGATGCTGGCCTTGTAAATCTGGAGCAGCACGTTGTAGTCGGGGGCCTGGAAATCAGTTGGCCGGGCGGCCACGCTGAAATTGACGCGGCCATTGGGGCTGCTGTACACGGCCAGGGGCTTGCGGGCAGCCGGGTACTTAGCGGCGATGCCGTCGTCGGGCAGGGGCGCGAATCCTTCCGGCACGCCCACCGTCAGGCCCGGGCCCAGCTTGGTGGCGGTAAGCTTGGGGCCCGGCGCGAAACCGGCCAGGCCCAGCCCGAGCAGCAGCAGCAAAGATATTCTCATGAGCAAGCGGGTGAGCAGCTGAAAACTATTGGCGCACCGTAGGATACTTGATTCTCACCTTTTTCCAGTACACATAATTGCCGGTTTTGGCCTCCACCAGGTACGTACCGGCCGGAATTTTACCTAAATCTACCGGGGCCCCGGTGTTGGTAGCCGGGTCGAGCGGCGTGGTGTAAATGACGCGGTTTTTGTAGTCCGTCATCGTCAGCACGCCCGGCTTGCTGAACTGCTGCGTGAAGCTGAGCATGATGCTGGGCGCGTTGGGTTTGGGAAAAACGTCGATGCCCGACAAGGTTTCCACGCGCTTCACGGGGCCATCGAGCGTCACGGTGCCGGCCGTGCCCTTGGTTTTTATCACCACGGCATCGTCCTTGGCTTTGGTCTTGATTTTGGTTTGGGCCTGGGCCGAGCCAGCGGCCAGCAGGGCGGCGGCCAGGGCGAAAAGGTGGAGTAGTTTCATGGATAAAAAAGGTTGAAAGAACAAAAGAACGCAGATACGGCTGCCCATTACATCTAGTGTGCCAAAGTAGGGCCCCTGCCGAAAGCAAAGCGGGCCGTTTTGCCCCGCCGGCTTAGGCCCTAACTTTGCCCGGCTGCCCACCGGCGCGTTTGGTTACTAATAGTCAAAATTTGGGCTCACCAGGCTTCCAAATCTAATAATTGCTAGCTGCCAACTGATAACTGATAGTCAAGATGCTACGAACTCATACCTGCGGCGAGCTCCGCGCCGAACACATTGGCCAAACCGTCACACTCTGCGGCTGGGTGCAGCGCACCCGCGACAAAGGCGGCATTGCCTGGGTGGACCTGCGCGACCGGTACGGCCTCACCCAACTGGCCCTGGAAGAAGGCGTGGAAACCGACGCCGTGCGCAACCAGGCCCGCCACCTCGGCCGCGAATACGTGGTGCAGGTGACCGGCCGGGTGGCCGAGCGCCACTCCAAAAACGACAAAATGCCCACCGGCGACATCGAAATCCGGGTGGAGAAACTGGACGTGCTCAACCCCGCCAAGCTGCCGCCCTTCCTCATCGAAGACGACACCGACGGCGGCGACGACCTGCGGATGAAGTACCGCTACCTCGACCTGCGCCGCAACCCCGTGCGCAACAACCTGATGCTGCGCCACCGCATGGCCCAGGCCGTGCGCCGCTACCTCGACGGCCAGGAGTTCATCGAAGTCGAAACCCCGGTACTCATCAAAAGCACGCCCGAAGGGGCCCGCGACTTCGTGGTGCCCTCGCGCATGAACCCCGGCGAATTTTATGCCCTGCCGCAGTCGCCCCAGACGTTCAAGCAGCTGCTAATGGTGTCGGGCTTCGACCGGTACTTTCAGATTGTGAAGTGCTTCCGCGACGAAGACCTGCGCGCCGACCGCCAGCCCGAGTTCACGCAGATTGACTGCGAAATGGCTTTCGTGACGCAGGAAGACATCCTGAACACGTTCGAAGGCCTGGTGCGCTACCTGTTCAAGGAAATCAAAAACCTCGATTTCCCCACCGTGCCCCGCATGACTTACGCCGACGCCATGCGCGACTACGGCAACGACAAGCCCGATACGCGCTTCGAAATGAAGTTTGTGGACCTCACCGAAACCGTAAAAGGCCAGGGCTTCCCGGTGTTCGACAGCGCCGAAGTGGTGCTGGGCATCAACGCTATCACCTGCGCCGCCTACACCCGCAAGCAGCTCGACGAGCTGACCGACTTCGTGAAGCGCCCGCAAATCGGGGCCACGGGCCTCATCTACGCCCGCGTGGAAGCCGACGGCCAGGTAAAATCATCCGTCGACAAGTTCTACTCGCAGGACGAGCTGCGCAAGTGGAGCGCCGCCCTCAGCGCCAACCCCGGCGACCTGCTGCTGCTGCTGGCGGGCCCCGACGCCAAAACCCGCAAGGCCCTGAGCGAGCTGCGCCTCGAAATGGGCCACCGCCTGGGCCTGCGCGCCAAAGACACGTTCTCGCCGCTGTGGGTGGTCGATTTCCCGCTGCTCGAATTCCTTGAAGAGGAGGGCCGCTACTTCGCCATGCACCACCCCTTCACCTCGCCCAAGCCCGACGACTTAGCCCTGCTCGACAACCCCGCCACCATCGGCCAGGCCCGCGCCAACGCCTACGACCTGGTAATCAACGGCGTGGAAGTGGGGGGAGGATCCATCCGCATCCACGACCGGGCCGTACAAGCCCGCATGTTCGGCCTGCTCGGCTTCTCGCCCGAAGAGGCCCAGGCCCAGTTCGGCTTCCTGCTCGACGCCTTCGAGTACGGGGCCCCGCCCCACGGCGGCATCGCCTTCGGCTTCGATCGCCTCTGCTCCCTGTTCGGCGGGGCCGACTCCATCCGCGACTTCATCGCCTTCCCCAAAAACAACTCCGGCCGCGACGTGATGATCGACTCGCCCTCGCCCATCTCCGGGGCCCAATTGAAGGAATTGAGCATTAAGACCGATGTGGTGGCAAAGTAGGATTTGCCGAAACTATTGGAAATGGGAGCGGCGACTGAGATATTAGTTGCCGCTCTCGTTTTGCTCTAAATAGAATTACTAGGGCGCATTAGTTTTTTAATTTCTCTCGAAGAAAGTTTTATAGATTCAGATTGCACCGCAGAATAAAAGGCAAAATCATGTATTCCACCTTTTTCATCGCCAAAAAGATATCCATTAGCCTTCTCTAGCTGTCCTGTAGGAATGGTGTTAAAGTAGTAATCAAGCTTAGCTTTGATTTCGTCTGTAGAACGGGAGATAAAATGTTCAAATAATTCACCAATTCCAAAGCTGCCCTTTGCTACAATCATTCTAAAGAAACCTTTTCTGCGTTTCAAGTAACTCCCATAATATCCTAAATCAATAAAGTATTCACCAAAATTCGCATATAAAATATCCTCATCAAAATAGTCATAGACATCATCGATAGGTAAATTATTATCAGGCTCTAAGTCGAAAAAATGATTGCAAGTAACTTTCCAGCCTTGAGGAATATCCAGTGATTTCTTATTCATATTAAATGGTTGATCAAAAAACAATTGCTAATTTACAAGTGAGTTATTAATTAATCATGCCTTTCCGCCTCGACCGCACCGCTCATCACGCTGGAACCCATGAGCAAGCGGCGGAATACCACGCCCAAAACCAGCCCGCCACGCCCGTTGAGCGCTTGCGGGCCGCCGCCTACCTTAATAGTGTCGCGTTTGGCTACGACATGGATAATCCGCCCCGGCTCGACCGGACGGCATTTGCCACGCGTCGGCACGCGCACCGTAATGAGTAACCTGTTTAACGCCGATTTTCAAGATTTCTTGCGGGCCTTTCGGCTGCACGACGTGCGGTACGTGCTGGTGGGCGGCTATTCAGTCATTCTGCACGGTTACAGCCGAACCACTGGCCACCTGGATTTGTGGGTGGAGAAATCGGCCGAAAATTACGCTCGGCTCACACAGGCCTTCGCTGATTTTGGGATGCCGGTTTTCGACATGACGGCGCATAACTTCCTGGATAACCCGGCAATGGATGTTTTCACATTCGGCCGGCCCCTGTTGCCATTGATATTATTACCGATCTAAAAGGACTGATTTTTGCCGATGCGTATGCCGCCGCAACCGATGCTGAGGTAGACGGATTGGTTGTTAGGCTCATCCTTTACCAGCATTTAGTGGAAGCCAAAAAAGCTGCCGGCCGCCCACGCGACCAGAACGATTTAGAAAACCTGAACAAGCGAAAAAAAGAGTAATAACTATTTCAACCGAATAACAACGTTTGTGAGATGCAAGAGTATTGCCGACTGTATTTTTACCATGAATCGCCGCACTCTTTCCCGCTACTGGTCATGTTGACGCAGGAAAATTTGGTGCCGCCCAAGATTTTTGAGCAGAGCGTTGAATATTATGATGTTTGCGCGCAATAGCCGAAGTACCAATACTTACGCCGCAAACGCAGCTGGTTGCTTCCGAGCTGCGGCGGCGACACCCCGCCGCGCTTGCTGATGCTGCGCCAAAACCTGAGCAACGCAGAATTTGTGCCCATCGCGCCGGAGCCCGAAGCTGGTCAATTGCCTAAGCGCCCCCGCAGTCGCTCGCCCAGGCCAACACCTGAGGTAGAAGGCATCTTGCCGCCCAAGCGGCGCGGCCGGCACCCCAAGAACACGAATTGTTAAAAACCAAAAAAGCGCCCACCGGACGCTTTTGGAGTCTTTTATTGAGGAGATACGTTAGAAATTCCGCTCGCCCGTTTCGCGCTTGCCCAGCATTACCGAACCCACCATAGCAGCCAGCAGCAAGATAGAAGCCAACTCAAACGGCAACTGGTATTGCTGGAATAATACCAAGCCTAGCTTGTCCACCATGCCCACTTGCGAGTTGAAGGTGGTAGGGTTGTAGCCGGCGGGTTCCACATTACGCAGGGCCGCTACGAGCACCAGCAGCAGCATTCCTCCGGCGATGGTGGCCGCCACTTTGGCCAACAGGGGCTTCTGGGGTTCCGTGGCTTCGTTCAGGTTCAGAAACATGATAACGAACAGGAATAGCACCATGATGGCCCCGGCATATACGATGATGTTCATGGCGGCCAGGAACTGCGCGTTCAACAACAAGTAGTGACCCGAAAGCGTGAAGAACGTGAGGATGAGAAACAGCACGCTGTGCACCGGGTTTTTGGCCAGTACCACGCCCAATGCACTCAAGAGGGCCACAAACGTCAGGAAAAGAAAGAGGGACATACAGTAGGCAGTAAGGCTGAGCGCCGCCTGGCGAGTTAAATAACGGAAAGCGGGCCCTAGGCCAGCTGGGTGCGCAGCGTGTCGGCTTGCTCGAGCGTGAGTTGGATGCCCCGCTTTGAGCGGGTATCCGGCGACACGGGTTCCACGAGCCGGTCTTTGCCGTAAATGAACTCGTCGCGCTCGAAGCGCGGCGGGGCCATCTTGTCGGCTTGCAGGTAGATGGCAGCTTTCGGGCAGGCTTCTTCGCACAAGCCGCAGAAGATGCAGCGCAGCATGTTGATTTCGTAGCTGACGGCGTATTTTTCCTCGCGGTAGAGGTTCTGCTCGCCTTTCTTGCGTTCACCGGCCACCATCGTGATGGCTTCAGCGGGGCAGGCCACGGCGCACAGGCCACAAGCCGTGCAGCGCTCGCGGCCCTGCTCGTCGCGCTTCAGCACGTGCAGGCCCCGGAATACGGGCGAAAATGGCCGCGTCTCTTCCGGGTAGCGAATAGTGGCCTTCTTCATGAAGAAGTGGCGTAGCGTGATGCTCAAGCCCTGGAAAATAGCCGGCAGGTAAGCCCGCTCTGCGAGCGTCATCGGCTTCTTCTCCAGAATTTTAGCGCGGTTGCTGAGGGATTGCATGATGGATCGAAGGAAAAACAAGTATTACGGGGCCCTATTTGATAATGCCGAACGTAATCAAACCGCCCGTGAGCAGGATGTTAAAGATGGCTAGCGGGATAAGAATAGTCCAGCCCAGGCGCATCAATTGGTCGTAGCGGAAGCGTGGCAACGTCCAGCGTATCCACATGAAAAAGAAGATGAAAGCAAATATTTTTGCAAATAGCCCCACTGCGCCCAGCACGGTGATGATATTTTGGGCCGTAATTAATTCGAGGCCCCGCGACGACGCGAGCCAGTCGCGAAACTCGTACTGAAACGGGAAGTTGAACCCGCCGAAATACAGCACACTCATCACGGCCGAAACCACGAAAATGTTGATGTACTCGGAAAACAAGTACAAGCCCAGCTTCATCGAGCTGTACTCGGTGTGGTAGCCGCCCACCAGCTCGGTTTCGCACTCGGGCAGGTCAAAGGGCGTGCGGTTGGTTTCAGCAAAGGCGCAAACCAGAAAAATGACGAAGCCCAGCGGCTGCTTCATAATATTCCAGTTGAAAATGTCGCGCCACACGAACGGAGCGTCCGAAGCTTGCTGTAAGGTGATTTCGCGCAGCGACAACGTGTGCGAAATCATCAGCACCGCAATCAGGGCCAACCCCATTGCCAGCTCGTAACTGATGTTCTGTGAAGCGGCGCGAATGGCCCCCAGCAGCGAAAACTTGTTGTTGGAAGCCCAGCCGCCAATCATCAGCCCGTACACACCCAGCGACACGATGCCGAAAATGTAGAGCATTCCCACGTTGATTTCGATGCCCTGCAAATGCACTACCGTGCTGCCGAATTGCACAGCGTTGCCGAATGGAATGACGGCCGACGACATCAAGGCCGTGGTCATGGCCAGGCAGGGCCCGAAAGTAAATAAGGCTTTGTTGGCCCCGCCGGGGAAGAATTCTTCCTTCGTGAACATCTTCACGGCGTCGGCTAGAGGCTGGGCCAAGCCGTAAGGACCGGCGCGGTCGGGGCCCACCCGGTCTTGTAGGAAAGCGGCAATCACGCGCTCGGCGTAGGTGCAGTAAGTGGCAATCAGCAGCGAGAGGCCGAAGATGACCAGAATGACGAGGCCTTGCCAGCCCAGGGTTTCGAAAGTCATTTTATTGAGCTGTTGGCTAATAGCTGCTAGCTATTAGCTTTTCACAATGCATTAAAAAAACGTGCAACCAACAGCTAGCAGCTATTAGCCAACGGCTTGCTAATTAAGACAAGCCGCCCAGTTTCAACGGCGGGTTTTGTTGTAAATCACGCACGGAGCTTTCGGGCAAATCGGCAATAATTTGCGGATTAATCACCGGCAACTCGTAGTGGCCCTGCGAAATAACTGACGAGCGGTCGACGTGTGCGGGGCCCTCGATTACCCAGTCCGCTGTCTCTTTTTTGTCGAAGCGGCATTCGTTGCAAATCCACTCTTTCACTTCGCCGTATTCGTCTTTGCGAGCCGTTACGCGCAGCACGTCTTTGCCTTTGTACCAGAGGGTTACGTGGCCGTTGCATTTCTCGTGGCTGCACTCGCGGTGGGCGTTCATCGGCTTGGTGAACCACACGCGCTGCTTGAAGCGGAAGGTTTTATCGGTCAGGGCCCCCACCGGGCACACGTCGATGACGTTGCCGCTGAAGTCGTTGTCAATTACTTGGTCGATGTAGGTGCCGATTTCCGAAGCATCGCCCCGGCCCAGCACGCCGTGCACGCGGCCGTCGGTGAGCTGGTCGGCGGTGTACACGCAGCGGTAGCACAGGATGCAGCGCGTCATGTGCAGCTGCACGTAGGGCCCAATGTCGATTTTCTCGAACGTGCGGCGCTCTTCTTCGTAGCGCGTGGTGCTCACGCCGTGCTCGAAGGCGAAGTTTTGCAGGTCGCACTCGCCGGCCTGGTCGCACACCGGGCAGTCGAGCGGGTGGTTGATGAGCAGCATCTCCACGATGCCTTTGCGCACGTCGAGCACCTGCGGGCTGGTTGTGTTCTCCACCACCATGCCGTCCTGCACCGGCGTGACGCACGAAGCCACCAGCTTGGGCATGGGGCGCGGGTCTTTGGCCGAGCCGGCCGCCACGCGCACCAGGCAGGCGCGGCACTTGCCGCCGCTGCCTTTCAAAGGCGTGTAGTAGCACATGGCGGGCGGCACCACGCCGCCCCCGATTTTGCGGGCCGCGTTGAGGATGGTGGTGCCGTCGGGCACTTCCACCTCAATTCCGTCGAAGGTTATTTTAGCCATTGGTCAGAATAATTACCGGAATTGAAGCAAGACAAGAGTTATTTCACGCGGTGTTTTGCCGTGTAAAAACGCAGTGTTTCGCGGTGTTCGGATAATTGTTTAATTGCTCTTTAATAATCAAACTTACGCCAGCACGGCCGCGCCACGGAACACGGCCCCCGGCTGCGTTGCCTCGCGCGGATGCGTCACGTGCCACTCGAATTCGTCGCGGAAGTGGCGCACGGCGGCAGCCACCGGCCACGCCGCCGCCTCGCCCAGCGGGCAGATGGTATTGCCTTCAATTTGCTTGGCCACGCTCACCACCAGGTCGATGTCGTGCATCGAACCGTGGCCGTGCTCCAAGCGGTGCAGCACTTTTTCCATCCAGCCGGTGCCTTCGCGGCAGGGCGAGCACTGGCCGCAACTCTCGTGGTGGTAGAAGCGCGAAAAATTCCAAGTGTTCTTTACGATGCACGTCGTTTCGTCCATTGCAATGAAGCCGCCCGAGCCCAGCATAGTGCCCGTCACAAAGCCGCCGTCGCTGAGCGACTCGTAGGTCATCAGGCGGTTTTCGCCGGCCGCAGTTTTGAGAATCAGTTCCTTGGGTAGAATCGGCACCGACGAGCCGCCGGCTACTACGGCTTTCAACTCGCGGCCTTTCCAAATGCCGCCGCAGTACTCGTCGGAATAAATAAACTCTTCCACCGGCACGCCCAGCTCCAGCTCGTAGATGCCGGGCTTGTTGAGGTGGCCGCAGGCGGAAAACAGTTTAGTGCCCGTGCTTTTGCCCACGCCAATCTTGGCGTATTCGTCGCCGCCTAGATTAAGAATGGGCACCACCGCGGCGATGCTTTCCACGTTGTTAACCACCGTGGGGCGGGCGTACAGGCCCTGCACGGCCGGAAACGGCGGCTTGTTGCGCGGGTTGCCGCGCTTGCCTTCCAACGATTCCAGCAGCGCGGTTTCTTCGCCGCAGATGTAAGCCCCCGCGCCCGGATGCACGTACAAATCAAGCGAATATCCCGAACCCAGAATATTTTCACCCAGAAAACCGGCCGCGTAAGCCTCGGCAATTGCTTTCTCCAAGATGCGCAGCACGTACAGCAGTTCACCGCGGATGTAGATGTAGCTCGTGCGGGCCCCCAGGGCGTAACTGCCCGCAATCATGCCCTCAATGAGCAGGTGCGGCAGTTTCGACATCAGGTAGCGGTCCTTAAAAGTGCCTGGTTCCGACTCATCGGCGTTGCACACAAGGTAGCGCGGCACGCCCTCCGGTTTGGCCAGAAAGCTCCACTTCAAGCCCGTAGGGAAGCCCGCGCCGCCGCGCCCGCGCAGGCCCGACTTTTTTACCTCGTCCACGACTTCATCCGGGGTCATGGTCTTCAGGGCCTTCTCTACGGCGCGGTAGCCACCGTGTTTGCGGTACACTTCGAAGGTCTCGATGCCTTCGACGTTGACGTGTTCGGTTAATAGCTTGCGGCCCATCTTATTATGTTGGGTTGATTGGTTTCCAGCCGTATGATGCGGGCGTCGTGTTGTTCTAATAGCCGGCGGGTGTAAAGGCCTTCCTCCCGAAAAGCGGCGATGAGCATCTCGGTGTTGCTGCCGCTTTCTTCTGTTAGCGCTTTGACAGAATCAGCCAGCGTGTTCATTGAAGTCGCCAACTGCCCGATAACGGTTTTTACGTTTCGCAACTCGACTTCTAAATTTTCCACGCTATGGCTGAGATGCACGGTCACGGTTTGTAGCTGCTTAATGTCGCCGCGCAACTCGTGCACCTCAATCAGAATCTCTGACGCGACGAGCGGCAAATCCTGGTTTTGGTCGGCCATGATGCTAATTATTTTGCAGCGAGGTAGGCAAACCATTTTCTTCCCACGGCAAAATGGGGCGGTGAATCTGGGCGCGCAACTCGTTGAGCATGGCGTCCACTGCTTCGGGCGTATCGAGGCTTTCGTAGTATTGCTCGCGCACTTGCACCACGGGAGCGAAGCCGCAAGCAGCCAAGCACTCAACTTCTTTCAGTGTGAAGTTGCCGTCGGGCGAGGTTTCGCCCACTTTCGCGCCGGTAATGCGTTCCAGGTTGGCCGTCAATTCATCGGAGCCGCGCAGCATGCAGGGCCCCGTGCGGCAGATTTCCAGCACGTGCTTGCCCACGGGCTTGAGGTTGTACATGGTGTAAAACGTGGCCACCTCGTACACCTCAATGGGCCTGATGTTCAACGTCTCGGCCACTAAATCCTGCACTTCGGGACTCACCCAGCCGCCAAACTCGGCCTGCGCGATGTGCAGCAGCGGCAGCAGCGCCGATTTACTGCGCTCAGCCGGGTAGCGAGAAATGATGCGCTTGATTTCTGCCTGTGCGGCGGGCGAAAATTGCGGCTTAGTGGGCGCGGTCGTGGGGGCCATAGGGGTCAAAATCAATCAGAAACTAAGCGTCCAACTCGCCGGCAATCACGTTCATCGACGACAAAATCACGATGGCGTCCGACAAGGTAGTGCCCACGGCCATTTCGGGGTAAGCCTGGTAGTAAATGAAGCACGGCCGACGAAAATGCAGCCGGTAGGGCGTGCGCCCACCGTCCGAAACCAAGTAAAAGCCCAGTTCGCCGTTGCCGCCTTCCACCGAGTGGTACACTTCGCCCACGGGGGCTTCAATTTCGCCCATCACGATTTTGAAGTGGTAAATCAGGGCCTCCATATTTTTATACACGGCCTGCTTGGCGGGCAGGTAGTAGTGTGGGGCATCGGCGTGGTAGGGGCCCTCGGGCAGCTTGTCGAGAGCCTGGTTGATGATGCGCAGGCTCTGCCAGATCTCCTCGTTGCGCACGATGAATCGGTCATAGGTGTCGCCGTTGGTGCCCACCGGAATGTCGAATTCGAAGTCTTCGTAGGAAGAATACGGGTTCATCACCCGCACGTCGTAATCGACGCCGGCGGCCCGCAGGTTGGGGCCCGTAAAGCCGTAGCTCAGCGCCTTTTCGGCCGAGATGGGACCCACGTTCACCACGCGGTCCATGAAGATGCGGTTGCGGTTGAACATCGCCTCAAATTCTTTCATCACGGCCGGGAAAGTCTTCAGCCAGGTCCGCAGCTTTTCAAGGGCCACCGGCGTGAAATCGCGCTCCATGCCGCCCACGCGGCCCATATTGGTGGTAAGGCGGGCCCCGCATACCTCTTCGTAAATCTCATAAATCTTCTCCCGCTCCTGAAACACGTACAAAAAGCCAGTGAAGGCCCCCGTGTCCACCCCCAAAATAGAATTGCAAATAAGGTGGTCAGCAATACGAGCCAACTCCATCATAATCACGCGCATGTACTGGGCGCGCTTCGGTACGGTCACGCCCAATAGCTTTTCCACCGTCATGTGCCAGCCCATGTTATTAATGGGACTAGAGCAGTAGTTCATCCGATCGGTCAGGGTCGTAATCTGATAGAACGGGCGGCGCTCGGCGATTTTCTCGAACGCTCGGTGGATGTAGCCGATGGTGGGCACGCCCGACACAATCCGCTCGCCGTCCATTTGCAGGATGTTCTGGAAAATGCCGTGCGTGGCCGGGTGCGTGGGACCCAGGTTCAGGGTCGTCAACTCCTGGTTGAAGTCGTTGTGCAAGGGAATCAGGATTTTGTCCTGCTGCTCGTGCGCTTCTTCTATGATGCGGTGGGTGCCTTCCAGCGTGTCGTTTACTGCCATGACGAGGGTATCAGGGGCCGTTTAGCGGCCGAAAAACAGGTCGGTTTTGTCTTCGCGGGTGCCGTCTTCGAGCGGAAATTCCCGGCGCATGGGAAAATAATCCATGTCTTCCACGTTCAGGATGCGAATCAGGTTGGGATGACCGGTGAAGATAATACCGAAGAAATCGTAGGCTTCGCGCTCCATCCAGTTGGACGTCAAGTAAATGTCGGTCAACGTGGGTACCACCGGATCGGCCACCGGGAAAAAAATCTTGAGCCGCAGGCGAATGTTTTGCGTCAGGCTGTGCAAGTGGTAAACCATGCCCAACTCTTTCCCCAGGTTTTCGGGGTAGTTAATGCCGCACATCGTGGTAAGGAAGTGGAAGCCAATTTCCTCGTCCTGCTTCAGGCCAGCGATAATGCTGTGGATGCGTTCCCGCGTAGTCGTCACCGTGAGCAGGCCGTAAGGCTCTTCCACGTCAGTAAAGACCTCCTCGCCAAACAATTGATGCAGCCGCGCCAGCACGCGGGCGTTCTGAACCTTGTTGGGGTCGTCGGCAACAGCCGGGGGCGCGGGAGCGGCAGAATCTTGGGGCGTCATTTTTGAGCTATTAGCGGATATCTGCTATTAGCCGTTGGCTTTCAAACTATTGAGAACCTGCTTCACTTCTGAAAAAAGCCAGCAGCCAATAGCTAACAGCCGACGGCTTACTTAATGTTATAAGACGTCAGCAGAGCCTGATACTCAGGTGAGTTGCGGCGGCGGAGCGATTCATTTTTGGCCAGGTCCTGCACGCGCATCAAGCCGTCGAGCACTTGCTCGGGGCGAGGCGGGCAGCCAGGCACGTACACGTCAACCGGGATGATGCGGTCGATGCCTTGTAGCACCGAGTACGAGTCGAAGATGCCGCCCGAGCAGGCGCATGCCCCCATAGCCAGCACCCAGCGGGGCTCGGCCATCTGCTCATACACTTGCTTCACGATGGGGGCCATCTTTTTGGCAATAGTGCCCATCACCATCAATAAGTCGGCTTGGCGGGGCGAAAAACTGGGCCGCTCCGAGCCGAAGCGCGAGATGTCGTAGTGCGAGCCCATGGTGGCCATGAACTCGATGCCGCAGCACGAAGTAGCGAAGGGCAAGGGCCAGAGCGAATTGGCGCGGGCGATGCCCACCACTTTCTCCAGCGAGGTGGCAAAGAAGCCAGCGCCTTCGATGCCTTCGGGGGCCCCAACGGTTTTTATTTCTGGAACGCGAGTGTCCATAATCGTCAAAATATCAAGTGGAAAGGCTCAAAAGCCTGCTTTCCCAACACCGCTCCTCCGGCAAAAGTTTGGGCAAATCAAGCTTCGTTCCAGCGCAGGATGCCCTTTTTGATGACGTAGCCGAAACCGGCCAGCAGCAGAGCCATAAACACAATCATCTCCACGAAACCGGCCGAGCCCAGGGCCCGGAAGTTCACGGCCCACGGGTACATGAAAATCACTTCCACGTCGAACAGCACGAACAGGATGGCGGTGAGGAAATACTTCACCGAAATGGGCGTGCGGGCGTTGCCCACGCTCTCGATGCCGCACTCGAAGGCCTCGTCCTTCACCTTTGACTTGCGCCGGGGGCCGATGAGGTGCGAGGTGATCATGGCGAAAGCCACAAAAGCTATTGCCAAACCAAATTGGATGACGATGGGCAGGTAGTCGGAGGGCTGATAACCAGCGGCAGGCAAAGCTAGTAGCATAAGAGTCAGAAGGAAAGGGAAACGCCGCACAGGCGCTGGAGGGCAAAGGTAGCGCTTGTGGGTTTGGGGCGCAACGCGGGCGGGGTATGCGGGGCAGCAACCTCGTTTGCATCCCATTGGTTGGCTCGGACGGAACTAATACTTGCCGTAAAAAAAGCCCCGCATCAGCGTTAATGCGGGGCTTTTGATGCGATTACAGGCCCGTGTCGCGGTTCAGGTCTTCGGCCGGAGCGGCCCCCAGGAAAGGGTAGCGGTAGTCGGTGGCCGGCACGAAAGTTTCCTTAATGGTGCGGGGCGACACCCAGCGCAACAGGTTCAGGATAGAGCCGGCCTTGTCGTTGGTGCCCGAAGCGCGGGCCCCGCCGAAAGGCTGCTGGCCCACCACGGCCCCGGTGGGCTTGTCGTTGATGTAGAAGTTGCCGGCCGCGTTCACCAGGCGCTTGGTGGCCAGGTCAATGGCATAGCGGTCTTGCGAGAAAACGGCCCCGGTAAGAGCGTAAGGCGATGTGCTGTCTACGAGGCCCAGCGTGGCCTCAAACTGGTCGGCGTCGTACACGTAAACCGTCACGACGGGCCCGAACAGTTCGTCGCACATCGTCACGTATTTCGGGTCTTTGGCCACGATAACGGTGGGGGCCACAAAGTAGCCCTTGGCCTTGTCGTAGGTGCCGCCGGCCACGATTTCGGCGTTAGGGTCGGCCTTCGCGCCGTCGATGTAGCGGGCGAGCTTGTCGAACGAAGCTTCGGTGATGACGGCGTTGATGAAGTTGCCAAAGTCCTCTACGTCGCCTATTTTGAACGAGGCCAAGTCTTCCTTCACGTAGCCCAAAACTTCGTCGGCCAGGTTCGAAGGCAGGTACACCCGCGAGGCAGCCGAGCACTTCTGGCCTTGGTACTCAAAGGCCCCGCGCGAAATGGCCGTGGCCACGGCTTTGGCGTGGGCCGAGGGGTGGGCCAGGATAAAGTCCTTGCCGCCGGTTTCGCCCACGATGCGCGGGAAGCTGCGGTAACCGCCGATGTTGTCACCAATCTCTTTCCAGATGGTCCGAAACACGCCCGTCGAGCCCGTGAAATGAATGCCGGCGAAGTCGCGGTGCTTGAAAATCACGTCCCCGGCCACGGGGCCATCCACGTAAATCAGGTTGATGACGCCGTCGGGCACGCCGGCCTCCTTGAACAGCTCCATCAGGACCTGGGCCGAGTAGATTTGGGGGTAGGCGGGCTTCCACACCACCACGTTACCCATCAGGGCCGCCGCGGCGGGCAGGTTGCCGGCAATGGAAGTGAAATTGAACGGCGTAAGCGCGAACACAAATCCCTCCAAAGGCCGGTGTTCCAGCCGGTTCCACATGCCGGAGTGGCTTTGGGGCTGCTGCCCGTACACCTCCTGCATGAAGTGCACGTTGAAGCGGAAAAAGTCAATCAACTCACAGGCGGCGTCGATTTCGGCCTGGAAAGCGTTTTTGCTCTGCCCCAGCATGGTGGCCGCGTTGAGGCGGGCGCGGTAGGGCCCCGCCAGCAAGTCGGCGGCTTTGAGAAAGATGGCGGCGCGCTCTTCCCAGGCCAGGGCGGCCCAGGCCGGGCGGGCCGCCAGCGCCGCGTCGATGGCCTGGCGCACATGGCCGGCGTCGCCCTCGTGGAAATGGGCCAGGACGTGCCGGTGGTCGTGGGGCGGGCTTAGGGGCAGGCGGCGGCCGGTGCGCACTTCCTGCCCGCCGATGTGCATTGGGATGTCGCGCTCCTGCTGCTTCAATTCCTTCAGCATCTTGATCAACTCCAGCCGCTCAGGCGAGTTGGGCGCGTAGCCCTTCACGGGCTCGTTGATGGGTGTCGGAACGTTAAAAAAACCGTTGGCCATAGTTGGAATGCGTTTTCGGTGGCGGTGGGAGGAAGGCCACAAAGGTAGGCAGGGCCCCGGCCGTCGGTTTACAGGAAACCGCGCAACTCGTCGAGGCTGCTGATTTCGTAGGTGGTCTGGGCGAAGTGCCGCCGTTTCGCCGGGTTGAAGTACACTTGGTCAATGCCCGCGTTGTAGGCCCCCAGCACGTCGCATTCGAGGTTATCGCCGATCATTAGGCTTTCAGCAGCGGTGGCCCCGGCGGCTTGCAGGGCATGGGCAAACATGCGCGGGTCGGGCTTGAGGCAGCCGGTGTGCTCGGAAGTAATCACCTGGTCGAAGTACTGCGTCAGGTTCGAAGAAGCCAGCTTGCGGTGCTGCACGTCCTCAAACCCGTTGGTAATCAGGTGCAGCGTGTACTTGCCGCGCAGGTAGTCCAGCGTTTCGTAGGTGTGCGGAAACACGGCCGACTTCTGGGGCAGAATATCGGTAAAATCGGCCGAGAGGGTCGGTGGCACGTCGGCCGCGTCCACGCCCAGCTTGGCCAGCGTGCGCACGAAGCGCACTTCGCGCAACTGCGTTTGCGTCACTTTATTGGCCTGGTACAAGCGCCACAGTGCGTGGTTTACATCGTTGTACACCCGGCTGAAAGCATCCAGCCCGATGCCGTGGCGGGCCAAGTGGTGCCGTTCAAAAAGCGTGGCCAGCGTTTCGTTGGCGTTGGTTTCAAAGTCCCACAGCGTGTGGTCGAGGTCAAAAAACAGGTGCCGATAGGCCATGCGGAAGGGGAAAAGCTATTTGCCGAGCAAAAATTTTGTTGCGATGCGGCCTTCACCCAAGTGCTCGCGCACGATGGCGGCGCAGTCAGCGGGCTGCACGTCGCCGTAGGTCACGCCGTCGGGGTACACGGTGAGGGCCGCGCCCGCGCCTTTCTTGCAGTGCTTGCAGCGGTCGAGGCAGTCGCACTCCTGCACGGCGTTGCGTAGTTTTTCGCCGCTGTCGGTGCGCACGGTTTTCAGGCCCTGGTCTTTAATGGCGTGCTTCAGGGCCTTGGCTACGTCGTGGCCCACGCCGCTTTTCTGGTTAACGCAAACGAACAGGTGATGTGCATAATGCATAATTTATCAGCTTATTAATTTTTAAAATAGTTTACTGCGGGGCCCCGCCCGTCCAGTGCCGGTTCTGAAGCTTGTAAGCGGCCAGCTCGCGGTTCGACCACAGGGTTTGGTATACCTGCTGGTCGCGCAGCAGCTGCGGGTCTTTTTCCATGAAGCCCAGTAGTAGCTGCACTAGGTCCTGGGCCTCGTCTTTCAAAAAATAGAACATCCAGTTGTCTAGGCGGCGCATGCTCACCAGGCCGGCGTTCTTCAACTGTGCCAGCTGGCGCGAGGTTTTGGTTTGGGTAAAATCGAGCACCTGCTCCAGGTCGGCCACCACCATTTCGTGGTTGCGCCACAGCAAGTGCAGGATGCGTACCCGGCTGTCGTCGCCGAACGCTTTAAAAAGTTGCTGACCGAACGCAACCGTGAAATGTTTCAAGCGCATCTAGTGTCTGGAAGCGGGCTGTTGCCGTATGTTTCCCGTTGCCCAAAGGTATGGCCCGGCCGGCCTTAAGGGTTGTATCTTTGCTTACTAGCCCATCCATCATGCCCGTTACCCACCGCCCCCGGGGCCTCTCGTTTGCGCTTGCCGCCGTGCTGGTGGGCGCTTTGCTGCTGCTGGCGGCCCCCCAGGCGCAGGCGCAGGGCAAGCGCAAGATTATTCAGTTCACCGGCATCGTGGCCAGCGGCGACAGCTTGCTGGGCGTGCCCGGGGCCACGGTGTACGTGCCCAAGGCCGGGCGCGGCACGGCCACCAACATCTACGGCTACTTTTCGATGGCCGTGCTGGCCGGCGACAGCATCGTGATCCGCTCGCTGGGCTACGCCAACCAGTTCATTGTCATCCCGGCTGACTATCAGCGCCAGAGCTACTCGGTCATCATCCACCTCCAGGAAGACGCGACGGTGCTGCCCGAGGTGCGCGTGTTTCCTTACGCCACCGAGCGCGAGTTCAAGCAGGCATTTTTGGCGATGAAGATTCCCAGCGAGAGCCGCACGCCGGGGGCCGACGCCCTTAACGAGCAGACCATGCGCCGCATCTTCAACACGCTGCCGCAAAGCTCAACGGCCAGCTACCGCCAGACTATGAGCTTGCAGCAGCAGGACTACAACGCCCGCATGGGCCTGGGCCAGTCGCTGCAAGCCAACAACCCGCTCACCAATCCGTTCAGCTGGTTGAAATTTGTGAAGCAGGTGAAGGACGGCGAATTTAAGAAAAAGGAAGGCGTCGATTATTAGCCGGACGGCAACTGCCGGACAACTTTCGGGGTACAGTAAGGGTTTGCTACCAGCGCTTTTACTGATTTCCTATGGACACCAACCTTCCTTTTTCTGATAAACCGCGGGTCGTCATCGTGGGCTGTGGGTTTGGCGGTTTGCAGCTGGCCAAGGATTTGGCCAATGCCCCGGTGCAAGTCGTTGTTGTCGACCGCAACAACTACCACAACTTCCAGCCCCTGCTATACCAGGTGGCCACCGGGGCCCTGGAGGCGGATAGTATTGCCTACCCGGTGCGTAAGATTTTTGCGGGCCAGCGCGATTTCTTTTTCCGCGTGGCCGATGTTACGGGCGTCGACACGGCCGCCAACACGCTACACACTAGCGTGGGCGAAATTCGCTACGATTACTTGGTGCTCGCCACCGGCTCACTCACCAATTTTTTTGGCAACGAGAGCATCGAGCGCAACGCCATGCAAATCAAAAGCATCCCGAATGCTCTGAACTTGCGCAGCTTCATCTTCCAGAACTTCGAAAAGGCACTCCTCACCACTGACGCTGAGCAGCGCCAAGCCTTGATGAACATCGTGGTGGTGGGCGGGGGCCCCACGGGCGTCGAAATCAGTGGTTCGCTGGCGGAGATGCGCAAGCACGCCTTGCCCAAAGACTACCCGGAGCTGGACTTGCACACGATGCAGATTTTTTTGGTAGAGGCCGGGCCGGTGGTGCTGGGGCCCATGTCAAAAGCTTCGCAGGACGACGCCCGCCGCTACCTCGACGAGTTGGGCGTAATCGTGCGGGTCAACACATCGGTGAAGAAATTTGAGGATTGCCGGGCTTACTATTCGGACACCGAATTCATCCCGACCGAAAACCTGATTTGGGCGGCCGGCGTGAACGGAGCTGCCCTGCCTGGCTTGCCCGACGCCGTGGTAACCCGCAACAAACGCGTCACCGTAAACCAGTGGAACCAGGTGCAAGGCCTGACCAATGTATTTGCCATCGGCGATGTGGCCAATCTCGTAACCGACGACATGCCTAAGGGCCTGCCCATGCTGGCCCCGGTGGCGATGCAGCAAGCCTCGCTGCTGGCTCAGAACCTGTTGCGCCTTATCAAAGGCGAAGCGCCCAAGAACTTCGACTATTTCAACAAGGGCGTGATGGCCATCGTAAGCCGCAACAAAGCCGTGGTGGACTTGCCAAAGGGCATTCACTTCCGAGGCTTTTTCGGCTGGCTGACCTGGCTGTTTGTCCACCTGTTGCTATTGGTAGGCTTCCGCAACAAGTTGGTGGCGCTAGTCGATTGGGCGTTCAGCTACTTCACTTCCGGCCAGGCGCTGCGGCTTATCATCCGCCCCTTCAAGCGCCGCGACATGCGCGACGACCAAGGCAAGCGCACTGCCGAGCAGTTGGCGGCCACGCCCGAGTACAATCCGGGCCCGCCAGCCATTCAGGAACCAAAAGCAGTGAACAGTTAGCAGTTACAATTTGCTGATCCGTATTCACTGCTATCCGGAGCCTTAGCCCGCCACGATTACCTGCATGGCGTCTGGCGACAGGTATTCTTGGGCTAGGCGTTGCAGCGTAGCGGCATCGGTGGCCTCAAACTGCTGCACGTATTGGGTATAATAATCAGCGGGCAGGTTCATCAGCACGATGTTGCGGTATTTGTCGGCTTGCTCGAACACCGTGGACAACTCGTTAGCGAATTTACCCAGAGAATAGTTCTTCACCGTTTCCAGCTCGTCGGCGGGAATGAACTCCTCTTGCAGGCGACGCAGCTCGTGCTGCACTTCGGCCACCGCCAGCGGGGCGCTGTCGCCGTTCACGTCGGTGCCAATCATGAAAGCCGTTGCCAGCTCGCGGTTGGTCACGCCGGCCGAAATACCATAAGTCAAGCCCTTGTCTTCGCGGATGTTGCGCATCAGGCGCGAGCCGAAATAGCCGCCCAGCACCTTGGTCAGCAGGTTCAGGCGGTGCGTGTCGGGGTGGTGCGGGGTGGGCCAGGGCCGTCCAATGCGCAGCGACGCCTGCAAGCTGCCGGGTACGGCCACGTGGTCGTGGGCGGGCAGAAATGTAGTCAGGGGCAGGAGCGCGGGGGCCCCCGCGGGCGCAACGGTAGCAGCTGGCCCGGCCCCGAAAGTGTCGGCCACCAGTTGCTGGTGCTCCGCTACGTCGCCGCACAAAAATACTTCGGCCCGGCCCAGCGGGTAGGCGGCTTGGTGGAAAGCCAGTGCATCGGCGCGGGTCAGGGCCTGGAAGGCGGCTTCGTCGAATAATTGGCCGTAGGGATGGGCGGGCCCGAACAGGTTTTGGTTGAACCGCTCGGAGGCCCGGTAGCTGGTTTTGCGGCGTTCCACCTGCACGTTTTGCACGGTGCGGGTTTGCAGCTGGGCCAGCTCTTCGGCCGGGAAAGCAGGCTGGGTGAGCACCTCGTACACGAGCGGCAGCAGCGTGGGCAGGTGCCGCGTGAGGCAATACAGCGTAAGCAAGGCCCGGTCGGGGCTGGCCTCGCACTCCAGCGAGGCCCCGTAGAATGCTACTTCGTCGGCAATTTGGCGGGCGGTGCGGGTGGCGGTGCCTTCGAGTAGCATCCGGGCCGTGAGCAGGGCCAGGCTGGGCTTGGGCTCGGCGATTTTGCCGGCCGGAAGGGCCACTTGCAGGCGCACCACGGGCTGGGCATCGTTGGCCAGCGTGTGCAGGCGGGCGGTGTTGGGCAACACAATAACCTCTGTGGCCGGCAGGGCTACGCGGGCCAATGGCTGAACGGGAGGGGCAACGGTACGGTCGAGCATAGCAGGCGAAAAAATCATAAGTCAATGAAGTAATACTTGAAAATGCGCTATTTGGAAAAGAGTTAAAAGTTAAAAGTGAAGAGTTAAAAAGCTTGCCTTCCCAGCGTGCTTTTTAACTCTTCACTTTTAACTCTTTAACTCAAATTTAATTTTTAACTCAAAAAGCTGTGCTAGTTATTCTGAGGCGGCGCATCGCCGCTGGTTCCACCCGAATCGCCGCTGAAGGCATCGGCCAGCTTGTTGAAGTTAAAGTGCAGCGACACCCGGATGGTTTGCGCGAGCGGATTGGCCCGCTCGTTGGGCACGAGGTAGGCCCCGTCGATGCCGAACACTTGGTAGCGCACGCCCAGGCCGAAGCTCAGGTACTGGCGGTCTCCTTTATCTGGGTGCTCATAGAAATAGCCGACGCGGGCAAATAACAGGTCGTTGTAGGCATATTCCAAACCCCCCGAAAGGTTGATTTCCCGTAATTCCTCTTTAAAGCCGCCTTGCGCATCCGAAAACGAGCCCAGTGCAGCGCTGATGATGGATTTTTGGGCTCGGGAATCGTTCTCAGCCTTAATGCGTCTATTCTGGGCATCCAGATCGGCAGGAGAGGAAGTTAGGGGGAGGCGCGTTTCATAATAAGGAGAAGGCACCAGCAGCTTGCTAGCGTCAAATACCAGCGTAATCTTGTTGTACTGGTCAATCTCCTTAGTCAGGGCCGTGCCCAGCTTCAAGGTGGTGGGCAAGAAGCTGGCTTGCTGCGGGTTGGTGTAAGTCAGCTTATTACCGATATTGCTGATGGACGCGCCGAAACCCAGATTGTAAAGTCCGGTCCCAATGCTGGCGTCCTTGTTATAGTAGGCCCCGACATCCACGGCGGCGGCGTTGCCGGGCTTGGCGTCGGGGATGCTGCTGCCGGTAAGGTTGGAGTGGATGTAGCGAGCCGATACCCCCAGGCCAAAATTTTCGCTCAATTTCTGACCGTACGATACCGTGAAGGCGTACTCCTTGGGGTTGAACGTAGGGCCCTCGATGTTCTGGTCGTTGCGGTACTGCACCTGGCCCAGGTCAAAATACAGCAGCGAAGCCGAGACGGCCGAGCGCTCGCCCACTTTGGCGTAGCCCGCCAGGTTGGAAAGGCCCATGTCGTCGGTGATGCTGCGCAGCCACGGCGAGTACGACGGCGACACCGAGTACTTATACGGCACGAAGCCCAGCTTGCCCGGGTTGTAAAAGGCTCCGTTGGCGTCGGGCGAGAGGGCCACCCCGGCTTCGCCCAGCGCCGCCGAGCGCGAGTCGGTGCTGAGCGTTAGAATGGGCACGGCCGTGGTAATGGTTTGGGCGTGGGCCACGGCCGCGCTGCCCAGCAAGGCGGCGAGCAGCGCCAGGCGCTGGGGAGTAGTGTAAGTAGCGAGTTGCATATTGAACGAAAGGAACGGGCCAAAGGACCCAGCCACAAAGGAAGTGGATTAATTAAGGATAACGAGCTTTTCGAATTTGGAAGCAGTGGCACGGTCGCGCTGGGCCCGCACGCTCACCCGGTACACGTACACGCCCCGCGCCAGCTGGTCGTGGTATTCGTCGCGGCCGTCCCAGGTAATGCTTTTCTGGTGGGGCTCGCTGTTCACAACGGAAGCCGTAAGGGTGCGCACGAGCTTGCCCGATATTGTAAAGATTTGCACCTGGATGTCGAGGTCATCGCCCTCGCGGTTGTGGTCGAAGTGAAACGTAGTGGAGCTGGCAAACGGATTGGGGTAGTTCAAAACATGGTCGAGGGCCAGCTGCTCGGTGTGGGCCACCACGAACTCAAGCGCGCGCTCCGTCGAATTATTGTAGGTGTCCCAAGCCTTCACCTTCAAAGTATGGGGCCCGGCGGCCAAGTCTTTATAAAGATACTTTACCTGCCCGGCCCGGAAATCGTCGACCTTGCCCACATAAGCGTCGTTGAGCACCGTGAGCTTGGTGGGGTCGTTGTCGAGCACGGCCGTAATCTCGTGGCCAATGCCTGCGCCGGTGGTATTAATGCCCGAGTTGTCGCTTAGGTCGGCCAGCAGCGTCGCGTTTTGCCCCGTCAGGCCCCCGAAAGCAAAGCTCTCGTTGTCCATAAATAGCGTCACGGTGGGCGGCACAGTGTCGCGGGCCGCGCTTGCGTCGGCACCGCCCACCGGCAGGGCCAGCCGGCCGGCCGCGTCCACGCCCCGGCCGCTGTCGAAACCATAAAGGCTGACTTTGCCGATGCCCACGCTGTAGTTGATGTCCTTCGGCACTACGAAGCGCAAACTGAACTGTCCGTTCGTCACGGTGGCTTGGCCGCTGTAGATCACGCTTTCCTGCACCTGCACTGGCCGGGGGCCGTCGGCGAGATGGTCGGGGGCCCCGTACTTGTTGCCCAGCGTCAGCACCGTGGCGGGCTTGTCGTAAATCGTCACCTGGGCCGTGCCGTTGAAGCCGGGGTTTGGGGTCCCGCCGTTCAGCACGCGGCCGTGCAGGCGCACGGGGGCCAGGGCCTGTAAGGTGGCGGGGGCGGCTCCGCCCAACAGGTATTTTTTGTTCAGGCTGTCGATTTCTATCGTCTGCCGTGGGTAAGCCAGCGTCATGCTGGGGTCGCCGAGCAGGGCGTAGTTGCGGTTGTTGAGCACGCCCGCCAAGCCGGGGCCGGGGTAGGCGTTCTTGGCCAGCATCGTGACGGTGCCAATGGCCGGCATCTTGCCGCTGGGCAAGGGCCGGAAAACGTTGTCGTAAAAGGCTTGGTTCAGGCCGGCGTTGTCGTTGGCGGCCACCACGCGGGTGGTCGTAAACAAGCCGATGGCCCCGCCGCCGTTCACGTTGTCGGTCAGCACCTGCTCGCCAGCCGACGTAAAATCTGGGTTGTCGTAGGTGCTCAAGTCGCAAGTACCCGTCACCAGAAAGGCCAGCCGGTCGCGGTTTTGCAGCGCCAGCGCGGTGGCGTTCGTAAAAATCTGGTCGTTCGACAAGCCGCTGGGGCCCCCGTGCCCGAGGTAGTTAATCAGCAGCGAGCCCTGTTCGAACGACTCGTCCACGGCTTTATTCATCTCGGGCGAGCGCAGGCCAGCCGCCACCGCCACCTGCGGGTAGAGGTCGAGGTATACTTTATGGATGTTGTAGTTGGGATAAGCCGCTTGAATAGTAGCGGCCTGCGGCTCCGAGCCCTGGCCCACAAACAAATCGTTGTCGCCGTCGTCGGCCCACAGCGTCAGGCGGTTGCGCCACTTGCCGTAGCTGGCAGAAGCATCGTAGGCAATGAGCTTGTCCACCATCTGGCGGGCCATGTCGGTGTTGGCGGGGCTGCCTTTGGGCGTGCGCACCGGCAGGCGGCCCACGGCAATGTCCTGCACTTCAGTGCCGGTGGGGTACTCACTCCACTCGCCTTCGTCGTCGTCGAGCAGCCCGTAGTAATCTTCCGATGAATACGTAACCGTATTGCTGCCGTAAAACTGTACCAGCGACTCGCGTGACTCATAGGTCGGCACGTAATTCTGGTTGGCGCGGTCGAAGTCGGCGTCGGCGCGAAACGGGGCCCGGCTGGCCCACCACGTCGGCTCGGCGGTTTTGTCGTTGTAAGGGCTTGATTTATAGTCAAAAGAAGCATCTCCAAACAGCAGTAGGTACTGAATCTTGCCGGCCGGGGCCCGGTCGTACACCTGCTTCATGAAGTCGCGGATGGCCGTCGCGTCCTGCCCGCCCGAGCCAAACTCGTTATATACTTCCCTGGTCGTGGCCACGGCCACCTTCAGGCCGTCGTGGGTGCGGCGGTGGTCGGCCAACCGGTTGGCCTCGCCGCGGAAAGCCGGATACGTCACAATCACCAAGTCGTAGCTGCCGTCAAGGGCGTGCAAATCCTGGTTGGGCACCTTGCCAAAGGCGCGGGGCTTGGCAAACGTTCCGTCGGGCTGAAACGCCACGTACTCGCGCAGTGTGTCGGTGGCGGCCACGAAGGCCCCGGTGCCGTCGAGGGTCTGGGCCACGGCGCGGCGCGGGTTAGTCACGTCCCACACAGCGGTGTTGGCGGTGGTGCCGGACAAGGCGAAGCGGCTCACCGCGCCGGCCCCCACGCTGGCCAGCGAGCGAAATTCCAGCGCCGGACCGCTCAGCACCAGTTGGCGCTGGGCGTTGATTTCGAGGTAATCGAGGTAGCCCATGCCCGTGCTGGGCGTGGTGTAGGCCAAGCCGATGCTGAGGGCGGCGGGCGGGGCGGCGGGCAGTGGGGCCGGTAGCGTCACGGTGTTCAGCGTGGCCACCGCGTAGTACGACCGGCCGTTGGTGGGGGCCAGCGGCGCGCTGCCCAGGGCCGTGCCGTTCAGCGTGGCTTGGAACTGGCTGCCGTCGAGGGCACTGGCGGCCAGGGCCAGGGTCACCTGCGCGGTCGAGTTGGGCACCAAGTCGGGAAACTGGCCCAAGGCAAAATCACGCTGCGCCGTCGAGGAAGAAAAAGCCTCGCCCAGCCACTGCCGGCCCGAGTGCAGCAGGTTCACCAAATCGTGCTCGTAAAAGGCCCGCTCATCGAACGTGGTAACGGTGCGGTCGGGCCCGGCGCTGGGGGCCCCCGCCGTGGCCACGCGGCGGGGCGCGTTGGCGGCTGCCTGCGTGGTCAGAAAGTAGTAAGCCGTATCGGAATAAATGTTGTTGACATGACGAAACCGACCGTTTTCGGCGTACCAAGTGTGGGGACCGGGCGCGTAGAAGAGTAGGTATTCGTCAGCGTCGAACGCATTGTCTGCGTTGCCCACGAAGCGCACCGTGTTTTCCGTCAGGTCGTCGGGACGGTAGGCGGCGTTGGCCTGGGGCAGCAAGCCCGTGGCGTTGCCGTAGAGGCGCAGGGCTTTGGGGTCGGTAGTGGCGGGGTTAAAACCCAGTGATTTGAGCGTAGCCTGGTCGATTTTATAGATGCCGCTCGTAGGTACCCCCAGCTTGTACCAATCGCCAGTGGCCAGCACCGAATGGGCGGCGTGAGCGCGGCCCGTACTGCCGCTGCCGCCCCGGGCCCCCGTGGCGCGGGCCGGCTCGGGCGAGTAGCTGAAATCGAACGAAACTAAGCGCTCGGCCTGGCCGGTTTGCGGGTTGCGGCGCACCGGACGCAGGCTCAGGCGGGTGAGCGGCAGCTTGGCTTCAGTGCCTTGGCTGAGCTGCACCACCGGCCCTGCCGGCAGCTTGCTGAGGTCGAATAACTTAGCATCGGCCTCCGAAAACGCTTCGTACACCGGGTTCAGCAACTGGCCCTGGCGCACGTCGCCGTTTAGCCGCAAACTGAAAACGCCTACTTGCTCGTCAAACGCCGCCCAGGCTCCGGCAAAGGTGGGCACCCGCTGCTTGCGCTCGGTGCGGCTGGGCACTTCGGTGTAACCCCCCCAGCGCACCACGGCGTGGGCCGTAGCCGAGCCGCCACCCTGCGCCCGCACCGGCGATGCCGCCGTCCATCTCAACCCCACAAGCAGCAGCAAGAGTAAAAAACGACGCATAGAATGACGGCAAATGGAACCGGGCGTGGCCCGCGTCCGGCCCCAACAAAAGGAGCCAGCGACGGGTTCGGCTCGTGGCCAGTGCCTTAACTAACGAGGTGAATTTTTATTGCAAAAGAAGACTGGTCCCGCTTAGGCTAGCCGCCGCCCCACCGCCGACATGGCAACGTAAAGCAACACCACCAGCGGTACGGCCGCCGCGCGTAGCCCTATAATCAAGGCCAGCGCCAACAGCAAAAATACAAACCGCTGCCGGTTATCGGCCCAACCGAAGTTTTTGAATTTCAAAGCGAACAGCGGCAGTTCGGCCACCAGCAATCCCGACAATAATACGGTGAGGCCCAGCAGCGCCCACGGGTTCAGTATTAACCCCATTAGCGGCGTTGTCCCGTGGCCGGACGTGCTCAGCCCTTGCGCCAGAATGAGCGGCAGCGAGGCAATTACCAGCGTGCAAGCCGGCGTGGGCAGGCCAATAAACGAGTTGGTCTGCCGGGTGTCGTTGTTGAACTTGGCCAGCCGCAAAGCCGAAAATATGGTGACCAAAAATGCTGCGTAGGGCAAGTAAGCCAAGGCCCCCGGGGCCGGGATTTTTGCGAGCAGCTGAAACAAGACGGCCCCCGGCACCACGCCGAACGACACCATATCGGCCAGCGAGTCGAGGTCTTTGCCGATGGGCGACGACACGCGCAGGGCCCTGGCCACCAGCCCGTCGAAGAAATCAGCCACGGCCGCCAAGCCCACGAAATAGGCCCCCACGACCAGGTTGTGCAGGCCGGGAGCAAAGATGAACGTCAGCGCCAGGCAGCCGCATAGCAGGTTGAGGCAGGTGAGGGCGTTGGGGAGATGCTTTTTCAAGACCGGTGAACGAGGATGGTTAGTAGGAACGCGCCACGGCGCGTTCGGCCGTGGAACGTTGGGCTCTTGGGCCGGCCGGGTGGCGGCCGAACGCGCCGTGGCGCTTTCCTACTGTTTAATGGATTAGAAACGGGTTGCCGCGCCGCTCGATCCCGATGGTGGTAGTGGGGCCGTGGCCGGCGTGGACGACTGTTTCGTCGGGCAACGTCAGCAGCTCGGTTTCGATGCTGCGCAGTAAAGTGGCGTGGTCGCCGCCGGGCAAGTCCGTGCGCCCGACGCTGTTGCGGAACAGCACGTCGCCGCCGATGAGCTGCCTGCTGGGCGCATAGTAGAATACGACGTGGCCCGGCGCGTGCCCCGGGGCAAAACGCACCTCCAGCTCGGTGCCGCCGAAGCGCACGGGCTGGCCAGCGACCAAGGCCCCAGTGGGCTCGGCCGGCTGGTAGGCCCCGAAGCCGTAGGGGCCCGCGTAGGTGGCCACGGCCGCCAGCGTGGGCCGGTCGAGAGCGTGAACCAGCAGGGGCGTGCCGGGCCAGGTTTTCAGCACAAAAGCGCAGCCCAGCACGTGGTCGATGTGGGCGTGGGTGAGCAGCACGGCGGCCACGTCCAGGCGGTTCTCATCGATGTAATGCTTCAGTTCGCTTTGCTCGGCGGCGGTGTAGCAGCCGGGGTCTACGATGACGCAGGCGCGGGTAGCCTCGTCGGTGAGCACGTAAGTGTTCTCGGAAAAACCGTTGAAAGTGAAAGTTTTGATCAGCATAATGAAAACAAAGGGGAAAAGCCACCGACGGTTGCCGTGCGTTTCAGGCGGTGGGCCCCGGCCGCCGCCGGCTGGCACAACACGGCAACAAAGTACGGCAGCGGCCCGGCGTTTGGCCCCGGCGGCCTTACCTTGCTGCTATGACGGACTGCGACTTTTTGGTGGTGGGCCACGGCCTGGCGGGGGCCACCCTGGCCGACGAGCTGCGGCGGCGCGGCCACCACGTGCTGGTGTACGACGCCGCCCGGCCCGACTCGGCCTCGCGGGTAGCGGCGGGCCTCGTCAACCCCGTGGCCGGCCGGCGCTTCGCCCTGGCCTGGCGCGCCGAAGAGCTGATTCCCTACGCCACGGCCTGCTACCGGGCGCTGGAAGCCCGCTTAGGCCAGCCGTTTTTCACGGCCGCCCCCATCTTCAAAGTGTTTGGGTCGGCGCAGGAGCAGGCCGATACCGTAGCCCGCGGCGCGGCGCGGCCCTGGGGCGATTTCGTGGGCGAAATTCTCCTCCACGACCCCGGCCTGCCCGGCGTGCTGGCCCCCCACGGCGGGGCCTGGCTGCGCCACGGCGGCTACCTGGCCGTGGCCGAACTGCTGGGGGCCCTGGCCGCCGAAGGCACGGCAGCTGGCTGGCTACAGCTCGAAACTTTTGACTGGAAAAAGCTCGTTAGTACCCCGACCGGAATGGGATTTTTGTACGACGGCACCGTTCGCGCCCGCCAAGTGGTATGCTGCGAGGGATCTGAAGCCGTTCACAATCCGTATTTTAGCTGGCTGCCCCTCACGCCCAACCAGGGCGAGGTGCTCGATGTTGAATGCGCAGGCCTGGGGGCCGGGCAGGTGCTCAACCGGAGCGCCTACGTAGTACCGCTGGGGGCAGGGCGTTTTCGCGTGGGGGCCACTTACCGCTGGCCGCCGTTTGCCGACGGCCCCACCGCCGAGGGCCGCGCCGAGCTGGCCGGCCGGCTGGGGGCCCTCACCGCCGCGCCGTTTGCGGTGGTGGGGCAGCGGGCGGGCGTGCGGCCCGCCGTGCGCGACCGCAAGCCGCTGCTGGGGGCCCACCCGTCGGTGCCGGGCCTCAGCTTCTGCGGGGGCTACGGCTCGAAGGGCGTGGTGCTAGCTCCACGCCTGGCGGCCCTGATGGCCGACTGGCTCGCCGGCCGGGCCGACCTGTGGCCCGAAGTAAGCTTGGCGCGCTACGCGGCGCTGTGGCCCGCGCCGGTGGCAGCGCACGGCTGATTTTTTGCGTTTTACCGCGGACTATTTTCCGCCTTTGTTCGTTCGCTAACTATGAGAAATATTTCTTCGTTTGTGAAAGCTGTGCGGGGCGCGTGCGCACTGGCAATGTTGGCGGCTGTGGCGGCCCCGGCCCGGGCCCAGACGGCGCAGGAACAGTTCGGGCGGGTGCGCATTCAATACAAAACGTTTAATTGGCAGCAGTACAGCACCCAGAACTTCACGGTGATGTACTACAACGACAACGAGCCCGCCGCCCGCCGCGCCGTCGATTACGCCGAGAAGGAATTGCAGCGCGTCACGGCCCTCATCGGGTACTACCCGTACGCCAAAACCACCCTGATGCTCTACAACTCGGTGGGCGACCTGCGCCAGAGCAACATCGGCCTCGACCCCAACCCCGAAACCGTGGCCGGCGGCGACGCGCCCCTGGCCCGCATGAGCAAGGTGCAGATTGCCTTCACGGGCCAGCAAACCGACTTCAAGCGCGAGATTAGCTACCAGCTCACGCAGGTGCTGCTGAACGATATGATGTACGGCGGCTCGCTGCGTGAAGTGCTGCAAAGCAGCTACTTGCTGCAACTGCCCGATTGGTTCGTGACCGGGGCCTCGGCCTACGCCGCCGAGGGCTGGAGCGTGAACATGGACGGCTACATGCGCGACATGACCCGGCTGTACCCCAGCGGCAACCGCACGGCCCCGTTCTTCATCCGCGACCCGCGCCTGGCCGGCCAGAGCATCTGGAACTACATCGCCGAGCGCTACGGCTACACTACCATTCAGAACATTCTGAACCTGACGCGCATCACCCGCGACGCGGAGGTGGGCATCAGTTCCTCGCTGAACGTGCCTTACAAAGTGTTTATGCGCGACTGGCTGGCCTACTACCGGGGCCTGAATACACAAGCCGCCACGGCCGCGCTGGCCCAGCCCGACCCGAAGTTTCAGGTGGGTAACCGCAACCGCCGGGCCCTTATTTACTCGCAGCCCGTCCTCAGCCCCAACGGCCAACAACTGGCCTATGCCGTGAACGAGTTGGGCCGCTACCGCGTGGTGGTGGCCAGCCGCGACGGCAGCCACCGCCGCACCGTGGGCCGCGGCGGCTACAAAACCCCTGACCAGCAGGTAGAAACCCGTTTGCCGGCCCTGGCCTGGCGCGGTAATAGCCAAGTGGCCGTGGCTGAGATGAACCAGGGCGTGATGGCCTTGCACCTGCGCGAGGCCAGCGGCAGCAATTTGCTCGACCGCTTTAGTACGATTGTGAAGTTTCGGCGACCGACTTCGCTGTTTCAGAGTTACGACCAGGTGCTGGACATGAGTTATTCGGCCGATGGCAAGTCGTTGGTGTTTAGCGCTGTGCGCGGCGGGCAAAACGATTTGTACGTGCTGCGGGCCGGCAGCCGCCAAGCCGAGCAGCTCACCAACGACTTGTTTGATGACGTGCAGCCGGTGTTTTTGCCCGGCGGGCAGGGCATTGTGTTCAGCTCCAACCGCTACCTCGACTCGCTGGGGCGGGCGCGGCCGGCCACGTTCCCCAACGTGGTGAACAACTACGACCTGTTTCTCTACCACCTCGACGGGCGGGCCCTGCCGGTGGAAGCCCTGGCCAGCACCATCTCCAACGAAACCCGGCCCCGTGCGATTTCCGACGACGAAATTTTGTACCTGGGCGAAGACAGTGGCGTGCGCAGCCTGCACCGCTACTCGCTCAAAACCAAGGAGCGCACCCTGCTGACGAGCTTCCTGCCTAATATCAACGACTTCGATTACAGCCCCGCGACTACCGCGCTGGCGTTTGTGGCCCCGGCGCAGGCGCGCGACGTCCTTTACGCCTACCCCAAGTTTGAGCTGCCCGCGGCCCTGCCCGCCGTAAAAACCGCCCGCCAGCAAACCCTGGAAGACCGTTCGGCTGCCCCGGTGGCTGCCAAAACGGCCCCTCGGGTCACGACGCCGACGGCGGCGGCCGACAGCGCAGCGGCCCCGGCCGGCGCGCGCGGGGCCCGCCGCACGGCCAGCGAAACCGTGAACACCAGCGACTACGTGTTTGAGGAAGACGAGCCCGTGCGGCCCACGCGCCCGGCCCCCCGGCGCGGCCCCGTCAACAAGGTGCTGCCCGAAGTGCCCCTGGTGGCCGGTCCCTACCGCTACGACACGCGCTTCATGGCCGACAACGTTACCACTTCGCTATACTCCGACCCGCTGCTGGGCATTGGCCTGCAATTTCGGGCCCACCTGAACGACGTGCTTGAAAACCAGCGTATCGAGGCCGGGCTGTTTGGATTGTTCGACCTGCGTACCAGCAACATCAACGCGTCGTACACCAACCTCACCCACCGCATCGACTGGTCGGTGGCCTACCGGAAGCAGGCGTATTTTTTCGACTTTGACGATGGGTCTACCTACCGCTACGGCCGTCACGAAGCCTCCGTCACCTTCGCGTACCCGCTCACCCACAACCTGAGCCTGCGGGCCGGGCCGCGCTACGAAATTACCAGCCGCACCCGCATTAGCAACTTCCTCACCAACCTCGACCTCAACCAGAACTACCTGGGTTACAATGCTGAGCTGGTGTTCGACAATTCCATTGCCACCGGCGTGAACATGTTGCGCGGCACCCGTATGAAGGTGGCCGTGGAGCAGCTACGGGGCGTGGGCGACCAAGCCCTAAACTTCGGCAAGCTGACCATCGACCTGCGCCACTACCAAAAAATCCACCGCTCCATCATCTGGGCCAATCGGGCCAGCTACGGGCAGTTTTTTGGGCCGAACGCCCAATATTTCCGGCTGGGCGGCATGGACAACTGGTTTATTCCGAACTATAAAGACGACCGGGTGCTGTTCCAGCCCAACGTGCCGGTTCCCGACCCCAGCCAATTATTCAACCAGCAATTCGTAACCAACCTGCGGGGCTTCGACTACAGCACCCGCACGGGTACTCGCTACGTGTTGTTCAACAGCGAGTTGCGGGTGCCCATTATACAATATCTCTCACGGCGGCCCATCTATTCGGCCTTTCTGCGCAACTTTCAGATTACGGGCTTCGTGGACGCGGGAACGGCTTACATCGGCGGCAACCCGTTCAGCGTCGAGAACTCGAACAACACCTTGCCCTTCGGCGGCAACGGCAGCCCCTTCTCCGGCACCATCACCAACTTCAGCAACCCGCTGCTGGTGGGTTACGGCGGGGGCATCCGTAGCACGCTCTTCGGCTTTTATGGCAAAGCCGACGTGGCCTGGGGCCGGGAAAACTACATCACCAACCCGCCCAAGTTCTATTTCACGCTGGGTTACGACTTCTAATCGCAGATTTTAGAACGGTCCGGGCGGCCAGCTTTTCGCCGGCTGCCCGGTAATCGCCAGGGTCCCGGGGACTGTTGCAACAATGCAACGATTACCGGGCGGCCGGCGAAAAGCTGGCCGCCCGGGGGCATTCGCGCCGGGCATAGGTCGTATCTTTGCGCCCCGAAACCGACTTCTGGCCGTGCCCTTGCTCCGCGAAATTTCCACCCTGCTCGCCAAAGACTTTCGCCTGGAATGGCGGCAGCGGGCGGCGTTAGGCGGGCTGCTGCTGTACGTGGGCAGCACGGTGTTCGTGTGCTTTCTGAGCTTCAGCCTGCGCGGCGGCCAGCCCCCGCCCCCGGCCTGGAACGCGCTGTTTTGGGTGATTTTGCTGTTTGCGGCCATCAACGCCGTGGCCAAAGGCTTCATGCAGGAAAGTCCCGGCCAGCGCCTCTACTACTACACGCTGGTAGGGCCCCAGGCCATCATCCTGGCCAAAATGCTGTACAACGCGCTGTTGCTGCTGGGCGTGGGCGTGCTGGGACTGTTTCTGTACACCATCTTTTTGGGTAATCCTATTCAAGACTTGGCGCTGTTTGTGGCCAACCTGGCGTTGGGGGCCGTCGGTTTTGCCACCACGCTCACGCTGGTTTCGGGCATCGCGGCCAAAGCCGGCGGCAACGGGGCCACGCTAATGGCGGTGCTTGGCTTTCCGGTAATGATTCCAATGCTTTTGCTGTTGATCAAGGTCAGCAAGAACGCCCTCGACGGCCTCGACCGCGGCCTGAGCCAGCAGTCCATCATTACGCTGCTGGCCCTGAACGTGATTGTGGCCGCGGTATCGTATTTGCTGTTTCCTTTTTTGTGGCGCGGTTAAAACCAGTTCGTTATGAGCAAAGCAGCTTTAGGAATCATCATCTCTATCATCAGCCTTGTCGTCACCGTCGGGGCCGTGTGGGGCGGACAGCGACTGATTGAGTCGCGCGGCCGGGGCCTGTGGAAATGGGTGGCGGTGGTGCTCATCATAGGCTCGGCCGTGGCCGGCTTGCTCATCCCGGTGCCGCGCCTGCCGATTGTAAATGAGAGCATCCGCAACCTGTTTTTCCACGTGCCCATGTGGTTCGGGATGATCATGGTGATGCTCGTCTCCATCGTGTACTCCATGCAGTACCTGCGGCGGCCTTCGGCGCGGCTCGACATCCTGGCCCACGAGGCGGCCAAAACCGGCATCCTGCTGGGCGTGCTGGGCCTGGCTACTGGCAGCTTGTGGGCCCGCTACACCTGGGGGGCCTGGTGGACGCCCGACCCCCGCCTGAACGCCGCCGCCGTGGCCTTGCTCATCTATGGGGCCTACCTGGTGCTGCGTGGCTCGTTCCGCGACGACCAGCAGCGGGCGCGGGTTTCGGCCATCTACAACATCTTCGCGTTCGCGGCGGCCATTCCGCTGCTGTTCATCCTACCCCGCATTTCGGGCAACAGCCTGCACCCGGGCCAGACCGGCAATCCCGGTTTCAACAAGTACGACCTCGACAGCACCATGCGACCCGTATTTTACGCGGCCGTCATCGGCTGGATTTTGTTTGCTTTCTGGCTTACCCAGGTCAGCAGCCGGCTGACGCTCCTCCAACACCAACACGATGACCAATAAGTTTTTGCGGTACTTCGCCGCCGTTTGCTTCGTATTTCAACTGATGCTGGGCCTCGCCGCGCAAGCCTGGGCCCAGGCCCCCGGGGGCCCCGACAACCCTGCAATGGCCGACGACTTGCGCGCTAGCGGCAAAATTTACGTCGTGGTGGCGGCCGTAGTGGTCATCATTGCCGGGCTGTTGGGGTACCTGATTGCCCTCGACCGCAAAGTGGGCCGCCTGGAAAAGCGAACCGCTAACGCTGATGGATTTAACGGCTAAAGCGGATTCTTTTATCCCACTTTGGTTGTTATTATTATCGCTACTGTACTGAACCAGTCTTTTCAGAAAGCTTTTGAGCTTGATTTTATTCGTAACATCCGTTAGCATCTGCGATTCGTGAAGAAAACCCACATTTTCGTCATCGCCATCATCGCCGTCGCGGCGGGCATCATCCTCAGCACCACGGCCGACGCCAGCGTGTACGTGCTCTTCGGCGAAGCCCGCCAACGCGCCGCCGAGGGTAATGCCACCAAAGTGCACGTGGTGGGCCGCCTGCCCCGCGACCCACAAAACCATCCCATCGGCCTGCAATACGACCCGATGGTAGACCCTAACTACTTCGCTTTCACGCTCGTCGATTCGACGCACGTGGCCCAGCGCGTGGTGTACAACAACCCCAAGCCCCAGGATTTCGAAACTTCGGAGCAGGTCGTCATCACCGGGGCCATGCGCGACAACGTGTTCATGGCCGACAATATCCTGTTGAAGTGCCCGAGCAAGTACGTGAAAAAGGACCTGAAAGGCACCGAGGTAGCGACCAAGTAACGCAGCGTTGAGCCGCCGCGCCACCCCAACTACAACCAGCCCGATGCGGTGCGGCCCTTGGCTGCGGGCAGTATTGCGGCTGGTTTTTTTGTGTCAGTTGCTAGCCGTGTTTTGCCCGGGGGCCCTGCTGGCCCAGGTAGCCAACGACAACATCGGAAACCGCCGGGTGCTGCAAGCCGGCGAAACCATTACGTCCAACACCACGGGCTGCACCGTGCAACGCGCTTGCGTGGACGAGCACCTGACCGGCCAGTGCATTCAATACCACAACGACCAGTGGTTTGAATTCACGCCGCGCACGGCAGGTCGCTACTTCGTGAACATCGGCGGGCAGCGGTGCCGCGACGTGCGCGGCGTGTAGCTGGTGGTGCTCATTGGGCAGCCGTGCCGACCTGCCACCTACCACGTGCTCAGCTGCACCTCGCTCGGCACCCAGGACGACGTGTTCGTGGCCCTGGATGGCTTGCAGGCCGGCCAGCCCTACCTGCTGGACGTGGACGGCTACCTAAAGGATTTCTGCCAGTTCACGCTGCAAGTGAGCGACCGGGCCGTGGGCGTGCCGGCCGAGCCGGAGGCCCCGTCGTTGTCCGGGGCCCTGCCGGGTACCAGCCGCGTGGTCAGTATTAATTGGACGCTGCCCGATTCGCTGGCCGGGGCCCCGCGCTGCCGCATCTTGCGCCGTGAGCAGCACGAGTTTCGCAGCGCCGAGCTTCGCCGGGTGCCGGTTGCGCGCACTAGTTACGGCGACCGGCCCGCTGCCTTTGCCACCGCCGACACGCTGCCTCGGCCCGGCTACTACCTCTACCAAGTAGTGGCCGACGCCGCGGCCGGCAGTTCTACGCCACCGGTTTTGTTGAAGCAGTTTTGGGTTGCCTACAGCCAGCCGAACCCGCTGCTGGGGGCCCTGGCGGCGGGGCCGCACTTGGTACTGCCGTTGCAGAAGTATCCGCGCAAGGCCAATTTATCGGTGCTAGTGACGGATGCCATAAACGGCAAAATCTTGTTGAATAAGCAGCTGATTAGTCAACCAAACGACCCAGAAATGGGTTGGGTTAGTACGGGCGCTCGGCAGGCGGCGTGCATCCAAAAAGTGGCTGTTTCCATCACCTGCCACCCGCCGCACGGTCGTTTCACTACCGACCGTTTGCTGCTGGACGTGCCAGCGGCGACGGCGGCACCGTAAATTTGCCCGATATTCTGATTCCTATGAACCTATTAGTTGGAAACATTGGCCACTTGAGCGTTATCGTGGCGTTTGTGGCGGCCGTGGTGGCGGCATACGCCTACTTCCAGGCCACCCGGGGCCGGGCCCTGGGCGAGGTGGACGCGAGTTGGCAGCGGCTGGGGCGCGGCGCGTTTTTCGTGCACGGCGCGGCGGTGCTGGCCGTGGTGGGCTGCTTGTTCGACATCATCTACCACCACCGCTACGAGTACTACTACGCCTGGAGCCACAGTTCCAACCACCTGCCCATCAAGTACATGATATCGTGCTTCTGGGCCGGGCAAGAGGGCAGTTTCCTGCTTTGGATCTTCTGGCAAGTGGTGCTGGGCTTTGGCATTATGGTGTTCAACAAGAAATGGGAAGCGCCGGTGCTGGCCGTGTTCAGCGCCGTGCAAGCGTTTCTGGTGAGCATGATAGTGGGCGTGGTGGCTGGGGGCCTTAAAATCGGTTCCTCGCCGTTCATGCTGTTGCGCGAGTTCCTCACCGACCTGCCGGTGTGGAAGACCAACCCCAACTTTGTGCCCAAGGACGGCACTGGCCTCAACGCCCTGCTCCAGAACTACTGGATGGTGATTCACCCGCCCACGCTGTTTTTGGGGTTTGCCCTTACGCTGGTGCCGTTTGCCTTCGCCATCGCCGCACTCTGGAAGAAAGAGCTGACGGCCTGGGTAAAACCTGCCATACCGTGGAGCCTGGTGGGCGGCGGCGTGCTGGGCGTGGGCGTGGTGATGGGGGCCTACTGGGCCTACGAAACCCTCAACTTCGGTGGCTACTGGAACTGGGACCCGGTCGAAAATGCCGTCTACATTCCGTGGCTAGTGCTGGTGGCGGGCCTGCACGGCCTGGTGCTGTGGCAGCGCCGCCGCACGGGCCTGCGCACGGCTTACGCGCTGATTATTGCCACGTTCGTGTTGGTGCTTTATGCTACGTTCCTTACCCGCAGCGGCGTGCTGGGCAACGCTTCGGTGCATTCGTTTACCGATTTGGGTTTGTCAGGTCAGCTGCTGATTTACCTGGGTTTCTTCACGGCATTGTCGGTGGGCCTGCTAGTTTGGCGCTGGAAAGACATCCCGGTTTCGCCGAAAGAACTCACCATGTACAGCCCCGAGCTGTGGGTGTTTGTGGGCGCGACGGTGCTGTGCCTGGGGGCTTTCCAGGTGCTGTTCACTACTAGTATTCCGGTGTATAATTCAATCGTTAAGGCATTTGGTATTACATCAGATGTGGCGCTAGTTCTGCCATTTGTCAAATTGACCCTTATCAAAGCCAATGCAGCGTTGCCGGTTGACCAAGTGGCCCATTACTCCAAGCTGCAATTGTGGATGGGCGTAGGCGTGGGCCTGCTTTCGGGGCTGGGCCAAGTGATGTGGTGGCAGCGCAACGACAAGGAAACCTTGCTCAATGCCCTCACGCCGTCGGTGCTGCTGGCCTTGCTGGGCACGGCCCTGGCAGTGCTGCTGATTCGCTACAACGGCCTCACGATCTCGCCGGCCTACGTGGTGCTGTTCCTGGCTGGGTTGTTTGGCGTGCTGGCCAATCTGGGCACGCTCTTCACGCTGGCGCGGCGTGGCATCAAGCTCTCGGGTGGGGCCCTGGCCCATCTCGGGGTGGCGCTGATGCTGCTCGGCATCCTGGCTTCGTCGGGCTACTCGGCCATCATTTCGCGCAACGTGTCGGGTTTGCTTTATTCACGCGAATTCTCGGAAGACATCAACCGCGACAACGTGCTGCTGTACCGCAACGAGGCCGCGCCCATGCACGGCTACCAACTCACGTACTCAGGCCAGTATTTTGAAGTGCCCGGCGTGCCTGGCTACGTGAACAAGCAAGCATTGTTCCGCACCGACGACGATTACAAAACCCTGGCCCGCACCGATATTAAGGTCGGTGATAAGCTGTACTACAAGACCGGCGATACGGTGGCCATCACTCCGGAAAACACTTACTACCGCGTCGATTACACCAATAAGGCCTCGGGCGAGCAGTTCACGCTCTACCCCCGGGCCCAGGTGAACGAGGAAATGGGCGGCATCCTGGCTTCGCCCGACATCAAGCACTTCTGGGGCCACGACATTTACACCCACATCAGCGGGGCCCCCGACACGCGCAAAGACAAGCAGTGGAGCGAGCCCAAGGAGCACACGCTGAGCGTGGGCGACACGATTTTCCTCAACGACTACTTCGCCGTGTTCCGCGCCATTGAGCCGGCGCACGAAACCGTGGGCCTGAACTTGCAGAAAGGCGATTTGGCCTTGCAGGCCGACATGATTGTGTCGGGCGAGCAGCGGCAGTACCATTGCCACCCGCTGTTTGTGGTGCGCAACCGCTTGGTGGGCCGCGTGCCCGACGAAGTAGAAGACCTGGGCATCCGCCTCACCCTTAACACGGTCGATCCGGTAAAGGGCAAATTCACCTTCGGCGTGAGTACCACCCAGAAGGACTACATCATCCTCAAGGCGATGCAAAAGCCGTTCATCAACCTGCTGTGGAGCGGCACGCTGCTCATGGCCCTGGGCTTCGGCCTGAGCCTGCGCCAGCGCAACAGCAAGCGCCACGCCGAGCCCGAAGCCGGCCCCGTTGCCGAGCCCCGGACGCGATTGGAACCGGTAGCGTAGCTGGATTTGGAATTAAAAATTAAAAATGAAGAATTAAAAATGGCGGTGAACAACTCATTTTTAATTCTTCATTTTTAATTTTTAATTCAACCAAAAACGCATGGCAGCAGAGCTTTTTATTTCTGACTCCGCCCGGCCCCGAACCGGCCCGCTGCGCGTGGGCTTGTTCGGGGCCGGGCGCGTGGCCGGGCAGTTGGGCCCGGCGCTGGTGGCCGCGGGCCATGCAGTGGCTTTTGTGTGGAGCCGGCAGCCGGCCACCGCCGGGGCCCTGGCTGCTGGCCTGCCGGGCACTGCCGTGCTCACCGACCTAACCGCTCCACTGCCGCCGGCCGATGTGTACCTGCTGGCCGTGCCCGACGCTGCCGTGGCCCCACTACTGGCGGCCGTAGCCTGGCCCGCCGGGGCTGTAGTGGCCCACCTAGCGGGGGCCCTGCCGCTGGCGGTATTCGGGGCACGGCCGGAAGTGCGCGGCGGCGTGCTGTACCCACTCCAGACGTTCAGCGCCGGCCGGGCCGTGGACTGGGCCGCGGTACCGCTGTGCGTAGAGGCGGCCCACCCCGATACCGAAAGCCTGCTGCTGGCCCTGGCCCGCAGCCTCAGCGCCGACGCGCGCCTGTTGGCTTCGGCCGGCCGGCTGCGGCTGCACGTGGCGGCCGTGTTTGCCAATAACTTCACCAACCACCTGCTGGGCATTGCCGACGCGCTGCTGGCCGAAGCCGGCTTGCCGGCCGCGCTGCTGGCCCCGCTGGTGCGCGAAACCGTGGCCAAGGCCCTCGCTGCCGGCTCGCCGTTTGGTGTGCAAACGGGGCCCGCCGCCCGCCGCGACGCGCCCACGCTGGGGGCCCACCGCGCCGTGCTGGCCGCGCATCCGGACTGGCTTGGTATCTATAACCAGCTCACGGCCAGCATTCAGGCGCAGCTGCCGGCCGCTGCCGCACCGGCCAGGGAATTGCCGCAGCTTTGATGCCCGTTTGGGTGGGCTTACCTTTGCGGCCTTGTTGGGGACCTGCCTTGTACAAGATTTTGGGGTAGCTGGCCAACCCTTTTGTGGGTTGAGCGGTTGATTACCAATGGCTTGCCAGTCTGGCGGCCTTCCATCTATTAAAGAATTCAGCTTCGTGCCCGCCACCACCATTACGTTTCAGTTCCAGGACGGCCAAGCGGCTCAAACCCACGTGGCGGCCGCCGGCGAGTCGGTGCTCGACGTGGCCCTGAACAATGCCATCCAGCTCCAACACAACTGCGGCGGCGTGTGCGGGTGCAGCACCTGCCACATCTACGTGGACCGGGGCGGCGACGAGCTGCCCGAAATCAGCGACAAGGAAGAGGACTTCATCGACCGCGCCGAAAACCCGCGCATCAACTCGCGCCTGGCCTGCCAGTGCGTGGTCGAAGCCGGCACGCAACTCACCGTCACCATTCCGCCGCAGCACTTCCTGGGGCACTGAGGGAAGAAAATTGTGAATTATAAATTTTGAATGCTGACTAGTTGGTGATTATTGCTAATAATCAACCGATTGGAATCAGTTATGTAATTCATTGTCAATTTATAATTTATAATTCAAAATTTATAATTCAACAAAAGAATGCCTCATTTTGAACCGCCCATTCAGTGGGCCGACCACGAGGACGTGGCCATGGCGCTGTACGAGAAGTTTGGCAACGAATTTTCGGAGGCCCGCATCTACCGCATCCGTTTTACCGACCTGATTGACTGGGTGCTGACGCTGCCGAACTTCGTCGGTACCCGCGAGCAGGCCACTGAGGGCCACCTGGAGCAAATCCAGGCCAAGTGGGTGTACGAGTGGCGCGATAACCAATAGAGAGAGAAGGGAAAAGGCTTGGGCCGGGCGGCTCAACCCGCCGCCCGGCCCGGCCGTATGAAAAGGAAGCTCGGCTGCGTTGGCGGGGCGAGGCGATCCGGCCGCCTGTTTGGGCCCTTTCCACACTTTTCTTTTTCATTGCGATGCATACCGGGACCGTAAAATTTTTTAATGAGGAGAAAGGCTACGGCTTTATCACCGACGAGGCAACCCGCGAAGATTTCTTCGTTCACATCACCGGCCTCAATGGAAATAAAATCATGCAAAACGACCGGGTGGAATTCGAAACCCAGGAAGGGCGCAAGGGCGTGAACGCCGTGAACGTGCGCAAAATATAATTCCGCGCTCCGCGCTCTAATTTAAGAAAAAGCTTTCTGGCCCGGCCGAAAAGCTTTTTTTGTGCCCGGGGCCCTGGGGTACGGATACTGTGGCGGTGCCTGGCCTTTTGTGCCCGACCTTTGCGGTACGTTTCGCGCCGTTCCCATGCCCGCCTCTTATTTTGCGCTGCCGCCCACCGGGCTGCCAGTCCCCGGCGCGTCGGGCGGCGCGGCGCGAGGGCGGTTGCTGGCCGGCCTGGTGCGCTGGCCCAACCTGCTCATCATGCTCCTAAGCCTGGCGTTGGTACGGGCGGGGCTGCTGCTGCCGGGGCAGCCGGTGGCCGCGCTGCTGGTGCCCCGCTTCGGCCTGCTGGTGCTGAGCGCCTTGCTGGTGGCGGCGGCCGGCTACATCATCAACGATTACTACGACGTCAAAATCGACGCCATCAACCGGCCCGACCGGCTGGTGGTGGGGCGGGTCGTGCGGCGGCGCACCGCCATGCTGGCCCACCTGGTGCTGAGCGGGGCCGGGGTGGCGCTGGCCGTGTTTTTGTCGCTGCTGCTGGGGGCCGTCACACTGGGGGCGGCGGCGCTGCTTTGGGGCTACTCGGCCCGCTTCAAGCGGGTGGCACTGGTGGGCAACGTGAGCATTGGGACCCTCACCGCGGCGCTGGTGCTGCTGCCCGAACTGCAGCTGCGCACCGGCAACTCGGTTGTGTGGCGCTACGCATTGGCCGCTTTTCTGCTCACCATGGTGCGCGAAATCGTGAAGGACGTGGAGGACATGCGCGGCGACGCCCAGCACGACTGCCGCACCTTGCCGCTGGTGGTGGGCGTGGCCCGCACCAAGTGGGTGGCGGGTTTTTTTCTGGCCTGCCTGGGCCTGTTCACGGGCGGAGCAGTGGCCTGGCTGGCGCTGCACCAGCAGATGGCCCTGGCTGCGTGGCTGGGGGCCCTGGTGCTGCTGCCGCTGGGGGCCCTGGCCCGCCTGCTCGCCCGGGCCGACCGCCGCCATCACTTCCGCCGGCTCAGCGCTTGGTGCAAGGGCATTATGCTGGCCGGCGTGCTGAGCATGGCCCTGGCCGGCGGGGTAGGATAGGGGCCCACGCCCCGGATTCAGCCGCGAGCCGCTGAAATCCGTTATGAAGGGTTCATCCGTTCATTTCTTGCTGCTATGCGTTTTCTACCCCTTGCCACTGCTCTGGTTAGTCTTTCATTTGCCGCTGTGGCCCAAACTACCGCCCCGTCCGATGGCGCGCCGGCACCTCTCGCCGTGAAACCCGTCCCGGCGGCCGATAAAGCCAATAAGCTGACGATTTTGCCCATTCCGGTGCTGTTTTACCAGGCCGAAACCGGGTTTGGCTACGGCCTGGGCGGCCTGCTGAGCGGCCGTTTTGGGCAAGACACTTCCACCCGCGCCTCCAACGTCCGCGTCCAGTACTGGCGGACGGCCAAGAAGCAGTCGCTCATTCAACTGGTGCACACCGTGTACACGCCCGGCGAGAAATACTACCTCAACGGCGAAATCAGCGGCTACGACCAACTGCTATACTATTATGGTATCGGTAATAACAGCGCCACCGAAAACCAGTCGAACGTCGCCTATAAGCTCTTCATAGTGAACCAGCGGGTGCAGAAGGCCATTGCTCCCAAGTTGTTTTTTGGGGCCCAATACCGCCTTACCGACATCAGCCAGATAAAAGCCGAAGGCAATACCGAAAATGGCCAGCCTAATTATTTCACCCGCGACACCAACCTGAGCGACCGAGAGCGCCGAGGCACCACCGTGTCGGGCCTGGGGCCGGTCATCACCCTCGACACGCGCGACGTGGCGCTGGGGGCCTTCCATGGCGACTTGCTCGACGCCAGTGTCATGTTCAACGGCAAGGCCCTGGGCTCGGATTATAAATTCATCCGCTACCAGATTGACGCCCGCCACTTTCAGCCAGTATTCTCAAACAAAACCATTTTAGCGCTTCAATTCCTGGGGCAGTTCCATTCCGGCGACGTGCCCTTCCGCGAGCTGGCCGGCATCGGGGCCAACATCGGCGGCACGCTTTACAACAACGCCAACCTGCTGCGCGGCATCTACGAGCAGCGCTACCGCGACCGCCAGATGATGATGTTTCAGGCCGAGCTGCGCCAGCACGTTTTCTGGCGCATCGACGTGGCGGCGTTTGCCGGCGTGGGCGAAGTGGCCAACGGTGCCAAGGACTTCTCATTCAATGGCGTCCGCGGGGCGGGCGGGGCGGGCCTGCGCTTTAATTTCATCCGCCGCGACCGGGTGAACCTGCGCCTCGATTACGCCGGGGGCGCGGGCTCGTCGTCAGGCTTTCTGTTTGCCATTGGCGAAGCTTTCTAGGTTACCGGTTGTTGGTCGTCGGCTGGTCGCAAGTTTTTGCCTGACAGGGCATAATGAGAAATCGACGAGCGACGAACAACCCGTTGCCCGTTGTGCGGGCCCCGGTGCTGCTTTGCAGCGCCGGGGCCTTTGCTGTGGCCGGCGCGCAGTCAGTTTCAAGCATAATAACTGGCCTCCGCTGGTATAATAATCTAATCATTTGCTAATCAATTAATTAAATAAATTGATTTTGCGTGCGGATTCGTGCGGAAATTATTTCTGCGACAGAAGAAAGAAAAGTTGTTTTTTTCTTGATAAGAAAAGTTGTTTTTTTCAGCTATTGCCGAGTATCGGGCGTACAAGCGCGGTACCATGAATTCCGCAACTCCGCTGCGTTTCCAGGCCACCCGCGAGGCTGCCGCTGCTCCCACCGCTCCTGCTTCCCCGCCCGATTATGCTGCCCGCTTGCGGCGGCAGCTGCCGCCGCCCGGGCCCGCGTTGCGGGCTTGCGTCATCATCCCGGCCAAAAACGAAGCCGCCGCGCTGCCCGCCGCGCTGGGGGCCCTGGCCGCGCAAACCGACCTGGCGGGCCAACCCCTGCCGCCGGGCAGCTTTGAAGTAATCGTGCTGGCCAACAACTGCATCGACGGCACCGCCGCCGCGGTGCGCCATTTTGCTGGCCAGCACCCGGCCCTGGCCTGCCACGTGGCCAGCCTGCGCCTAGCCCCCGCCGATGCCCATGTGGGCCAGGCGCGCCGCCTGCTGATGGACGAAGCCTGCCAGCGCTTGCTGTCCCTGGGCCGCTTCAACGGCCTCATTGCCAGCACCGATGCCGATACCCGGGTGGCCCCCGACTGGCTGGCGGCCACTCGCGCCGAAATTGCGGCCGGTGCCGATGCCGTGGGGGGGCGCATCTTCACCGAGCCCGAGCTGCTGAATGAGGCGGCCTGCCCGGTGCGCCGCACCCAGCTGCGCGACGCGGCCTACCACTTACTGTGCGCCCGGCTCGAAGCCCGGCTCGACCCCCAGCCCACCGATCCCTGGCCGCGCCACCACCAGCACTTCGGGGCCAGCCTGGCCCTGACGGCTCGCGCTTACCGCCGGGTGGGCGGCCTGCCGGTGCTGCGCTACCTCGAAGACGAGGCCCTGTGCCAGCAGCTGCTTCGCCACGACCTGCGCCTGCGCCACAGCCCCCGGGTGGTGGTGCACACGTCGTCCCGTCGCTGCGGGCGCGTCGAGGTGGGCCTGTCGTGGCAGTTGCGCGAGTGGGCCGCGCACAGCGCGGCCCACTGCGAACACTTGGTGCCCTGCCCGAAACACCTGGCGGCGCTGTGGCAGGCGCGCCGGCAGCTGCGCGATTGGTGGGGCCACGTAACTCCGTTTGGCGTGCCGGGCCCGGGGCTGGCGGCGGCCCTGGGCCTGCCGCACCGGCAGCTGGCCCGGCAGGTGCTGGCCAGCTGCACTTTCGGCCGGCTCTGGGACTGGGTTGGGCGGGTCCGCGCCGAGGCTGGCGTAGCGGTGCCGCAGGTGCCGCTGGGCGAGGCCCTGGCTTGGCTGCGGGCCCGCGCCCACACCGGCGGAGCGAAATAGATTACTGTTTTTCCAGCACGTCGAGCCGGTATTGAGGCTGGCGCTGGCCGGTGAGGTGCCGCCAGGGCCCATCGGGACCGGTTTTTTGCAGAAAGAACTCGTGCACTTCATCGCCCGTGAGCGGGTAGTCATGCACGGGGGGCGTCCAGTGAACCAAGAGCAAATGGCCGCCAACGGGCAGGGCCCCCGCGATGAGGTCGGCGGCGCGGGCCAGGTCGGTGAGGTTCCAGTAATAGCCCACCTCGCAGACGGTGACAAGGTCGAACGCCGCTGCGGGAAATTCGTCGGGCACGCGCAGCCGCTGCAGTGTTACCTGCGGCAAATCGGCGCAGCGCTGCCGGGCCCGCGCCAGGGCCTCCTCGCTTACGTCAACCCCCAACAGCTGGCCGCAGCGCAGTGCCAATTGGGCTGTAAACACGCCCAGTGAGCACCCGATTTCGAACGCTTTTGAGTAATGCGGCCGGGGCAGCGCCGCCAGCGAGGCCGCGTACTTGGCGTGCTCGTAAGGACTGGTTTCGAAGCCCCACGGGTCGGCGCTGGCCCCGTACACGTCATCAAAATACTTATCGCCTAAGCTGTTGGGTTGATCCTTGTTCATGGAGCAGGCTCAAAAAATACTTCGAACGGCTGGTTGAATTTGGCCAGCATATCGTCAGCCAATAAAAACCCCGTCGCGTCGTCGGTGAAAATGCCGGGGGCCACCTGCGAACGGTGGGCCGCAATGGCCCGCAGCTTCTGGGGCAGTACAGCATCTATGGCCAGGCGGAACCCGGCCACACGGTCGTCGGGCTGGGGCAAGTCGTCGGGGGCCGCCCGCTGCCAGGCCCACACCACGTATTCGAGCTGGCGCGGCGCGGCGGGCAGCCCGGCCAACGCCGCCTGAGCCAGCTGGTAGCTGGCGCGGTGGTCGGGGTGCGGGTCGCGCCGCCAGGGTAGCAGCACGGTGGTGGGCCGGGCAGCAATGAACAATTCGCGCAGCCGGGCCCCGGCCTCGGCAAAGCCGGGCTGCGCGGGGCCCGCGGGCACAGCCCCGTCGGGCAGGCGCAATAGCAGCGGCTCGGTGTGCACATCGAGCAGGGCCAGGGCGTGGCGCAGCTCGCCTTCGCGCACGGCCCGCCGAGCAGGGGCCGAAAATAGGGCCGAGTTGGGGTGCGACATCGTGCCGTCGCTCACCAGCGCGGCGTGTACGGGCTGGCCAGCTCGCCGCAACAAGGCCAGCAGGCCCCCGCAGCCCAGGGCCTCGTCGTCGGGGTGCGGAACGACGACGACCGTGGGCCCCAGCGTGGCGGCAAACCCGGCGGGGCGCAGCGGGTACTCAGCAAAGGGCAGCATCGCGCCGGACATTAGTACAACTCGTGGCCGTCGAGTACGAAGCGGCCCACGTCGGCCAGCACGGCGTCGGGGGCGGGCTGGCGCAGGTAGTGGGTCAGGTCGCGGTGCAGGCGCTCGAACGGCTCGGGCTGGAGCAGGCCGCGCGCGCCCACGCAGCGCTCGGCCAGCGGCAGCATCGCCAGGCCGATTTGTTCAATGGCGGTGCGCACCAGGCTGGCGTAGGCCACCGCAGCGGGAAGCGCTGGGGCCCCCGCGTCGGCCGGCAGCGCCGCGCGGGCGGCGGCCCCGCGCAGCCATTGCCGGCCGCTTTCAAGCAGCAGGGCCATCTGGCCCAGGCGCTGGCGCTGGTAAGGGTCGTCGGTGCGCCCGAGGCGCTGCAAAAAGCGCCGGGTTTCGTCGAATACCGACTGGATGCCGCCCAGCTGCACGGCCGCGAACCGGCTGGCTCCGCCCCCGAACCACGGCTGGCGGTAGTAAGCATTGGGCGGCCCCAGCAGGTCGGCGGGCCCGATTTCTAAGCCGGTGAGGTCAGCCCGGTAGCTGGCGGTGGCGCGCATTCCCAGCGGCCGCCAGAACGAGCGGTCCAGCACGGGCAGTTGCTCGTCGGCGGGCAGCACCAACATCTGCCAGCCGCGCCCTTCGGGCAGGGCCCCCGTAATGAGCGGCCGGCCCACGTGCCCGGCCCCGGAAGCGAAGGTTTTGGCCCCGTGCAGGCGGTAGCGGCCCCCGGGCAATGCTTCCAGCCGCACTCCCTCGGCGGGGTCTTCCGTGTTCCAAACCCCAAAAAGTTGACCGGCATTGGCGTCGGCAGCCCAACGCGCCAGTTGTGCCGGCGCACCGAATAATTGGATGAGCAACAGCGCGTTGACGTGTCCTTCGTAGACCCGTCCAACCGCCAGATTGCCCCGGCCGATGTGGCGCAGCACCGCCAGCAAGGCTTCGGTGGCGGCAGCATCTCCCAGCCCGGCTCCACCCAGCGCGGTCGCCAGCGGAGCCGTAAGCAACCCGGCCGCCCGCAGCCAGCCAAGCTCCTCGTTAGGAAACGTGGCCGCGGCATCGGTGGCGGCCGCCTGGGCAAACAGGCTCGGGGCCAGCGCCCGGGCGACTTGCACGGTGGCCCCGGGCGTCAGGGGCGGGGCGGTGAGAAGAGGAAAAGTAGCGTCAATAGCGGGAAAATCAGGGCTGATGTAATCAACGAGCATTGGCACAAAAGGAAAAAGCGAACGGGATAAATATGTACTTCAAAACTGCTGGCGGTGTTCGTTGGGTTCCCCGTGCCTCGGGGAATTAATTGGCCGATAATCCGAGTAAGCGCACTGATAAAAAAGAGTTTATCCGGCAAACGCCTTGCCTGTTCAAAGCGGCGCAGCCGCTCAGTGGCGGCCGGCTTTGGCCCCCGGCGGTGGCCCGGCGTACCTTTGCGGCGGCAATAGTGCCGCCGCTTTTCTAGTTGCTATGTCGTCCCGTTCCGTTCGCGCCGCCCTGTTATCCGTCTACCACAAAGACCGCCTGGGGCCCTTGGTGCAGGTGCTGCGCCAGCACGGCGTGACGCTGTACTCGACGGGCGGTACCCAGCAATTCCTGGAAAGCGAAGGGGCCGCCGTCACCGCCGTGGAGGACCTGACCGGTTTCCCCGAGGTGTTCGGAGGCCGGGTGAAGACGCTGCACCCCAAGGTTTTCGGCGGGATTTTGCACCGCCGCCACGAGCCCGGCGACCTGGCCCAGGCCGCGCAGCACGGCATCCCGCCCATCGACTTGGTGGTGGTCGATTTGTACCCGTTCGAAGAAACCGTGGCCAGCGGCGCGGCCGAAGGCGAAATCATCGAAAAAATTGACATCGGCGGCATAGCCCTGCTACGCGCCGCCGCCAAAAACTACCGCGATGTGTTGGTAGTCAGCAGCCGAGACCAGTACGCCGCCGTGACCGAGCTGCTGGCCGCCAAAAACGGTACCACTGACTTGGAAGACCGCCGCTACTACGCCGCCGCAGCTTTCGCCACTACCAGCCACTACGATACCGAGATTTTCAAATACGTTAGCCAGGGCGCAGGTTTGGAAAGAATTAAAAATGAAGAATTAAAAATTAAAAATTCATCTGCCGAAAGCCAAGCACCAAGTACCCCGTTGCGCTACGGCGAGAACCCCCACCAAAGCGGTACTTTTTACGGCGACCTAGGGGCCCTGTTCGACCAGTTGCATGGCAAGCAGCTGAGCTACAATAATTTGGTTGATGTCGATGCCGCTGTGGCCCTGATGGCCGAGTTTGCCGCCGGGGCCCCCGCCTGCGCCATCCTCAAGCACACCAATGCGTGCGGCGTGGCCCAGGCCGGCACCCTGCATGGCGCCTACCTGCACGCCCTGGCCTGCGACCCGGTGTCGGCTTTCGGCGGCGTCATCATCGTTAATAAAGAAGTGGACGCGGCCACGGCCGCCGAACTGAGCCAACTGTTCTTTGAAGTGCTCATCGCCCCTAGCTTCGCGTCCGACGCGCTGCCGCTGCTGCAAAGCAAGAAAAACCGCATCCTGCTGCGCCAAAAGCCGGTCGAGTTCCCCGCCAAGCAAGTAAAAACCTTGCTCAACGGTATCATCGAGCAGGACGCCGACCGCCAGACCGAAACCGCCGCCGATTTCCGCGTTGTCACGCAGTCGGCCCCCACGGCCGAGGAAGTGGAGGCCCTGGTGTTCGCCGGCAAAATCTGCAAGCACACCAAGAGCAATACCATCGTGCTGGCCCGCGCCGGCCAGCTGCTGGCCTCGGGCGTGGGCCAAACCTCGCGCGTGGACGCCCTGCGCCAAGCCATCGAAAAAGCCCGTGCTTTCGGCTTCGACCTGCACGGCGCGGTGATGGCCTCGGATGCGTTTTTCCCGTTCCCCGACTGCGTGGAGATTGCCGGCGACGCCGGCATCCGGGCCGTGGTGCAGCCCGGCGGCTCTATCAAGGACGCCGACAGCGTCCGGGCCTGCGACGAGCGCGGCATGGCCATGGTACTGACCGGTGTGCGGCATTTTAAGCATTAAAGAAGGCCGGGCGAGCCTGTAAAACGGAGCGCCGTTCCCGTCAGATGCCGTAACGGATTACCAATCTGCTTGATGCTCCGGGTCTTGGGAGCCGGCAAGCCGTTGCTATTGCATTATCAGCCCATGAAAATTGCCATTGCCGTCGGGTACGCCTTCTTAGTCATCGGAATCTTGATTCGCGTGTTCGTTCCCGGGCTGGGCGTGCTGGGCGTAATCTTTGCGGCGGTGGGCGGTTTGACGGCAGCGGCCGCAACCGTGACGGCCGCAGGCAAGCGCAGGCGGTAGGCGGCGCAGCGTTTGGTTCTTTCGGTACAGTGTTGCGGAAGCCCAAATACTAGTGGCCTGCGCCCCGTCGTTAAGCGCTGAGAACTGCCAGCGCTGGTATTTACGGCACTAAGCGGAGGATAAACAGGACGAAAATGAGGGCCCTTATCCGCCCATAACTTCCGTACCTTTGCCCATTATTCTTGCGTGGCCCCGATTGTTGCGCTGCTATTTCGATTCTAACTCAATGGGTTTCTTTAACTTCCTGACCAGCGACATCGCCATTGACCTAGGCACGGCCAACACGCTCATCATCCACAACGACAAAATCGTGGTCGACGAGCCGAGCATCATCGCCAAAGACCGCACCACCAACAAAATCATCGCCGTGGGCCGCCAAGCTCAGCAGATGCACGAGAAAACCCACGACAACATCAAAACCATTCGCCCGCTCAAAGACGGCGTGATTGCCGACTTCCACGCCGCGGAGGAGATGATTAAGGGGCTGATTAAGATGATTGACACGCGCAAGCGGCTGTTCCAGCCCTCGCACCGCATGGTCATCTGCATTCCGTCGGGCATCACGGAAGTGGAGAAACGCGCCGTGCGCGACTCCGCCGAGCACGCCGGGGCTAAGGAAGTCTGGATGATTCAGGAGCCGATGGCCGCCGCCATCGGCATCGGCATCGACGTGCAGCAGCCGGTGGGCTCAATGATTATCGACATCGGGGGTGGCACCACCGAGATTGCTGTGATTGCCTTATCGGGCATCGTGTGCGACCAAAGTATCAAAACGGCAGGCGACGTTTTCAACCAGGATATTCTAGACTATATGCGTCGGCAGCACAACCTGCTCATCGGCGAGCGCTCGGCCGAGCGCATCAAGATCGAAGTGGGGGCCGCGCTTACCGAGCTGGACGTGCCGCCGCCCGACCACGAAGTGCGCGGCCGCGACCTGATGACGGGCATCCCGAAGGTGATCAAAGTGACGTTTTCGGAAATTGCCATCGCACTCGACAAGTCGGTGGCCAAAATTGAAGAAGCCGTGCTGAAGGCCCTGGAAATCTCGCCGCCCGAGCTGTCGGCCGACATTTACGAGCACGGCATCCACCTCACCGGCGGGGGGGCCCTGCTGCGCGGGCTCGACAAGCGCCTAGCGGCCAAAACCAAGCTGCCCATCCACATCGCCGAAGACCCGCTGCGCGCCGTGGTGCTCGGCACCGGCAAGGCCATTAAAGACATCCAGGCCTACAAAGGTGTGTTGATGACCTAGATCATTTATCAATTAACATTTAACAATCGTCACTCATCATTTTCTATGCTTGCCGTGTCCAAGTGCTTGGTTAATTGGGAACAGCGAGGTGTTAAATGTTAATTGATAAATGTTAAATGAAAAATCTGCTGCTTTTTCTGGCGCGATTCCAGGGGTTGCTGGTATTTAGTATTCTGGAAACCATCAGCCTGTACTTGTTCGTGACCAGTAGCTCGTATCAGCGGGCCGCGTTTTTCAACTCGGCCAACGCCTACGCCGGCGCGGTGCTGGCCCGCCGCACCGAAGTGCTCGATTATTTCCATCTGGGGGCCCTGAACCAGCAGCTGCTGGCCGAAAACGCCCGCCTTCGCCAGCAGCTCTACCCACCCGATCAAAGCCAGCGCGCGGCCGACTCCGTGGCCGTGCCGCCGGCCCCCGGCGACTCGCTGCACCGCGTGCGCTACCAGCGGCCGGCCCAGCGGCCCGACACACTGCTACTGGCCCAGCGCCGCCTGGCTGCCCACGACCCCGACTACCCCCTCATCCCGGCGCGGGTGATCAATAATTCGTTGCGCAGCGTCGATAACTACTTCACCCTGAACGTGGGCCTGGCCGATGGCGTGCGCCCCGGCCTGGGCGTGCTGGCGGCGGCCGGGGTGGTGGGCCGCATCAAGGCCGCCACCGCCCACTACGCCACCGGCACCAGTTTGCTGCACTCCAAAACCATCGTGTCGGCCAAAATCAAGCGCGACGGCACGGTGGGCAGCGTGCATTGGCCCGGCGACGACCCCACCCAGGGCCTGCTCGACGACATTCCGCGCCAGAACAAGCTGGTGGTGGGCGACACCGTGGTGACGTCGGGCTACAACGCCATTTTCCCGGAGGGCGTATTCATCGGCACCGTGGCCTCGTTCGTGAAAGAGCCCGACAAAAACTTCTGGACGGTGCGCTTGCGGCTGGGGGTTGATTTTAGCAGCCTGACCTACGTGTACGTGGTGACGAGCCGCTCGCGGGCCGAGCGTGACACCGTGGAGGCCCGCGCCCTGCCGCCGGCCGGAAAGGGAGGGCGGCGATGAGGGGCCTGAGCTTATTACTGGGGCAGGCGCTGCGCTACGTCCTCTACGTGCTGATACACGTGTTCATCGTCAGCCGGTTGGTGCTGTTCGACACTGGCTGGTGTTTCTACTATCTTGGGTTTGTGCTGTTTCTGCCCATCGGCACGCCCCTGGTGGTGCAGCTGCTGCTGGGTTTCGGCATGGGCCTGACAATGGACATTTTCTACGACACCGGGGGCCTGCACGCGGCGGCGGCGGTGCTGCTGGCCTTTGTGCGGCCGGCGGTGCTGCGCCTGCTGCGCCCCCGCGACGGCTACGACGCCGCCGACGCCGTGAACGTGCATGACATGGGCCCCGCGTGGTTTTTGACTTACTTGGGTACCCTGGTGCTGGTGCACCATTTGGCGTTTTTTTTGTTGGAACTGGGCAGCTTCCGGCACTTCGGGCTCACGCTGGAGAAGGTGGCCGTGAGTTGGGCGTTTACGAGCACGGCGCTGCTGATTGTGCAGCTGCTGTTTTTCCCGGTGCGCCGCAGCCGGCAATAGGGCCCGGGGCGGGCGGCCGGCTTTTGCGCCGGCCGCCCGCTAATCGTTGCGACGTTTTACTTGCCGCGTGGGGCCCCGCCGATTATTAGGCGGCCGGCCCAGTTCGGTTGTAGCTTTATATTATGCAATACCTGGAAGGCCGGCGGTACGTGGTACAAGGCATCTTTTTGCTCGTAGGAATAGTGTTTGCCACGCGGCTGTTTTACATGCAGGTGCTCGACGGCACTTACAAGCTGGCGGCCGATAAAAACACGCTGCAACGCTTGGTGCAGGTGCCCTACCGCGGCTCGGTTTACGACCGCAAAGGCCAGCTGCTCGTCACCAACACGCCCGTGTACGACCTGGTGGTGGTGCCCCGCGAAGTGAAGCAGCTCGACTCGGTTCGCTTCTGCCAGCTGCTGCAAATTCCGTTGGAGAGCTTGCGCGAAGGCTTGCAGGCGGCCAAAAAATACTCGCGCACCAAGCCCTCGCCGCTGGTGCAAAACCTGAGCACGGCCGAGCTGGCCGCTATTCAGGACAATTTGATTGACTTTCCGGGCTTCCGCACCCAGGTGCGCATGGCGCGGGCCTACCACACGCCCAATTTGGCCCACGCCCTGGGCTACGTGGGCTCCATCACGCCCAAGCTGCTGGAGCTGCCCAAGTACGCCCGCTACGTGCCGGGCGAAAACGTGGGCATCGCAGGCCTGGAGTCGTACTACGAGCCCACGCTGATGGGCCGCCGCGGCGTGCAGTACAAGATGGTGAACGTGCGGGGCGTGGAGAAAGGCGCGTTCCGCGGCGGCGAGTTCGATACGCTTTCGGTGGCCGGGCAGGACTTGCACCTGAGCATTGACGCCGAGCTGCAAGCCTACGGCGAAGAGCTGCTGGCCGGGCGGCGCGGTTCCATCGTGGCCATCGACCCCAAGACCGGCGAAATCCTGGCCTTCGTGTCGGCCCCGCACTACGAGCCCCAGATGCTGACCGGCAAAGGCATGGGCAACCGCTATATGAGCTTGCTGCGCAACCCCGACCGGCCGCTGTTCGACCGGCCCCTGATGGCCACTTACCCGCCCGGCTCGGTGTTCAAGCTGGTGAACGAGCTGGTGGCGTTGCAGTTGGGCGTCGTCACGCCCGGTACCGGCTTCGCGTGCGACCAGCGGCTGGTGCACTGCACCCACCAGCACGAGTACCCGGCCAACGTGAGCATCGCCATCAAAAACAGTTGCAACCCGTATTTCTACCAGGTGATGCGGGCGGCGGTGCTGCGCGGGCAGTCGCCCAACAAGTTTGAGGACGCCCGCCTGGGCCTGGGCCAGTGGCAGAAAATGGTGAAATCGTTCGGCTTGGGCGAGAAGCTGGGCGTGGACATGAGCCAGGAAAAGCGGGGCCTCATCCCGTCGCCCGAGTTCTACGACAAGCTGCGCGGCTACCACCACTGGAACTTCAAAACCGTGTACTCGCTGGCCATCGGGCAGGGCGAAATCGGCATCACGGGCCTGCAAATGGCCAACGTGCTGGCCACCATCGCCAACCACGGCTACTATTACACGCCGCACTTCGTGAAGAGCATCGGCAACGCGGGGCCCCTGCCGCAGTACCGCGAGCGGCACTATACCGCCGTGGATACTGCCTACTTTAAGTACATCATCCCCGGGATGCAGGAAGTGGTGGACGGCCGCGGCGGCACGGGTAGCTTGGCTTCGCTGCGCGAATTCGGCATTTCAGTGGCCGGCAAAACCGGCACCGTGCAAAATCCCCACGGCTACGACCACGCCACTTTCGCCGCTTTCGCCCCGGCCAACGACCCCAAAATCGCCATCGCCGTGTTCATCGAGAACAGCGGCTTCGGCGGCAGCAGCGCCGCCCCCGCCGCCGGCCTGATGATCGAAAAGTACCTGCGCGGCCACGTGGTGGGCTACCACAAGCGCATGGAAGACTGGATCAAGTACGGTAATCTCACCGTGCACCTGCACTAGCAGGGCCCTCAGCGCAGCAGTCCGCGCCAGGCCATGCGGCCGGAAGCGTCGCCCCGGCTAAAAGTTTGGGACGAATTCTGTTCGGAAACCGCGGGCAGTCGTATTCTTTGCCGCGGGCTGTGCCCAGTCACAACCGCACGCGCACAGCGCAGAAGCTTGGTTGAATTCGCGACGCATTTTGCGAATCAGTTCCGACTGTTTTGGTCCGGGCAATTCCACTATTTTTCTGTGTTTTAATCATGGCTGCTGCCCCGTCGCCTACCGCTTTTTTATTGCCCGACGACGTATTCCGGGCCCTGGCCGACGTGTCGCTGAACGCGCTTGCTCTGTTGCGCCCGTGCTACGGGCCCGGCGGCGAGCTGGGAGACTTTTCTCGCGCGCTTTCCCCACGCCCGCATCACCGGCTCGGTTGCTTTTTATTGCCGCGTGTTTGAAACGAGCAAAGCCGGCTCGGCGTGGGGTCCACGTTCACCGTGTACTTCAAACACTGGCGCCGTTCCTGCGTATTTAGGCCGGAGTAGTCGCGAGCCGCTTTTTCAGCCTTCTTCGTGCGAAAGCTTCAGTCCATCCTGCTGATTGACGACGACCCGACGACTAGCTACGTCAACCAAAAGTTGCTCGAAAGGCTGGACGTCACCGACCGCGTGCGCGTGGCCCTGACCGCGCCCGAAGCCCTGGAGCTACTGGCCACCCACGGTGAGCATCCGCGGGCCGACGCCCCGGTACTGCTTTTCCTGGACGTGCAGATGCCCGTGATGGACGGGTTTGAGTTTTTGGCCGCCTACCAGCAGCTGCCGCTGGCCCAGCGCGAGGCCATCGTCGTCATCATGCTCACCAACTCGCTGTACGCGCTGGACGTTGCGCGCATGGAGCAGCTGCCCATCGCCGGCTTCCTCGAAAAGCCTCTGACCGAGGAAAAGGTGCGCCACGTGCTAAAGACGCATTTTGCCTGGGAGCTGCCGGCTTGCTGAACTTCTGAAAAAATCTGATGATCAAAAAACCAAAAAGAGCGGCTGCCTGAACCAGGCAGCCGCTCTTTTTGGCCCGAGCCCTTTTTTGCCCGCTTACAAAATTCCACTTAAAAAACCCGGCACGATGCCCAGCGCAATGGTAAGCAACGCCAGCAAACCCAGCGTAAAAGCTTGCAGGCCGTCGACGGGCACGGCGTCGGCCGCCTGCTCGTCGGCGGGGCGCAGGTACATGGCGATGATGGGCCGCAGGTAGTAGTAGATGCCCACCATGCTCATTACGACGGCGAATACCACGAGGCCGATGTGGCCCTGGCCGACGGCGGCGGTCAGCAAAAAGAACTTGCCGAAAAAGCCGCCCGTGAGCGGAATGCCGGCCAGCGAAAGCATGGCCACCGCCATCACAAAGGCCAGCAGCGGATTGGTTTTGCCCAGGCCGTTGAGGGCGGAATAGTCGTCGCGCCGGCGGTGGTCGGCCACCAGCTTCAGCACGCCGAAAGCCGCCACCGTGGCCACCGAGTAAGCCAGGGAATAGAAGAAAATGCCGCTGGCCGCCGGGCCCGTGAGGCGGCCGTTGCCGGCCACGAGGCCGATGAGCAAATAGCCAGCGTGGCTCACGCTGGAGTAGGCCAGCATGCGCTTGGGCGTGGTTTGGACGGCGGCCCCCACGTTGCCGAGCAGTAGGGTAAGGGCGCACATGGCCTGGATGGTAGGGGCCCAAAAGCCCTGCGCCGCCGGAAGGGCCACGGCCAGCAGCTTGAGAAACGCCGCGAAGCCGGCCGTTTTCACCACCGTGCTCATGAAGGCGGTGAAGAACGTGGGCGTGCCCTCGTACACATCGGGCGTCCAGAAATGAAACGGCGCGGCCGATACCTTAAAGCCGATGCCGATGATCATCAGCAGGATGCCGATGTAAAGCATGGGTTGCAAGCTGGCGTTGGCGGGCGCGGCGATGGCGGTGGCGATTTGCGAGAGAGCAAACGTGCCGGTGGCCCCGTACAGCAGCGCGATGCCGAACAGTAAAATGCCGGTGGCGAAGGCCCCCATCAGGAAGTATTTCAGGGCCGCCTCGTTCGAGCGGGAGTCGCGCTTGCTGGCCCCGGCCAGCACGTACATGCTGATGCTCAAGATTTCAATGCCCACGAACAGCATCAGCAGGTGGTCGTAGCCGATCATCATGACGGCCCCCACGAGCGAGAACAGCAGCAGCGCGTAGTACTCGGCCAGGTTGGGCTCGTGGGCCACCACGTAGCTGCGCGAAAATGGCAGCAGCAGCAGTGCTGTGAGCACCACGATGCCCGTGAAGGCCACCGTGTAGTTGTCCACGGTCAGCATCTGGTTGAAAAACGACTGCGGGGCGTGGTTCCAGTCGGCGAGGTTGGCGCCGAACACGACCAGCAGAATCAGCAGCGCGCCGGGCAGCAGCACTTTGTTCGAGCGCAAAAAGCCCAGGAACAACTGAACGATGCCGAAGACGGAAAGGAGGATGATGGAAGTCATGGGTCTAAGCTGTTAGCTCTTAGCGGATAGCTATTAACTTTTTTTGCTGATGGCGTTTGTATTTGGCTATTTAGTGGGGCTGAAGTGATAGCCAAGTAAGGACTGCCTGTAATAGCCAAGACGAAAGCTAATAGCCATCAGCTAAGAGCTAACCTCAGCGGCTGACGGCCGACAAAATGCTGCTCACGGCCGGTTCGGAAAGGTGCAGGAAGGTGCCGGGAAACAGGCCCAGCCAAAATACCAGCACGATCAGCGGCACAAACACCGCCAGCTCGGAGCCGGTGAGGTCGGTGATGGTAGCGGAAAACGACGAGTCGGGGCCCAGCATGGTGCGCTGGAACAAGCGCAGCAAGTACACCGCCGAGAAGATAATGGTGAGGCCGGCCACCGCGCCCACCCAGGCCGAGTACTGGTACACGCCGGCCAGCAGCAGGAACTCGCCCACGAAGCCGCCAGTGAGCGGCAGGGCCACCGTGCTGAGCAGCAGCACCAAAAAGCACACGCTCAGCAGCGGCGTGCGGCGGGTGAGGCCCCCGAGGTCGGGCAGCAGGCGGGTGCCGGTGCGGCGCTCAATAGCATCGGCCACGAAGAACATGCCCACCACGTTCACGCCGTGGGCCAGCATCTGGATGACGGCCCCTTGCAGGCCGATTTGGGTGAGCGAGAACACGCCGGCCGCCATCAGCCCCACGTGCGAGAGCGACGAATAAGCGATGAGCCGCTTCATGTCGCGCTGCCGGATAGCGATGAGGGCCCCGTAGATAAGGCCGATGACGGCCAGGATGATAACCGGCTTTTGCCATTGGCTCACGCCGAGCGGCACCACCGGCAGCAGCCAGCGCAGCGTACCGTAAATACCCATTTTCAGCATGACGCCCGAGAGCAGCATGGTGGCCGGCGCGGGGGCCTCGGTATAGGTGTCGGGCTGCCAGGTGTGGAAAGGGAAGATGGGCATCTTCACGGCGAAGGCCGCAAAAATCAGCCAGAACAGCCACGACTGCTCGCCAGCGCTCAGCTTCAACTTGTAGAAGGCCGACAGTTCGGACGAGTGAGCAGCGAGGCCGCTAGCGGCCGGACCGGTTTGCAAGTACAGGTACACGAAGCCGGCCAGCATCAGCAGCGAGCCGACCACGGTAAAGAGGAAAAACTTAAGCGTGATGGCAATGCGCCGCTCGCCGCCCCAGGCCCCGGCCAGGAAATAAATCGGAATCAGGGCCACCTCCCAGAAGAAGTAGAACAGGAAGGCATCCAGGGACATGAACACGCCGAGCAGACCGGTTTGCATGAACAGCACCAAGGCGTAAAACGCTGACGGGTTCTCATAATTTCCCCGAAACGCGGCCAGCAAAATCAGCGGCACCAGGAACGTGGTGAGCAGCACCAGCAGCAAACTCAGGCCGTCGAGCCCAATATGGAAGTTGATGCCGGCCGACGAAATCCAGGCGTAATCGAGGTTGTAGGCGGCCGAGCCGTGGCGGGAAAAGTCGAAGGCGACGAAAACGGCCAGCGCAAATTCGACCAAGGATGCTCCCAGGGCCAGGGCGCGGGCGGTGCCGCCTTTGGTGAAGTGCAGCAGCAGTGCGGCGGCCAAGGGGAGAAAGAGCAGTACAGCAGTCAGCATCGGCAGGGCGGAAGGGCAGTGGCAGCCCCCAAACCGGGCCGCGAATTGCGTGCAAACTTACGCACTGCCAGAGAAGGCCGCACCAGCCCCCGCGCGGTACCGGAAACTTTGTGGGGCCCCGGCGGTACTTTCGTGGGCCGGTGCCGCCCACGGGGCGGCCGGCCTTGCCTCTGAACGTATGGCGCGCAGCCCCATTGCCGATTTTTTGGCGGCCCCCGCCGCCGTGCCCATCCTCGACGTGCGGGCCCCGGCCGAGTATGCCCAGGGCCACATTCCGGGGGCCGTCAGCCTGCCCCTGTTCACTGACGAGGAGCGGGCCCGCATCGGCACTACTTATAAGCAAGTGAACCCCGAGAAGGCCGTGCTGCTGGGCCTCGATTTTTTTGGCCCGAAGCTGCGCACGCTGGTGGAGCAGGCCAAAAAGCTGGCCCCCGGCCAGGAAGTGCGCCTGCACTGCTGGCGCGGCGGCCTGCGCAGCGGGGCCGTGCAGTGGCTGCTGGAGCTGGCCGGCTTCGAGGTGAGCCTGCTCGACCACGGCTACAAGGACTACCGCCGCTGGGCCGCCGCCGAGTTTGCTCGGCCCCGGCAGTTGCGCATCGTGGGCGGCTACACCGGTAGCGGCAAAACCATGGTGCTGCACGAACTGGCCGCCCAGGGCCAGCCGGTGCTCGATTTGGAAGGCCTGGCCAACCACAAAGGCTCGTCGTTCGGCAGCCTGGGGCAGGGCCCCCAGCCCACCCAGGAGCAGTTTGAGAACAACCTGGCCGCCGCCCTGGGGGCCCTGCCCAATGGCCAGCCGGTTTGGGTGGAGGATGAAAGCCGCTCCATCGGCAGCCTGCACATTCCCACGCCGCTTTTCGACCAGATGCAGGCCGCCCCGCTGCTGGCCCTCGACGTGCCCCGCGCCGCCCGCGTGCCCAAACTGGCCGCCGAGTACGGCCGCCACGACGCCGGGGCCCTGGCCAGCGCTGTCCTGCGCCTGCGCAAGCGCCTCGGCGGCCTCGTGACCAAGGAGGCCCTGGCCGCCATCGCCGAGTACGACATGCATAAAATGGTGGATTTGATCCTGACCTATTACGACAAAACCTACGCCCACACGATGGCCAGCGCGCCCGCCGGCCGCCAAACGGTGCTCGTGCCGGCGGTAAACACCGACGGGGCCGCGAATGCGGCGCTGGTGCTGGCTGCCGCGGAGCGCCTGGCTAATATTAATTAAGCAACGAAGCGTTTCAGCATGATTGCCAAATTGCGCGTGGCCCGGCCCACCAATAGCCTGGGGCCCTTGGAGCGGTTTTACTGCGAAGGGCTGGGGATGCAGCGCCTTGCGGGCTTCGCCGCGCACAACGGGTACGACGGCGTGATGCTGGGCCACTCGGGGGCCCCGTACCACCTGGAATTCACCCGGCAGGACGGAGTAATAATTGGCCCCGCGCCCACGGCCGAACACCTGCTCGTGTTTTATTTCCCCGATGCGGCCGAATGGCAAGCTGCCGTGGCCCGGCTCGAAGCGGCGGGCTACGGGGCCGTGCCGGCCCACAATCCGTATTGGAACGAGCGGGGCCGCACCTTTGAAGACCCCGACGGCTACCGCGTGGTGTTGCAGCAAGCCGCTTGGGAATTGTAATTGCTTAAAATGAATAACATGCCCGCCCAACCCGAAACCGAATCCATCCGCCTCACCCAGTACAGCCACGGAGCAGGTTGCGGCTGCAAAATATCGCCGTCGGTGCTCGACAAAATTTTGCACAGCAGCCTGCCCCAGCCACATTACCCCGACTTGCTGGTGGGCAACGGCAGCCGCGACGACGCAGCTGTGTACCGCTTGCCAGGCCAGCCCGGGCAGTGCGTCATCAGCACCACCGATTTCTTCATGCCCATCGTCGATGATGCCTACGACTTTGGACGCATCGCCTCGGCCAACGCCATTTCTGACGTGTACGCCATGGGTGGGCGGCCCATTCTGGCCATCGCCGTACTGGGCTGGCCCATCGATAAGCTTTCGCCCGAAATCGCGGCACAAGTCACCGAAGGGGCCCGCGCCATTTGTGCCGAGGCGGGGATTCCGCTGGCCGGCGGCCACAGCATCGACGCGCCGGAGCCCATTTTTGGGCTGGCCGTGACGGGCCTGGTGGCCGAAAAAGACCTTAAGCGCAACGACACGGCCACCGTGGGCTGCCGCCTCTACCTCACCAAGCCGCTGGGCGTGGGCATGCTCACCACGGCCCAGAAGCAAGGCATACTGCGCCCCGAAGACGCCGACGTGGCCCCCGCCCAAATGCGTCAGCTCAACAAAATCGGCGCGGATTTGAGCCCCCTGCCCCAGGTGCAGGCCCTCACCGACGTCACGGGCTTCGGCCTGCTGGGCCACCTGGCCGAAGTGTGTGAGGGCAGCGGCGTACAGGCCGTGCTCGACTTCGCCAAAGTGCCGCGCCTGGCCGCCGCCGAAGCCTACCGCCGGCAAGGGGCCGTGCCCGGCGGCACCGCCCGCAACTACGCCAGCTACGGCCATAAAATTGGTCCCCTCACCACCGAGCAAAAGCAGTGGCTTTGCGACCCCCAAACCTCGGGCGGCCTGCTCGTGTGCGTGACGCCCGCCGGCGAAGCCGCCGCCCAAGACGTTTTTCAGCAGTACGGCCTGTCCCTGGAAAGCTTCGGTGAACTAGTAGCGCATCGCACCGGCGAGCCGTGGATAGTGCTTGGTTAACAATGAGTTATGATTAGTCAGTCTAATCAGTCAATTGGCCGTTATGCTTCGCTGCGCTCTGCATGATGGCCAATTGACTGACTGCAAAACTACCCCTGTCGTAGCCCGCTTGGCTCCCACGCCCAGTGGCTTCCTGCACTTGGGCAACGCGGTGAACTTTGTGCTAACCTGGCTGCTTACCCGCCGGGCCGGCGGCACGCTGCATCTGCGCATCGACGACCTTGACCGGGCCCGCCTGCGCCGGCCGTATTTGGAGAATATTTTTCGGGTAGTTGATTGGCTGGGCATCGACTACGACCAAGGCCCCGGCGGCCCCGACGATTTCCTGCGCCACCATTCGCAGTTGCTGCACCTGCCCGAGTATAACGCTGTGCTGCGCCGCCTGGCCCAGCGGCCGGGCTTGGTGCAGGCCAGCCACCGCAGCCGTACCGCGCCGCAAACGGCTGCCATTTCGCTGGCAACGCCTGGCGCAGCCTGGCGGGCCCTGGTACCGCCGGGCACGGCCGTGCGCTGGCCCGACGCCGGGCAGGGCCCCACAGAAGTGCCGTTGGCGCAGGAAATGCCCGATTTCGTCATCCGCAAAAAAGACGGCGTGGCCGCTTACCAAGTCGCTTCGGTGGCCGATGACTTGCGGCTGGGCACCACGCTCATCGTGCGCGGGCTCGACCTGCAAGCCAGCACCGCCGCGCAGCTCTGGCTGGCCGCGCAGCTCTCCGAAACGGCCGGTTTCAACGCCCAGCGCATCCAGTTCCACCACCACGCGCTGCTGACCGACGCGGCTGGGCAGAAGCTGTCGAAGTCGCAGCAAAGCGCTGCGGCTACCGGCGTGCTGGGGCAGGAGCGAAGCACCGTGTTTGGGACCGTGGCGCGGTTGCTGGGGTTGCCTCCCGAAGCCAGCGAGACCTTGGCAGCGTTGCGCGCGGCACTGGACAATGTTCTGTTAGAAGCTGTTACGCCGAGCGGAACGGGGGGCCTGGGCAACGGCAGCCAAACCACTGCCCCGGATTCCTCACTTCGCTCGGAATGAGGGCCGATTGGCTGGCTACCGCACTTCCTTTTTGAACTCTTCGGCCCAATAATCGGCCAAGCGGGTAGGTTCGGGTAGCTTGTACCCCTTCAGGCAGGCCAGGGTGAGGCGGGTAGCGGTGGCCTGGTCGCAGCGGTGGCCGGGGCTTACGAACAGCGGCAACACCTTATCCTTGCTGCGAAGGACTTCGCCGATCAGCTCGCCGGTTTTGGCATCGGTAAGGGGCGTGGTGCTGCCTTTCTCGGGGGCCGGCTCCGTGAACGTGCCGGTCAGCTTTTGCTTGGCTACGCCGAACGTGGGCATGTCGAGCAGCACACCCAAGTGCGCGGCGATGCCCACGCGGCGCGGGTGCGCGATGCCGTGGCCGTCCACCATGATGATATCGGGCAGGTTTTTCAGCTTGGCAAACGCCTGCACCACGTTGTCGGCTTCGCGGAAGGAAAGGAAGCCCGGCACGTAGGGCATGGTTACGGGGCCGTAGCTGTACACTTTCTCCACCAATTCCAGCGATGGAAATTTCAGCACCACAAACACCGACAAAATCGTTACGGGCGTGGGAAACGACGAGTCGCAGCCCGCAATCAGGCGCGGCTCGTGGGCCAGGGGCTCGGCGCGCACGCGCTGGCGCATGTCGTGCTGCTGCTGGGTAAGGCTGCGCACCAAGGCCGGGTCGGGCGGCGGTCCAGGGGGGCGGTAGTAGGCCATGAAGGGAATTAAAAATTATGAATTAAAAATTGGCGGGTGGTGCGGTACTTGGCGGAGGCACTGGTCGTATACGTTGGGCAGTGAGGAGCCTGCCAACTGTTGCAAAATCATTTTTAATTTTTAATTCATAATTTTTAATTCAAAAAATGTCCCACCCCGAACAGCCCGCCGCCCGCGGCACCGGCCCCCAGCTGGAGCGTCGCTATTACGTCGACGTGGCGCGGCCGCGCCTGACGCCGCCGCAGCTCGTGGCCGCCGTGCAGGCCGACTTGCCCCGGTTTTCACCCGCGCTGCTGGCCGATTTTGAGCAGACGCGGGGCGAAGCCGGGGCCCTGCGCGTGGGCGACGAGTTCCGCATCAAAATCCTGGGGCCCTGGAACGGCAGCGTGCGCGTGACCGACGCGGGCCCCACGTTCTTTGAGTTTGTCACCCTCGAAGGCCACCCCGAGGCCGGGCGCATCCGCTTCGAAGCCCACGCCCTGGACGGCCGGGCCGATGCGCTGCGGTTCGAGATCACATCGGTGGCCCGCTCGCGCGATGGGCTGGTGGCCTTTGCCTACGACACCCTTGGCGGCGGCAAGGCGATGCAGGAGGCCACGTGGGTCGAGTTTTGCCAGCGCGTGGCCCAGGCCAGCGGCGGCCAGGCCCTGGGCCCGGTGACGGTCGAAACCACCCGTCACGCCGAAGACGGCACCGCCGACTACACAATCTCTCATGCGTAGCCCCGCCACCGCCGCCCCGCCCGCTTGGGAACAGCAGCGCGCCCGCCTCGAAGCCTACGCCGACGCCAAGGTCAATTACGACTACGAGCACCAAAGCGAGTACACGTCGGCCACCGGCTGGCGGCTCGACGACTACGTTACCGACCTGCCTGCCGAAGCCCCGGGGCCCCCAGCTCCGGCCGGCGCTTTTGCCGCCGCGCAGGACGTGCTGCGGCGCTACGCCTTCCCACCGCCCGACCTCATTACGGGCTACTTCGCGCCCGACCAGGCGTTGGAAAAGCGCGTCATGGTACTGCGGGCCCACTTTTTGGTGTTTAACTTTTACTTTGGGGTGCGGGTGAGCGAAGTGGTGGACGAAGCTGCCCAGCCGGGCCCTGACGGCCCCGAGCGGGTCTGGGGCTACGGCTACCGTACCCTTGAAGGGCACTTCGAGCGCGGCCAAATCAATTTCAGCATCCACAAAAACCTGGCGACCGGGGCCGTGCAGTTTCGCATCCACGCCGTGTCGCAGTCCGGGCAGATCCGCAACCCGTTTTATTGGCTCGGCTTCAAGCTGTTTGGAAGAATTTTGCAGCGCCGGTTTGCGCACCAGTCGCTGGCGCGAATGCGGAGCTTGGTAGCCGAGACCCTGGCCCGGCTGCAACCTTTGGCCGCGCCAAGCGGTTAAGGTTGCCGTGCGCATTAATTGGTTGCGCACAACCAATTTATTTTTCCTATATCACAACGCTTGATGAGTACTACCAAAGCCTACGCGGCCCCCGCCGTCAGCATTCCCCTCGAACCCTTTAGCTTGGAGCGCCGCACCCCCGGGGCCCACGACGTTCAAATCGACATCCTGTTCTGCGGCGTGTGCCACTCCGACCTCCACCAAATCCGCGACGAGTGGGGCGGCTCCATCTTCCCGATGGTGCCGGGCCACGAAATCGTGGGCCGCGTGTCGGCCGTAGGCGACCACGTAAAAGGCTTCAAAGTCGGCGACTTGGCCGGCGTGGGCTGCATGGTCGACTCGTGCCGCACCTGCCCCAGCTGCCAGGAGGGCCTGGAGCAGTACTGCGAAACCACCGGCTTTGTGGGCACCTACAACGCCCGCGAAATCGGCAGCGGCCAGCCCACCTACGGCGGCTACTCGCAGCAGATTGTGGTGGACGAGAAGTTTACCCTGCGCGTGTCCGACAAGCTCGACCTGGCCCGCGTGGCCCCGCTGCTGTGCGCTGGCATCACCACCTACTCGCCTCTGCGCCAGTGGAAAGTGGGTCCCGGCCACCGCGTGGGCGTGATGGGCCTGGGCGGCCTGGGCCACATGGCCGTGAAGTTCGCCGTAGCCCTCGGGGCCGAGGTCACCGTGCTCAGCACTTCCGCCGGCAAAGAAGCCGACGCCAAAGCCCTGGGGGCCCACAAGTTTGTGGTCACCAAGGACGAAGCGCAGCTGAAGGTGGTGACCAGCTACTTCGATTTCATCATCAACACGGTGTCGGCCCAACTCGATTTGGCCACCTACGTGAACCTGCTGCACCGCGACGGCACCATGATTTTGCTGGGCGTGCCCACCGAGGCCCCGCACATCCACGCCTTTAACCTGATTGCCAAGCGCCGCCGCATCGCCGGCTCGCTCATCGGCGGCATCGCCGAAACCCAGGAAATGCTGGACTTCTGCGCCGAGCACAACATCCTGTCCGACATTGAGGTGATTGACATCCAGCACATCAACGAAGCCTACGAGCGCATGCTGAAAGGCGACGTGAAGTACCGCTTCGTCATCGACGTGGCGTCGCTGAACTAGATTGCGACCAGCGCAATTTTGAAAGCCCAGAAGGCTGCAACTCCCGGGGTGCAGCCTTCTGGGCTTTATTTAGTTGACCAGCTCATTTGGTAAGCGTGTAGCCGCGGCATAGGTCCACGCGCTGGCCATTCACCAGGGCGTCCAGCCGGTCAATGCTCCTGGTGCAGTCGTTGTAGCCGCCGTATTGTAGTACGATGTCGGCGACGTCGTAGCGGCGTTTGCTGGCCGGCACCTCCAGCCGGTAGCTTTGGGGCCCGGTGCTGCCCGCGTCAGCGGGGAAGTTGCAGAACAGCGTCCGGTCCACGTAATAAAAGTTGCCCGGCATCTGGCCGGTCCGTACCGTGTCGAGCGGCCGGCTCAGGTCGGGCCCGGCGTAGCGAACCAGGTAGGCCGACAGCGCTTCGGCTTTGCGGAAGCCCAAGCCCGTGCCGACGGTATCGGTGCTGAAAGCGAAGCCAACCGATGGGGGCCCGGCCTCATTTGGCAAGCATTTGCGGCAGCCGCCACCGACAAAAATTAACCCGACCAGGCCCACCAAAGCAATTGGCCGCGATAAATCAAAAATTCTCATAGCAGCACAAGAGCTTTAATTCCTGGTAAACAGGTACGCGTCCTGTTCCAAAAAAGGGTTTACGCGCATTTCCAGCGTCTTCACACCCCCCGCCAGGGCCCCAAACAAGGCCGGGAAAACGCCGTAGGCCGGGTTGGAGTAAGTGGTGCGGAACTGCTCGTCGCCCATGTAATCGAGGGTGGCCACCAAGCTGGAGTGGTGGGAAAAATGCACCATCAGCTGCCGGCCCTGCACTTCGACCGTGATGGTGCCGTACACCGGGTTGCGGTAGGTGCCGGCGTAGGTGCGCAGGCGGTGGGCGGGGCGGTCTTTGCGCTGCACACGGGTTGCCATGTTGGCCACGTTGCGACGGGTTTCGTCGCGGCTGGCCCGCGACAGCTTGTACAGCTGCCGGCTGCGGTCCACATAAGGCACGCCCAGGTAAGCGTCGAGCAGCTGGTAGCGCAGGGCCTCAAAAAAGCTTTGGTTGTCCTGGTTGGTGAGCACCGCCAGGCCCAGGCCTTCTTCGGGCACGAAGCACAGGTTGGTGACGAAGCCGTTGGCCCCGCCGGTGTGCCAATAAATCTGCCGGCCGTTGTAGTCGCCGGTAAATACACCCAGGCCATACATGGCGAAATGACTGGGCAGAACCGGCGATTTTGAGGCCGATACGGCCGTGATGGGCACGCGGGTGCGGCGCAGCGTGGCCCAGGGCAGCACTTGTTGCCCGTTGTAGCGGCCGCTGTCGAGCTGGAACCGCAGCCAGTGCGCCAGGTCGTCGGCGCACGACACCAGGCCCGCGGCCGGGGCCAGGTTGTCGATGCGGTCGAAGGGCAGGGCTACGAGCGGTCCGAAGGCGTCGGAATAGGGCCGGGCGATGTTGGGCCGCTGGGCGTAGCCGGCCGTGAGCGGGTAGGTGCGGGCCATGCCCAGGGGCGTGAGCAGGCGCTCCTGCACCCAGTCCTCCCACTTCTTGCCGCCCAGCACCGCCGGAATAATCTCACCGGCCGCGAGGAAACCCGAATTGCAGTAGCCGTAACCCTGGCGGAAAGGATTGACGGGCTTGAGCGTGCGCATCTTCGCCACAATCTCGGCCCGGCTCAGGTCGGAGTCCCAAAAGGTGAAGTCGCCCTGAAACGTCTTGATGCCCAAGTGGTGCCCCAGCAAGTCGCGGACGCTCACGAGCCGGGTGCTCACCGAGTCGTATAGGCGGTAGCCGGGCAGGTATTTGCGCACCGGATCGTTCAGGTTCAGGCGCTTTTCTTCTTCGAGCTGGGCCAGTGCCGTGCCCGTGAACAGCTTGGTGTTGGAAGCAATCATGAACAGCGTGTTGGCATCGACGGGCTCGGGCTGGCCCACCGCCCGTACCCCAAAGCCCCGGGCGGCCACCACCTGCCCGTTCTTCACCACCACCACGGCCAGCCCCGGAATGTCCCAAAGGCGCAGGCCACGCTGCACGTAAGCGGCCAGGCTGTCGCGCACAAACTGGGCCCCCGTGGGGCGGTACTGGGCCGCAGCGGGCCGGGCCGCCAGCAGCAACGCCACCAGCCCAAGCAGCAGGCCGCGGCGCAACATTAAGTGAAAGAACATGAAAAGCAAAGAATGCCGGATGGGAAACGAAAAATAAGCACGCTTCGCGGAAAATCGGTCGTTTTTCGCCGAATGATTTGTTATGGTCGGCGGAGCGGTTCCAAGCGGCGCGAATGCGCGGCTGACAGTGGCGCACAAAAAAGCCCTACGCGCTGCGCAGGGCTTTTCAACACAGGAGGTGACGGCTATTCCTTCACCACTTTCAGGCGCTGCGTTTGGCCGTCGCTGTAGCGCACTTGCACCACGTACAGGCCGTGGGGCAGGTTTTGTAGGTCGGCCAGGCGCAGGGTGGAGGCCCCAACGGCCAGCGTTGGCTGCCACGTGCGCACTTGCCGGCCCACTCCGTCGAGCACGCTCACCGTGGCCGGGCCAGCGGCAGCAGCTTGCAACGCCAGATTAATTTCCGGGCCGAACGGGTTAGGGAAGCCTTGCAAGGCAGTAGCAGTCAGCCCTGATGGGCCGAACGCGACGGCCTGCGGGCCAAAGAAACCCTCTTTGCCATCCAGGTCGAGTTGACGCAGGCGGTAGTAGCGGGTGCCCTGCTTGCCAGCCTCCGCGTCGCGGTACTGGTATGTGCGGGGGGCGCTGCTGTTCGGCGTTTCCGACGCCACGAAGCCCAGCTTGCGGAACGTTGTCCCGTCACCCGAAACCTGCACCTCAAAGCCTTGGTTATTTAATTCCTGGGCCGTAGTCCAGGTTAGGAGTGCGTCGGGGCCCTGGGCCGCAACGGCAAAGCTGGTTACGGTTACGGGCAAGGGAGCAGAAGCGTCGCCGAGTGTAAACAGTGCTGCCAGCGTGCCTGATATATTATTACGGGTCAGTGTTTTAGAACCAGCATCATAGCTGGTTCTGTTAAGCGGTTGAAAAGGTACATCACCATTTGCAGAGCGGAACAACCTCAAGTTTGCCGGAGATATACCGTTCAATTCAGGATCCAAATAATGAAAAACAAGGGAGAAATCCTGAAGGATGGGGTTGGCCGGAAGAAATGTAAAGCCGCGCCGAATGCTCACACTTGTGCCCGCTCCCGTATATATGCGGCTGACGCGCGTGGCTTGGGTAACACCAGGAGATCCTGAGTTAACTGTCAGTTCTACACCAATATTGCCAAAATTGGAGTTTTGGCTTACTAGCTGGGTGGAACGCACTACACCTAGCACATAGCCTGTTTCTGACTCTCCTATCAATCGTGCATTGGTATCCAAGATAACACTGTAAGCGTTTGTGTTATCGGTCCGGGTAACCAAACTGCCTCCATCGCTCGAAAGTGTAAGACTATTGAGTACAGTTATTTGTTTCGTCAGGGTTTTGGTGCCACCACCTGATATTATGATATCAAAAAATGTAGTAGACCCTTCAAAAACCTGGTCTTCTATACCATTAAGAACGAAGAACCCACCTGTTTGACGAAAATTATTGTTAGGGTCCTGAAAGTTGCCGGATACAAATAGGAATGAGCCAAACAGAGAAAGGGCATAACCGGGAGCGTTACTGTTGTTTCTGATAGTAAGATTGCGAGTACGTGCCAGCTCAAGACTATTTGAACCGTCAATGATGGGATATCTGCCGCCCAGTTTATAAAGAATGATAACATCCGTATTTGCATCGGGCACTATGCCTTTATCCCAATTGCTCGGGTTGAACCAGTTGTTATCAACAGCACCATTAGCACCAGCGCCCCACTGAGCCACTGGCGCTGCGCTGCCGGTTACCACAAAAGTGGCTTGGTAGAAATTACCGTTTCGGTCGTCAACAAAGCTAAGATCGGTAACAGGAGGTGTAGCAGCTCTGGTGAAAGAACCTTGGAAATACAATTCCAACCTAAAGGTGCCAGGGCCGCTAGTGGAATTTAATAGGTTTGGCTTGGTAGTGCTATTCCACTTTGAATTACCGCTTACGTTACCGGCCCCCTGGTAAGCCAAGCTAAGAGGAGAGAATCCTCCCTTTGTAATACCAGACATGTCGCTGCCGTCCGGGTTCACTTGGTATACCCGATACAACAGTTGAGTTGCCTGTATGTCGTCACCGGGCTGGCTGAACGTATTTGCTTCAGCACTTATAAATAGCTTGTCCGCAACGTTGCTCCGGTTGAAATTCCCCAAGGACTTGCCTTGAAAAGATGGCGGATTATTACTTCCGGGAGCGTTTGTGTAATACCTGGTATTACCAAGAGCAGTGCCGTTAGCCTTACCGCTGGTAATGATAAAGTCCCTGATGAATCGGGTTTGGGCCGTGGCCGGGCTTGCAAGCCCAGCAACCAGCAACACCAGCCCAGCCAGTAATCTGGTTTTGTTGCTCAGCAATATTCGCTTGCGTAATGAATAGAGCAAGAGCCAATGCGTGTTTAGAGATTTTAGCATGATGTTAACAAATAACATGAGAAAAATGACAGGCAAATATACGTAAAACTCGACGGGCGGATGGTTTAATACAAAAAAATATAGCATATCTGCATTTTATGCAAAAAAGTCGCGTGCGCATGTGCCCACGTGCAACATAGTGTTGAAAATATGCTATGAAGTATTGAATGTTATTCAATCTGGCCAATTAAAGGCAGCGAGTATGTTTTACATGGCCATTGCGGAAGCGCTTGCCATACACGCAAAAGGCCCCTCCTGATGGGAGGGGCCTTTTTTAACTATAGTGAATAGCCGGTTTATATAGCGAGGGCAACCGGAGTAGGATAATACACTAGATCAAGTCGAATAAATATTTCTGAACGTGGATAGTATATATTGGCGGAGGCCGCCATAGCAAGGTGATTTAATGTATAATTAAAGAATACAATATTTTAACGTAAAATATGATTATATAATTAGATTGGCCACATTAATAGGACACGACAATACGCTTCTGAACTAGGCTTCCGCTGCTAGCTAAAGTGAGGACATAAGTCCCCAGAGCCAAGCCTTGGGGAAGTGCTAATGGGGCGAGGTATTGCGCAGCGGCCGGGGTGAGCGATTGGGTTAACACTGGACGGCCTAACGCATCGGCTAAATACAGCGTAAGAATTTCGCCTGTAAAGCCTTGTAGCAGCAATTGCACGGGCCGGCCCGCGCTGGGGTTGGGGTACACTTCAACTTGCCGGGCCACGCGGGACTGGGGGATGAGCGTCACTATGCCGCTGTAATGTGTCGAGCCGTCGCGGTCGACCTGCCGCAGGCGGTAGTATGTGGGTAGCGTCAGCCGCTGCGGATCAGGCCACTGGTAGGTAAGCGGTTGAGTACTGGTACCTGCTGCTACCACACGGCCAGCTTCAGTGAAAGCAGTGCCGTTGGCCGAACGTTCGATGACGAAATGGGCTGAGTTCTGCTCAGAAGCGGTAAACCAATGTAACAAAGCCGTGCCGCGGGCGTCAACTGTGCCGGTGAAAGCAGTTAGCTCGACGGGAAGAGGCCCTGGAGCTGGAGAAGCAGGAACTGCTGGCGCACTATGGGTAGACATTAACATATTGCTGCCGCGGATATTATAGGCGACGTGGGGGCCGTCGGTATTATATTCGGCGTCGGTAACGTAGTAGTTAGTGTCGGGCTGTAGGCCCGTAACTGTAGCGGAATGGCCCGTGCCGCTATATACCACATAGCCTGTGCTGAGCATGGCCCCTTGGCCATAAGTTGAACTGGCAGAGTAGAATTGATTATCGACAGCGGCCAATGGTACGGGTGTTCCGTCAGAGCTGGCAGCGATGGCTATCACCCGGCCCTGGCCCGTGCCAGTGGTGCCGAAGCTAAGCTCAATGGTAGTGGCTGTAATACTGACCACGCCAATCTCGCCGCCCCGGCCGGGGGCCGTGGCTTGCGCTAGCGCTGCGTGGCCCGATAGCCCCACTGCAAGCCCCAATAGAATTGATGAGAAGCGTGAATTCATAAAAACGGGCGTAGAGAGTGGAGCCAAATACTAGCTATGGGTAGGCTATGAGCAAAAATCTGTAAAATAACTATTTATAACTATTCTAATAAAAAACAAAAGCTTATAACTTATGTGCAACGCGCTAGCTGTGTGTTTCGGCCTGCACAAATATAGGACTTAAATTCAAATCATAGCCTTATTTCTTGTTTATTACGATAATAAGTTAATTTTAATTGTATTTAATAAAGAATAATAATCAAGAAAAATGAAATCAAAACCAAGTTTCAATTAAATATGACATAAATACAAATAGTATTAACCTTAGTCTGTGGTTCGCTGGTGCTGGCTGGAGCTGCTGGGGCAGAGCACGAAAAAGGGCAGCCGATGGGCTGCCCTGTGGATAAACAGTAGGAAGGGACGGGCTACGCCACGCGCAGCATAGCGGGGGCGGGCACGGCGGCCGGCCACGGTACTTGGGTGAGCTGCACCTCGGGCCACAGGGCCTGCTTCCCGGCGTAGTGCAGGTAAACCCGGGCCGTGGTGATGACGTCTTTCTCGCAATAAGCAACGATGCGGCCCAGGTTTTTTTCTACCCAATAGGTGTACCCGACCTGCGAGCCGTCGATGTCGTCTTTGGGCGACGGGATGCCGAACACGCCTGCCAGCAGCGGCAGCGAGATGTGGCCCTTGTTGTCGCCGAATTTCCAGAGGTCCATCGTGTCGAGCAGGTGGGGCAATTCCCAGGGCCGGTGGCCGGCCATGTCGAGCATGGGCGGAATAAACTGCCCGCAGATGAGCATCCGCCGGGCCAGGTAGCCGTAGTCGAACTCGCGGCCGTTGTGGGCGCAGAGAAAAAACGGGTCGTTGCGGTGGTCGATTCTGTCCCGGTCGTGGATGTTGGTCGTGGCCCCGTAGAGCTTGTTGCCGTAGGGCCGGCGCGTGCCCAGCATATTGGCGAAGCCGCGCAGTACTTCGCACTCGTCGTGGCCGGCAAACGACTTGACCCGAAAGGTCGCGGTGCCGTCGGACAAGACGTGGAACATGCCCACCGAAATGCACACCACCTTGCCAAACTCGGCGTAGAGGCCGCCGTTGGCAAACAATTCCTCGTGGGTTTGGCCGTCGGCCAGCTCCTTGGCGTGGCGTTTTTGGCAAAATTTTTCCCAGAGCGGCTGGTGGGCGGCCGGCAGCTCGTCGTGCGAAGCATGGCCGGGCACGGTTTCGATATCGACGAAAAAAATACGGGGCAAATCGACGTGGCGCAGGACGTTCATGGAAGCCGGAAAGACATAAGGAGTTGTCCCAAAGCTAAGCGAAATTATCAGCAGGGCGCGAGGCCTGTGCCGTATTTTAGCGGCCATGTTGTTCCAATTTGGCCCCCGTAGCGCGTTGTTGTTGCCCTTTGTGGTGCCGGGGGCCGTGGCCGCGCTGTGGCTGCTGGGGCGGGCCCTGCGGCGCGGGGCCCCGGCCGATGCGCTGCTGGGGCTGCTCATTGCCCTGCCTGCCTTGAGCGTGGCGCAGTGGATGCTGGGCTACGCGGGCTGGTTCGACAGCCACGACGGGCATTCCACCGTCATGTTTTACGTGCCCTGGCAGCTGCATTTGCTGGCGGGGCCGGCCTATTACCTTTATTTTCAGAGCCTTACTAATGTAGAGTTTCGGCTGGGGCCCCGCGCCTGGCAGCACTTGCTGCCGGGGCTGGCCCACATCGGCCTTTTTGTGGGGGCCGCGCTGCTCGATTTGGGCATCAGGCGGGGCCTGCGCCACGAAGTGCTGCCCGACTTTTTTGGCACCAAAGGGGCCGCCGCCACTTGGCTCGATACCTTGTTCAGCCCGCTCGCTTACCTGGGCTACGCGCTGTTGCTGGGCTACGGCCTGCGGATGCTGGCCGACTACCGCCGCTACCGCCGCTACCTCGACGACAATTTTTCGGACCCCGAGCGGCTGCGCTTTGCCGGGCTGCGGCAGTTGCTGCTGCTGCAAGTGCTGGGCCTGGGCTTGGGCCTGCTGTTCACGGCCCTGGATACGGCTTTCGACTTTAGCTACGATGCGGCCTGGTATTTCTTCGCGCTGCGCGGAGCGCTCATTTACGGACTCATTGTGGTGGGCCTTCAGGCCAACTATGCCGCCGCCACCAGCCCGTTGCGCTTCGGGGCCCCCGCCGAACAGGAAACCGCCGGGGCCCTGCCGGCCCACGAGACGGCGGTGCTACCTATATTAGAAGAGCGCGAGACGCTGCTGCCAGACACCGGTGCTGAGGGGCCCCCACCGGCCGGGCTGGCCCCCGAGCTGCTGCCTTGGCGCGCCAAGCTGCGCTGCCTGATGGCCGACGAGCAGCCCTGGCTCGAACCCGAGCTGACGCTAACCGAGCTGGCCCACCGCTTGCGTACCCACCCGGCGCTGCTCTCCAAAGTCATCAACGCGGGCTGCGGGCAGAACTTCAATGATTTCGTGAACACCTACCGCGTGGCCGAGGCCCGCCGCAAGCTGGCCGACCCGCGCTTCAGTCATTACTCGCTGGTAGGGGTGGCCTTGGAAAGCGGTTTCAACTCAAAATCAACGTTTAACCGCGTGTTTAAGAAGCTGCTGGGCCAGGCCCCGAGCGAAGTGATGCGACCCAAGTCATAAGTTGGGACGGGCCAGATTATGGATTAGAGCGCTGGCCGTGGGGCGGGGGAGGACTTTTGTCGCAGTCTTCGCCAACCCCTATCCCGCCCATGAAAACCCCTGGACTCCTTCCTTCTGCCCCGGCCGGCCGGGGGCCCGCTCGCCCCAATTTTAAAAGCCGCCGTAACGTTTGGCCCCTGGCCCCGGTAGCCGGAACGCAAGCACATAAAAATAACAAAGCGGCAAGCAACCCGCCCGCGGCGGCAAGCATCTCTGTCTGCGGATATTCTTCCTTTCACTTGCTGTTCATGAAAATCACTACCCTTCGCTTGGCGGGCGGGCTGCTAGGCTTGCTTATGGGGGCGGCCCTGCCCGCCGCCGCTCAAGCCCCGGCTTCGGCGGCCGTTGTCAGCACGGGCTCGCTCACGGGTACGGTGCTCGACTCGGCAGGCCGCCAGCCGGTGGCCTACGCCACGGTGGTGCTGCTGCCCGCTGCTCCGGCCGACAAGCCCATCACCGGCGTAGCAGCCGATGACCAGGGCCGCTTCGCGCTCACGAAGCTGGCTGCGGGCTCCTTTCGGCTCCAGGTGAGCTTTGTGGGCTATGCCACCCGCACGCGGGCCGTGACGGTGACGGCCGGGGCTACCGCCGTGGGGCCCATCCGGCTGCCGGCGGCGGCCCAGCGGCTGGGCGAAGCCGTTATTATTGGCTCGAAGCCGGTGGTGGACGTGCGCCCCGACCGTCTCGTGTATAATGCCGACCAAGATGTGAGCAACGCCGGCGGCACCGCCGCCGACGTGCTGAGCAAAGCCCCCCTGCTGGCCGTGGACGGCGACGGCAACGTGAAAATGCGGGGCTCCAGCAATTTCA
>CAXTBA010000015.1:0-71829 GCA_964242665.1 uncultured Hymenobacter sp.
CCGGGGGGCGTTGGCGCGGGGCGCGGGGGCCGGCCGCTCGTCGGCGGGGCGGTTGGCGGAGGGGCCCGGCGGCGGGTTCTTGTAGCGGTTATCGGCCATGCGGAGGGCAGCGGAAAAGCCAAATTTACACACGGCAAGCCACTGTGCGGCTACCTGCCCGGGGCCCTCAGCTGCGCGGGTGAAACTCGGTGATGACCTGCCGCAGGTAGTCGCGGTCGAGGTGGGTGTAGATTTCGGTGGTCGTGATGCTCGCGTGGCCCAGCATTTCCTGCACGGCGCGCAGGTCGGCCCCGCCTTCGATGAGGTGGGTGGCGAAGGAGTGGCGCAGCGTGTGCGGGCTGATGGTTTTGCGCAGCCCCGCCTGCTCGGCCAGCTTCTTGAGGGCGGTGAAGACGGTGATGCGCGAGAGCGGCCGGCCGCGGTGGCTCAGGAATACGTGGTCTTCGGCCCCGGGCTTGATGTCGAGGTGGCCGCGTACGCCGCGCAGGTAAAAGTTGAGGTGCTTGAGCGCCTCGCGGCCCACCGGCACCAGGCGCTCCTTGTTGCCCTTGCCCAGCACTTTCACGAACCCCTGCTCGGCGGCGATGTTCGACAGCTTCAACTCGCACAATTCGCTCACGCGCAGGCCCGAAGAGTACAATACTTCCAGCAGCGCCCGCGTCCGCAGGCCCTCGTCGGTGCTCAGGTCGATGGCCCCCAGCAGGGCTTCGACCTCAGGATAACTCAACGTGTCGGGCAGGTGGCGGCCGGTTTTGGGGGCCTCCAGCGTGTCGGTCGGGTCGAGCTTGATGAGGTCTTCCATGATCATGAAGCTGAAAAACGCTTTCAGCCCCGACAGCGTGCGCGCCTGCGAGGTGGCCCCCAGCCCCAGGTCGGCGAGGGTGTTGAGAAAGTCGCGCAGCAGCCGCGTCGTCACCTGCTCGGGGCGGGCGGGCACCCCCTCCCCCAGCAGGAACTGGTGCAGCTTGGTGGCGTCGCGCACGTAGGCCTCCACCGAGTTGGGCGAGAGCGATTTTTCCAGTTGCAGGTAGCCCTGGAACTGGCGGATTGCCTGGGGCCAGGTCATTTCATTTAACATTTATCAATCAACATTTAACACGCGGGTGGGGCCTGGGGCCTTCCTTTGCCTACGTATCATGCCGCAAGCTACGCCGCTGCCGTACTGCGACTGGCTGGCCTCGCCAGGGTTCCCCAGGCCCGCCGCGTGTCAAATGTTAATTGATAAACGTTAAATGAAATGACCTCATGGATATTCTCATCATCAACGGCCCCAACCTCAACCTGCTGGGGCGGCGCGAGCCGGGCATCTACGGCAGCCGCTCGTTCGACGACTTCTTTCCCGAGCTGACGGAGGCGTTTCCCGACCTTAACCTGGCGCACTTTCAGTCGAACCACGAGGGGGCCCTCATCGACAAGCTGCACGAGGTGGGCTTCACCCACCACGGCGTCGTGCTGAACGCCGGCGGCTTCACCCACACCAGCGTGGCCCTGGCCGACGCCGTGGCCGCCATCGACGCGCCCGTGGTGGAAGTGCATTTGAGCAACATCGCCGCCCGCGAAGAATTCCGCCACAAAAGCCTCATCGCCCGGCACTGCGCGGGCAGCATCGCCGGATTCGGGATGGAAAGCTACCGGCTGGCCGTGCAGTGGTTTGCCCGCCAGCAGCCCAAGCGCGTCGGGTTTCGGGTGTGAGCGGGGCCGCCCATCGTCCGGGGCGCAGGGTTTCGGGCGGAAACGAGCCGCCCATCTCCCGGGGTGGCACGGTTTCGGGCGGAAACAGGTCACCCATAGTTTGGGGCGGATGATTTCGGGCGGAAATGAGCCACCCATAGTTATGGGTCGGGGCATTTCGGGCGGAAATGGGTCGTCCCGACGTTGGGACGAGCCATTTCAGGCGGAAACACGTCATCCCAACGTTGGGACGGGCCATTTCAGGCGGAAAGGCTCTGTCCAAACGTTGGGGCGGTCCGGTTCCGCCCCGGGGCCCGCGCATCGGCTTGCCCCCGGCTTTACCTTTGCGGGCCGGGGCCGTCCCCAAAATCCGACCAATCCGAGAAATCCGCTAAATCCGTGGTTCAGACATTCACCTTCAACGTGGGCCCTTCGGCCGTGTACCCCGCCGTGCGGCAGTATTTGCAGGACGCCTACGACGAGGGCTGGCTGTCGGTGCCGCACCGCGGCGAGCGGTTCACCAGCCTGGTGCGCCAAACCGTGGCCGACCTTAAAACCAAGCTCAACGTCCCGCAGGACTACACCGTGCTCTTCACCGGCTCGGCCACCGAGTGCTGGGAAATCCTGGCCCAGGGCCTCACGCCGCGCCGCAGCTTTCACCTGTACAACGGCGAGTTCGGCAAGAAGTGGTTCGACTACGCCAAAGCCATTCGGCCCGAGAGCACCGGCGTGCAGTTCGGGCTGGAAGAAGTGCCCGACATGGGGGCCCTGCCCTTTTCGGGCGAAGACACCGACCTGGTGTGCATCACCCAGAACGAGACCAGCACGGCCACCCAGCTCCGCGAAACCCACATCCTCCACCTCTTCAACCGCCTCGGCGGGGCCCTGCTGGCCGTGGACGCCACCAGCTCGCTGGCCGGCCTCAACCTCAAGTACATCAAGGCCGACGTGTGGTACGGCTCGGTGCAGAAATGCTTCGGACTGCCCGCCGGCCTGGGCGTGCTCATCCTCTCGCCCCGCGCCGTGGCCCAGGCCAAGGAGGTGAACGACCGCGCCCACTACAACGGCCTGCCCGCCGCCCTGAGCAACATGCTCAACCACCAGACCAACTACACGCCCAACGTGCTGGGCATCTACCTGCTCAGCCGCGTGATGGCCGAGCGCGAGCCCATCAAAATCGTGGCCCAGCACCTGGCCGACCGCGCTCAGAAGCTCTACGATTTCTTTGAGCAGGCCACGCCCCTGCGGCCGCTCATCGCCAACCCCGACGCCCGCTCCACCACCGTCATCGGCCTGCGGGGCGAGCCCGCCGTGGTCGAAGAAGTCAAGCGCAAGGCCCTGGAAGCCGGCCTCACGCTGGGCGGCGGCTACGGCCCCCTGAAAAACACCACCATCCGCCTGGCCAATTTCCCCGCCGTGCCCGACGCGGCGATGGAGGCCCTGGTGCAGTTTTTTGTCAAAGAATACGTGGCCGTTTAAGGCTCGCCGGCCGGCACCGGCTGCCCGCTAATCGTCGCGCCGGATGGTCAAATTGTTGGCTAATTTAACTTGCTGCGGCAATTGGGTCCCCAATTGCCGCAGCAATTAGCGGGCGGCCGGCGAAAAAGCCGGCCGCCCGCGCCGGCCCCTCCTCTTCCCTTCCCCGTGTTCAATCTTCAGCAAATCTTTTCCGTCACGCTCACGCTGTTCGCCATCATCGACATCATCGGGGCGGTGCCGATCATCATCCAGATCCGGCAGCGCGAGGGCGAAATCAAGGCCGGGCGGGCCACGCTGGTGGCGGGCGGGCTGATGGTGGCGTTCCTGTTCCTGGGCCAGAGCATTCTGCGCTTGTTCGGGGTCGACAACGAAAGCTTCGCCCTGGCCGGGGCCGTCATCATCTTCCTCATCGGTATGGAGATGATCCTGGGCATCGAGTTGTTCAAGTCCGACATGACGGCCCGCACGGGCTCCATCGTGCCGCTGGCGTTCCCCATCATCGTGGGGGCCGGCACCATGACGACGCTGCTCTCGCTGCGCGCCGCCTACGCCCTGCCCAACATCCTGGCCGGCATCGGCCTGAACCTGGTGTTCGTGTACCTCGTGCTCAAAACCAGCCCCTGGATCGAGCGCCAGCTCGGCAAAGCCGGCGAAGACGTGCTGCGCCGCGTGTTCGGCGTCATCCTGCTGGCCATCGCCATCAAGCTGTTCAAGGCCAATTTTTAGTGCGTGGTGCATGGGGCCGATTGTCATTGCGAGGAGGAACGACGAAGCAATCTTTCTTTCGGATTGCATGGTTTTTCACAAGTGCTCAATCGGCGCGAACGGAAGGAAAGATTGCTTCGTCGTTCCTCCTCGCAATGACGAAAGACCCACCAACAAACAACCAAGCACCACGCACCAAACATGATTACCCTTTTCACCGACGGATCGGCCCGCGGCAACCCGGGCCCCGGCGGCTACGGAGCCATCCTGCGCTACGGCCCCCACGAAAAAGAATTGACCCAGGGTTACCGCCGCACCACCAACAACCGCATGGAACTGCTGGCCGTGATCGTGGGCCTGGAAGCCGTGACGCGCCCCGAAATCCCGGTGCTGGTCGTGTCTGACTCGAAGTACGTGGTCGATGCCGTGGAAAAGCGCTGGGTGTTCGGCTGGGAGAAAAAGCCCGACTTCGGCAAAAAAGCCAACGAGGACCTGTGGCGGCGCTTCCTGAAAATCTACGCCCAGCGCAAAGTATCCTTCAAATGGATAAAAGGCCACGCCGGCCACGCCGAAAATGAGCGCTGCGACGTGCTGGCCGTGCAAAGCGCTTTAGGCAAGGGGTTGGTGGTGGATGAGGGGTACGAGAAACAGTTTTCAGTGAGCAGTGAATAATGAGCGGGTTGTCCTTCCCAACGCAGTGAGGAATCTGGATGATCAAACGGCTCAGATTCCTCACTGCGTTCGGAAGGATAACTCACTCACCGCTCTCCGTGCCCAACGACTACTTCCAGTTCCAGCAGTTTCGCGTCAACCAAAGCGACTGCGCCCAGAAAGTGAGCACCGACGCCTGCGTGCTAGGCGCGGCCCTGGACCTGAGCAACGCCACCCGCTTGCTCGACATCGGCACGGGCACCGGCCTGCTGGCCCTGATGGCCGCCCAACGCCACCCCGCGGTCGAAATCGAAGCCGTGGAAATTGACCCCGCCGCCGCGGCCCAGGCCGCCGCCAACGCCGCCGCCAGCCCCTGGGGCCCTCGCGTGCGGGTGCGTCCACAGAGCCTGGCGGCTTATGCGACTACGGGGCCCGTGCCGTTTAGCCACATCGTGTGCAACCCGCCGTTTTTTCAGCGGGCCCTGCGCTCGCCCGATGCGGGCCGCAGCACCGCGCGCCACGCCGCGCCCGACACGCTCACCTTCGCCGAAATCAGCCGCTTTGCCGCCGATTTTCTGACCGCAGCCGGCCGCCTCATCGTGCTGCTGCCCGTGCCCGAAATGGCCCGTTTTGCCCGCGAGGCGGCGGCCGTAGGCCTGCACCCGACCACGCGGCTCGTGCTGTACCACCGGCCCGGCAGCCGGGCCCTGCGCCACATCGTGGCCTTCGGGCGGGCCCCGGGGCCCGTTTTAGAATGGGAGTTAGCCATCCGCACGGCCGACGACGCGGGGTATTCGGACGCGTTTCGGGCGCTGCTAACGGGGTTTTACCTGGCGCGGTAGCATAACGTTGCAGCAGCCGAGCGCCTACACCAGGGCGTTGAGCCGCCCCAACTTCCGCCGTGCAGCGCATCGAGCAAATCGGCTTCCAGGGCCCCGAACTCAGCAGCTTGGTAGCGGCGCTGCACGCGCCCGCCCACCAACCCCTCGTCTACTGACTGATTTCTTCCTCTTGGAAAATAATGCCGTAGTCGGCCGCCAGCTCGTCCAGGATGGGCTCGTACAAATCGGCCCCGACCGGGATAACCACGCCGCGCTGCGGTACCAGGCCCTGCGCCAGCCGTCGCACGGCCATGCCCAGGGGCAGGCCCACGGTTTGGGCCATGGCGGTGCGGGTGGCGTCGGCCCCGGTCACGGCCAGCGAGGCGGTGCGGCGGTGGGCCCGGCCGGCCAGCTCGTAGTCGAACACGTGCTGCATTACCACCAGGTCGTGGTCGTGGGGCCCCAGCTGCCACTTGCCGGCCAGCAGGCGTTCGAGCAGCTGGGCGGGCGTGGCGTCGGCGTGGCCCACGGGGTGGTGCGCCGAAAACAAGCCCAGCCAGTTCAGGCGGCCCATTTCTTCGCCGTCGGGGTCGAGGCCCAGGTAGGCGGCCACGCGCAGCGGCAGCGGCAGGCGCGGGACGCGCACCGCCGGCAGGAAGGCTTCGAGCAGCGCGGCCCAACTCATAGTTTCGGGGTTGCCGAGGCGCGTGGTGTCGTCGGTGAGGCCCAGGCGCACCAGCGCGTGCCAGGCGGCACAGTAGCCGGGGCGGCGCAGGGTGCCGCGCAAGATGGTAGGCACGTCGGCCAAGCCGTAGGGCCCCCGGTAGCCCAGCGAGTCGCGGTTGGCGTAGCCCTCAAAATCGCCGTACCCGGGCACCGCTATGGCCTCGGTGCGGGCAAATAAGTGCTGGTACGGGATGAACCGCAGGTGGCCGCTGTCGAGGTAGCGGGCCGGGCCGCCCTGCCCGGCCAGCACCACGTTGCGCGGGTTCCAAGTGAACTTGTATTTCCAGGGATTGTCGCCTTCGGCGGCCGGGGCCAGCAGCCCGCCGCAGTACGAGCGAAAGGCGGTAACGCGCCCGCCCCGCGCGCGGATACCGGCAATGGCCCGCACGGCCGACATGTGGTCGAGGCCCGGGTCGAGGCCGCATTCCATCAGAAAAGTGAGGCCGGCCGCCGCCGCGTCGGCGTGCAGGGCCCGGATGTCGGGGCCCACGTAGCTGGCCGTGGCCAGGTGGCGGCGCAGGCGCAGACACGCGAGGGCCACCACCGGGTGCAGCGCGGCCGGCAGCATCGAGATAACGATGTCGGCCTCGGCCACGCGGGCTTCCAGCGAGCCGGTGGCGGCCGCGTCGAAGGGCACGGCGCGGGCGTATTCGGAGTGGGCGGCCAGCACGGGGGCCAGGTGAGCAGGGTTGGCGTCGGCTACGGTCAGGAACCAGCCTTCGGTGGGCGCGTGGCGCAGCAGGTACTCGATAAGCGAGGTGGCCGAACGGCCCGCCCCAAGCAGCAGCAAGCGGATTGTTGTCATGCGAACAAATGTACACGGCCCCGGCGGCCAACCGCCGCGCGCGGCCTACCTTCGCCGCCCCCATTTTGCTTTCTGCATGGCCCGCATTCCCCGCCAGCTCGCCTTGGCTTACGACGAACTCGACCACCCCGCCGACCTTTCCCCCACCGAACTGTTGGTGTGGGAAGCGGCCCGCGCCGCCACCGCCCACGCCTACGCGCCCTACTCCCACTTTTGCGTGGGGGCCGCCCTGCTACTCGCCGACGGCAGCATTTTCCAGGGCACCAACCAGGAGAACGCCGCTTATCCCTCAGGGCTTTGCGCCGAGCGCACGGCTTTATTCGGCCTGGCAGCGGCCCGGCCCGGCCATCCGCTTATCGTGGGCATGGCCGTCGCCGCTCGCCCCGCCCAAGGCGCGTTCGGTCCGGCCATGCCCTGTGGGGCCTGCCGCCAAGTGATGCTGGAATACGAGTCCCGCCAGGGCCCGCCCATCCCACTTCTGCTGCCTAGTCGGCACGGCAGCATCCTACGCTTCGCCGCGCTGGCCGATTTAATGCCCTTCACGTTTCGAGCCGATGACCTGCCAACCGCCGGTTAGAAGTTTTGAATTACAAATTTTGAGTCAACATCCACTGAGCTCAGCATATCCCATACATGACCGAGCACCACTTGGCCGTGCAGCGCACGGCCCGCTATTTCCAACTAGGCGAGCCGGCGGCGGCCACGCGGCGCGTGTGGTTTGTGTGCCACGGCTACGGGCAGCTGGCGGGCTATTTCATCCGGCATTTTGCGGCGTTGATTGCAGCCGATCCGGCCCTGGTGGTCGTCGCGCCCGAAGGCCTTTCGCGCTTCTACCTGCAAGGCAACGGCGGTCGGGTGGGGGCCAGCTGGATGACCCGCGACGACCGTCTGCACGAAATCGAGGACCAAACCGGTTTTCTTAACCAATTAGCCGAGCGGATTTTGTCTCAATGCCCAACTGATGTGCGCGTTACCGTGCTGGGCTTTTCGCAGGGCACGGCCACCGCGGGGCGCTGGCTGGCCCAAGCAGTGTTTCGGCCGGCGCGCTTGGTTTTGTGGGCCGGCGAGTTTCCGCCCGACATCGACCCCGACGCGGCCGCCCGCTTACTCCGGGGCCTGCTGCTCACGCTCGTGGTGGGCGACCACGACGAATACCTTACTTCCGAGCTGGTCGCGCAACAGCAAGCGCGCCTGCGTCAGCTAGGGGCCACGCCTACCCTACTTACATTCGCTGGCAAGCACGAACTAAACCAGGAAATTCTGGCCCAACTGAGCGAGGCTGGTGCCTAGACGCCGCAACAGCGGGTTAGCCTGGCTGCCGGAAAATGGTTGAGGCCGCGCCTTGCGCCGCGGGCAGTACTAAGACGTCGGCGACGTTTACATGGGCCGGGCGCGTCACCATAAACGCAACAACATCGGCAACGTCCTCGGCCCGCAGCGGCGCAAAGCCTTCGTACACCTTGGCGGCCCGCTCGGCGTCGCCCTTGAAGCGCACATCTGAAAACTCGGTTTCTACCGCGCCGGGGGCCACTTCGGCCACCCGAATGCCGAAGGGCAGCAGGTCGAGCCGCATGGTTTTGGTGAGCATGGCCACCGCTGCCTTGCTGGCGCAATACACATTGCCGTTGGCGTAAGCCTCGCGCCCGGCAATGGAGCCGATATTGACGATGAAGCCGGTCTTGCGGGCCGTCATACTTGGCAGCACGGCGTGGGTCACGTTCAGCAGGCCGCGCACGTTGGCGTCGAGCATGGCGTCCCAGTCGCGTGGATCGCCGGTCTGGATGGGGTTGAGGCCGTGGGCCCCGCCGGCGTTGTTCACCAGCACGTCCACAGCGGCAAATTCGAGCGGTAAGCCAATTACAGCCGCCGTGGCGGCGTCGCGGTCGCGCACGTCAAACAATAGCACATGCACCGGCACCGGGGCCAGTTCGGCGGCCAGCGCATCGAGGTGCTCGCGCCGCCGGCCCGCCACCACCAGCTGAAAGCCGGCTTTTGCCAAGGCCACCGCCGTGGCCCGCCCGATGCCCGACGAGGCCCCGGTTATAAATGCCGTTTTCATAGGAGAGACGTTGCTGGCATTAGGGCCGCCAGGCAGCCTAGTTTTGGATGTTCAAATACAGCGTCACCGTGTTGGTGCGCAGGCTCTGCAAACTTTGCGAATAGATATCGGGGTGGTTGACGAGCAGATTGCGCAAGCCGTAGGAAAACCGCAGCTCCGGCGCAAACTTGAACAGCGGATAGAACAGGTCCAGTCCCACGCCGTACTCCAACGTTAAATCACTGTCATTTACTGACAACTGATTGCGCAGCGGATCGACCCGGCGGGTGGTCACGCTCATGCTGGGCTTCACGCCCGCAATCATGTACACGCGGGTGTTGCCGCGCCGCTCCGACTGGTATTTCAGCAGCAACGGAAAGTCGAGCACCGTGGAGCTGATTTCCTGGGTGAACACCGAATCGGGCGGGGTGCTACCGCCGTGGGCCCCGAATTCTACCCGCCGGGTGCGGAAGCTCACCCCAGGGGCAAACCGCAGGATGAACGGCGACCTACGCCCACCTAAGCGGATGTCGCCAATGAGGCCCACCCCAAAGTCGGGACTGGTAATGGAGTTGGCCGTCAGGGTCTGCCGCTGAATATAAGTGGCCGACTGCTCCAGAAAAAACTGTGAGTAGGCGGGCGCGAAGTACAAACCAGGATGAAACCAGCGGCCATCGTAGTTCGACAAGTTGGCCACGGTGATGCCCTTCAGGTCGCCGCCCTTGCTGCGGTTGGGCCGGGCCGGGCGCTTGTGCTGGGCCCGGGCGGCCAGGGGCAACGCCAACACCAGAGTCAGGGCCAGCAGCCGGCTCAATTGTGGGCGGTGTAAACGGAGCTGATGCCGAAGGTGAGGGGTTGCCATGCAGGGTTTTTGAAGCCGACCCGGACCAGAATGGCCAGGAAGTCGGGGCCGTCGGGAAACGCCTGCACCGATTCGGGCAGGTACGTGTAGGCGGCCCGGTCCTTGGAAATTAGTTTCCCGAACACGGGCAGCACCCGGCGAAAGTAAAAATTATACGCTTGCTTGAGCGGAAACGCCGTGGGCTTGCTAAATTCCAGAATCACGAGCTTGCCGCCGGGGCGCAGCACCCGGCGCATTTCGGCCAGGCCCACTTCCAAGTGTGCGAAGTTACGCACCCCAAACGAGGCCGTCACGGCATCAAACGAGCCGTCGGCAAACGGCAGGTTTTCCGAATCACCCAGCTCCAGCCGGATGCGGTGGCCCAGTTTTTTTTCGATCAGCTTGCGGCGGCCCACGTCCAGCATTCCTTCCGAAATATCAACGCCCGTTACGTGGGCGTCGGGCGCGGCGGCGCGCAGGGTTTCGATGGCAAAGTCGGCCGTGCCGGTGGCAATGTCCAGGATGCGGGCCGGCCGCAGGGCCTTCAGCTCGTCCACCGCTTTGCGCCGCCAGTAGATGTCGGTGCCCGCGCTCAAGAAGTGGTTGAGGAAATCGTACTTGCCCGCGATGCTGTCGAACATCGTGGCCACCTGCGACTTCTTGTCGGCGGAATCTTCTTTATAGGGAACAACGGCCATGGAGATGCAAAGAACGGCGAAAAAGCGGAAATGGTGTTGCTGCAACGGCCAGGCTGCCGTTTTGTTCAGGGCCCTGCCGCGCGGTGGGCCACAAAAAAAGCGGGCCGGGCACTTGAGGCCCGGCCCGCTCAGGGCATAGTTGCCGGCGCTTACTCCGGCTTGATTTTCACCTTGTCTTTGGCACCGGTGGCGTCTTTGGCCTTCGAGTCCACCTCACCGTCTTTCGACACGGTTTTGGACTTCTCGCCGGCCGCGCCTTTGGTTTTTACTTTCACCTTGTCCGAGTCTTCGTCCACCTTGGTTTTCACCTTGGTGCCGTCGGCCATCTTGGCTTTGCTCTTGCCGGGCAGCGGAGGTTGCAGGGGCTGCGGTGCGGGGGCCGCGCCCCCCATCGGCGCAGTAGCCGGAGCCGTGGCAGGGGCCGTTGTCGGCATGGTTTCGCCTTCTTTCAGCACCACCCGGAACTCGTCGCGGCGGTTAAGCTGCATGTTCTCGGGCGAGTCGTTCGGGGCCGCTGGGCGGCGCTCGCCGTAGCTCACCGTGCTCAGGCGGGTGCTGGCTACGCCTTTAGTCGTCAGGTACTTCACGGCGGCATTGGCGCGGTTTTGGCCCAGCACCATGTTGTACTCATCGGTGTTGCGCGAGTCGCAATGGCCTTCCACCTGAATGTTCAGGCCGGGAGCAGCCACCAGCTTCTGGGCGATGTCATCCAGCACCACCACCGACTCCGGCCGCAGCTTGTACTTGTCGGTATCGAAGTAAATTTTCTTGAACGGGTACAAGCTGGCCATCGACGTGTCGATGTAAGCGATGTAGAAGTTCTTGGTAATGGTGGTCGAGTCGTTGGTTGAAACCGGGATGGCAAATTCTTGGGTTTCAATGTTCTTGCCGTCCTTGCTCACCGCCACTTGGTAAGTACGGCCCGAAAGCACAGCCACTTGGTACGCGCCGTCCTGCTTGCTCACGTCGCGGAAGCTCAGCGGCGTGTTGTCGGCCTGCTTACCGCTGAACACCAATTCAACGCCCGGAATCACCGTAGTGCTGTCCTTGGCAAACACCTTCCCTTTGATGGTGGCGTTCTTGATGTAGTTGATGGTGTAGATGTCTTTCTCGCCGTAGCCCCCGATGCGGTAGCTGCTCAAATAAGCGTACGAGCCGTCGGGGCTCAGGCGGTAGTAGCTGTCGTCGTCGGGCGTGTTGATGGGGTAGCCCATGTTCTCGGGGGCCCCCCACTTGTGCCCGATGCTGTCGTAGGCGCTCTTGAAAACGTCGTAGCCGCCCATCGTGTTGTGGCCGCGCGACGAGAAGTACAAGGTCTTGCCGTCCTTGCTCAGATACGGGCTGTCATCATCGTATTTGGTGTTGATGGCCCCTCCCAACGATTTGGCAGGGCCCCAGTCGCCGTCCGCGCCGCGGTTTGAGTAATACAGGTCCAGCGTGCCGTCTTCCGAGTACTTGCCGGTTGAAAAATACAGCGTTTTGCCGTCGGGCGTGATGTAGGCGTCCGACTCGAAATTTTTCGAGTTAATGTTGCTGTTCAGCTTCTTGGGAGCCGTCCATTCGCCGTTTGCCTTGTCCGACTCATAAATGTCGCCGTTGTCGGTATCGCGGTACATCAGCAGCTTCGAGTCGTTGTCAAAGACCTGAATCGAAGCGTCGTGGCCTTTGGTTACAAGAGCTTGCCCGAGCGAGCGCGGCTTTTCCCAGTTGTCGTCGCCGATGCGCTTGGCTTCGTAAATATCTTCGTAATACTCGCCATCAGCGGCCAGTTTGCTCTTGCCGGTGGGGGCCCCTGTGTACTGGCCGCGCGAAGTGAAGAGCAGCACCTTATCGTCCGAAGAAATCACTGGGCTGTGCTCGGCGTACTGCGTGTTGATGACCGGGCCCAGGTTTTTTACAAAAATGTCTTTGGGCGAGTTGAACAGCACCTTAGCATTTTTGGAGTGCTGAATCAACTGGGCCACTTCCTGGCGGCGAAACTCGGTGCTTTTCTTAGGCTTGAGCGAAGCGTTGTAGGCTTGGTAATGGGTAATGGCCTCGTCGAAGTTGTAGTTGAGGTGGTCGACGCGGCCGAGCCAATATTCTACGTCCTTCGATACCTTGGGCTTGAGGCGCTGGGCCTTGTAGATGTAGTCGCTGGCCTTTTCCTTATCAAAGCTCAAGTATGAAATACCGGCGTTGAACAACGCCTTGGCGTTGTTGGGGTCCTTGGCCAGTACTTGCTCGTAATAAGGAATAGAAGCACGGTAATTTTCCTGGTCGAAAAACTTGTTACCGGTTTTGAGCAATTTGCCCGTGCTTTGCGCCATGCCGGGTTGGGTGGCGGCAGCGCCTAAGGCCACAGCGCAGGAAGCCTGCAATAACCGCTTGGATAAGTTACCCATTGGAAAAAGAAAGTTGGAAAAAGAGTTTCGGAGGGAAGCGTGGTGAATGCGCGACGAAAATAAGCGGGTGATAAGGCTAACGGCAACAATTTCAGCTTATACTGAAATTGCGGCGCAGAGTTAAGCTGAAGAATTGAAAAAACAATGATTCAGACCAGCTCAATGGCTGTTCTTTAGCGGCAAAGATAGGTGTTTGGGGCGCCGGCCGGCCGCCGCAAGGCTTTTAGAAAAGTCTAAAATGCATTTGTCGCCGGCCAAAATGCGCCAAGCAACCGCGCAAATATAGACGAATGCAAGAGATTACAATTGTCGGTTATCCATTATTTTATGGCATTTCGAGGGCGACGGGCGTAATTTTGTGGCTTGCCGCTGCGGCCAACCGGTAGCGTTCGTATTTATTCCTTGTTTTATCCCATGCTCATTCGCGACGCCCGATTTTTAACGAGCAACACCCGCGTCGACCTGTGCCCGGCCCCCGACCGACCCGAATACGCCTTCATTGGGCGCTCCAACGTGGGCAAGTCGTCGCTCATCAACGCCCTCACCAGCCGAGCGGGCCTGGCCAAAACGTCGGCCTCGCCCGGCAAGACCCAGCTCATCAACCACTTCCTCATCAACGAGCAGTGGTACTTGGTCGACTTGCCCGGCTACGGCTACGCCAAGGTGAGCAAAACGGCGCGCGCCGAATGGCACAAGATGATCAACGCCTACTTGCAGCGCCGCGAAAACCTGGCCTGCGTGTGCGTGCTCCTCGATTCGCGCCTGCCGCCGCAGGCCAGCGACCTGGATTTTATGGCCAAGCTGGGCGAGATGGGCGTGCCGTTCGTGATGGTGTTCACCAAGATAGACAAGCAGTCGACGGCCCAGACGCGGACGCTGATTGCCGCGTACCTGGCTAAAATGGGCGAAAGCTGGGACGAACTGCCGCGCCATTTCCTGACCTCGGCCAGCACCAAAGCCGGGCGCGAGGAGTTGTTGAACTTCATCGACGAGGTGAACCAGCAACTGGCGACTACGGCCGGCGCGTAGCTTTGGCCCCGCTTTTGCCAGCCCGCGCTTCGGGCCGTGGCTCATTCTAGGTCCGTCATTTTTATTTACTTCCCGTTGTTTATGTTGAAATTGTTATTTCCGCCGCTGGCCCTGGGCCTGCTGCTGGCCGCCGCTGTCCCGGCCACTGCCCAAACTGCGCCGCCCAACGCGCCGCCTGCCACCGCTGCCCACCCAGCGGCCACCGCTGGCACGGGCCACGTGGGGGCCGCCATTCCGGTAGCCGAATACTACGAAGGTGGCCAGGAAGCCATGTACGCCTTCATCGGCCAGGAACTGCAATACCCGCTGCTGGCCAGGCGCAACCGCATCCAGGGCCGCTGCATCGTGAGTTTTACCCTGAACCCGGACGGCACCATGTCGGGCATCAAGCTGGTGAAGCAGGTGGGCGGCGGCACCGGCGACGAGGCCCTACGCGTGGTGCGCCTGCTCAAATTCAAGAAACCCGCCTACCCCATCCTCACCAGCCTGCCCGTCGATTTCAAGCTCGGCGCGGCGGGCGCGAACACCGCGGAGAAATAATTATGAATTATAAATTACGAGTTGACTCCCTGGGCAACTTCGGTTCGTAATTTTTCAATTCATAATTTGTAATTCATAATTCATAATTTTTCCAAAGGAATGCCTTACGAACTGAAAGAAATTGCGGCCATTAGCGGAATGCCGGGCCTGTACCGCTTGCTGAAAGCCGCCCGCCACGGCGTGTTGGTGGAAAGCCTCGACGCCCGCGCCGCCCGCAGCATGGCCCCCGCCCGCAACAAAGTGTCGCTGCTGGCCGAAATTTCTATTTACACGACCGACTACGACGTGAACGTGCCCCTGGCCGACGTGTTTGAGCAAATACATGCCCACTACGGCGACACGCTGCCCGTCGCTAGCAAGTCGAGCGAAGCCGAATTGGCCGATTTTATGGCCCAGGCCGTGCCCGACTACGACCGCGACCGGGTGTATTTGTCCGACATTAAAAAGCTGGCCTCCTGGTATAGCATCGTGGCCCAGCACCTGCCCCACCAGCCCGCTACGGTTGAAGCGGCAGTTGAAACCACGGCAGCCGAAGTGCCGGAAGCTGGCGAGCCATTGAGCACCGGTGGCGTAATTGACGCGCCCGAGTCCGCTGATTCGGCTGCTGACACTGCTAACCCCGAAGCGGCTCCTGCGCCCAAAAAAAGCCGTAAAAAGACAGAATAAAAGTTTAACTCAACAGGTAGCAACGCAATTTTTGCAATGTGCGCCGCCCACCGAAAAGGCCCTGCCGGACGTTCCGGCAGGGCCTTTTCGGTGGGCGGCGCGGGGCCCTACGGCAGCGCGGACGTCGCGGCGTCGCGGGCAATGAATTGCTCGACTTGCTCGACCAGCTCTTTGCTGCCGATGAAGACGGGGCAGCGCTCGTGCAAAGTTTTAGGCTCGATTTCCATGGTGCGGCGGCTGCCGTTGGAGCTTTTGCCGCCGGCCTGCTCCACAATGAAAGCCAAGGGGTTGCACTCGTATAGGAGGCGCAGCTTGCCGCCGGGGCCCTTGGCCGTGGCCGGGTACAGATAAATGCCCCCCTTGAGCAGGTTGCGGTGGAAATCGGCCACCAGCGAGCCGATGTAGCGGGCGGAGAAGTGCTGGTCTTTGCACTGGCGCACGAAAGCCGCCACGCCCGGCTCGAACGACTCGGAGCTGCCCTCGTTGATGGAGTAGATGGCCCCAGTGGCAGGGGTCTGGATGTTGGGGTGCGAGAGAAAAAATTCGCCCAGCGACGGCTCGTAGGTGAAGCCGTTCACGCCGTTGCCGGTCGTGTACACCAGCATCGTGCTGGAGCCATAAATGATGTAGCCGGCGGCCACCTGGTGGGTGCCGGGCTGGAGGCAGTCGGACACGGTGCCCGCGCGTCCGGTGGGCGACACGCGCCGGTAGATGCTGAAAATGGTGCCGATGCTCACGTTCACGTCGATGTTCGACGAGCCGTCGAGCGGGTCGATGGCCACCACGTACTTGCCCTGGATATTGCCGGTCTGGATCATTTCCTCGTCCTCTTCCGACACGATGGTGCACACTTCGCCGCCGTTGCGCAGGGCCCGGATGAAGCGGATGTTGGCCACTACGTCGAGCTTTTGCTGGTCTTCGCCCTGCACGTTTTGGTTGCCGTAGGCCCCGGCCATGTCGATGAGGCCCGAGCGGTTGATTTCGCGGTTCACGATTTTGGCGGCCAGCGCAATGTCGCGCAACAGCTGCGAAAGCTCCCCGGTGGCGTAGGGGAAATCTTCCTGCTTGCGCATGATAAAACGATCGAGGGTGGCCCCGACGGGCAAGGCCAATTTGTTGTGATCCATAAAAAACTGTGGGGGCGAATAGGGCGGGTGGGTGGCGCAAAGCTACTTTTTTTCGCTCTACCGCGCGCTGCGTTCCTACTTTTGGGGCCTATGGTAGCACTTAATCAATTACAGGTATACAAATTCGGCGGCGCGTCGGTGAAGGACGCGGCGGCCATTCTCAACCTCCGGCGCATCGTAGCAGCCACGGCCCCGGACCAGCCGCTGCTCGTGGTGGTGTCGGCCATGGGCAAGACGACCAATGCGCTGGAAGAAATTTTCCAATTGGCCTATAACGGGCAGCCCTACGGCGGCAAAGTGCAGCAGTTGAAGGACTTTCATTGGTCGGCCGCGTCGGCGCTGAGCCGGGAATTTCCGGCCGACGCGGCGGGGGCCGTCGATGCGCTTTACCACGACCTGCACGAAACCCTGGAAGACCTGGGCCGGAAGCTGGCGGAAGTCAGCCCCCGGCTGGAATACGACCAGCAGTACGACCAGATTGTGAGCGGCGGAGAGCTGCTGGCCTCGCGCCTGGTGGCCCTGGCCCTCACGGCCCTGCGCAAAACGACGTGCCTGGATTGCCGCCCCCTGATCCGCACCGACAACAGCTGGCGCGAGGGCCGTGTGAGCTGGCCGGCTACGGAAGCGGCCATCCAGGCGGCGCTGCCGCCGCTGCTGGCCGCCGGCCTCGTCGTGACGCAGGGCTTTTTGGGCGGCACGGCCGGCGGGGACACCACCACGCTCGGGCGCGAAGGCTCCGACTATTCGGCGGCCATTTTCGCGTATTGCCTGCGGGCCGAATCCGTCACCATCTGGAAGGACGTGGCCGGCCTGCTCAGCGCCGACCCCAAGCTGTTCCCCGACGCGGTGCGCTACCCCGAAATCAGCTACCAGGAAACCATCGAGATGGCCTATTACGGGGCCAGCGTCATCCACCCCAAAACGCTGAAGCCGCTGGCCGAGCGCGGCATTCCGCTGCGCGTGAAGTCGTTTCTGGACCCTACGGCCGCCGGCACGCTCATCCACGACTGCCGGCACCCGGCGCTGGCCCCGGCGTTCATCCGCAAGACGGACCAGTGCCTGCTCTCGTTCGAGAGCAAGGATTTCGCGTTCATTTCGGAAGAAAACCTAGAAGTGATTTTTGGGGCCCTGGCGCAGGTCCGGCTCAAAATCAACCTGATGCAAAATTCGGCCATCAGCTTCTCGGTGTGCACCGATTTTTCGGAGCGGCGGGTGCAGCAGCTGCTGGGGCTGTTGGGCGGGCAGTTCCGCACCCACTACAACGCCGGCCTGACCTTGTTCACCATCAAAAACTACGACGCGGCCAGCATCGCCCAGCTCACCACCGGGCGCGAAGTACTGCTGGAGCAGCGCACGCGCGGCACGTTTCAGTTCGTGTGCCGGTAGGCCGGTCCGGGCGGCCGGCTTTTCGCCGCCCGCCCGGTAATCGCCAGGGCAACCGGGAGCGATTTAGCGCGCCGGGCGGTGTTTCACTGACGATGCAACGATTAGCCGGTAACGACACGACGATTAGCTAGTAACGATGCAACGATTAGCGGGCGGCCGGCGAAAAAGCCGGCCGCCCGCCCCCGGGACTCTCCCAATTTTTCAATTTATAATTTATAATTCTGAATTTATAATTCCCCCATCCCATGCCCGAATTCCTCCTCATCACGCCCCAGGCCCGACCGGGCGTGGCCCTGCTCCAGCTCAACCGTCCCAAAGAACTGAACGCATTGAACTTGGCGCTGATGCACGAAATCCGCGACGCGCTGCGGGCCCTGGATGCCGACGACGCGGTGCGCGTGGTGGTGCTCACCGGCAGTGAGCGGGCCTTTGCCGCCGGGGCCGACATCCGGGCGATGGCCGGCCGCAGCCCCATCGACATGCTGCTGGCCGACCACGTGAGCTTCTGGGACCAGCTGCGGCTGATGCGCAAGCCGCTGGTGGCGGCCGTGGTGGGCTTCGCGCTGGGGGGCGGCTGCGAGCTGGCCCTGGCCTGCGACCTGATTGTGGCGGCCGAAACGGCCCAGTTTGGGCAGCCTGAAATCCGGCTGGGCACGCTGCCCGGCGGCGGCGGCACCCAACGCCTGGCCCGCGCCGTGGGCAAGGCCAAGGCCATGGAAATGGTGCTCACCGGCGACTTCATCGCGGCGGCCGAGGCCCTGCGCCTGGGCCTGGTGAACCGCGTGGTGCCCGCCGGCCAGTGCCTGGAAGAAGCTTTCCGGCTGGCGGCCCGCATCGCGGCCCAGCCGGCGGTGGCCGTGCGCCTGGCCAAGGAAGCCGTCGGCCAAGCCTTCGAAACGCACCTGGCCGAGGGCTTGCAATTCGAGCGCCGCAACTACTACCTCACTTTCGCCTCCGACGACCAAAAAGAAGGCATGGCCGCTTTTTTGGAGAAGCGCCCGCCGGTATTCAAAGGAAATTAGGAGGTTTGCGTTTTAAGGGTTGAATTTGCTCAAGAGGCAATTCCAACCGCTACGCTACTTCCACCCGCACGACGCGCAGCCCGTACACGTCAACACCCAAAATTCAACCCTCAAAACTTAACACTTCCAGCATGGCAGTTCTCGTGGGCAAGCGTGCCCCTTCATTCCGGGCCACGGCGGTTATCGACGGCGAAATTGAAAATGATTTTTCGCTCGACCGCTACCTGGGCAAGATGCATGTGTTGTTTTATTTCTACCCGTCGGATTTTTCGCTGCTGTGCCCCACCGAAATCTTAGCGTTCCAGCAGCTATTGCCCAAGTTTGAGGAGCGCGACGTGGCCGTGGTGGCCTGCTCGACCGACAGCCACCAGAGCCACCGCGCCTGGTTGCGGCAGCCCCGCGAGCAGGGCGGCATCAAGGGCGTAACCTATCCGCTGGTGGCCGACGCTACCAAAACCATCGCGGCTAATTACGACATGCTAGCTGGCCACTTCGACTATAACGAGCAGGGCGAGATGACGTTCGTGGGCACGCCCACCAGCAACCGGGGCCTGTTTTTGATTGACCGCGACGGCATCGTGCGCCACCAGTCGGTGAACGATGGGCCCCTGGGCCGCAGCACCCACGAGGCCCTGCGCATGGTGGACGCGCTGCAACACTACGAAAAAAATGGGGCCATGTGCCCCGCCGACTGGCGCGAGGGAGAGGCCGGCCTGGCTCCGCCCCGGTAGGCCGGGCGCGGGCTACGCTTTTGGAAATGCGGGCGGGGCCCATGCTCGGCCTGCATTTTTTTCAGCCGTAATTTCGCGGCCTTGACGCTGTTGTACGACTTCGCCCTTTTCTGTTACGCCCTGCTGCTGCGGCTGGCTGCGCCCTTCGTGCCCAAGGCAGCGGCTTGGGTGGCCGGGCGGCAGGGCCTGCTGGCGCACATCGGCACGGCGCTGGCCGGCGAGGCGGCCCCGCGGGTGTGGTTTCACTGCGCGTCGCTGGGCGAGTTCGAGCAAGGGCGCCCGCTGATGGAAGCTTACCGAGGGGCCCACCCCGGTACCAAAATTGTGCTCACGTTTTTCTCGCCGTCGGGCTACGAGGTGCGCCGCAGCTGGCCGGGGGCCGATTACGTTTTCTACTTGCCGCTCGATACCGCCGGCCACGCCCGCGGCTTTCTCGACGCCGTGCAACCCCAGTTGGCGGTGTTCGTGAAGTACGAATTCTGGTACCACTTCCTGGCCGAGGCGCGGCGGCGCGGCGTGCCAACCGTGGCAATATCGGCCATTTTCCGGCCCGAGCAGGTGTTTTTTAAGCCCTGGGGCGGCTTTTTTCGGGACACGCTCGGCTTGCTTTCGCACATTTTTACCCAGAACGAGGCGTCGGCTGAGCTGCTGCGCCGCCACGGCCTGGCGCAGGTGAGCGTGGCCGGAGATACCCGCTTCGACACCGTGACGGCCACGGCCCTGGCCCCCGCGCGCCCGCTGCCGCTCGTGGAAGCCTTCGCGGCCGACGGGGCACCGGTGTTGGTGGTGGGCAGCGCCTGGCCCGAAGACCTGCCCGCCCTGGGGCCCTTGCTGCACCGCTACGCCGGCCAGATTCGGGTGCTGCTGGCCCCCCACGAAATCACGGAAGCCCATTTGCAGCAAGTCGAAGCCGTGCTGCCCGGCCAGGTGCTGCGCTACTCGCAGGCCCAGGCCGGCACCGTGGCCGGGGCCCGCCTGCTGCTGTTCGACAACGTGGGCCTGCTCAGCCAACTCTACCGCTTCGGCCGGTTTGCCTACGTGGGCGGGGCGTTCGGCAAGGGACTGCACAACACGCTGGAGGCCGCGGCGTTCGGCTTGCCGCTGTTTTTCGGGCCCCACTACGCCCGTTTTCAGGAAGCCGTGGACCTAGTTGCCCTGGGCTGCGCCACGCCTGTGCGCACCGCCGCTGAACTGGAAAAAGCCTTCGCCCGCCTGCTCACTGACGAAATCCTGCGCCTCAAAAAACAAGACCTGGCCCTCGAATACGTGCACCAGCAAGCCGGGGCCACGGCGCGCATTCTACGTCATTTAACATTTATCAATTAATATTCAACAACCGTTCTTTCTCCAATTTATTTCGCTATTGCACTCGTAATCAATTACGTTGCGACATTGATTAACCACCCACCGCTTACCGCTTTTGTTAAATGTCAATGACCGGCACCGTCGTTAAATCTACTGGGTCGTGGTACGTGGTGCGCGAGGCAGCCACGGGGCAGCTGCACCGCTGCCGGCTGCGGGGCAAATTCAAAATACAGGGCCTCAAGGTGAGCAATCCGCTGGCCGTGGGCGACTCGGTCACGTTCGAGCCCGAACAGCAGGCCGAAGGCGCGGCCGTGATTACGCACATCGCGCCGCGGCGCAACTACATTGTGCGGCGCTCGGTGCACAAAACCGAGCACGCCAACATCGTGGGGGCCAACCTCGACCAGGCCCTGTTGGTGGTCACGCTGGTGTCGCCCACCACGTCGTTCGGGTTCATCGACCGGTTTTTGGTGACGGCCGAGGCCTACCACATTCCGGTGGTGTTGATTTTTAACAAGGCCGATTTGCTCGACGCCGACGGGCTGGCCTACCAAGCGGAAATTGCCGGCATGTACCGTTCACTGGGCTACGCCAGCTGCCTGTGCACGGCCAGCGCGGGCACCGGCGTAGCGGCCGTCGATGCGCTGCTCGACGGCAAAACTTCGCTGCTCTCGGGCCACTCGGGCGTGGGCAAGAGCACGCTCATCAACGCCTTGGTGCCCGATTTAGACATTAAAACGGCCGAAATCAGCCAGTTCTCGGACAAAGGCGTGCACACCACCACGTTTGCCGAAATGCTGGAGGTGCGGCCCGGCACCTACCTCATCGACACGCCCGGCATCAAGGAGCTGGGCATCGTCGACATCAAGCCCGCCGAGCTGGCCGGCTACTTCCCCGAGATGCGGGCCCTGCTCAACCAGTGCCGCTACCACAACTGCCGCCACCTCCACGAGCCCGGTTGCGCCGTGCGCGAGGCCGTGGACGCTGGCCGCATCGCCCTGCCCCGCTACGACAGCTACCTGAGCATGCTGGCCGACGACGACAACCGGCACTAAGGGCCCTAGATGCATGCAACGGTTTGGGTCGTCGGGGAATCCTCTGGATGATCTTCCTTTATTCTCGCCCGTTTGTGAAAAACCTACTGCTCTTCACTGCAATTATGGCCGCTGCTCAACTCGGCACCGGCTGCAAGCACGACGCCGACGTGCAACCCAGCCCCGGCAGCTACGACACCCTGGCCGGGGCCATCGGGCACTGGGAATGGGACCGTTCGGTGTACGGCTTTGCCGGCCCCCGAACTCCGGCCAGCGTAGGTTTCACGCGGCAATTGGTGTTTGGAACGAATAAGCAGCTCGCGGTGAAGCGCAACGGCCGAGCCCATTACCAGACCAGCTACCTGCTGTCGATTGGCATCGGTGGGCCCTGTGCCAACCAAAACGCGCTGGTGGTCGTTTTTACCAATGAAACCGACTTGCCGAACAGCGACGCCAAGGTCTTCGGCACTGAGCAGCAGAACGGCCAACGGACGCTGCGCCTCAGCGGTGCGGCCACGTGCGTTGACGGCGATGCTTCCGAAACCTACCACTGGGTAGCCGAGTAAACCGGGGCATACCACTGGCTTTGGCCAACCCTTTTTTACATGGCAAAACTTGCATTTCTAGGCTTGGGCAACATGGGCTTGGGCATGGCCGAAAACCTGCTCAAGGCTGGCCACGACCTCACCGTGTACAACCGCACCGCCGCTAAGGCCGCGCCGCTGCTGGCGCTGGGGGCCACCGGGGCCCCCACGCCCGCCGATGCCGCCCGCGGGGCGGAGGCCGTGTTCACGATGGTGACCGACGACGCGGCCCTCCTGGAGCTGGCCACCGGCCCCCATGGCCTGCTCGCGGGCCTGGCCGCCGGCGCGGTGCACATCTCGTGCAGCACCGTGGCCCCCGGCACCACCACCCGCCTGGCCGAAGCCCACGCCGTGCACGGCTCGCAGTTCGTGGCCGCGCCCGTGTTTGGCAAGCCCGACGCGGCCGCCGCCGCCAAGCTGTGGCTGGGCCTGGCCGGCCCGCCCGAGGCCCGGCAGCGGGTGCGGCCCTGGCTGGAGCCGCTGGGGCAGGGCATCCACGAGTTTGGCGACGACCCGGCCGCGGCCAGCGTGGTGAAGCTCTGCGGCAATTTCATGCTCGGGGCCGCCATCGAGGCGATGGCGGAGGCCTTCACGCTGGCTGAGAAAAGCGGCGTGGGGCGCCAGCCGCTCTACGAGTTTCTGGTGAACACCCTCTTCAACTGCCCGGTGTACCACAACTACGGCCGCATGATTGCCAGCAAAAACTACACGCCCGTGGGGGCCCTGCCGCCCGTCATCCGCAAAGATTTTCGCCTTGTGCTCGATCACGCTCAACAGCTGGCCACGCCCATGCCCCTGGCTCAGCTCGTGCACAACCGCATGAGCACCACCGTGGCCCGCCACGAAAACGACGTGGACTGGACCGCCTTCGCCCGCCGCGTGTCGGAAGACGCCGGTCTTCCTTCTTGAGCTATTCTTCTTGAGCTATTAGCTGATGACTATTAGCTGATGGCTATTAGCTAATAGCTTTTATATAAGGCACGCCTGACGCGTAGCACCAAGGTTCTACTTTAAATAAAAAAGGCCCCTGACACGTTGCCAGGGGCCTTTTTTATTTCTACTGCGAGCTAACAGCCATCGGCTAATGGCTAACAGCTAAAAAAGAACCTATTTCTTAGCCAGCGGCAGCACCACGCCGTCGATGACGTGGGTGACACCGTTTTTCGAAATCACGTCGGCGATTTGCACGGTGGCGGGGGCGTCTTTGCCGTTGCCCACCATCACCTTGCCGTCTTTCACCGACACTTTCAGCTTCTCACCGTTCACGGTGGTCAGCTCCTGGCCGTCCTTGAGGTCGGCGGCGAGCAGGCGGCCGGCGATGACGTGGTACGTGAGCACGCCTTTCAGCTTGGCTTTGTTGGCGGGGGCCATTAGCTCGGCCACGGCGGCTTTGGGTAGCTTGTCGAACGCGGCGTTGGTGGGCGCGAACACGGTGAAGGGGCCCGTGCCCTTGAGGGTTTCGACCAGGCCGGCGGCTTTCACGGCGCTCACCAGGGTGCTCACGCTTTTGGCCGCGGCGGCGTTGTCCACGATGTCCTTGTCGGCGGTCATGGCCACGCCGTCCACCATCACGCCGCCGGGCTTGGCCATGCGGGCCGAGTCACCGCCCAGGGCGGCCAGCGAGTCGGCGGGGTTTTTGGTGCTGGCGGCCGTTTCGGTGGCGGCGGGCTTGTCGTTGCCGCAGCCGGCCAGGCCGAGGGTGAGGGCGAAAGCGCTGGCAAGGGGGAAGAAAAACTGCTTCATAGAATGAGGAATGAAAAAAGTTGGGTGTTGGTGCCCTACGAATCAATCCGCGGGGCGGATTGTTTGCCCGGCGGCGCAATTTGCCGTGCCTTACCTTCGCAGCGCCCACGCAGGGCCTGTTTTATTCCCCATTCCTTACTTTTTTCCGATGAAAACCGCTGAGATTCACACCCCCAAGGGGGTCATGAAAGTCGAGTTTTACGAGCAGGACGCCCCCAACACGGTCAAGAACTTCACCGACTTGGCCCGGAAAGGTTTCTACGACGGCACCACGTTCCACCGCGTCATCCCGAATTTTGTCATCCAGGGCGGCGACCCCAACACCAAGCCCGGCGCGAAGGGTGCGCCCGGCACCGGGGGCCCCGGCTACAAAATCGACTGCGAAACCAGCGGCGGCCACCAGTACCACGAGCGCGGCGTGCTGAGCATGGCCCACGCCGGCAAAAACACCGGCGGCTCGCAGTTTTTCGTGGTGCACTCGCGCGACAACACCGCCCACCTCGACCGCGTGCATACCGTGTTCGGCAAAGTGGTGGAGGGCCTCGACGTCATCGATCAAATCAAGCCCAACGACACGATTGAGAAGATTGTGGTGACCGACGACGCAGCGTAACCCCCAACCCGAACGACGGAATTGAAAAGCCCCGCACACCTTTCGGTGCGCGGGGCTTTTTGCGTTGGCAGAACCCGGGGGCCCTAGCGGCGGCGGCGCGGCTTTTCTTCTTCCTCGTCTTCGTCCTCGTCGTCGCCAAACGTGGGCATGGTAAACATCGAAGCCAGCAAATCTTTGAACTGGGCCCCGGCGGTGAGGCGGTTGCGCGAAATCAGGCTGTGCTCGGCCAGGCCGTGCAGCAGGAACTCCATGAGGAAATACGTGGTGTCGGCGTCCTCCTTGGGGTGCAGCTCGGTCACGATGTCGCGCAAGCCGGGCACCTGGTCCAGGGCCTTGCGGTAGTCGGCGGCGGGCGTGTCGTAGAGCAGGTCCAGGGTGTGGCCGTTGCCGAACCACTCCTGCACCGTTTTGTAGGGCGAAACGCGGTTCTTGAGCTTCTTGGACTTGTCCGGGTCGGGGAAATAGTTCAGGAACAGGGTGCGGATGGCCTTGCCCATGAGCTTTTCGGCCACGATGCCGGCCCCCTCCTGCTCGCCCTCGTACACCAGCTCCACCTTGCCAGTGATGGCCGGCACGGCCGAAATAAAGTCGCCCACGCGCACGTAGGTGTGCTTTTCGCCGTTGATCAGGGCCCTGCGCTCGGCCCCGGCCACCACCTGCTCGTAGGCCGAGATGGTGAGGCGCGCCGACACGCCCGACTTAGCGTCCACGAACTCGGAGCCGCGGGCCTCCACGGCCACTTGCTCCACCAGGTCGTGGGTAATTTCGTTGGTCGTCACCATCCCTTTCTGGTCCTCCTTAATGCGGGCTTCCTGCTTGGTGATGCGCTTGCCGACCTCGATGGACTTGGGGTAGTGCGTGATGATTTGGGCGTCGATCCGATCCTTGAGCGGCGTCACGATGCTGCCGCGGTTGGTGTAGTCCTCCGGGTTGGCGGTGAACACGAACTGGATGTCCAACGGCAGCCGCACCTTGAAGCCACGAATCTGGATGTCGCCTTCCTGCAAAATATTAAACAACGACACCTGGATGCGGGCCTGCAAGTCGGGCAGCTCGTTGATGACGAAAATGCCCCGGTGGGCCCTGGGAATCAGCCCGAAGTGAATCACCCGCTCGTCGGAGTACGGCAGCTTCAGCGTGGCGGCTTTGATGGGGTCGGCGTCGCCGATGAGGTCGGCCACGCTCACGTCGGGCGTCGCCAGCTTCTCGGTGTAGCGGTCGGCGCGGTGCATCCAGGCCACGGGCGTGGCGTCGCCGTGCTCGGCAATCAGGTTTTTGGCGAACACCGACAGCGGCTGCAAAGGGTCGTCGTTCAGCTCGGAGCCGGCCACGACGGGCATCCACTCGTCGAGCAGATTAATGAGAAGCCGCGCAATGCGGGTTTTGGCCTGGCCGCGCAAACCCAGCAGGTTGATGTGGTGCCCGGCCAAAATGGCGCGCTGCAACTCGGGAATCACCGTTTCGTCGTAGCCAAAAATGCCGGGGAATACGTCTTCTTTAAGGCGCAGCTTTCGAATCAGGTTCTCGCGCAATTCTTGTTTTACAGTGCGGGGTTTATAGCCACTGGCGCGGAGCTGGCCCAGGGTGCGGATGGTTTCGTGTTGCATAAGGGCGAGTAAAGGGAAAGGAGCTTCCCGGGGGCTTTAACCAGTAAAGCGGGGCGGAGGTTCACGGCCCGCCTAATGGGGCCCCCAAAGCCCGCCCGCGCTGCCAAATGCGGAATTATTACCACTATTTCAAGATGATATGTTTTAATATAAATAAATTAATATAAATTCGCCTGTCCCCTTTTCCTCTACTTATGAAAACTACTCTTCGCGCGTTGGGGCTGTTGCTGGGCCTGGCGGTGCTGGCGGCGGCCGGCTTTGTGGCGTTTGTGGCCGCGCGCGGCATCCCGCGCTACGCGCCGCCGCGGCCGCCGGTGGCCCCGGTGCTGGCCACACCCGAGCGCCTGGCCCAAGGCGAGAAGCTGGTGCTGGCCGCCTGCGCCGACTGCCACCTCAACCGCGCAACGGGGGCCCTCTCGGGCCACCAGCTGCGCGACGTCACGCCCGACTTCGGGGCCGTGTACTCGGCCAACATCACCCGGGACCGAACCCACGGCATCGGGGCCTGGACCGACGCCGAGCTGGTGGGCCTGCTGCGCACCGGCATCGGGCGCGACGGCCGCTACCGCGTCATCATGCCCAGCTTCGTGCACATGTCGGACGAAGACGTGGCCAGCGTCGTGGCCTTCCTGCGCTCCGACCACGCCATGACCCGGGCCGACCCCACGCCCACGCACCCCCAGGAGCCGTCGCTGCTGCTCAAGGGCCTCGTCAACACCGTCATGAAGCCCACGCCGCTGCCCCCGGGCCCCGTGCCGGCCCCCGCCCCCACCAACGCGGTGATTTTCGGCCGCTACCTGGTGGTGGGCCGCTACAAGTGCTACGAGTGCCACTCGCACGATTTCAAGACCAACGATGCCCTGGCGCCCGAAAAATCGGCCGGCTACCTGGGCGGCGGCAATAAGCTGCTCAACTTGCAGGGCCAGGAAGTGGTGTCACGCAACATCACCGGCGACGCCGCCACCGGCATCGGCACCTGGAACGAGGCCCAGCTGGGCCAGGCCTTGCGCTTCGGCGTGGGCCCCAACGGCCCGTTTGGCTACCCCATGCCCAAATATTCGCAGCTGACCGAAGCGGAAACGCACGCCCTATTCATATACCTACAAGCCGTGCCCAAAATAAAAAACGCCACCCCGGAGGATGGCGCTTTGGCAGCAAAATAGCCCGGCAATAGAAATCCTGCGGGTTCGGGCTTACAGGGTTTTGCGGCGATTCTTTTTATAGTCCTCGAATACCAGGTGGCCCAGGCCCTTCAGGCCGCTGTAGTACGCCTTGCCCTGGTTCACCTCTGTAAACTCCTCCACAAACTGCTTGAGGTACGGGTCCGAAGTAATCATGAACGTGGTGATGGGAATTTTCACGCGGCGGGCGGCGGCGGCGATGTTCAGCGTTTTGTTCACGACCTTGCGGTCGAGGCCGAAGCTGTTTTTGTAGTAGCCAGTGCCTTCCTTCAGGCAGGTGGGCTTGCCGTCGGTGATCATAAAAATCTGCTTGTTGGGCGTTTTGCGCTTGCGCAGCAAGTCCATGGCCAGCTCCAGGCCGGCCACGGTGTTGGTGTGGTAGGGCCCCACTTGCAGGTACGGCAGGTCCTTCACCTCAATCTGCCAGGCGTCGTTGCCGAACACGATGACGTCGAGAAAATCCTTGGGGTACTTCTGCTTCACCAGCTCGGCCAGGGCCATCGCCACCTTTTTGGCGGGCGTGATGCGGTCCTCGCCGTAAAGAATCATCGAGTGCGAGATGTCGATCATCAGCACGGTGCTGGTTTGGCTCTTGTGCTCGTTTTCGCGCACTTCGAGGTCGCCTTCGGTCAGCAGGAAGTTGTCGTCATCCATGCCGTGGTTGAGCTGGGCGTTGCGGATGGACTCGGTCATCTGAATCTGCTCCACCGAATCGCCGAAGCGGAACTCGCGCAAGTCGGTGCTTTGCTCGTCGCCCTGCCCGGTGTGGGGCGTGCGGTGGTTGCCGGTGCTGCTCTTTTTGAGCTTGCCAAAGATTTCTTCCAAGGCCGACTTGCGGATGCTCTGCTCCGACTTGGCGGTGATTTTAAACTCGCCTTTTTTCTGCTCGTCTTCGTCGATGTAGCCCTTCTTTTTCAGGTCGTCGATAAAGTTGCCCATGCCGTACTCGTCGTTGGTGAGGCCGTACTGCTTATCTAATTCGTTAAGCCACGACAGGGCCTCGCCCACATCCCCGCTGGTAATGGTGACGAGCTGCATAAACAGCTTAAACAGCGACTCAAAGCCCTTCTCGGGCTGGTCTTCGGGCACAAAATCGCGGAATCGGAAGCCTGTGGCCATAATTTCAAAAGGAATCAGGAGAAAAGAGAGTAGGCCGCGAAAACAACACCCGCGGCGGCAATGTTCAATTGGAGCAATTACCCCAACGTGTCGTTCCGGCGAAGGAGGAAGCTAAGGAAATGAGTTCAACGGCTCACACGAGATTCTTCCTTCGCCGAAACTAACACCTTTCCCCTACTTCCCTGCCCCATGAAAGCCATTTGGAACAACACCGTCGTAGCCGAAAGCGACAACACCGTCGTCGTCGAGAACAACCATTACTTCCCCGCCGACTCCCTTAAAAAAGAGTTTTTCGAGGACAGCATCGCCCACACGGCCTGCCCCTGGAAAGGCGAGGCCAGCTACTACTCCCTGCGCGTGAACGGCGAGCTGAACAAGGACGCCGCTTGGTTCTACCCCACACCCAAAGACGCCGCCAAAAACATCAAAGGCTACGTAGCCTTCTGGAAAGGCGTAAAAGTCAGCAACTAGGTCGTTTGACAGTCATCAATTAACCGTTAACAGCCGTGCAACTTGCCATATTTGGCTTGCTGCACGGCTGTTAACGGTTAATTGATGACTGTCAAATGTAAAGACCTAGCTGATCCACTTAAACTTGTATTCCAGCTTGGGCACGGGCATGCGGTCGGACACGCGGCGCAGGCGGGCGGGCAGGGCCATCACGTAGTCGCGGGCCTTTTCGGCGGCCCCGGTGAGGCCCCCGATGTCGGCAATTTTCCAGTCGGTGAGCAGCGTGTCGAGGATGTCGGTGTAGTCGGCGCTGGTGTACACGCCCAGGCGCTGGGCGGCGTCGGTGAAGTGGCCGTAGGTTTTGCCCATGTCGATGCCCAGCTCGCGCATGTAGTGGGCGGGCATCACGATTTTCTTGCGCATCATGTCCTCGAAGGCCAGCATCATTTCCGAGGGGTCAATCTCAAAAATCTTCTCCACGAAGGTTTTGTAGGCGCGGGCGTGGCGGTTTTCGTCGCCGGCAATCATGCCGCAGATTTTGGAGAGGCCGTCGTCGCCAGCGATGCGGGCGAGCTGGCCCACGCGGCGGTGCGAGATGTTGGTGGCCATTTCCTGGTAGCTCGTGTACACGAAGGCGCGGTACGGGTCGTGGGCCGTGCCCAGGTCGAAGCCGTCGTTGATGAGGTACTGGGTGCTCACCTCAAACTCGCGCATGTTCACGCGGCCGCTGAGGTAGAGGTAGCGGTTGAGCAAGTCGCCGTGGCGGTTTTCCTCGGCCGTCCAGCCCCGGATCCACTGGGCCCAGCCGTTGTTGTCGTCGCGGTTCAAGTCGTCCAGCTCGTGGAACCAGGCCTCGTAATTGGGCAGGGCCTCCTCGGTGATGGTATCGCCGATGAGTACAGCCAGCAGGTCGTAGCTGAGGTTGCCCGCCTTTTCGCGCAGGTCCTTCACGTCGTTGAAGAACGTATCGCTGCGCGAATCGGGCAGAAAATCAGCCGGTTGCCAGCTATCTTCCACCTTTTTGAGGAAGCTGTAGATGTTTTCTTTGAGGAAGCCTTCGAGGTGCTGCAAGACCTCGCCGCGCGAAATCATCGTGGAACTGAGCATTGGATAAGAGAAGCGAGAATGTGGGGTTAGAATGAAGCAACCATTTTCGGACCACAAAGGTCCACTGCCGAGCTTCGGAGCGGGGTACAATATTATGTCATCGTGTCCTACGGCCCCAAAGCCCGCTTGGATGCGGCGCGCATACGGAAAATTATGGCCCCGGGTAATAGAAGCGTAGCGCGGGATCGGTGGCCAGCGCCGGCCCCGGGCGTAGCGTCCAGCCGGTCCCGCCCGGGGCCCGCCGCGCCGCCGCGTTGAGCCAGGCCGCCTCGGGGGCCCCCAGCACCCAGGCCACCGCGCCGGGCGGGCGCCGGGCCAGGCGGCGCAGGGCTTCGGCCTGGCCCCGGGCCCCGGCCAAGGCCAGGCGCAGGGCCCGTTGCGAAGCATCGTGCGCGGGCCAGCCGCTGAGGGCCAGCACGGGGCCCGGCCCCAGCGCGTACACCCGGAAGGGCGAGAGGCTTTTGAGCAAATCGGTGGTGCCGGCCAGCACCCGGATGCGGCCCGTGGTGCGGCGGGCCAGCTCGCCCAGGGTGCGCTCGTGGCGGGCTCGCTCCTGGCCCAGCACCAAGCGGCGGTGCGCCGTTTTGACCGCGTAAGCCCCCAGCACCAGCGCCCCGGTCCCGGCCAAGACGTAGCGCCAGGCGGGCCGGATGCTGGAATATTTTATGTACCCTGGGCCAGCGGGCGGATGATTCAGCAAGAACACCAAGTTGTTCAGCAGCCAGAAATCGAGCAGCGGCAGGGCCAGGCGGGGCGGCAGCTTTAGCAGGCCGGCCAGGGCCAGCAGGCCCCCCGCGAAGCCCGCCTGCACCCACCAGAAACCGGGGCCGCCGCGCCGGAGCCGGCCCGCCAGCCACCAGCTCGCGGCCAGGGCCAGCAGCAGCGGGAAGTAGTCGCGCCCGAGCAGCGGCAGCCGCACCGCCAGCTTGGCCGGCACCGTGCGGCGGAGGAAATCGGCCGCGTCGAAACGATAGGCGCGGCGGTAGAGGGCAGGATTGACGCGAGTGGAGTCGCCGAGCAGCCACAGGCTGGTAGCGGCCACCCCGAGGCTGTCGGCGGCGGTGCGCGGGGCGGGCCGCAATTGGTCATAATCGAGCACGCGGACCAGGTAGCCGTCGAGGGCCTGGGCGGGCGGGCGCAGCCCCGCCAGGCCGGCCGAGGCCAGGGCCAGCAGCACTGCCCCGCCCAGCAGCACGGGCCCCGCCCGCCGCCAGCTGCCGGCCAGCAGCACCGCCGCCGGCAGCACCGCGCCAAACCCCAGCAGCGCCACGCTGGGGCGCATCAGCCAAGCGGCCCCCAAGCCGAGGCCGCCCGCGGCCAGCGCCTGCCAGCGCCCCGGCCGCTGCGCCGCGTACAGTACCGCCGCGCCCGCCAGCAGCAGCGCCACCCGCACGTAGCTGAACCACAGCCAGTGCTCCAGCCAGGCCACGGCAAAAAACCCGGCGAGCACCGCCGTTACCAGCGCTGGCCGCAGGTGCGGGCGCAACAGCCGATCCAGCACGGCGAAAACGAAAAACCCGGCCGCCAGCAGCAGGCTACCCCCCAGTAAGCCAAGCCACGGCACGCCCGGCGCAATGGCGTAAAGCGCTGCCAGCCCGTGGCCGTAGCCGTGGAAGTACAGCGCCACCGACGGCACGGGCCCCGGGGCCAGCACGCCCGCAAACAGCCAGGCCAGGCACGTGTCGTCGCTGGTTTCGCAAAAGCTTCCCAGGCCGGCCACCGCGCCCAGCGCCAGGGCCAGCGGCAGGCCCACCACGCGGGCCCACCGGCCAAACCGGCCACCGCCTGGCCCGTCCGCCGCCGCGCGCCGCGCCATCAGGCCCGCCAAAAACGCATTTCGAGCGAAACGCGGGTGGCGTCCGCGTTCAGGTTGGCGGCCCCGCCGTGCAGCAGGTACGGCGAAAACACCAGCACTTCGCCGGGGCCCGGGTGGGGGCGAATGGCCGCCAGGGGCACGCGGCTGCTTTTGGCCCCCGGCACGCGGTAGGGCGCGCCGTGGTACACGGCTCCGTCGGCGGTGCGCTCGACCAGGTTCTCGGGCCAGTGGTGGCTGCCCGGCACCAGGCTCAGGGCCGAGGCGGCGGTGCTGCCGGCCACCGGCACGTAGATGTTGAGCGCGCCCCGGTAGCGCGGCATCCAGGCGTCGCGGTGCAGGGGGTTATGGTCGGCCACGCCGGGGCGCACGATGCGCAGGTGAAACACTGCTTCCTGCGTGTTCGGGTTGCGGGCGCGCACCGGCTGGCCGCACAGGGCCCCCACCCGGGCTTCGAGCCGGCCGGCCGGCACGGGCAGCTGGGCCAGCGGATATTCCTTGGTTTGGGCAATGACGGCCAGGTGGCGGGCCTGGTCGCCGGCGATGAGCCGGTGGTACTGCGCCACGTCGAAGCCCGCGGGCACGGCCAGGCCGGCGCGGCGCAGGGCGTCGCGCAGCAGCTCGGCCAGGCCTTCGCGCAGGGCTTCGGTGGGGCCGGCTTCAAGCCAGGGGGCCACCACGAAACCGGCCCCGGCCCAGGGAGCTGCGGCAGTTAGGTCGGGTTCGGTGGCCAGCAGCACCCGGTCGTCGTCGGGCTGGCTGGGGCCCTCTACCCCCGCAAATACATTGAAGTCGGACACGGACATGGGGTTATTAGACGGGGCCGCAAAGGTAGCCGGCTGGCCCCGACCTAAGCCGCCGGGCGCGGGCCGGCCGGCCCGTAGAGCCGGGCCAGCAGCCGGGCCGCCCGGCGGGCCCCGGCCCAGTGGCGGTAGCGCAGGGCCTGACCCAGCTCCCAGCGCAGGCGGCGGCCCAGGGCGGCGCGCTCGGCGGGCGTGCGGCACAGGGCCAGGGCCTTCTGGCACACGGCCAGCGTGGAGAGCAGCAGCGGGTCGCGCCGACGGTAGGCGCGGGCCCCCAGGCTGCGCGGGTGCTGGCGCTTGCGGGTCGTCACGGCGTCCAAATAATCGAACTGCCAGTCGCGGCTGGCCCGCACCCAGAAGTCGAAGTCTTCGTAGGCCAGCGTTTCATCGTAGCCGCCGAGCGCGGCCAGGCATGCGCGGCGCATGAGCATGGTGGGCGTACTGATGAAGTAGCGCGCCAGCACATCGGCGAATAGCCAACCGCTGGCCGGCTGCCGGCGCGCGGGCTCGCCGGGGCAGTGGTGCAGGCCCAGCGGTCGGCCCTGCTCGTCAATCAGTTCGGCGTTCGAATACACCATGCCGTAGCTGGCGTCGAGGCCCTGGAACTGGGCCACCTGCCGGGCCAGGCGGTCGGGCAGCAGCACGTCGTCGGTGGCAAAATCCACCACGTACTCGCCCGCGCTTTGCCAAAAAGCCTGGTTGAAAGCCCGGCAGTTGCCCACGTTTTTGGGTAATAACAGCAGGTGCCAGGCCGGGTGCGCGGCGGCGTATTCGCGCAGGATGGCCGGGCTGCCGTCGGTGCTGGCATCGTCCACGAGCCACACCTCCAGGTGCGGGTAGGTTTGGGCCGCCACCGAATCCAGCGCCTCGCGCAGAAACGGGGCGTGGTTGTGGCACAGCGCCACCACCGTCACCACGGGCGTTGGGAAAGAAGTAGAGATGGGAAAGACGAAATGGGTGAGCCCAAAAATACGTGCGGGGCCAACGTCCGTACGCCGCCCCCAGGGCCTGCCATTCCGCTATGGCCGGGCGGGCGGCTGGTTTTCGGCCAACACCAAGAGCGAATAGCCGCCCAGGGTTTTGGAGCAAAGCTTGGGACTGATGCGAAACAAGACCTCGCGAGCGGCGTGAACGAAGTGTTCTTTGCGCGTTTTTTGCTTATATACCGGCTCGGTGTAGAACGTATCAACGACGCGAAAGCCGGATTCGGCCAGCACGCTCAGAATGAAGTCTTCCGTGAAATTGTGGATGTGGCCCACCCGCGCCTTCGATTCGATCAGCATCTGTTCGCGCAGCAACGACCAGATACTCAGGTATAAAGGAATATGAAAAATGGTATGGCGCGCTTTGGCGGCGATGCCGCGCAGAAACTCGAAGTAGTTGTCCAAGTGCTCGATTACGTCGATGACCAGCAGCAAGTCGTACACCGTGGATTCGGCGGAGCGGGCGAAATCTTGCAGCACAAACTGAAGCTGGTCGGTCTGCTTGGGCCGGGCCAAGGCCAGGGCGTCCTGGGAAATATCGTAGCCCACAAACCGCGTGGCCGCCGGCAGCTGCCGGGCCAGTTGCACCAGAATTTCGCCGCTGCCGCAGCCCACTTCGCCCACCGTGCCGAGCGGTAGTGCGTGGCGGCGCAGCATTTTCATGATCCGCGCGGCTTTGAAGGGGGCGTCTTCTTCGTGCCAAGTCGGGTTGTTACGCAGGTAAGTAGCGTCGTTGTATATGTCTTTCATGCCGGTATGTCTTTTATACTGGGCGTGCCGAAGGGCAAAGAACGGCGCAGCAACACGTAACGCTGCCGGCCGCGTCGGGGCGGAACATTTCCCCGACTCGTACCTGGTCCATCCCGCTACCGGTTTTCGCGCCGGCCCCTCACTTGGAAAAAAACACACCCCAGCAGCAGGGCCCCGTAGCGCAGGGCGTGGGCCCACACCGCGCCCGGCAGGCCCAGGGCCGGCAGCAACCCGGCCAGCAGCGCCGCGTACAGCCCCGCCGAGGCCGCCTGCACGGCCACGTAGCGCCCGGTACGGGCCCGGGCCGTGAGCTGAAAAATAAATACCCAACTCAGAAATTTGGCCCAGTCGCCGAGCATCTGGGGGCCCAGCAGGTCGCGCGCCGCCGCCAGCCGCGGGGCAAACAGCAGCGGCAGCAGCCAGTCGCGGGCCAAGAAAATGGCCCCCAGGCCCAGCGCCAGCGCCGGGGCCAGCACCCGCAGCACGCCGCGCAGGTAGGCCCGGGCCGCGGCGGGTTGCCCCGCCAGCGCCGCCAGCCGCGGGTAAAACACGGTGCTGAGCACGGCGGCCACCACCATCGTGTAGTTGTCGGAGAGCTTGGCGGCGGCCTGCCACACGTCGGCGCGGGCCGGGCCGAAGCGGACCAGCAGCAGCGCCCGCACGGCCATGTCCACGGCCCGCCCAAACACCACGTTGCCGATGGCCATCAGCCCGAACCGCGCCAGGCCACGCCCGGCCGCCCGGCTGGGCGCGGCCCACCGGCCCAACCCCCGCAGCACGCCGGCCCGGCCCGCCAGCACCAGGGCGGGCACCACGGCCAGGCCCTGGGCCACCGCGTAGGCCAGCAGCACCGTGGGCAGCGCCACCCCGCGCCCGGGCCCCAGGCCGGCCGCTACGGCCCCGGTGCCCAGCGCGGCCACCGCCACGGTAAGCGCCACGTAGGACCACAGCCGGCCGGCGGCCAGCAGGGCCGCGCCCAGCATGGCCTGGGCCGTGCCCAGCACCAGCGCGCCCACCAGCACGGCCCGCTGCCCCTGGCTGGCCGCCAGGCCCGGCCACAAAGCCAGCCCCAGCCCGCCCAGCAGCAGCGCCGCCGCGTTGAGGACCGCCGCCGCGCCCAGCCAGGCCCGGTAGCGCGGGCTGCCGGGCCGCAGCGGGGCGAGGTATTTCACCAGCCCCACGTGGGTGCCATCGATGGGCAGCGTGGTGAGCAGGGCCATGATGCTTTGGACCTGCGCGAACGCCGTGAGCCCGCCCACCGGGGCATAAGTGGCCACCAGCTTGCCCACCGCCACCGCCCCAACGGCCCGCGCCACCAGCCCCACGCCGGTACTCAGCGAGCCGCGCACGAAGCCCCGCCAGACGGGAACGGGGCGGGCGGGCGGCGCGGCCTGGGGCATGGGGATTTTTTAGTTAGCAGTGAACAGTGAGCAGTTAACGGTGAGCGGGTTGTCATTCCAAACGCAGTGAAGAATCTGAGCTGCTTTGCTATCCAGATTCCTCACTGCTCATTGCTAACTGACGCCTCAGAGGCTTTTTTCCCAGCTTAGGCGCAGGCCGGCGATGCCGCCAAGGTGGCGCTTGAAACGCAGCAGTGAAGCATTGGTTGCCCCGGCCGGCCGGCCGGGGCCGCCGGGCAGCGTGGACGTGCCCAAGTCGAGCACTTGCATGCCGCTGGCCCGCCCAAAGGCGTACAGGCCTTCGTTGAGCAGCACCACCGGGCTCAATGCGTTTTGGCTCAAAGGGCTGGCCGGGTAGAAGTTGTAGAGCACCCGCTCGCTCACGCGCACGGCCACCGTGAGGGCCGCCCAATCGCCGCTGGGGGCCCGCACCGAGAACAGAAAATGGTCGTTGGGAAACGCCTCAAACAGCACCTCCAGCCGCGCCAAGGGCAGCGGTGGGGCCTGCCCCCGCTCCTGCCGGCACGCGCCGATGAAGGCGTGGGCCCGCGGCAAAAACCAGCGGTGCTCCTGCTCCACCACCAAGCCGTGGCGGGTGCATTTATGCAAGCGGCGGCGCTCGGACGGGTGCAGGTGGGCGGCGTAGTCGCGGCCCAGGTCGAGGTGATAATTCTGTTCGGCCAGGGCCGTGCGGTAGCCGCGCTGGCGCAGGGCCTCGGCCAGGGCAGCGGCCCCGGCGGGGTCGTAGCAAAACGGGTAGCCGCGCAGCGCCAGCCGCTGCTGGCCCAGGCGGCGCAGGTCAGCCTCGGCCGCGTCGAGCAGCTGGTGCGCGGCCCCCACGCCTAGGCCGCCCGCTAGCTGCACCGCTCCGAACGGGGCCTGGCCGGGGCTGCGGGCCAGGCCCGTGGCAGGGTCGGCCACGACGTGCAGCTGGCCCACGGTGCGGTCCTGGCCCGCGTCTTCCAAGTAAAAGCTGAGCACGGGGCCCGCCGACGGCTGCAATGCCTGGTGTGCGGGCCACAGAAACAGCAGCGGCTCGAAAGCCAGCGGCCGGCGCGGCGCGGCGGCCCCCGGCGCGGCCCCGGGGGCCCACACGGCCAGCCCCGCATCGGAAGAGCCGGCAACGGCGGCAGCGATTGAAAAAGGCTTGAAAACGGACACGGCAGGCACCAAATGCCCGGCAAAGTACGACCGCGCCGCCCCGGCGCCCAACCGGCCTGCCGGGGCGACGTATTTTGCGGCGGCTTTTCCCACCTCCGCCCGCTTCGCATGGCCCCTCCCAACCCGTCTTCGCCCCCGCCCGCCGCGGCCCCCACCGACCGCGACGCCGTGCGCCAGGCCCTGGCCCAGCAAGTGGGCCAGAAACCGGGCACGCTGATCGTGCGCCCCGATGCCCCGCCGCCCCGCTTGTTCCTGATTCTTTACGACGCGCAGGGCTTCGACGAGGCCGAGTACACGGGCCGCTACGACGAGATGTTGGGGGCCCTGCACGCGCAGCCCGAGCGGCAGTTCTGGCTCGACGTGCGCGGCTACGGCGACCTGCCCCTGCTGGAGCGCCTGATGGCCGATTTCGACCTGCACCCGCTGCAAATGGAGGACGTGCTCGGCGACTACCAGCGGGCCAAGGTGGAGGTGTTCGACGACAACCGCCTCTTTTTGGTGTCGCGCATGGCCGAGTTCACCGCCGACCTGGAAATCGACGACGACCAGCTTTCTATTTTCACCGGGCCCAACTACGTGCTCACGTTTCAGGACGACTACGAGGACTGCCTCGACGTGCTCCGCAACCGCCTGCGCGTGGCCAACAGCCAACTGCGCCAGCGCCCCAGCAGCTACCTGGCCTACGCCCTTACCGACGTGGTGCTCGACCACTATTACCCCACGATGGCGGCCGTCGGCGATTACATCGAGGAGCTGGAGGACAGCATTTTCGGGGCCCGGCGCGAGCGGCGCTTGCTCAACCGCATTTTGCGGGTGAAGAAGGACGTGGTGCGCTTGCGCCGGCTGGTGTACCCGGAGCGCGACAAAATTGCGGAAATCCTGCGCCTGCCCGACGACGTGGTGCCCGAGGCCCTCAAGCTGTACTACCGCGACTGCTACGACCACGCCATCCAGGCCCTGGACCTGGCCGAAAGCTACCGCGACAACATCAGCAGCTTGGCCGATTTATTTCTTTCCGACCAGAGCAACCGCATGAACGAGGTGATGAAGGTGCTGACCATCATCAGCTCCATCTTCATTCCACTGAGCTTCATCGTGGGTCTGTACGGCATGAACTTCCAGCACGATGACGGCCACGGCCACGTGCTACCCCTGAACATGCCCGAGCTGTACAAGCCCCTCGGCTACCCCATTCTACTGGCGGTGCTGGTGCTCATCGTGGCCGGCCAGCTCTACTATTTCTGGCGCAAAGGCTGGCTTTCGAGTCAGGACTGAGTTTGAAGTTTAAATTATGAATTTTGAATTATGAATTATAAATGGACGGTACGCCCGCGTTGGACGACCACATTTATAATTCATAATTCAAAATTCATAATTCAACCCCCAGCACCTCCTGCACCTGGCGCACCCGCTCGGCCACCGGGCCGTCGACGCAGGTGTAGGGAATGTTGAGCAAGTCGAGCTGCATGAGGGTGGTGCCCTGCTGCACGGTGCGCAGGGCTTCGGGGCCGCGCCAGCCGTCGGCCTCGAACGGAATCGACGGCTGGCACACGACGGTGTGGGCGTAGCGGGCGCGGCAGGCGCGGGCCAGTTGCAGCAGCGCCGGGTCGCAGCGCTGGTAATAAAAGTAGGAATACAGGGCCGTGGTGACGGCGTTGGTATCGACGAACAAGAACCGGCGCGCCCGGGGGCCCAGCGCGTCTTCCGCCTCCAGGTGCCGCAGGGCGATGTACAGATGGTCGGCAAAGGTGATGTCGCCATTTTTCTCTTCTGTGAGCTGGCGGCCGTACTCGGGCACCCACACGGTATTGTAAGCGGTGGCCAGCGCCTGGCACAGGGCAGTTTTGCCGGTGCTTTCGGCCCCCAGCACCACTACCCGCGCCGGACCCGTACCGGGGTTTGCAGACATGTTTGGTTCCACGATTACCTCGTCGTTATTCATACTTCGTCATTATCCAGTCAGTAGTTGCCAATATAGAGCGGTTTCCTGTTTTGTGTATTGAGTTAAAAATTGAGAATTAAAAGCTAAAACCTTGTTTGTCTGCCATTTTAACTTGTAATTCTCAACTTTTAACTTCTTTCAAAAATGCATACTGACTTGAGAACCGCTATAGGTAGATGCAGGGTGTGGGACCAGACGCGGCCGCGTCAGGGCCGCAGCTCGGCTCGGCGCAACTCGCGGCCCACCAGGCGCACCAGCTGGTAGGTGTTGGGGCCGGCGCTGAAGGCCAGGCCCACGCCGGCCCCCGTGCTGGCCAGCGGCTGGCCGCCGAGCAGCCGGCCCCGGGCGTCGAACACGTAGGCCAGGCCCGGGCCCGGCTCGCTCACGGCCACGAGGCGGCCGCCGGCCCCAAAATCGAAAAACTGCGTCGGCTTGGGGCCCGACGTCACGAACCCGCGCGACACGACGGGCGCGGCTTGGTCGGGCAGGTAAAAATCGTAGCGGCCGCCGTCTTCGCGGGTGAGGCCGTAGCTGCGGCCGCCGGCCGCCGGCACCAGCCGGAACGTGGCCGTGCGGCTCCAAGTAGCCACCCGCCGCCGGCCCACCACGTCGCCCCCCAGCGTGAAAACCACCAGCTCGCCGTGCTGGTTGACGACCGTGAGGCGGGTGCGGCCCAGCGTGCTGCCGGGCTGCACGGCCAGCCCGCCCGCCAGCCGGGCCCCCACGCTCAGCGGAAAGCCCGGCAGCAGGCTGCCGCGCTGGTCGTAGGCGTACACGTAGCCGTTTTGCAGCGGGCACACCACCACGTCGCGCCCGCTCACGCTCAGCAGCGCGGCGGCCCCGGCCAGCGGAAAATCGAGCGCCTTGGGGCCCCAGCCCGGGTACTGGCGGCCCTTGGCGTCGAACAGAAACAAGGCTTGCGCGCCGGCCGTGGCCAGCAGGCGCGGGGCGGCCCCGGCCGGGGTGCTGGCGCGCAGCGCGGTGGCCCGCGCCGTGTCGGGCAGGTTGAGGGGAAAGGACGGGACCTCGCGGCCGTCGGCCAGGGCCAGGCAGTGCAGGCGCGGGCCGGCGGCCAGCACCAGGCCCCCGGCCGTACCCGGCCCGGCGGGCAGCAGGGCGGCCCCCACCAGCGGCGCGCCCAGCGAATCGGCCCACACCACGCCGTTATCGGGGCTCACGAAATAAGCCGTACCGGCCGAATCCTGCACCAGGGCCGCCGGCACCCGCGTGCCCGCCACGGCCACCAGCAGCGGCGTACCCACCAGCGCGCCCCGGAAGGCCAGCCCCCGCCCCTCGCCCGCCCCGGCCAACACAGCGGGGCCCTCCCCTTCGCTGGTGCGGTGCAGCAGCAGCCGGGCAAAGTACTGTGCGCCCGGCGCGGCTTCGTTGGGGGCGGGCACCATTTGCCAGGCCAGCTGCGGGAAGCGCTTGAACAGGGCCTCGTTGCGCAGCAGCCCGGCGCGGCGGTCTTCGGTGAGGGCCCCGAGCAGCCCGTTCCAGGCGTTGCGCGTGTCGAGGTAAATGCCCAGCCGGGCGTGGGGCAGCGTGCGGGCCAGGAAAGCGGCGTAGGCCGGCGTGCGGGCCCAGGTGAGGCCAGCGGCCACGTCGGCCAGGGCGCTGCCCAGGGTGGCGGCGTCGGCCAGCACCAGGTAGCCGTCAACCAGGGCCCCCACGGGGTCGGGCACGGCTTCGCCGGGCGCGGCGGGGGCCAAGAGTGGCGCTAACAGCTTGTTTACGGCCACGCCCAGCGGGTGCAGCTCGTAGCCGCCCACCCGCGTGAACGCCGCCGGGCGGCCCGTGCGGCGGCGCACCTCGCCCAGCCAGCGGGCGGTGCGCGCCGGGCGCGGGCAGCGCAGGTAAGCCAGCCGGCCGGGCACGATGCCAGGCGCGGGGGCCGCCAGGTAAGCCACCGCTATTTCGGGGCCGAAGGTGGCCGCCAAGCTGTCGAGGGCCGCGCGCAGCCCCACCGAATCGGCCCCGGCCGGGCCGGCGGGGGCCAGCGGCCGCACGGCCAGCTGCACCACCAGCGCCGTGCGCGTGGGCAGCACCGCCGCCAGCCCAAACGGCTGGGCGGCCTGCCCGCGCACCTGCGCTTGCAGGGCCCCACGGGCCGTTTCGGGGTTGGCGAAGCCGGCCAGCTCGGCCAGGGGGCCGGCCAGCTTCAGACCCAGCAGGCCGTCGGTGGCCAGGGTGGCGAGGTGGTCGAAGCGGGCGTGGGCATCGGGCCGAAACAATACGTCGAGCAGCTGCGGCAAGCGCCTAAAATTTAGCCACAGCGACGCGTCGATTTCTTTCAGGCGCAGCACGTCAGTGTCGGCGAAGCGGGCCAGCACGGTGGGGGCCCCGGGGTGCTGCACGCGCCGCACCACGGCTTCGACCAACGCCGCGTTGGTGCTCATTACCAAATGGTTGCGGTAGTTGAACACCGTCAGGCTGCCTTCGGTGCGCACTTCCGTCAGCACGGTCAGCTCCTGGCCGTCGAGCAGGCGCTGGCGCAGGCGGTAGCGCCGGTCGCGGCCCAGGGTTTCGAGTAGGCCCCGCGCCTGCCGGTACTCGCGCACCGAGGCCAGCGGCACCTGGTACAGCACGTCGAACGTGCCGGGGCCCGTCACGTGCACGGAAGTCACGACCTGCTTGCGGCCCAGCAGCGCCAGCAGGCTGCCGCTGCGGCCGTGGCCGCCGGCCAGGCTGTCGGCCACGGCCAGGTGGTCGGCGGCGTCCTGCACGTAGCGCACGGCCGTGAGGTTGTCCCAAAGTTGGTTTTCCTGCAAGTGGCGCACCAGGGCGGGGTGGTCGCGGGTGGTGAGCACGAGCACGGCGTCGTCGGGCACCAGGGCGTAGGCGTCCACCGGCTCGGCGGCCACGGTGCGGAGGTAGTACACGTAGGTGGCCAGCGCCAGCAGCAGCGCAAGGGCCACCAGCAGCGCCCAAAGCTTGCGGGACATGCAGGAAAGAAAGCGGAAATTGCGTGGCGAAAGTACGGCTCCCGGCCCCGCTCCTCACTGCGCGCCAGGGGCCCACTGCACCCGCCGCCAGGCGGCTTGCTGCGCGGGGGCCAGGAACGTCCAGGCCACGAGGCGGCTTTTTTTTTGGCCCTGGGCCATGTCCACGGTTTGCACGTTGGCGGCCGCGGCTTGCTTCAGGGCCCGGTACAGGCCGGGCAGGGTTTCTTTTTTCGAGACGAGTGTCGTGTACCAGAAGCACGCGGCGGGCCGCTGCCGGCTTTCGCGCACCAAGCGGCCGATGAAGGCTTCTTCGCCGCCCGGGCTCCACAGCTCAGCGTTTTGCCCACCGAAGTTGAGCACCGGGGCCCCACCGCGCGGGGCCCCCAGGTTGGTCAGCTTGCGCCGCGTGCCGGCCGCCGCCGCGCCTGCCGAAGCGTGGAACGGCGGGTTGCACAGGGTGGCGTCGAACACTTCACCGGGCCGGATGATACTGTCGAACACGCGCGTAGCGTCGGGTTGCAGCCGGCACTCGATGGCCCCCGCCAGGGCTTCGTTGGCCGCCACTATTTGCTGGGCCGAGCGCAGGGCCCGCGCGTCGATATCCGAGCCGACGAAGCGCCAGCCGTATTCTTGGTGGCCGATGATGGGGTAAATGCAGTTGGCCCCCACGCCCACGTCGAGCACGGCCACGGCGGGGCCCCGGGGCACCGCACCGCCGTTGCTAGCGGCCAGCAAATCGGCCACGCAATGCACATAATCGGCCCGCCCGGGGATGGGCGGGCACAGGTAGCCGGCCGGAATATCCCAATAATCAACCCCGTAAAAGTGCCGCAGCAGCGCCTGGTTCAGCGCCTTCACCGCGGCCGGGTCGGCAAAATCAATCGAGGCGTCGTTGTATTCATTGACCCGCACGAAGGCGGCCAGCGCCGGGCTGCTTTCAATTAATTCGGAGAAATCGTAGCGGCCCCGGTGCCGATTGCGCGGGTGCAGTGTATCCTTGCTGGCGGGCGGCGGCGGGGACATGGGATTAGACTATTTTTATCAAACCTACCCAGAAGTATAGGCAAGCATTTAAATAATACGGCTAACATAAAACTCCCTACATATTCAACTTCAGAATAAATTCTTAATTCAGATGAAATTCTTGATAGCAGTCTTCTTTGTACTTCTGGCTACTTCGTGTAGTACTGAGCAAGGTGATTACCGATGCAAAAAATTTACTTCCAGTAAGCAGGAAGCATTTTATGTAAAGTCTTATAATTGGGGAATAACCGGCGACAATCAACTTTCCACTGTATCAGACAACGATGACCAAATAGGGTTTGAAGACAAAAACAAGTCCCATATCATTAATGGATTAGAACCCTTTATCTATCGATTGGAGCATGACACTCTTACCATTTACTCTCGTGTTACATTCAGTCCCTTCCCAATAAATTGTCCATCCATAACAGTTCAATATAAAACCGTCGATAATCCGCAATACATGTCATTGCACTTGTTAGCCAGATATAAACCTTACTACGTAGTACCTGAAGCGCAACCGGGAGACTATAACTACAAACCCAAACTTTAAACTGTCAATAGGTATCGAACCCCTTTATTAACTTATTCCCCTGTAATCTCCGCCACGTAGGCCGTGCCGCCCAGGCGGCGCATGTTGCGCAGCACCCTTAGCTGCTTGGCACGGGCCACAGGGCCCGGCTCGGAGGCGCGGAAGCGGAGCGGGTTGGGCAGCACGCCGGCCAGCAGGGCAGCTTCGGGGGCCGTGAGCTGGTCGGCTGATTTGTGGAAATACCGCTCGCTGGCGGCTTCCACGCCGAAGGTGCAGTCGCCCATTTCGGCCACGCTCAGGTACATTTCCATGATGCGACGCTTGCTCCACAGCGTCTCGATGAGCACCGTGAAATAGGCTTCGGCGGCTTTGCGCACGTAGCTGCGGCCCTGCCAAAGGAACACGTTTTTGGCCACCTGCTGCGAGATGGTGCTGCCGCCCACGATGTGCTTGCCGTCGCCGTGCCAGTTGCGCTTGGCGGCGTTCAGCATGGCGTCCACGTCGAAGCCGTGGTGAATCAGAAAGCGCTGGTCTTCGGCCGCCACCAGGGCCAGGGGCACCGTGGGGGCCACTTCGTCGAGGGTGCGGAACCGGTAGCGGATGTGGCGCGTGCCCGCCTGGATGCCGTAGTAGCCCAGGTCCACCGGCGCGTGGGCCCGGCGGTCGAGCATGAGCCAGGTGGCGGGCGGGGCCACCCAGCGGTACATCAGCACCCACGCCACCGAGGCCAGAAACAGCGCCGTCCCCACTTGCAGCCCCAGCCGCGTGGCCTGGCGCAGGTAATAAATTGTTTTCTGGCGGAGGGAAGAAACGGGCGGCATGGGTGGCAAAAGTAATCCGACGGGGCGTGTGTTGGGGTAAGTTTCTGCTTTTCGGGGCGGGCGGGTAGCTTTTCCGCCCGCCGCCCGCTAATCGTTGCGGCCGCTGCGTTATCGGCACCAGGAGCGCTCTTGCGGTTACCGGGCGGCGGAAAGGCCGGCCGCCCGGGGCCTTAATTGTCCATAACGCTTTACACCAGCGCCACCAGCGCCTGCAACAGCGGCGCGGGCCGGGTCGCCAGGTACGCCACGCACTGCGTCAGCGTCACGCTTTCGCCGCCGGGCACCCGCAGCGGCCGGGCCACCACGCCGGGCACCCGCTCCAAGTCGAAAAACGACGGCACGAAGGCGATGCCGATGCCCAGGCTGACGAGGTTGCTGAGCAGCTCCAGCGACGACACTTCCTGCACGATGGCCCCGCGCCGGCTGAAGCCGGCCTGCTGGCAAAGGTGCTCAATCTCGTCGTACACCGGGTGCAGGGGCCGGCTGATTTCCACCCATTTCTCGTGGGCCAGGGCCGCCAGCGGCACTTCCGGGGCCCCGGCCAGCGGGTGCGCGGCGGGCAGGGCCACGGCCAGCCCGCCTTGGCCGAAGGGCCGCGCCGCCAGCTCGGGGTGCAGCAGCGGCAGCATGGTCAGGCCTAGGTCGATGGTTTCGGCCACCAGGGCCTCCTGCACGGCGCGGAAAGTGGGCAGCTCGCGCAAGTGAAACTGCACCTTGGGAAAGCTCTGCTGGAAACGCTGCACGATGCTCACCAGGCGGTCGGGGCGCAGCAGTTGGTAGTAGCCCAGGGCCACCGATTTTTGCTGGGCCCCCACGCGGCGCACGTTTTCCACGGCTTGGCGGCTGAGGTGCAGCAGGCGCTGGGCTTCGGCCAGAAACACCGAGCCGGCCGCGGTAAGCACTACTTTGCGCTGGCGGGTGCGCTGCTGGTGGTCGAACAGCTCCACGCCCAACTCGCTTTCCAGCAGCTGAATCTGCTGGCTCAGGGCGGGCTGCGACACGCACAGCTTTTCGGCCGCCCGCCCGTAGTGCAGCTCGACGGCCACCTCGGCGAAATAACGCAGCTGTCGGAATTCCATGCCCGCAAAATTCGATAAGAAATACTTATCAGGCTAATAAGTAGCCGATATTGGACATTGGTGCTAACGATTGTTAGTATTGCAAAACACTAAGCTGATAGCTATTGGCTGGTAGCTATTGGCTCCAGCAACCGCTAGCAGCTATAAACCATTAGCTAACAGCCAAAAAATCATGGAACCTCTCGTTGCCCACGAATTGCAGCAGCGCGCTGCCGCCGACTTCCTTCCCCTGCTCGGCACCGACCATTTGGAATTTTACGTGGGCAACGCCAAGCAGGCGGCCTATTATTACAAGGCGGCCTTCGGCTTCCAGACAGTGGCCTACGCGGGCCCCGAAACCGGCGTGCGCGACCGCGCCAGCTACGTGGTGCAGCAGGGCAAGATCCGGCTGGTGCTCACCACGGCCATGCACTCCGACCACATTATTTCGGAGCACGTGCGCCAGCACGGCGACGGCGTTAAAATCCTGGCCCTGTCGGTGGACGACGCCTACGCGAGCTACGAGAAAACCATGAGCCGCGGGGCCCGCAGCTACCAGGAGCCCCGCACCCTCACCGACGAGTTTGGCGAGGTGCGCACGGCCGGCATCTACACGTATGGCGAAACGGTGCACCTTTTTGTGGAGCGCAAAAACTACCGGGGGCCCTTCATGCCGGGCTATGTGGCCCAGCAATCGGCCTTCAACCCCGCTCCTGCCGGCCTGCTCTACGTGGACCACTGCGTGGGCAACGTGGGCTGGAACCGCATGAACCCCACCGTGAAATGGTACGAGGACGTGATGGGCTTCGCCAACATCCTGAGCTTCGACGACAAGCAGATTACGACCGAGTACTCGGCCCTGATGAGCAAGGTGATGAGCAACGGCAACGGCTACGTCAAGTTCCCCATCAACGAGCCCGCCGAGGGCAAGAAAAAGTCGCAGATTGAGGAATACCTGACGTTTTACGAGGGCGAAGGCGTGCAGCACATCGCCGTGGCTACCGACGACATCATCAGCACGGTGCGCGAGCTTCAACGCCGCGGCGTGGAATTCCTCAACACGCCCGACTCGTACTACGACAACCTGCGGGCCCACGTCGGCGACATCGACGAGGACGTGGAGGCCCTGCGCGCCCTGCGCATCATGGCCGACCGCGACGAGGAAGGCTACCTGCTCCAGATTTTCACCAAACCGGTGGAAGACCGCCCCACGGTGTTCTTCGAAATCATCCAGCGCAAAGGGGCTAAAAGCTTCGGCGCGGGCAACTTCAAAGCCCTGTTCGAGAGCCTGGAGCGCGAACAGGACCGGCGCGGGAATTTGTAGGGCTTGTCATTGCGAGGAGGAACGACGAAGCAATGACAACAAGGCCCCACCGACGAAGCACTAGGCACCACTAACCAAGCACCAAAAAAATGCCCATCTACCACAAGCTCGGCCAGCTGCCGGCCACGCGCCACACGGTGTTTGCCAAGCCCGAGGGCGGGCTTTATTACGAGCAGCTGTTCGGCACCGTCGGCTTCGAGGGCATGTCGTCGCTGATGTACCACTTGCGGCGGCCCACCACGGTGAAGGAGGTGCTGGGCGAAACCGACCTCACGCCGAAAATTGCGGTCGAGAGAAACATCAAGGCGCGGCTGCTGCAAGGGTTTCAGGTGCCGCCGCAAGACGATTATTTACAGGCCCGTACGCCGGTGCTGGTGAACGGCGACGTCCACATCAGCTTGGCCGCCCCGCGCCACTCGCTGACGGCCTATTTCTACAAAAACGCCGACGCCGACGAGCTGCTATTTATTCACCGGGGCACGGGGACATTGCGCACGCAACTGGGCAATATTCCTTTTGAGCCGGGCGACTATTTATTAATTCCGCGCGGCATTATTTACCAGATTGAGTTCAATTCGGAAGATAACCGGCTGCTGATTACGGAGTCGTTTCAGCCGATTTACACGCCCAAGCGGTACCGCAACTGGTTTGGGCAATTATTGGAACACGCGCCTTACGCCGAGCGCGACTACAAGCTGCCCGGGGCCCTGGAAACCCACGACGAAACCGGCGACTTCGTGGTTAAAATCAAAAAGCAGGGCGTGCTGCATGAGTTGCTCTACCCGTCGCACCCGTTCGACGTGGTGGGCTGGGACGGCTACAACTACCCGTACGGGCTGAGCATCCACAATTTCCAGCCCATTACCGGGCGCGTGCATCAGCCGCCACCCGTGCACCAGCAGTTCGAGACAAAGTCTTTTGTGGTGTGCTCGTTCGTGCCGCGCTTGTTCGACTACCACCCGCAGGCCATTCCGGCCCCCTACCACCACTCCAACATCGACTCCGACGAGGTGCTGTACTACGTGGACGGCAACTTTATGTCGCGCAACAACATCGCGCAGGGCCACATCACGCTGCACCCCGGTGGCATCCCGCACGGGCCCGCGCCGGGGGCCTACGAGCGCAGCATCGGCAAAACCGGCACCGACGAGATTGCCGTGATGATCGACACCTTCCGGCCCCTGATGCTGACCGAGGCGGCGATGCGGCTCGACGACGGCGCATATTACCAATCCTGGCTGGAGCCAGGAATGTAACGCGCCGGGCGGCCTGCTTTTTTGTGGGCCGCCCGGTAATCGTAAAGACCGCCGCCCCAGGCCACGCTCACGATTACCTAAGATTACCCAACGATTACCGGGCAGCCCGCGAAAAGCGGGCCGCCCGGCCCATTCCTTTTACATGAAAGAATTACTCGCTCGGTTCGAGCAGAAGCGCCCCGAAATTGTATTTGAATGGCAAGACCCCGAAACCGAAGCTGAAGGCTGGGTGGTAATTAATTCGCTGCGGGGCGGGGCGGCCGGCGGCGGCACCCGCATGCGAAAGGGCCTCGACAAGCGCGAGGTGGAAAGCCTGGCCAAAACGATGGAAGTGAAGTTTACCGTGTCGGGGCCCGCCATCGGCGGGGCCAAGTCGGGCATCAACTTCGACCCGCAGGACCCCCGCAAGCGCGGCGTACTGGAGCGCTGGTACAAGGCCGTAATCCCTTTGCTGAAAGCCTACTACGGCACCGGCGGCGACCTGAACGTGGACGAAATCCACGAAGTCATCCCCCTCACCGAAGACTACGGCCTTTGGCACCCGCAGGAGGGCGTGGTGAACGGCCACTACCGCGCCACCGAGCCCCAGAAAATCCAGAAGCTCGGCCAGCTGCGTCAGGGCGTCGTCAAGGTGCTCGAAGACGCCGCCTACACCCCCAGCCTGGCCCGCAAGTACACCGTGGCCGACCTCATCACCGGCTACGGCGTGGCCGAAGCCGTGCGCCATTACTACGCGCTGTGGCCCGGCACGGCGGTGGCCGGCAAGCGCGTCATCATCCAGGGGTGGGGCAACGTGGGCGCGGCGGCGGCCTACTACCTGGCCAGCCAGGGGGCCCGCATCGTGGGCATCATCGACCGGGCCGGGGGCCTGCTGCGGCCCGAGGGCTTGGGTTTGGAAGAAGTGCGGGGCCTGTTTTTGAGCCGTGACGGCAACGCGCTGCACGCCCCCGACCTGCTTTCATCGCAGGAAATGAACCGGCGTATCTGGTCGGCGGGCGCGGAAATCTTCATTCCGGCCGCGTCGTCGCGGCTGGTCACGCAGCCGCAAGTGGAGGCCCTGGTGGCCGCCGGCCTCGAAGTGATTTCGTGCGGGGCCAACGTACCGTTTGCCGACCCCGAAATCTTCTTTGGGCCCACCGGCGAGTGGGCCGACGCCCACGCGGCCGTCATCCCCGACTTCATCGCCAACTGCGGCATGGCCCGCGTGTTTGCTTATTTGATGGAAACCGGGGCCGAAATCACCGACCAGGCCATTTTTCAGGACGTTTCGCGCATCATCGGGGCCGCCCTCGCGCGCACCCGCCAGCAGAGCGCGGCCAGCACCGGCCTGGCCCAGCGCTCGTTCGAAATGGCCCTGCGGCAGCTGGTGTAGGGGCCCCGCGGGCCGGGACGCGGCGTTCCCGCCGCGCCTGCGTATAATTGGGCACCGGGGCCCCAGCGGGCCCCGGCCGGCCTTCGCTCCTGCCCATCTGGTTTTATGCGCACCCTTCCGCTGTTCCCGCTCAACCTCGTCGTCTTCCCCGGCGAGAAGCTCAACCTGCACATCTTCGAGCCGCGCTACCGCCAGCTGGTGCGCGACTGCCTGGAGAGCGACGTTTCGTTCGGCATCCCGCCGTTTCTCGACAACCAGCTCAGCGAGCTGGGCACCGAGATGCGCCTGGTGAACGTAGAAAAGTCGTACGCCAACGGCGAGCTGGACATCCGCAGCCGCGCCGTGGGCGTGTTTCGGCTGCGGCAATTTCAGCGGCAGGCCCCCGGCAAGCTCTACGCCGCCGGCCAAATCGAGGAAATAGTGCAGGACGAAGAGTCGGACGCGCTGCTGCGCCAGATCATCACGGCCCAGGTGCGGCAGCTTTACGAAGCGCTGGGCCTCAAGAAGCTGCTCATGGAGCTGGCCCCCGACTACCGCATTTTCGACATCGCCCACCACGTAGGCTTCAGCACCGAGCAAGAGTACCAGCTGCTGGCCACCACCAGCGAGCTGGAACGCCAGCACCTCGTGCGCGAGCACCTCGACCGCACGCTGCCCGTGGTGCTCGAAACCGAGCGGCTAAAGGAGCGCGTGCGGCTGAACGGACACTTTAAGGAGTTGATTCCGCCTAACTTTTGATCGCAGCTTATTGCTTTAGCCCGGCCGGCACGCCCTGCGGAAACTCCTGCGCAATTTCCTGCTGCAAATGGCCGATGCGGTTGCCAGGGTTGGGATGGGTGCTCAGGAACTCGGGCTGGCCGCCGCTGCCGCCTTTGCTATCAAGCATTTGCATCACCTTAATCATGGCGCGGGGGTCGTAGCCGGCTTTAGGGGTGAACTCGGTGGCCAGCTCATCGGCTTGCAGCTCGTCTTCGCGGCTGAAATTCAAGCCCACCACTTTCACGATGGCGGCGGCCACGGCCGCGCTGGCCACCGTGCGGCCGGGGTTGTTGGGGTCGTAGCTGGCGATGGTGGCGGCCCCGGCCAGGCCCTGCGTCAGGTTGGACTTGGCCACCTGCTGGGCCGAGTGCCGGGCCACCACGTGCCCAATCTCGTGGGCCAGCACGCCGGCCAGCTGCGCTTCCGAAGTCAGGTTTTTGAGCAGGCCCTCGGTGATGAACACCTGCCCGCCGGGCAGCGCGAAGGCGTTGATGGTCTGGTCGTCGGCCAGCAGGTGAAACTGAAAGTGGTAGGGCGTCTGGCCCGCCTTGGTATGGCTGATGATGTTTTGCCCCACTTGCTGCACGGCTTGCGTGGCCTGGGCGTTGGTGCTTTCGCCGCCGTACTGGGCCTCCATGCTGGGCGCGGCTTGCAGGCCCAGGGCAATTTCCTGGTCGGGCGTCATGCCGCCCACGTGCTGGGTTTCGCCCGTTACGTCGTTTTTAGAAGTATTAAAGAAATAGCCTAGCAGCGTGACGGCCGCTACGATAAGGCCGATGATAAAACGTAGATTGAGGCGCATGGCCAGAGCAAAAATGTGAGGTGAGCAAAATGGTGGCGGTTCCCGCTGCCGAGGCCCTTTAACGCACCCGCCGCGTTGGGGTTATCGGGGCGGGCCCGCGGCGGTTTCGGCGGCGTCGGGCCACCTTTGCGGCGCGGTTCCGTGTTCTTGCGCCATGCCCTTCTTTTCGTCGGTTTTAGTTTTTCTCCGCCCCGCCTTCCGGCCGGGCCGAGCGGTGGTTGTCGTGCTGGCGCTGGCGGGCTGCGGCCACGCCCTGCCCCCGCTGCCGGGCTTCGAGGCCGCCCGCTGGCGGGCCGACGCCTACGGGTGCCGGGGCCAGCGAGCGGCGCTGCTCCCGGCCCTGCTGCACGCCCGCGACCAGCTTTACCTCACCCGGGCCGACGACGTCACGGCCCTGCTCGGCCACCCCGACGAGGAAGAGCTGCGCGAAGGCACCGAGAAAGTGTACATCTACTACCTCTTGCCGGGGCCCCAATGCCAGCCCTTGCACCACCGCTCAGCAGCCCCGTGCCTGCGCCTGCACTTCGGCCCGCTGGGCACCGTCACCGACATCCTGGCCGACCCGGCAGCCCCGGCCTACTAGCGCATTTCAACCAATAAAAAAGGCTCGCCAATTGCTTGGCGGGCCTTTTCATAAGCGGACGGCGGGGCTTAGCCGCGGCCGTTGCCGTTGTCGGCGGGCACGTTGGGGGTGCCCTGCTCCTGGTGCATCTGGCTTAGCTGCGAGGGCGAGAGGATGCGGCTGCATTCCTGCTCGTACTGGGCATCAAGCTCGGCCAAGCGTGCGGCGCGGCCTGCCTCGTCGGATTTAAAATAGTTATTGATCTCACCCAATTGGGCGACGCGGGTGCGGTTCACGGCATACAGCTTCACGTACTGGCCCTCGTTGAGGTGCAAGCGGCTTGACATCTGCCGCGTCAGGTCGGCGGCTTCGGCGCTAAACACCGGGTTTTGCACCGGGCGCTCCACGGCGCGGTCGGCGAACTGGGCGTGGGCCGGAACCTGGGCCAGGGCAAAAAAAGAAAAAGCAGCTAAGGCGCAAAACTTGGTTTTCATCAGGTGTGGTCTTGGGGAGCGTGAGCGAAATTGATTGAAGATCGCGGAAACAAAAGGAAAGAATATATTTGAATACTTGGGAAGGAACCCAGCGTCGGCGCTTCGGTTGCAGCCATTGGTTGAGGCGCAAAGCGTCAATGGACCGCTTTAGGTTCCATTTTTTTAAGAGATTTTTGCAAATTTGTTCAATAATACAAAAAAAAGCCGGTTCTGTGCAGAACCGGCTTTAAATCACCAAAAAGTACAACGATACTGCCGCGTTAATCATCGTTTTTCATCGGGTCGGGCGCATCTTTTTTGAAATACTGCATGGCTACGAGCGAAGTGATGACGCCCGACATGGTGCCCATGAGGATGATGGCCAGGAAAGCAAGGGTCACCGACAAATCAAAGCCGAACAAATCGCGCGCCTGGGTCAGGTCCATGGAATGCGGAAAAATCGCGGTGAGGAGGATGAAGCCCAGGCCCAACAGCACCGAAGCCACCAGCGCCGTGACGATGCCCGTGCTGAAGCCCTCGAAATAGCCCAGCTGGCCGTTGCACTCCTTGGAGCGGCGGGCAATGGCCAAAGTGGCCCCGGTTACGAGGATAAGCAGGTCGATGCTGCCGGCTTCGATGTGCCGGAAGAAACCCAGCAGCGCCGCCACCGTGGTGTAAACGACGAGCACGGCCCCCGTGAGCAGGCCCATTTGAAACGCGTTGGTTTGGGGGGTGATGGGCGGGGCCGTAGCCATAAGCGGGTGCGCGGGTAAGTGAGGGAATAACGTTTCCCTATACTGCCTTTGCGGGCCGGATGTTCGGTTCCGGGGCCCGGCAAAAGGCCGGGCACCATTTGCCGGGCCCCGCGGTTGGAAAACAGGGCCGGGGTACCCGCATTTTTTGGGCCGGGCCCGCCGTGCGTAAATTTGGGCCCCGGCGCGGCGGCCGGGGCCCTCCCCTTGTCACTTCAATCCTTTGCGTTCGCTACATGATTTCAACCTCCAACGTCAGCCTGCGCTACGGCAAGCGGGTGCTGTTCGAAGACGTTACCGTTAAATTCCTGCCCGGCAACTGCTACGGCCTCATCGGGGCCAACGGCGCGGGCAAGTCCACGTTCCTCAAAATTCTTTCCGGCGATCTGGAGCCCAACACCGGCGCGGTGGAGATGCCCGCCGGCCAGCGCCTGGCCGTGCTCAAGCAGAACCAGTTTGCTTACGACGACCAGCAGGTGCTGCACACCGTTATTCAGGGCCACCAGCGCCTGTTTGCGGTGATGAGCGAGAAGGACGCGCTCTACGCCAAGGCCGACTTTTCGGACGCCGACGGTGAGCGGGCCGCCGTGCTCGAAGGCGAGTTTGCCGACCTCGAAGGCTGGAATGCCGACTACGAAGCCGCCGAATTGCTGAGCGGCCTCGGCATCACCGAAGACAAGCACTACTCGCTGATGTCGGACCTGGGGGCCTCCGAGAAGGTGCGCGTGCTGCTGGCCCAGGCCCTGTTCGGCAACCCCGACGTGCTGCTGCTCGACGAGCCCACCAACAACCTCGACGCCGAGAGCGTGCTGTGGCTGGAAAACTTCCTCGACGGCTTCCAGAACACGGTGATTGTGGTGAGCCACGACCGCCACTTCCTCGACGCCGTGTGCAACTACATGGCCGATTTGGACTTCTCCAAAATCACGATGTACCCCGGCAACTACACGTTCTGGTACGAGAGCAGCCAGTTGGCCCTGCGCCAGCGCCAGGACGTGAACAAGAAAACCGAAGACAAGCGCAAGGAGCTGGAAGAGTTCGTGCGCCGCTTCTCGGCCAACGCCTCCAAGAGCAAGCAGGCCACCTCGCGCCAGAAGCTGCTGCAAAAGCTGACGCTGGAAGAGATCAAGCCCAGCTCGCGCCGCTACCCGTACATCGCCTTTAAGAGTGAGCGTGAGCCGGGCAACCAGTTGCTGAGCGTGGAAAACGTCAGTGCCAAGGTCGACGGCAAGCACGTATTCAAGAACGTTAGCTTCTCACTTGATAAAGGCGACAAAGTGGCCATCGTGGGCCGCGACGACCGCGCCGCTTCCCTCCTGTTCGACATTTTGTTTGGCTTGGCTACGCCAGCCACTGGCGAATACAAGTGGGGCACCACCATCACGCCCAGCTACTTCCCAAAGGAAAACAACAACTATTTCCAGTCGGGCGAGCTGAATTTGGTGGACTGGCTGCGGCAGTACTCGACCGACAAAGACGAAAGCTTCGTGCGCGGCTGGCTGGGCCGGATGCTGTTCTCGGGCGAAGAGTCGCAGAAGAAGTCGAACGTGCTGAGCGGCGGCGAGAAAGTGCGCTGCATGCTGAGCAAAATGATGCTGGAAAGTGGCAACGTGCTGGTGCTCGACGACCCGACGAACCACCTGGATCTGGAGTCCATCCAGGCCCTGAACAACGCCTTGCGCGACTACCCGGGGGCCATGCTCTTTGCCTCGCACGACTTGCAGTTCATCGACACGGTGGCCAACCGCATCATCGAGCTGACGCCCGACGGCATCATCGACCGGCGCATGAACTACGAAGAATACCTGGCCGACGACGCCCTAAAAACCCAGCGCCAGAAAATGTACCAGCTGGCGTAATCTTTGCGGCCACCGTTGGGCACGAAATAAGCTTCACGTCCGTTTATTCGTCTGATAAACAGGTTTTTTCTGCGTTCTACTCCTCACTCTTTCTTCATGAAATATTCGCTGTTTGCGCTGCTGGCGCTGGGACTCATGGCCGGCCGTGCCCAGGCCCAGGACAAGCCTGTGCTGGGGGCCCCGCCGGTGGTCATTCCCGCGCCGGCCCCAACTCCGGCTCCTACCCCAACGCCCGCGCCCACTCCGGCCCAAACTGCGCCCACGGCCCCCGAAATCCCCGTGTACACCCCGCCGGCCCCCGGCCAGTACCAGCCGCCGGTTAGCAACGAGCCCAGCTCTACCAGCCCTTCGGGCATGGAGCTGCCCGGCCGCGAGGTGGCCCGCCGCGAGGCCAAGGAGCACGCCGAAGCCAACACCCGGTTCTTCATTTACAGCGGTTTCGGCCTGGGCTACGAGTCGTACAACGGCTACAGCCAGTTCAGCGGCAGCCTTTCGCCGGCGTTGGGCATCCGCCTCACCGACCGCCTCTCGGTGGGCCCTGGCATCAGTTATTCTTACAACAACTACGGCCTCGTCGATTACTACGGCAACACCACGAGCCACATCAGTACCAATAACATTGGGGTGAAAGTATTCGGGCAATTCCGGGTCATCGACCAGTTCTTCATCCACGCCGAGTACGAAAGCACCCGCGCCCAGTTGCTGGCCGTGGACCAGAACAACAACATCGTCGGCACGGTGTCGCGCACGGTGCAAACGCCGCTGGCTGGCGTGGGCTACCGCCAGCACTTCAGCCCCCGCGCCGCGGCCGACATCGTGGTGCTCTACAACTTCCAGGACGACTACAACAGCATCTACCCCAACCCGGTCATCCGGTTCAACTTCTTGTTCAACATCGGCAAGTAGGGCCCCGGGCCGCGCACGAAAAAGCCCTTCTGCTAATGCAGAAGGGCTTTTTTTTATGTTCTTCGGTTGCGGCTCAGCCCGTCGTTATACCGGGCGGCGGCCGCTGATGACGCGGAACAGAATGGCGATGATGGCAATCACCAGCAGGATGTGGATCAGGCCGTTGCTCTGAATGCCGGGCCCCATGATGCCAAAAAAGCCGAGGGCCCAGATGATGATGAGGATGACGGCGATGATGTAAAGTAAGTTGCCCATGGCGAAGGTGGTGGTTGGATGGTGAAAGAATGTTGCGGGGTTTGTACGGCAGAGATTCAATAAAAGATATGGTTGCCGCCAAACATTTTGCGAAACGGCTGGTTGAGCGGCCCGTAGCTTTGCGGCTTCCCACCCCAACCCCCTTTTTTCTTTTCGTATGAACGTAGCCGTTATTGGTTCCGGCACGATGGGCAACGGCATTGCCCACGTCTTCGCGCAGCACGGCTTTGCTGTGGCCCTCGTCGACGTGCAGCAGCCGGCCCTGGACAGGGCCCTGGCCACCATCGCCCGGAACCTCGACCGCCAGGTGAGCAAAGGCACCCTGGCTGAGGCCGATAAAACCGCCACCCTGGGCCGCATCCGGCCCTTCACGTCCATTGCCGAAGGCGTGGCCGACGCCGAACTGGTGGTAGAGGCCGCCACCGAAAACGCGGACCTCAAGCTCCAGATTTTCCGCGAGCTGGACCGGCACGCGCCCGCCGGGGCCCTGCTGGCCAGCAACACGTCGTCCATCTCCATCACCAAAATCGCCGCCGCCACCCAACGCCCAGCCCAGGTGATTGGGATGCACTTCATGAACCCCGTGCCGGTGATGCAGCTCGTGGAAGTGATCCGCGGCTACGCCACCTCCGACGAAACGACGGCCCGCGTGATGGAGCTGTCGCGCCAACTCGGCAAAACGCCCACCGAGGTGAACGACTACCCCGGCTTCGTGGCCAACCGCATCCTGATGCCGATGATCAACGAGGCCATCATCAGCTTATTTGAGGGCGTGGCCGGCGTATTGGAAATCGACACGGTGATGAAGCTGGGCATGGCCCACCCGATGGGGCCCCTGCAACTGGCCGATTTCATCGGGCTCGACGTGTGCCTGGCCATCCTGCGGGTGCTGCACGAGGGCCTCGGCAACCCCAGGTACGCCCCCTGCCCGCTGCTGGTGAACATGGTGATGGCCGGCCGCCTGGGCGCGAAGTCGGGCGAAGGCTTCTACCAGTACACGCCCGGCTCGAAGGAGCTGGTGGTGGCCCCGCGCTTCCGCAAGTAGGGCCCCGCCGACGCGCGGGCGGCTTCGCGGGTTGCAGAAGCCGTCTGCACGTCGGCGCAGCCGACATTATGGCACAACGAAGTGCCCAGCGCCTGCGCATTGTCGACTTTGTGGCATGCTAAACCCGTTCCCGCCTCGGTGGGAACGGGTTTTTACTTTGCGGAAGCCTTTCCCACCTCGGTGGGGGTGGCTTTGTGGTTTGCCGATGTGGCCAACGCACAGGTGGGAACGGCTTCGTACCCGGCGGGGGCCGCAAGAACCTACGCCGCCCCCAGTGCGTTATTACCGCAACCTATAACCAAGCCAACCCTTCTTACCCATGGAACAAGCAACATTTGGTGCCGGCTGCTTCTGGTGCGTCGAAGCCGTTTTTCAGAACCTGAACGGCGTAGAAAAAGTGGTGTCCGGCTACACCGGGGGCCGCAACAAAAACCCCACCTATAAGGAAGTGTGCAGCGGCCTCACCGGCCACAACGAGGTGATTAACGTCACTTTCGACCCGGCCGTTATCAGCTACAAGGAGCTGCTCGAAGTTTTCTGGAAAACCCACGACCCGACCACCCTCAACCGCCAGGGCAACGACGTGGGCACCCAGTACCGCTCGGCCGTGTACTACCACAGCGACGCGCAAAAGCAGCTCGCCGAAGAATACAAGCAGAAACTCAACGACGCCCGCGCTTTCCCCAACCCCGTCGTGACGGAAATCACCGCCGCCCCGGAGTTTTACCCCGCCGAAGACTACCACCAGAACTACTTCAACCTGCACGGCCACGAACCCTACTGCCAGTTCGTAGCCAAGCCCAAAGTGGACAAGGTGAAAGCCCTGTTCGGGGAGAAGCTGAAGGAAACTGCCTGAACCACGGATTGGGCGGATTTTAGAGATGATTCGCTTGCATTCTACAAAAAGGCCACTCGCTGAGTGGCCTTTTTTTGTTGGGCTTGACGCTCGGCCGGGCAGCCGGCTTTTCGCCGGCTGCCCGGTAATCATCAGGGCCCTCCGCAATGGATTCCTGAACGATGCGATGATTAGCGGGCAGCCGGCGAAAAAGCCGGCTGCCCGCCGCAAACCGCCCCGCCCAATCGTCCTCAAAATCCGATGAATCCGACCAATCTGCTAAATCCGTGGTTCAGACCGACACTCCAAAATCCCTTAGCGCATCATTGAGCGACGTTTTCAAGTCCGTGCTCGGCTTGCGCTGGCCGATGATGAGCGCGCAGGGTACCTGGTATTCGCCGGCCGGAAACTGCTTGGGAATAGAGCCGGGGATGACGACGGAGCACGGCGGCACGTAGCCACGGTATTCCTTGGGTTCGGGGCCCGTCACGTCGATGATGCGGGTGCTGCCGGTGATGGTGACGCCCGCGCCAACCACGGCTTCACGGCCGATGCGGCAGCCTTCGACCAGGATGCTGCGCGAGCCGATGAAGGCCCCGTCTTCGATGATGACGGGGGCCGCCTGCACGGGCTCCAGCACGCCGCCCAGGCCCACGCCGCCGCTCAGGTGCACGCCGCGGCCCACCTGGGCGCAGCTGCCCACGGTGGCCCAGGTGTCCACCATCGTGCCCTCGCCCACGTGGGCCCCGATGTTGGTGTAGCTGGGCATGAGGATGACGCCGGGGGCCAGATAAGCCCCGTAGCGGGCCACAGCGGGCGGCACCACGCGCACTTGCTGGCCGGCGTAATCGGTTTTGAGCCGCATTTTGTCGTGGTACTCGAAGGGGCCCACTTCCTGGGTGCTCATCTGGCGCAGCGGGAAGTAAAGGATGACGGCCTTCTTCACCCACTCGTTGATGGTCCACTCGCCGCCGGCGGCGGCGGGGGGCGTGGCCACGCGCAGGCGGCCCTTGTCCAGTTCTTCAATAATGGCCTCGATGGCGGCTCTGGTGGCGGGCTGCTGGAGCAGGGCGCGGTCAGCCCACGCGGCTTCGGTGAGGGCGTGCGCGGCGGCAGAATCGAATGACATTAACAAAGTAATAAAGGTGAATGCGGGGCAAAACTAGCATCTTTGGCGGCGGCTGCCGCGTGCGGACCCTTATTCAATTTTCCGCTTTTGGCCAGTTACCGCTTCGTTGTTCTGCTCGCCTCTGTCCTCAAACCCGTCGACGACCCGCGGATGCGGGGCAAGTTTGCCGAAACGCTGCTTGAGCGGCCGGATGTGCAAGTCCACGTGGCCGGCCGGGGCCCCGGCGGCGACTTGCCGTTGGCATTGACAGAAGCTTTTCCCAGAATTAATCACCACGGCATCTTCTGGGGTTCGCGGCTGGGGCTGAACCGGCTGGGAGCCCAGGCGCGCTACTGGCAGTTGCTGCACCGGCTGCAACCTAATATGGTTATCGTGCACGCGCCGGAGCTGCTGCCGCTCACGCTGCTGTGGCAGCGGTTGGGGCCCGGCCGGCGCTTCATCTACGACATCCGCGAGAATTACGCCCTCAACATCCGCACCCAGCGCATCTACGGGCCCTGGGTGGGCCGGGTGCTGGCCGGGGCCGTGCGCCGCGTGGAGGCCCGGGCGGCCGGCCGCGCCGCCGGCCTCGTGCTGGCCGAAGCCAGCTACGCCGACGAGCTGCCCTTCCTGGGGGCCCTGCCGCCGGAGCGCGTGGTGGTGCTGGAAAACAAGTACCAGCCCGCGCCCGGCGAAGTATTGCCCACCACCGCCCGCCCGCTGCCGGCCCCCGGCGAGCCGCTACGGCTGCTATTTTCGGGCACGCTCTCGGTGCTCAACGGGGTGTGGGAAGCCATTGCCCTGGCGCGGCACCTGCGGGCCGCGTGGCCCGGCGGGGCGGTGCTTGCGGTGGTGGGGTTTTGCCAGCAGCCCGCGCTGCTGGCGCAGCTCGCGCAAACCGCCGAGGCCGAGGCCGACTGGCTCACGCTGGAAGGTGGGGCCGCGCCGGTGCCGCACGCGGCTATCGTAGCGGCCATCGGGCGCAGCCACCTGGGCCTGCTGGCCTACCGCCCCCACCCCAGTTCGGAACGTTGCCGGCCCACCAAGCTGTTTGAGTACCTGGCCAATGGCTTGCCCCTGCTGGTGCCGCCCAACCCGCTTTGGGCGGGCCCGGTGCGGGCCCACGGTGCGGGGTTGGTGGTCGATTTCTTGACGCCGGCGGCCAGCGCGGCGGCCGTGGTGGTGGCGTTGGCCGCCGGGCCCGGTTTTTACCCGCAGGGGCCCCCGGCCGGGGCCCTGTGGGCGGGCGAGGCCAAAAAATTATGGGCCCTGCTGCATTTATCCTGAATAAGCTGCCAACTTTGCGGCCCTTTTGGCCGGGCCGTACTTCGTCCTTCTTCCCTCAATCCCACCCTTTTTCTTGCTTGCATGGCTACTTTGCGTCATTCTGAAATTGCCGGCGTCGGCCACTACGTGCCCAGCCGGGTGGTGAAAAACGCCGAGTTGGAAACCCTGCTCGACACGTCGGATACCTGGATTCAGGAGCGCACCGGCATCCAGGAGCGGCGCTGGTTTGCCGAAGGCACCGACACCACGGCCGGCATGGGGGCCCGCGCCGCCCGCAAAGCCCTGGAAATGGCCGGCCTCACGCCCGCCGACGTGCAGCTCATCGTGTTCGCCACGCTCTCGCCCGATTACTTTTTCCCCGGGTCGGGCGTGCTGTTGCAGCGCGAGCTGGGAATCACCAACAACTGCCCGGCCCTCGACGTGCGTAACCAGTGCTCGGGCTTTATTTACGGGTTGTCGGTGGCCGACCAGTTTGTGCGCACCGGCATGTACGACACGGTGCTGGTGGTGGGCTCCGAAATCCATTCCTCGGGCCTCGACAAAACGCCGCGCGGCCGGGGCGTGTCGGTTATTTTCGGCGACGGCGCGGGGGCCGTGGTGCTGCGGCCCAGCACCCGCGACGGCCACGGCCTCCTCAGCACGCACCTGTATTCACAGGGCGAGTTTGCCGAGGAATTGATTGTAAAAGAGCCCAGCTCAAACTTCGAGGGCCGCGTGGAGCACGTGCTGGCCAACTCCACCGAGCTGTACCCCCACATGAACGGCCAGAACGTGTTCAAGCACGCCGTGGTGCGCTTCCCGCAGGTCATCAAGGAGGCCCTGGACGCGAACGGCTACCAGCCCGCCGACATCGACATGCTCATTCCGCACCAAGCCAACTTGCGCATCACGCAGTACGTGCAGCAGAAAATGGGCCTGCCCGACGAGAAGGTGTTCAGCAACATCCAGCGCTACGGCAACACCACCGCCGCCAGCATCCCACTGGCCCTGAGCGAAGCCGTGGAGCAAGGCAAAATCAAGCGCGGCGACCTGGTGTGCCTGGCCGCGTTCGGCTCGGGCTTCACCTGGGCCTCGGCGCTGATTAAATGGTGATGTTTTTGAATTAAAAATTATGAATTAAAAATTAAAAATTGCAGCCAGCGAATCCAATTTTTATTGATTACGGATTTTAACAGCCAGATTTTTAGCGCCAATTTTTAATTTTTAATTCATAATTTTTAATTGTCTTAAATGACTATCACCGAAGAAAACTACCTCAAGGCCATCTGCAAGCTCTCCGAGGCGGAGCCGGACGCGGGCGTGAGCACCAACCGCATCGCGGGGGCCCTGGCCACGCGGCCGGCTTCGGTGACGGACATGCTGCGCCGCCTGGCCGACAAGGGCTTGCTGGACTACGAGAAGTACCGCGGCGTGCAGCTCACCGACGAGGGGCGGCGGCTGGCGCTGCTCACCATCCGCCGGCACCGGCTGTGGGAAGTGTTCCTGGTGCAGCAGCTGGGCTTCAATTGGGACGAGGTGCACGAGGTGGCCGAAGAACTGGAGCACGTGCAGTCGCCGCTGCTCATGCGGCGGCTCGACGCCTTTTTGGGCCACCCGGCCCTCGACCCGCACGGCGACCCCATCCCGGCCGAAGACGGGGCCATGCGCCGCCCGGCCCACCGCCTGCTGGCCGACTTGTGCGCTGGCGAGCGCGGCACCCTCACGGCGGTCAAAAACACGTCGGGGCCCTTCCTGCAATACCTCGACAAGGTGGGCCTGCAGCTCGGGGCCCTGGTGGAAGTGCTCGATAAAGTGGCTTTCGACCATTCGCTGGAGCTGCGCGTGAACCGGGAGCGCACGGCCCTGGTATCGGCCGAAGTGAGCCGGAATTTGTTTGTGACGGCGTAGGTTTGGGCCACGGCTTTATCGGATTAAGCGGATTGGTCGGGCTTTGGGGACGGTTCCCGGGGGCCCCAAGGGTGGGGCGGGCGGCCGGCTTTTCCGCCGGCCGCCCGCTAATCGCTGCCATCTTTGCGGCATCGTTGCGGGGAATTTCTGCAAAAAGCTTCAACGATTAGCGGGCGGCCGGCGGAAAAGCCGGCCGCCCGCCCCGCCCCCGGGAACCGTCCCCAAAGCCCGATTAATGCGCTTAATCCGATAAATCCGTGGTTCAAACCGTTTTCTCTGACACCATCGTGGCCTTGTCCACGCCGCCCGGCGCGGGGGCCCTGGCTGTGGTGCGCCTTTCGGGGCCCAACGCGGTGGACCTGGTGGCGGGCGTGTTCTCGAAGCCAAACCTGGCCGCCCAGCCCGGCCACACGCTGCACTACGGCACCATCCGCGACCCGGAAGGCGGCGCGATTATCGACGAGGCGGTGGTGGGCGTGTTCCGGGGCCCGCGCTCGTTCACGCGCGAGGACGTGGTGGAAATCAGCGGCCACGGCTCCGACTACGTGGTGCGCCAGCTGCTGGCGCTGCTGCTGCGCCGGGGCGCGCGCCTGGCCGAAGCCGGCGAGTTTACCAAGCGCGCTTTTCTTCACGGGGCCCTCGACTTGGCTCAGGCCGAGGCCGTGGCCGACCTCATCGCCGCCGACTCGGCCCTGAGCCACCGCGTGGCCCTCAACCAGTTGCGCGGCGGCTTCTCGCAGGAACTGCGCGAGCTGCGGGGCCGGCTGGTGACCTTTGCTTCGCTGCTGGAATTGGAATTGGACTTCGGCGAAGAAGACGTGGAGTTTGCCGACCGCACCGGCCTGCGGGCCCTGCTGGACGAAGTAGCCGACCGGGTGGCGTCGCTGCTGCACTCGTTTGAGTTGGGCAACGTGATTAAAAACGGCATCACCGTGGTCATCGCCGGGCGGCCGAACGCGGGCAAATCGACGTTGCTCAACGCGCTGCTGCGCGAGGAGCGCGCCATTGTGTCGGCCATTCCCGGCACCACGCGCGACTTTATCGAGGACGAGGTGAGCATCGACGGCCTGCGCTTCCGCTTCGTGGACACGGCCGGCCTGCGCGACGATCCCGCCGACGAGGTAGAGGCCATCGGCGTGCAGCGCACCCGCCAGCGCATCGGCCAGGCCGCCCTGCTGCTCTACCTCTTCGACCTCACCGAGCTGACGCCCGCCCAGGTGCAAGCCGAAATTGGGGCCCTGACGGCCGCGCACCCGGCCCTACCTGTGCTGGCCGTGGGTAATAAGCTGGACCTGGCCACCCCTGCGCGAATCGCTGTTTTTGAAGCAGTTGATTTCAACGGATCGGCGGCCGTACAACTCGCCGCCGGCCGCGGGCAAGGCCTGGAAGACTTGCAAGCCGCGCTGCTGGCCCGCGTGCGCGGCGCGGGCCTGGCGGGCCACGCGGGGGCCACCATCGTCACCAACGTGCGCCACGCCCGGGCCTTGGCCGTGGCGGCCGAGCACTTGGCGGCGGTGCGCACGGGCCTCGACGCGGGCCGGGGCACCGAGCTGCTGGCCGCCGACCTGCGCCACGCCCTGGGGGCCCTGGGCGAAATCACGGGCGAGGTTTCGTCGGACGATTTGCTGACGAGTATTTTCACGCAGTTCTGTATCGGCAAGTGACGCCGGGCCGGCCGCGGTTGTTGCCGGCTGTTCCGGCGTCCGCCGAACGCCGGGGCTGAAACCCGGACCTGCCTATTTTTGTAGTGGCAGCGGGGGTCCGCGGCCCAAAACATGGTTGGCTCGCCGCGCACGCCGTAGATTCGCCCCCGTTATCCCCACCCATCCTTCTCTTTATCGCACGCACATGGCAGAATCTGCTGAACTCATCCTCGACGGCAAATCCATTCTTCTCCCCGTTATCGAGGGCACCGAGCACGAAAAAGCCTTTGACATCGGCAAGCTGCGCGACCAGACCGGCTACGTCACCCTCGACTCGGGCTACAAAAACACCGGGGCCACCAAAAGCGCCATCACGTTTCTCGACGGCGAAGAAGGCATCTTGCGCTACCGCGGCTACCCGATCGAGCAGCTGGCCGAAAAATCGTCCTTCATCGAAGTGGCTTACCTGCTGATTTATGGGGCCCTGCCCACGGCCGCTGAGCTGGCCAGCTTCAGCGACCGCATCACCAAGCACACGCTGGTGCACGAGGACATGCGCAAGATTTTCGACGGCTTCCCGAGCAGCACGCACCCGATGGCCATCCTGTCGAGCCTCACCTGTGCCCTCACCGGCTTTTACCCCAGCAGCCTCGACCCCAACCAAAGCCAGGAGGAATTCGACTTGAATATCGTGCGGCTGATCGCCAAAATATCGACCATCGCCGCCTGGACGTACAAGAATTCGGTAGGCCACCCGCTCAATTACCCCCGCAACGACCTCGACTACACGTCCAACTTCCTGTACATGATGTTCAGCTTCCCCACGGAGAAGTACGAAATCAACCCGGTGGTGGTGAGTGCGTTAAACAAGCTGCTCATCCTGCACGCCGACCACGAGCAGAACTGCTCGACCTCGACGGTGCGCTTAGTGGGCTCGGCCAACGCCAGCCTCTACGGCTCAGTGTCGGCGGGCATCAACGCGCTGTGGGGCCCCCTGCACGGCGGGGCCAACCAGGAGGTGATTGAAATGCTGGAAGCCATCGAAAAAGACGGCGGCGACACCAGCAAGTTCATCAACAAGGCCAAGGACAAGAACGATTCGTTCCGCCTGATGGGCTTCGGCCACCGGGTGTACAAAAATTTCGACCCACGCGCCAAAATCATCAAAAAAGCCGCCGACGAAGTGCTGCAAGCCCTGGGCATGACCGACAGCCCGCTGCTGAAAATCGCGCAGGAGCTGGAGCAGGCCGCCCTCACCGACCCCTACTTCGTGGAGCGCAAGCTGTACCCGAACGTAGACTTTTATTCGGGCATCATCTACAAGGCCCTGGGCATCCCAACTGAGATGTTCACGGTGCTGTTTGCCGTGGGCCGCCTGCCCGGCTGGATTGCCCAGTGGAAGGAAATGCGCGAGAACAAGGAGCCCATCGGCCGCCCCCGCCAGATTTACGTGGGCGAGCTGGAGCGCGACTACCCGGCCATCGGACAGCGGTAATTTGGTGGCTGGTGGTTGAGTTTTGTTTTTGCGAGGAGGAACGACGAAGCAGTCCGTCCCGGTCTTCAGCGACCGTGACGAGCTTTTTTGGCTGAGCCAGCACCTAGGTTTTTGAGTAAAAATAAAACAAAGGACCCCGCGCAATCCTGCGCGGGGCCCTTTGTTTCAAATGGGCTTGTCAGCTCATCAGGTTGGTCGCTGAGGACCGGGACGAATTGCTTCGTCGTTCCTCCTCGCAAAGACAAAACCCAACCACCAACCAAGCACCAAAAACCACGCACCAACCTTACAGCCGATGCGCGGTGAAGCTGTTGCGCAGACCCTGGTAGGCCACCAGCTGCTTGGGGCGCAACAGGGCCGCCAGCGCGGTTTCGTAGCGCTGCTGGGCGGCGGCCAGCTCCTGGTCGCGGATGGCAGGCTCGGCCCCGCTCAGGCTGATGGCCAGGGCCTGGCGCTCGGCCAGCATGTGCAGGTGCAGCGCCCGCACCCGGATGTACTGGCCTTCATCCAGGGGAATGCGGCTGGCCAGGGCCCGGGTGAGGCTGGTGGCCCGCGCCGCGGTGGCTGGCGAGTAAGCGGCCGGATCGTCGGTACTTAAAGCGACCGGAGTAGCGGACTGGGTACCGAGGCTAGCCGCGAGGCAAACCATTGCGAAAAAGTTGTACATGGGTAATGAAGAAATAAGGTGATGAAGGGAAAAATCAAACTATCAGGCCCGGCAGCCGATTGGGCCAGCGACTTGACTTCTCCAAACATAGTCCTGTTTTCTAAACGACCAGAAAAATGATTTTTTAACTGTTTTCTTACCTTACGATTTCGTCATTACCCGATAACAGTCTGATTAAACGATTATTATTTCCACTCCTGAAACACGCCATTTACGCCAACATATTGTTGTAATTACATACATCGCCGAGCTTTTCTTTACTAAATACCAAAATACTTTCAGTTACTTCAAGCCTTGCTTTAAGTAAATACCTGGTGGCCCGCTACAGGATGTGCAGCTCGATGCGGCGGTTGAGGCGGCGGCTGGCGTCGGTATCGTTGGGCCCCAGCGGGCGGGTGGCCCCGTAGCCTTTGGCCCGCAGGCGCGTGGCGGGTACGCCGTGGGCGGTGAGGTAGGCCACCACCGCCTGGGCGCGGCGCTCGGAGAGTAGCAGGTTGGCCGCGTCGGTGCCCACGTTGTCGGTGTGGCCCGCCACCTCAATCTGCACGTCGTGGTACTGGCGCATGAACTCGATGAGGCGGTTGAGCTCGGTGCGCGAGCGGGGCTCCAACTCGTACTTGTTGGTGTCGAAAAACAGGTTGTTCAGCACCACGCTGCGGCCGGCGCGCACCGGGTCGAGGTAGATATCGAGCGTGAGCGGGTCGAACTGCTGCTTGCCGGCGTAGTCAAAGCTCAGGCTTTTGAGCAGGTACTTATCGGCGGCGGCGTACATGGCGTAGCGGCGGCCGTCGTTGAGCACGGCGGTGTACTCGCCGGTTTCGGGGTCGGAAGTCACGAACTGGGTGAGGGCGTCGGTGTCCACGTCGTAGATTTTCACCTCGGCCTGCAACGGCTTCTTAGTGGTGGCGTCGAATACCCGGCCCTGGGCGTAGGTGCTGGTTTCGCGGGCTTTGGCTTCGGCCGGCACGTCGAAGCCGTAGAGCTGCACGCCCCGCTCGCGCACGGGGGCCCCGGGCGTGGACGGCTTTCCATCGTCGAGCTGGGTGCGCGAATAGAAGCCGCGCTGGTTGTCGGACGAGATGAACAGCGAAGCCTCGTCCTCGAACGTGTTGAGCGGGTAGCCCAGGTTGCGGGGCTTGTCCCAGGCCCCGGCGGCGGTTTTTTCGCTTTTGAACACGTCGAGCCCGCCCATGCCCACCAGTCCGTCGGTGACGTAGTAGAGCGTGGTGCCGCTGGCGTGGATGAACGGGGCCATGTCCTTGCCCGGCGTGTTCACAGGGGTGCCCAGGTTTTGGGCCGGGGACCAAGCGCCGTCGGCCTGCAGGGTGGTCACGTAAATGTCTTCCTGGCCCTGGCCGCCCCGGCGGGTAGACGTAAAGTACAGCATCCGGCCGTCGGCCGACAGCGAGGGCTGCGAGTCCCATTCCGGCGAGTTCACGGCCACGCCCAGGTTTTGGGGCGGGCTCCAGGTGTTGCCGGTGCGCCGCGAAATGTACAAGTCGCAGTTGCCGATGCTCTTGGGCCGGTCGCAAGACGCAAACACCAGCGTTTTGCCGTCGCCCGAAATCGTGCCGGCCCCTTCGTTGTAGCTCGAATTGATGACCGGTGAGATTCCCACCGGCGTGCCGAACGTGCCGTCGGCCGCCCGGCGGCTCATGTACAGGTCTTCGAAGCTACCCGGCGCAGGCGTCGGTCGCCCTGTGAAGAGCAGGAAGCGGCTGTCGGCTGTCAGCGAGGGAAAATATTGGAACTTAAAGCTGTTCAACGGGGGCGGCAACGGCTTGGGGTCCACAGCGATGGGGTGCTTCAGGGCTTCGGCGGCAAACTCGCAGGTGTGCAGGCCGCGCTCGGCCACGGCGCGGGCGCGGGCCACTTTGGTGCCTACTTTCAGCAATTGGCGGTAGGCCACGGCGGCCGTGACGTAGTCGCCGTATTCCAATCCCAGGTCGCCAAGCAGCAGGTATTGAGGGGCGCGGGCGGCGTCGGGCGGCACCTTGGCCAGGCCCTCGCGGTAAGCGGCCAGGGCCCCGCGCGTGTCGCCCTGCGCCTTGAGCAGCGAGCCCTTCATGAGCCAACCCTCGCCCAGCGACGGAAACTTTTCGTTCAGGACCTTCAGGGTTTCCAGGGCTTTGCCAAATTCGCGGTCCTTGCTCTGCTGCAAGGCCTTTTCATAAAGGCCGCGGGCCTTGTTATTGGTGATGACCGGGGGCGCAATGCCCTGAGCCTGTACCGGTAGGGCCCCGCCCAGGGCCCATGCCAACGCCAACCCTCCGCCCAGCGCCCAGCGCCGGCCCCCGCCCCAGAAAGTGACCATTCGTAGCATAGTCCGCAAACTACGGAATGTCGAGGTATTTATGGGTCTGGAGCGACACCTGCCAGCGCGGGTGGGCCTTCACGTAGTCGATGATGGCCGGCGTGACGCGGGCGGCGCGGCTCCATTCGGGCTGCAAGTAGAGGCGGGCCGTGGCCGGCACCCGCGCCGCGTGCGCCTCCGCCCAGGCAAAGTCCGACTCGTTGAACACCACCACTTTCAGCTCGTGGGCAGCGGCCAGCACCTCGGGGCGCGGGGCCTTGAACTTCTTGGGCGACACGCACACCCAGTCCCAGCGGCCCGACAGCGGGTGGGCCCCGGAGGTTTCAATCCAGGTTTGGCAGCCCGCGGCTTGCAAGGCCGCCGTCAGGGGCCCGCAGTCGTGCATCAGCGGCTCGCCGCCGGTGATGACCACGTTGCGGCCGGGGTATTCGAGCACCGCGGCTACCAGGTCGGCCACGGCCAGCCGGGGGTGAGCGTCGGCGTCCCACGATTCCTTTACGTCGCACCACACGCAGCCCACGTCGCAGCCACCCAGGCGAATAAAATAGGCCGCCCGCCCGGTATTAAAGCCTTCGCCCTGAATGGTATAAAACTGCTCCATCACGGGCAGCGCCGTAGCTACCGGCCTGGGGGCCGTACCGGATAGTACCGGCAATTCCAACATCAAATCAATAGCCATAACTAAACTAACGAAGTAAAGCGGCCCCGCACCCACCCACAGGCGGCGCGGGGCCGGAATCAACCCTTAAAGGTACGGCCCGCCTGGGAGGAAGTTAAAAGTTGAGCGTTAAAAGTTAAAAAGCGAACATGGTTTTTAACTTTTAACGCTCAACTTTTAACTTCCTCCCAGGCGCGGGTACACGGACCCAGCGGCGGCCCGCAACGTGTTCAGCAGTAGCATGGCGATGGTCATGGGCCCCACGCCGCCGGGCACGGGCGTGATGCGCGAAGCCAGCGGGGCCACTTCGGCAAAGTTCACGTCGCCTTTCAAGGTGAAGCCGGACTTTTTGCTGGCGTCGGGCACGCGGGTCGTGCCCACGTCAATCACCACCGCGCCGGGCTTCACCATATCGGCCGTCACGAACTCGGGCCGGCCGATGGCGGCCACCACGATGTCGGCGGTCCGGCAAATTTCGGCCAGGTTCTGGGTGCGTGAATGACATAAAGTAACGGTGCAGTTGGCATTCTCTAAGTTCTTGGCCAACAATATACTAACTGGCGTACCCACAATGTTGCTGCGCCCAATAACCACGCAGTGCTTGCCGCTGGTTTTAATGCCCTGGCGGGCCATCAGCTCCACGATGCCGGAGGGCGTGGCGGGCAGCAGCGCCGGCAGTCCGGCCACCATGCGGCCCAGGTTCATGGGGTGGAAGCCGTCCACGTCTTTCTCGGGCCGGATGGCCTCGATCACCTTTTCGGGGTCGATGTGCTTGGGCAGCGGCAGCTGCACGATGAAGCCGTCGATGAACGGGTCGTCGTTCAGGGCCGCCACCCGGACCAGCAGCTCGGCCTCGGTGATGTCGTCCTCGAAGCGCAGCAGCGTGCTGTCGTAGCCCACCCGCTCGCAGGCCAGCACTTTGTTGCGCACGTAGGTTTCGGAGCCGCCGTCGTGGCCCACGAGGATGGCCGCCAGGTGCGGCGGCCGCTGGCCGCTAGCGGTGAGCTTGGCCACGGCGGCCGCGATTTCAACTTTGATGTCTTCGGCAGTTTGCTTGCCGTCGATGAGGTGCGGGGCCGGCGCGGAGGCAGTGTGGTTCATGTCAAAAACTAGAATTAGAAAAGCTATTTACAAAAACATCTATATTGCCATGCGAAACCACAAATTCATCTTTAAGCTCTCTTTTCAGCCATGCAAAGTCAACTTCTCTCTCTCCTCGGCAGCTTCATTGGTGGGCTATTCGGCCTGGTTTTCAGCCTGGGGTACTTCGCCTTCATCGGGGCCATCTTCTACGGGATGTGGAAAACGTTTGAGAAAGCCGGTAAGCCGGGTTGGGCTTGCCTCATCCCCATCTACAACATCATCGTGCTGCACGAGATAGTGGGCCGCGAGACGATAAAATTGCTGTTTTGGCTCATTCCTTTCGTCAACCTATACTTCATCATTACGCTTTACGTGAGCCTGGCCAAGTCCTTCGGCAAGCGCGAAACGGGCGAGTACATCCTCGCCATTTTCTTCTGGCCGTTCTACCTGGGGCTGGGCGATGCCCGGTACGTGGGCCCCAGCGAGGGCCCCGGGGCCCCGGCCAACAGCTTCGGCACCGCTCCCACCTCGTACTAGCAACCGCTTGCTGCCGTTACAAAAAAGGCCGGCTCCCTTGCGGAAGCCGGCCTTTTCATTATCAGTCAATTTTCAACACCGCCAGAAACGCCTCTTGCGGAATCTCCACTGAGCCCACGGTGCGCATCCGTTTCTTGCCTTCTTTCTGCTTTTCGAGCAGCTTGCGCTTGCGGCTGATGTCGCCGCCGTAGCACTTGGCAATCACGTTTTTGCGCAGGGCCTTGATGGTTTCGCGGGCGATGATTTTCTGGCCGATGCTGGCCTGGATGGCGATATCGAACATCTGGCGGGGCAGCAGCTCGCGCAGCTTCTCGCAGAGGCGACGGCCCCAGTCGTAGCTTTTCGAGCGGTGCACGATGGCCGAGAGGGCGTCCACCTTCTCACCGTTCAGCATCACGTCCAGCTTCACCATGTCCGACTCGCGGAAGCCAATCAGCTCATAATCCAGCGAAGCGTAGCCGCGGCTGATGGACTTGAGCTTGTCAAAAAAGTCGAACACGATTTCCGAGAGCGGCAGCTCGAAGCTCATCTCCACCCGCTCCGACGTCAGGTACGACTGGCCCTTGATGATGCCGCGCTTGTCCATGCACAGCGTGATGATGGGCCCCACATACTCCGCCGCCGTGATAATCTGTGCTTTGATGTAGGGCTCCTCGATAATCTTAATCAGGTTCGGCTCCGGCATCTCGGAGGGCGCGTTGATGGTCAGCAGCTGGTCCTTCGTGCCGATGGCGTGGAACTGCACGCTCGGCACGGTGGTAATGACCGTCATGTTGAACTCGCGTTCCAGGCGCTCCTGCACAATTTCCATGTGCAGCATGCCCAAGAAGCCGCAACGAAAGCCGAAACCCAGGGCCACCGACGTTTCCGGCTCCCAAACCAGCGAGGCGTCGTTGAGCTGGAGCTTCTCCATGCTCGACCGTAGCTCTTCGTACTCCGTGGTATCGACCGGGTAGATGCCGGCGAACACCATCGGCTTCACGTCGGCAAAGCCGTGGATGGCCTCCGGCGTGGGGTTGTGCACGTGGGTAATGGTGTCGCCCACCTTCACCTCGCGGGCCTCCTTGATGCCCGAGATGAGGTAGCCCACGTTGCCGGCCCCCATCTCCTGGCGCGGCTCCTGGTTGAGGCCCAGGATGCCGATTTCGTCGGCCCCGTACTCCTTGCTCGTGGCCATGAAGCGCAGTTTGTCGCCCTTGCGCATCACGCCGTTCTTGATGCGAAACAGCACCTCAATGCCCCGGTAAGAGTTGAATACCGAGTCGAAAATCAGGGCCTGCAACGGCGCGGCCGGGTCGCCCTTGGGGGCCGGCACGCGCTCCACAATGGCATTCAGAATGGCTTCGATACCGATGCCGGCCTTGCCCGAGGCGTGAATAATGTCCTCCGGCTTGCAGCCAATCAAGTCCACAATCTCATCGGTCACCTCCTCCGGCATGGCGTGGGGCAGATCGATTTTATTGAGGACGGGAATAATCTCCAAATCAGCCCCGATGGCGAGGTACAGGTTAGAAATTGTCTGGGCCTCAATGCCCTGCGAAGCGTCCACAATCAGCAGGGCCCCTTCGCAGGCGGCAATGCTGCGGCTCACTTCGTAGCTGAAATCGACGTGGCCGGGCGTGTCAATCAGGTTCAGCGTATAAACTTCCCCTTTGT
>CAXTBA010000016.1:0-67729 GCA_964242665.1 uncultured Hymenobacter sp.
GCGGGCTGCGCGAAAAAGGCTTCAACATCGGCACCACCGAGTCGCCGGTGACGCCGGTGTTCCTCAACGGCGAAATCCCCGACGCAACGGCCCTAACCTTTGATCTGCGTGAGAATCACGGCATTTTCTGCTCCATCGTGGTCTATCCAGTGGTGCCCAAGGGCGTGATTATGCTGCGCCTCATCCCCACGGCTGTGCACACGCTGGCCGACGTGGACGCGACCATCAGGGCGTTCGAAACCGTGGCCGCCAAGCTCGACAAGGGCCTTTACAGCAAAAGTGCCCAACCGGCCTAGCGGGCCCGTAGCGGGCATTACGCGCCGGCTGCCTGGGGGCGGCCGGCGCGTTTGTTTTTGCACTATTCTGATATAGCGGCTGGGGCAGACGAAAATAAGGTAGCGGTTATTTCAACCAAAAACTGCCTTTCTGCGTAATGCGGGGACTTTAGAAAAATTGTTAAAAGTTGCTTGCATTTGAAATCCCTGTATATTAGGGCCGGCTAAATGCTTCAATCCGTTTCTTTTTCCCATCCCAACCCCCAAAATTCCATGAATAACTTTGCCAAACTGAAGGACCTGGTACTCTCGCTGGAAGGTGACTTCGACAAGTTTTACGACAAGCACAACGCTGCCGCCGGCACCCGCGTCCGCAAGGGCATGCAGGAGTTGAAAACGATGGCCCAGACGTTCCGCACCGAAGTGCAGAACATGAAGAACACCGCCGACGCACCGGCTGTTGCTCCCAAAGCAGCTGCCAAGAAAGCCGCTCCGGCCGCCGCCAAGAAAGCCGCGCCCGCCGCTGCTAAAAAAGCTGCCCCAGCCAAGAAGAAGTAGGGCTGAGCCAAGGATTTGCGCGTATTTTTTGAGTTGCGCGAATTTTGTGGAAAACAAAAGGACCCCCGCCAACCGGCGGGGGCCCTTTTTTTATGGGCTTTGGGCGGGGCCTACACTAACTCTACCAGGTAATAGTTTTTCTTGCCCCGCTGCACCACCAGGTATTTGTCGTGCAACAGCGTCAGCTCGGATACAGACGCGTCGGGCGAGGCTACTTTCGCGCCGTTGATGCTGAGGCCGTTGGCTTGGATGAGCTTGCGCACTTCGCCGCGCGAGGGCAAAATCTGTTTGTCGGTGGCTTCGCTGAGCAGTACCGCCACGTTCAGGGCAGTGGCTTCGGCGCGAGGCACTGGCAGGCGGGGCTCGCCCGCGAACACATCGAGCAGCGTGGCCTCGTCGAGGGCCCCCAGGTCGCCACCGCCGAAAAGCACCTGCGAAGCAGCCAGAGCCGCCGCGTAAGCCGCCGCGGAATGCACCCGAATGGTAACGTCCTTGGCCAGGGCTTTTTGCAGCGTTTTCAGGCCCGGGTTTTGGGCGTGCTCGGCTTCGATGGCCACGATTTCTTCCTGGCCCAGCAGCGTGAACACGCGGATGAGGCGGGGCGCGTCGGCGTCGTCGGCCCGCAGAAAAAACTGATAAAACTGGTAGGGCGAGGTCAGGGCCGGGTCGAGCCACACGGTGCCGGTTTCGGACTTGCCGTACTTGGTGCCATCGGCCTTGGTGATGAGCTGGCCGGTAAGGGCGTAGGCTTTACTTGGTGCCTGGTGGCTGGTGCTTGGTGTTTGGTCGGCAGCATTTTCGGCGCTGTTGAGGCGGCGAATCAGCTCGGTGCCCGTCGTGATGTTGCCCCACTGGTCGCTGGCCCCCATTTGCAGGGTGCAGTTCAGGGTTTTGTGCAGGTGCACAAAGTCGTAGCCTTGCAGCAGCTGGTAGCTGAACTCGGTGTAGCTGATGCCCTCGGCGCGCGGCGGGCCAGTGCCTTCCTTTGGCTCGGGTGCGTCGCCACCTTCGGCGGCTTCGGAGCCCCCGATGCGGCGCTTTACCGAATCTTTGGCCATCATATAATTCACCGTCAGGTGCTTGCCTACTTCGCGCAGAAACTGCAAAAAGCCGAAGTCCTTGAACCAGTCGTAGTTGTTCACGACCAAGGCCCCGGTGGGCGAGTCGTCGAACACCAGGAATTTCTCCAGTTGGGCCCGGATGCCGGCCTGGTTGGCGCGCAAAGTAGGTTCGTCGAGTAGGTTGCGCTCGGCCGATTTGCCACTGGGGTCACCGATCATGCCCGTGGCCCCGCCCACCAGGGCCAGGGGCCGGTGGCCGGCGCGCTGCAAATGCACCAGCAGCATGATGGTGGCCAGGTTGCCGATGTGCAGCGAGGCAGCTGTGGGGTCGAAGCCGATGTAACCCGTCACGGGCGCGTGCCGGTCCAGGTGCTCGGCCGTGCCGGGCATGGCGTCGTGAAACATGCCGCGCCAGGTCAGTTCAGGGATGAAATCCAATCAATTACGAATTATAAATTACGAATTATGAATTGGCGTAAGCGGAAATCCTGACCCACACCACACGGGCAAAGGTAGCTTAGCCCGTAATTTTGCCCGGTAGTCCGGCCGCAACAGAGCCAATTCATAATTCATAATTTATAATTCATAATTGGTACAAGACGCCGACGCCCTTTTTAAACAGCTGCGGCAGCGGCAGTTCCACCCCGTGTACGTGTTGCAGGGCGAGGAGCCATATTACATCGACGCGGTGGCCGACCTCATCGAGAAAACCGCGATGCCCGAGGCCGAGCGCAGCTTCAACCAAGCCGTGCTGTATGGCAAAGACGTGGACGTGGCCACCGTGCTGGGCCAGGCCAAGCGCTTTCCCATGATGGCCGAGCGCACGGTGGTGGTGGTGAAAGAAGCCCAGGCGATGGCCGATCTGGAGGCCGAAAAAAGCTGGCCTTTTCTGGAAGCCTACTTCAAAAACCCGCTGGCCAGCACCGTGCTGGTGCTTTGCTACAAGCACAAAACCCTGGACAGCCGCAAGAAGCTCGGCAAGCTGCTGGCCGGCAAAGACGCCCCCAGTGCGGTGCTGATGACGAGCAAGAAGCTCTACGACAACCAAGTGCCGGCTTGGCTCACGGCGCACGTGCGCGGGCTGGGCCAGCAAATAACCGGGCAGGCCACGGCCCTGCTGGCCGAGTACATTGGGGCCGATTTGAGCCGCCTGGCCAACGAAATCGACAAGCTGATCATCAACCTTAAGCCCGGCCAGGCCATCGACGAGGCGCTGGTGCAACAGCTGGTGGGCATCAGCAAGGACTACAACATTTTTGAGCTGCAAAAAGCCCTCGTGCAGCGCGACGTGCTGAAGGCCAACCGCATCCTGGGCTACTTCGCCGCCAACCCCAAGGCCAACCCGCTCATCCCGAACCTGACGCTGCTCTTCGGCTTTTTCAGCAAGCTGCTGGTGCTGCACCAGGCGGGCCCCAACCCGCCCGATGGCGTGTTCAAGAGCCTGGGCATCGTCAACGGCTTCGCCCAGAAGGAGTACCAGCACGCGATGAAGTCGTACCCGGCGGCGCGGGTGGTCAACCTCATCCACCTCATCCGCCGAGCCGATGCCCAAAGCAAAGGCATCGAGAGCGGCAGCATGGACGAGGGCGAAATCCTACGCGAGCTGGTGTGGCTGATTTTGCACCCCGTGCCGGCGGGCGTGGTGGGGTAGGGCCCCCACAAATTCTCAGCCAAGCGGCCGCCGGCCCCCGAAAATCTGCCCAACCGCTGGCGCTTCTGTACAAAAAAAGGCTCCTGGGAACATTCCCAGGAGCCTTTTTTGACTTGGATTGGTCCGGTTATTTCCGAATCATCAGCAGCGTCTGGTTCACGGCCCCGCCGCGCACGCGCACCACGTAGGTGCCCGACGCCAGCGACTGCAACGCCAGCGGGTGCTGGGCCGCGCCGGCCAGCGCGTAGGTGGCCACGAGGCGGCCGGTGAGGTCGAGCACCTGTACCTGGTAGGTGTCGGCGGGCAGGCCGCTCAGGTCGAGGGTGGTTGCCGCGTCGGACGGGTTGGGGTACACGGTGGCGGTGCCCTGGGCTTCGAAGGCCACGGTGCGCACCGGCGAGTAGGTGCTCGTACCGTCGAAGTCGACCTGGCGCAGGCGGTAGTACACGGGCAAGCCCGCCGCCACGCGGTGGCCGGCCCCGGCGTCCACCACCTCATAGTTGGTGAGTTTGGAGCTGTTGCCCTGGCCGCGCACGGCCTGCACGGCCTCAAACGAGGTGCCGTCGACGCTGCGCTCCACCACGAAACGGTCGTTGTTGTGCTCGCTGGCGGTGGTCCAGCTCAACTTGGCGTCGAGGCGCACGGCTACGGCCGTAAAAGCGGTCAGCGACACCGGCAGCGGGGCCTGAATGGTCACGTCTTCGGCCGTGCTGGAGCCGTTGTAGTTGCTGCCACTGGCGGCCCCCAGGCTCGTGTCGGTGCCATCGGCGTAGGGCTGACCGGGCTGTATATCGCTGTCGGTGTCGGGAGTGCGTAGCGGGTCAGTGTAGGTTGCTGTCGCTAAGGCTTGGTACGCGAAGCCGTTCTGCGCGGTAGGATCGATGGTTGCCTGGAAGGTGAGGGCAAGGGTGGCCCCGGCCGGAATGGCAAAGCCACCGAACTCGGGCGTGCTCGTGCCGCTGCTGGGCGAGGTGTAGCCGGCGGGCGTGGAAGTGCTGCCGTCGGGCATGGTGAGCGTTACGGTGGGCGTGTAGTTGCCATCGTACTTGAACAGGGCATTCATGCTGCCCAAAATCTTCACTCCGGTAGCCGTGCCGCCGGTGTTCGCGATATTGAGCGTGTAGAGGGCTGGATTAACCGGGCCTGTGCTCCCGCCGGGGCGCGTGACGGCGGGCGTGGAGGTGCTCATGGCCACGGTGAGGGCCGGTAGGCAGGCCGTGGTGCCTGACCCGCTAGCCGCGGCGTTGGCCGCGATGGACCCGTCGGTGCCAGCCGTTGCGCCGAAAGCAGCCAGGTTTCCGCCAGTGGTACTAGTGGTGCCGTTAAGGCCTTTAGCTGCCGATGAGGAACCATCCACCACGCCATTGGCGAGCACTACGCCGCCGCCGCCGCCGCCGCCAGGGCCGTAGGCCGCCGCGCCCGTCGGGTTGGCATCGCCGCCCCGGCCGCCGTGGGCCGATACGGTTAGCGCGCTTAGGGAGGCAGAGTTGGCCGCCAACAGCAGCACCGTGCCGCCCGCCCCGCCGCCGCCGCCGCCGTCGGTGGCGGCAGTCTGGGCGTTCAGGCCGTTGGCCTGGACCAGGCCGGGGCCCGTCACGGTGCCCGTGCGCAACAGAATAATGCCGCCGCCGACACTGCCGCTGCTGGCCTGCCCGCCGTTGTTGGCCGAGCCCGCGCCGCCGCCGCCGCCCATCGCCAACTGGCCCACAGCAGCCGGAAACACGTCCCCGCCAATGCCCTGGGCGTTGTCGCTGATGTTGCCGGCGTAGCCCAAGCCGTAGCCGCCGACGCCGCCCGCGCCGCCGTTGGCCCCGCCGCCGCCGCCAGTGTTGCGCGAGTTGTCGCTGGGCGACTCGTCGGTGCCGCCGCCGCCCGCGTTGCCGGGGGCCCCGCGGCCGTTGCTGCCGTCGCGGTAGCCTTCGAGGCCGGTGCCGACGACGGCGGTGTTGTCGTAAACGTAGGCGGGCGTGCCGGCCGTGCCTTCACCCTTGGCCCCGCCCGAACCCGTGGAGGAGGTGCTGCTCAGTTGGCGAAAATCGGTGTTTTTATAAACGGTGGTGCTCGCGCCGCTGTATTGCTTGCCGCCGCCGCCGCGGAAGCCACGGCCGGTCATGGTGAGCTTGGCGTTGCTGTTAAATGTGGTTTTGCCGGCCACGTCGAGGGCCAGCACGCCGCCGGTGCTGCCGTTCCAGGACGCGCCGGCTACCGAGTCGGCCACGGCCAGGGCCGAATACTGGGGCACGCGCAGCACCTGGAAGCGCCGCTGCCCGGTGGGATTGCTGCCGGCGTCGTAGTCGAGGTTGTCGTAGGTGTTGGTCAGCGCCCGGTTCAGGGTGAGGGTCCCGCCGCCCAGGGGCACCGAGTTGGTGGCCACGGCATACTCATATTTGCCGGCCGTAAACTGGTCGCCGGTGCCGCTCAGGTTGCCGTTGCCGCCGGTGCCGCCGCCGCCGTAAGCAGCCGAGTTGCTGGTGTTAAGGGTCGCGCCCTGCATCTGCATCACCAGCACTAGGTCGCCTTCCGCGATGGGCGCGGTGCCCGCGCCGGTGCCGGTCAGGGCCGCGCCGAGGACGATGCTCGAAACGTTGCCGCTGGTGGTCACCGACTGGCCCGAGAAATAGGTGTTGGGAGCCGCGCCCAGCCCCAGGCTGCCGGGGCCGTCGTTGCCGGGCGTGGCGCACACGCCGGCCACGTTCGCCAGCCCGCTGATGGTAGTTTTAATGGAGGCAATGTTGTTGGCGCTCACCGGGTCGGGCTCGGTGGCCGTGTTGGCGGTGGTGCCCGTCACCGACCCGCTCGTGGGGGCCGTAAAGCTGACCGTGTTCGTGGCCGGGGTGCCACCCGAGGCCAGGTCGCTGGGGCCGAAGGTGACAAGGCCCGTGCCGGAATCGTAGGTACCGCTGCTTACTACCACGTCAGCCAGGCCGGCAGGTAGTTGCAGCGTCGGCACCGCGTTGGTGGCCGGCAGGGGCCCCAGGTTGGAAGTCGTTACGGTGTACTGTACCTGCGCGCCGGGGCCCGCGGCGGTGGGGCCGCTCACGCTGTTGGCAATGTCGGCCCCGCGCACGATGATGGTAATGTTGGCCGGCGAGCCGGCTACTCCCAACACATCGGTAGCCGTGTATGGAACGGTAACAACTCCCGCAAACGTGCCGCTGGGCGTGAAGGTGACAATTCCTTCCGGCGTTACCTCAAATACGCCCTGGGGGGTTGTCAGCGACTGCTGCGGGCCCGCCACGCGGGGATTCAAATCCACGCTGCCGGGTTTGTAGGTGGCGTAGTTGAAAAGATCGTTGTTGAGGAGGTCAATGGAAACCGACTGGTTGTAGTTGGTGCTGGCCACATCATCGGCCAGAAATGGGGCTTGCTGGATGGCCAGGTTGCGAATTTCGTGGGTGTTGGTTTGGCCGCCGGTGGAGCCCGAAAAGCCGATGCGCAGGTTGTTGGGCGGGCGGGGCACGGTGAAGTTGCGCACGGCCGTTTGCACAGCGTAGCCGTGCTGAATGCGGACCGTAATGCGGTAGGTGGTGTTGCCGCCGACTACCACCGGTATTACATCAATATAGGCCCGGCGGTAGTCATCATCGCCCTCTTCGATTGCCCGGGCAGGTACATCGAGGCTGAAAGGCAGGGTAGGGCTGCCGGTCAGGTAGGGGTAATCGGTGTTGCTTCGGCCGTCGCCGGCTCCGCGGATAGCCACTGCGTCGGGCGTGAAGCCAGGGCCGCCCACCCGGCCTTCGGTGGGGTTGGAGTAGTTGCCAAACTCATCGATGCCGATGCCGATGTAGCCATGCGGCACCCCGTTGCTGATGGGGGACTGAGTTTTCTGCGCATAGCCCAATGAGCCGCCTGAAGCTCCCGGGGTAAAGGTGGCCGCCGTCGTTTGATCGGCATCGACTAGAAACACCGAAAAGCCGTCGGCTCCGGTGCCGCCGTAGGCAAAAAATTCAAACGAAATGCTGAAGCCGTTCGGGGCCGGAAACGAACTTGCATCGATGGCAAAACCCGATTGGTTGCCGCTCTTCGTGGTCAGGCGCAGGTAGCCATCATTGGCGGGATCGGCATTTCCGGATGTCAATATGGCGGAGCCGCCTAGGACGAAGCCGGTCGCCGAGCCGTTTTGGAACGACTCGACGCGCGGGAACTGCGCCCACGCCTGTTGGTACCGGCCCAGCAGCAGGGCCACGAGCAGAAAACTGAGGAGCCAGGCAGGCGTTGGTCGGGTTGCCGGGGGACGGCGGGTAGTAGAGGAATGTTTCATGGGAAAGTGGGTAGGTGAGGCAGAATCAGAATGGTATTAAAACAAGATAAATTGTCGTATCATTGATATTAATGCAATTATAGTTGCAATATATCGGGTTAATGACAATTCCTGCTGCCCGGGACCCAAAACCCGTGTTAAAAAATTGTGGCTTCCCTAGCTTCCGCCGAAAAATGGTTGGGCCGTGCCCGCCTTCGCGGGCAAAAAAACGAGCCATGCGCGGCCATAGGCAGGGTTTGCACCGCACGGCCGCTGAAGATCAAATTTTTGTCGTGCCGCTGACCGGGGCGATAACTTTATCGGCCGTCGCGACGCCCGGCGAAGGGCGGGCCCGGGGCCGGCTACTTCGCGGCGCGGGGCCAGGCCAGCACCGCCAGCGGATAGGCAAACACGACGGGCAGCGGCGACGACAGCACGTCGAGCACGCGGTGGGCGGTGAGGGCCGCCACCGGCAGGCCCGCCCGCTGGCCCAGCACGAGTAGCCCCGCGCTGGCCGCGTAGCCCGCTGCGTAGGCCACCACGGCCGCCCGGGTGTAGCGCCCGCGCAGCAGCAGGTGCAGCAGGGCCACGTTCAGCGCGGCGTAGAGCAGGCGGTAGCTGGCGGCCGCGGGCAGGCCGTGCGTGGTGAGGCCCGGCACGGCCCCCGGGGCCCCGCCGCCGGAGTGCCAAAGGCGGCCCAGCGCGGCAAAAACAGCTTCCTCAAAAAAGCCCAGGCCCAAGAGCAGGGCCGCCAGCGCGGCCACCAGCAGGCGGCGGCCCCAGCGCGGGCCGGCGGGGCTAGCGGGGGCCATACTGGGGCAGGGGCGCTGCTACCGCCGGGCCTCCTCCCCAGCCGCGCCGGGCCCAGAGCACCCAGAGGGCCCCGATGGCCCCGTACACCACGAAGGTGAAGGTGTAGTGGTGGTTGAAGGCGACGGTGGGGTGCCAGTACACGTGGTTGAGGGCCAGCAGGGCCACGCGCCCCACGTTGAGGGCGTAGACGACGAAAATGCCCAGCGGCACGAACCACAGCTTGTGCCGCCCCGGCCCCGGAAACGCCCCTACGAACCCCGCGAACAGCGCGTACATCAACAGCCCGTTGCACGGGTCGCCGACGACCACGGCCTGTTGGCCGTTCAGCAGCAGCAGCGTGGGGTGCGTGGGGGCGGTGGCCGCCGCGAAGCCGGCCAGCCGCAGCAGCGCGCCCGCCGCCGCCGCCAGGTTGGCCGAAAGGGCGTGGTCGAGGCGGCCCTGGGGGCCCAGCCAGCCGTCGTAGCCCAGCGCCCAGAGGGCGTAAAGGCCGGCAAACACCAGCAGAAAGCGCCGCACGGGCCGGGCGGGCTGCCCAGGCGAAGGGAATAGGAAATTCATAAGAATAGGAAATTCATAAGGATAAATAGCTCATCAGGATAAATAACAGGTTAAGAAGCACAGAAAATAATAACCACAAAAATACGGGCCCGGCGGCCGCCCCGCCACCGTGGGCGAAGCGCCCACCGGGCCCGTAGCAAAGCAAAAGTAAACCCGCTACCTGCGGCCGCGGCGCAACAGGCGCACCGCGTAAGCCACGCCGCCGGCCAGCAGCAGCGAAGCGCCGCCGTCGAGGGGCACCTCCGTGGCGGGGGTGGGGTCGCCGGTAGGGCCCCCAGGGGTTGGGGGCGGCGGGTTAACGGGCGTGGGGCCGGTCGAGCCCTGGGCCCACGCCTGTGTGGCGGCCCCGGCCAGCAAGGCCAGGCCCAGGCCGAACGCTAGGCGGCGCAACGTAGCAGCGAACATATTTTTCATGTCGGAAATATAAAGCAGGTGAAAGAACGCGCCTCTGTCTGAAGCCCGGGCCTCAGCGGGCCCGGGCGCGCTGCCAGGGGCAGCTACTCGACGATGAGGCGCTTGGCGATGGTGCCTTCGCTGGTGAGCAGGCGCAGCGTGTACACGCCCCGCGCCACGCCGGGCAGGGCCAGCGCCTGTACAGCCGGGCCAGCCGGCAGCGTGGCGCGCAGCACCGTCTGGCCCAGGGCGTTCACTAGCGTTGCCTCGGTGGGCTGGCGGACCAGGGCAGCGGGCAGCCCCACCGACACCGTGCCCCGGGCCGGGTTCGGGAACACGCTCACTTGCTGGCCGAGGGCCGCTGGGGCCGTGGCCAGCACGCCTTGCGTGGTGAGCAGCAGGCTAAAGCGGCCACTGGCCGCCGCGCCGGCTCCGATGGCAAACGCGTAGTCGGGCTGCTGGGCCAGGTCGGTGGCGGTGCCGGTGAGGGCATCGCGCAAATAAGCCCTGATGCCAGCCGGCAGCCGCAGCAGCTCGGTGGCGCCGAGGGTGTAGCTGCCCGGGCCGGCCTGTACGCGCAGCGGCACCAGCACGTCGGCAGTGCCCAGGGCAGGGCGGGCATCAATGGACAGCACGGCGTCGGGGCCCTCGGTGGCCAGGGCCATGACGGCCCCGGCGGGGTTCAGCTTGTAGGCGTCCAGGGCGGCGTCGAAGCCCGGGGTGGCGGCGGCGTCGAAGTACGCCAGGGCTTCATCGACTCGGCCAGCGGCGTTGCGCAGTGCTAAGCGCACGAGCGGGGCAGTGCCGGCGTTGCCGCGCTGAAAAGCCGGGTTGGCGTAGGCCGTGAGGCGGCCGGCGTTGGTAAAGGTGAGGGCCCCCGGGGTGCCGGCGGCGGCCACCCGTACAAAAAAGCCCTGCATGGCCGCAACCTGGTCGGAGCCGCCGTTCACTTCCGCGCCGTTCACGTAGCTGGCGTAGCCGCCGGCGTACTGGCCGGTCGATTTCACCACGTACACCGCATTATTGAGTCCGGTGGCCCCGTTGGCGTAGGTGGCCGTCCAGCTGATGGGCGACGGGTAGGGGTTGCCCAGCAGCTGCCAGCCCGACTCTGTTTGGCTGCCGCGGCTGAGGCCGGGGCGGGCCACGTCGCCGTTGTTGAGCACGCCCACGAAGTCCACGGTTTGCGCGGCGGCGATGTTCACGGCGTAGCCCTGGCCGGGCACGAGGGCATCGGTGAGGGCGTTGGGCGAGACGAAGCCCTTGTCGAAGTCCTGCGGCGAAGGGTTTCCGCTGGTGTTGATGCGGGTTTCGTCGAAGCCGTACACCGTGGGGAAGGGCGTGACGGCCCCCGGCACGGCGGCCGAGTTATACGCCGGGTTCACCACCGGCGCGAAGCCGGCCGTGGCCAGGTCGGCCACGGTGGTGGCCTGCACCGGCGAGGCGTAGTGGCGGTAACCGGGCCCACTGTTCAAGCGGCCATCAATGTAGCGCTGCACCGTCACGGGGCCCGCCACGGTGCCGGCGCTGTTCACCACGTGGGCCGAATTGTTGGCGTCCGACAGCAGCGTGAGCGACTGGCCGGTGGCGGTGAGGTTGCCGTCGAGCAGCAGCACGCGGCGCACGGCGGCGGGGCCCGACAAGCTGGCGTTGGCCCCGCCCACGGTCAGGTTTTGGAAAGCCGAGAGGCCCGGGCCGCCGACGATTTGGCCAAACGCACCGGCCAGGGTCACCGTGCCGCTGCCCGCGCCGAGCAGCGCAGCGCCATTATTGATGAAGTCGCCGCCCACCGCCAGCACCGAGCCGTCGTTGGAGGTGAGGGTGGCCCCGCCGCCGAGCGTCACGTAACGGGCTGCCTGGCTGCCACTCACGGCCGGCTGGCGGGGCGTGCCGCCGGGGATGGTCACGTCGTCCGCGTTGGTGGGCACGCGGTTGGGCGTCCAGTTGGCGGCCGTGGCCCAGTCGGTGCTGGCCGAGCCGTTCCACGTCAGGCCCGTGCCCGTTTCGATGAACGCGGCCAGGCCCGACACGTTGCTGCCCAGGCCGATGCGGCCCTGCGAAACGGCCGTGCCGTTGGCCAGGTCCACCGTGTACAGGTTGTCGAAGCTGGGCGTGGCAGGCGTGCCGCCCGGCGAAACGGCCAGAAATGCCGTGTTCTGGGTCGTGCCCCGAACGTTGAAAATGTCAAAATCGGCCCCGTCGGCGCTGGTGGGCCCCGTGGCTCCGCCCCGCGCCACCAGCGTGCCCGCGGCGGGCGGGCTCTGGAGGTAGAGCTGGCCGGCGGCCGCGTCGTAGTCGTACAGGGCCGTGCCGTTGGCGTTGCTGCTGCTGTTGGCGTAGGCGGCGGCCGAAACGGTGCCCGCGGACAGGTTGCCGTCGGTGGCCGCACGGCTGCCGTCGGTGGGGTTGAGGCGGTAGTTGGCCCCGTTGGAGGCCACCACGCGCACCCGGTCCACGGTGGGGTTGAAGTCGAAGCCCACGCGGTCGGTGGCCGTGCCCAGCGCCAGGTCGATGGCCGCCCCGGCGGCCGTCAGGGTCCCCGTGGCCAGGTCCACGGTGTAGAGGGTGGCGTTGCCGCTGGCCAGGGCCGCGTCGTAGCCTAGGGCGTACAGCTGGCCGGTGGCGGGGCGGAAATCCAGGCCCACCACCGCCTGGCCGGCTGCGAGGCCGCCGCCAAAGCTCACGGCCGAGCGGATGACGCCGGGATTGCCCGAATCAAACGAAACCAGGTTGCCGGCGGCCACCGCGTACAGCAGTTGCCCGGTGAGGGCCGGCGGGGCCGGCGGGTCGATGACCACGGCGATGTCGCGGATGTCGAACGGCGTGGCGGAGCTGGCCGGAACGGGGTTGCCGAGGAGAGTGGCTTGCCCAGTTTCTAAATCCAGCGAGTAGAAGTTGGTCCTTGATACCTTGCTTCCGTCTCTCACCACGACAGGCTCCGTTACTTCGGTCAGGTAGGCTTCGTTGAGGCCAGTGTTGGGGTTGTAGTATACGTCCACGTTCACGGCCACCGGGTCGCCGAACGGATTGCTGCCCAGCTTAATTTTTTTAGAGTCCGTCAATGTGCCGCTGTTGGGCAGGCTTTGCACCGATAGCAGGCCGTCGTTGGGCGTGTTAATATCAAACAGGCCAGTGCCGGGGCCGGGCACGTCGATGGCGTAGAGCGCCGTGCTGGTGCTGCCGATGTAGGCGTTGGTGTAGGCCACCGCGCCAATGGTCGGCGTCAGGGCAGCGTTGGGCGCGGCGTAGCTCAGGTCGCTGTCTTTGGCAGCGCTGCCGTCGGTGGGGTTGAGGCGGTAGTTGGCCCGGTTGCCGCCCTCCACCCGGATGCGGTCCGCGGTGGGGTCGAAGTCAAACCCGATGCGCGTGGCCACAGCCCCCAAATCAAGCGAAATGACCGCCCCAACCGCCGTAGCCACCCCCGAGTTGGGGTCGAGCGTGTAGAGCTGGGCGTTGCTGCCGGCGGCCCGGGCCCCGGCGCTGGCGTCGTAGCCCAGGGTGTACAGCTGGCCGGTATTGGGCCGGTAGTCCATGCCCACCAGCACTTGCCCCGGCGCGACGTTGACAATGAGCGTGGCGGCCCGCGGCGGCGTGCCGTATGCATAAGCCGAGCCGCTGGCAGAGTTGATGCGAACCAATCCCTGCGCGCCCGCCGGGGCCCCTGCCGGAAAAAGAAGGCCGCCCGGCTCCAACTCCAGGCTCAGCGTGCCCAGGCCGTAAATGATGGGGGCCTGCGCGAAGGCCGGAGCGGCCAACAGGCTCAGCCCTAAGCCCAGAATGCCCGCCCGCCAGGGCCGGCCAACCATTTTGCGCGACGAAAGATGCGGTACAACTGGGCTCATACAGAAGGAAATTGATGGGTGGGAAGAAGAACGGGCAGCCGGTCGATGCAAAACCTTCACCGGCCGCGCGGCGAAGATAAAAAGCCCGGCCATTTACAACGGCGTGGTGCTTTACGGAGCTGGGCGATAACCGGATGCGCTGCATTACCAGGCAATGAAATGCCAATCGCTGATAAGTCGCCCTCATCGCTGAATAATCAAACAAAACCGCTGCTAAATGCCGTTTTTGGGCCCTAACTACGGGCCACTTTGTAGAGCTTCGCCCCGAATAGAAACACCACTGCGTAACAAATAATGGGCAGGTAGTAGGCGTGGGCCACGCTGTGGTTGGCCACCAGGCCCATCAGGCGCGGGTACAGGGCCCCGCCCACCACGCCCATCACGATGAACGACGAGCCCAACTGCTTGTGGGGCCCCAGGTCTTTCAGGCCCAGGCTGTAAATGGTGGGAAACATGATGCTGAAGCAGAAGTTGAGCCCCATCAGGGCCACGAACGAGGGCCAGCCCCAGTGCTGGGCCACGATCAGGCACAAGCAAATGTTGGCCAGCGCCGCGGCGGCCAGCAGCTTGTTGGGCGCGATGAAGCGCATGAGGTAAGTGCCCAGGAAGCGGCCCAGCATCATCAGGCCCAGGCTGAGGGAGAAGAAGTACGCGGCCCGCTGGTCGGTCATGCCGGGGATGTACTCGATGCCGTAGTTGATGAACAGCGCCCAGGTGCCGCCCTGGGCCCCCACGTTGAAGAGCTGCGCCACGCACGCCCACACAAAGTGCCGGTGCTGGAACAGGCTCTTGTCGGCCGCACCGTCGGTGGGGGCCTCGGCGGTTTCCGAAACGGCCGTGCCCGGGGTGTGCTCGTCGTTGAGCGGAGGCACTTTCACGAAGGCGAACATGAGGCCGATGCTGGCCACCACCGAGCCGATGATGAAGTACAGGGTTTTGACGGACGACAAATCCTGCCCCGCCGCGTGGCCGCGCAGGATGAAGTAGCCCCCGATGAGCGGCCCCGAAATGGCCCCGATGCCGTTGATGCCGTGCGAAAAGTTGATGCGCTGGTCGCTGCTGCGGGCATCGCCTAGGCCGTCGAGAAAGGGGTGGGCCACGGCCTCCAGCGTGGCCAGCCCGCAGGCCAGCACGAACAACGCAACGCGCAAAAACCCGAACGACGCCGCGTTGGCCGCCGGCACGAACAGGAAGGCCCCGGCCGCGTACAAAAACAGCCCCAGCAGCACGCCCTTCTGGTAGCCGAAGCGTTTCATGAACCAGCCGGCGGGCAGGCCCATCACGAAGTAGGCCCCGAAAATGGAGAACTGCACCAGCGTGGAGTCGGCCTTGCTCACGTGCAGCACCTGCTGGAAGTGGCGGTTGAGCACGTCGCCCATCGTGATGCCCACGCCCCAAAGCATGAACAGCGAGGCGACGAAAATAAGGGTAACGACGTAGCGGCGCTCGGTGAAGGGCGGGGCAACGGACGAAGTAGCGGTGAGGGGCACGGGCAAAAAAGTAGGGCCAGCAGCGCGCCGGCGAGCGATGTACCAGCCCCAACCAGCAGACGGTTGTTAAGTTAAAGCATTCAGCGCAGTTTCGTGGATTGCTGGGCCGCGCGCACGGCGGGCCGCACCCTACGCCCAAGCAGCCAGGCGCCCTTGCACCGCGCCCTTACCGCCGCAAGTACCCGCCCAGTTCCGAAATCGTGGCGATGCCCAGCTGCCGGGCCTGCCCGCGCCGCATCAGCAGGCAGTAGGCGTTGTTGAAGCCCAGCGGGGCCCCCCACGCCAGGCCGTAGCGGCGGGCAAACTCGGCCCGCACGTACCCGAACACCGCCGCCGGGCGGCCCCCCAGCGAATCGAGCACCGCCGCCGAAGGCTGAAGCAGCACTTGCAGGCCCGTGCCCGTGTACTCCGGGTACAGGTCAATCTGGCCCCCGCGCAGGGCCTCGAAGCAGATGGTGGTGCCCCCCAGGCCGGTCTTGGTAGCCACCGCCAGGCCGGTGTTGCCGCGGATGAGGGCGGCGTACATCTCCACCAGGATGTACTGCTCGGCAAAAATCTTCGAGCCCAGCCGCACCACCGGGGCCCCGGGCAGCAGCGGGCGCGCCGCGCGCCACAGGCCCCGGCGGCGCAGCCAGGCCAGGGCCACGGCGCGCGGCGCGCGGTGCAAGTAATCGACTTGGTAGTTCAGGTCGGTCATGGCCGAGTCGGAGAGCTGGCCGCTGAGCAGGTCGAGCACGGGCCCCAGCTCGGGGTGGGCGCGCAGCAGGGCGGGGCGCACCACCGGCGCGGCAAAGTAGGGGGGCAGGGCGTGGCGGTCGTCGCGCAGCACTTGCAAGCCATAGGCCCGGATGCGCCCGTCGGTCGAGTAGCCGTCGATGACGTCCACGCGGGCCGAGCGGGCGGCCTCGTACACCAGCGCGGGGGCCAGCACCACGCTGGGCAGGTGTGCCAAGCCGTAGGCGCGGGTGAGGCCCGGCAGGCAATCGGCCCGCCCCACAAACTCGGGACTGAAGCCGGCCCGCAGCCGGCCGCTGGCCTGCGGCAGCCAATAGGTAGCCGCCAGCACGGGCAGGGCCAGCAGCACGGCCCCGCCCACCGCCCGCAGCCGGCGGGCCGACAACTTTTCGAGGGCCCCCAGCCCGGCATCAAAAGTCAGCGCCAACGCGGCGGCCGGAATGGCCCCCGCCAAAATCATCGCCGGGTTGTTGAGCGCGATGCCGCCAAAAATAAACTCGCCCAACCCACCCGCCGCCACGTAAGCCGCCAGCGTGGCCACGCCCACGTTGATGACCGCCGCCGTGCGGATGCCGGCCATGATGACGGGCAGCGCCAGCGGCAGCTCCACTTGCCGCAACAACTGCCCGTCGGTAAAGCCCAGGCCCCGGGCCGCTTCCACCACCGCCTGCGGCACCCCCTGGATGCCGGCCACCGTGTTGCGCACGATGGGCAGCAGCGAGTACAGCAGCAAAGCCAAAATGGCCGGGGCCGGGCCAATGCCCAGCAGCGGAATCAAGAACCCCAGCAGCGCAATGCTCGGCACGGTTTGCAGCACGCCGGCCGCGCCCAGCACCGCCGGGGCCCAGCGCGGCCGGCGCGTGAGCCACAGGCCCACCGGCACGCCCACGGCCACGCCCAAGCTGAGCGCGGCAGCCGTGAGGGCAATGTGCTGCACCGTTTGCTGGCCCAGCTTGCCGGCTTGCTCGTGCCAGAACGCAAAGAGTTCGGTCAGGGTGGTCATTTAACAGGTAACAGTTGTCATTTAACAGGCCGGCGGGTGCTGTTTGGGAGGCAGGTAATAAAACCAAGCTGGTCGGGCCACGCTGGGGGCCCTGCGTCAGGCCAGAAAGCAGGTAAACACCCAGGCTATTGCAGGGCCCGGCCAAAGGCGGCCAGCAACTGCGGCAGCACGACAAGCCGCGGCGGGCCCTCAGGCACAGCCAACCAGATGCCGCCGCCAACAAGATCGTGCGCTACACTTTGTTGAGCCTCATTCTTGGCGCGTGCACCGCCGTCCAGCGGGTCAAAACTTAAATCTGCTCCTTCGGCGCTGGCTGCTGGCGTACCAAAAGAAGATTTTGGTCCATTGTAATCAAGCAGAAAGCTATCCGAAGGGCTTTTTGGTACACTTGCATCAAGCAGAAGCCTATCCGAAGGACTTTTTGGTGCACTTGCATCGAGCAAAGGCCTATCAAAAGTGCTTTTTGGTGCATTTGCACTGAGCAGAGGCGTATCAAAAGGACTTTTTGGTGCGCCTGCATCCTGCAAAGGCCTATCCGAAGTGCTTTTTGGTGCGTCTGCGTTGTGCAAAATCTTATCAAAAGTGCTTTTTGGTGCGTCTGCGTTGTGCAAGACTTTATCAAAAGCACGTTTTGGTGCTCTGTCGTCGGTGTCAATGGGTTTCAAATCCGTGTTTTCAGCAAAAGAACCAGCCGGGTCGGCGCTGAACAGGGCTAGGGCCTCCTGTACGCTGGTGGACAGGGGCAGGGCGGCGGTACCGGCCAGCGCGGTTTGTTCCTCAAAAACCAGATAAGGCAGCAGGTCGGCCAGCGTCAGCACCCGCAGTTGTAAAGCCAGGCGCTCGGCCTGGAAGAAGCTCCGCACAAAGGCATTGGCCGGGTGCAGCAGCAATTCGCGCGGCGGGCCCAGCTGCTGGATGCGGCCGTTGTTGAGCAGCAGCACCCGGTCGCCGAGCTCGAAGGCCTCCTGCACGTCGTGGGTCACGAGCACCACGGTCTTGCGGCCCAAGCCGTTCAGCGCGCGGAAATCGCGGCGCACCGCCGCCCGGGTGATGGGGTCGAGGGCCCCGAAAGGCTCGTCCATCAGCACGATGGGCGGGTCGGCGGCCAGGGCCCGGGCGATGCCCACGCGCTGCTGCTGCCCGCCCGAGAGCTGCGCGGGCAGCATATGGGCAAAGCGGGCCGGCGGCAGGTGCAGGCGGTCGAGCAGCTCGGCGGTGCGGGCGGCGGTGTCGGCGGCCGGGCGGCCCAGCAGGCCGGGCACCACGGCAATGTTTTGGGCCACGGTGTAGTGCGGCAGCAGCCCCACCTGCTGAATCACGTAGCCGATGCCGCGCCGCAGGGCCTCGGGGGCTTGCCGGCGCACGTCGCGCCCGTTGATCTCGACCGTGCCGCCGTCGGGCTCGATGAGGCGATTGAGCAGCTTGAGCAGCGTGGTTTTGCCGCAGCCGCTGGGGCCCAGCAGCACCAGCGTTTCGCCGGCGGCCACGTCGAAGCTGAGGTCGTCGACCACGGCGTGCGCGCCGTAGCGCTTGGTGAGGTGCGCGACGCGGACGACGGGCGGGGGCGAAGTATCGGGCATGGGCAAGGAAACAGCGGCGGGCAAAGTACGTTAACCCCGTCCCGCAACCAACAAGCGGCCGGCGCGCACGGTTGGTGCGGGGCTCTGGCCCGTGCCGATTACTACGCGGGCCGCTGGCCCGCAATCGCTGAATAATTGCGCTGGCATCGGCCTGTGGTGCGGGCCGGAGGCCCGCTAGTACCTGGCACGGGGCAGAGCCCCGCGCCAACCGCGCGCTGGCTGTGCGCGGCGCGGCTACTTTTGGGCTTTCTTTAATCAATACTTCTCATGCAGCACCGCACCCTCGGCAAAACCGGCTTTTCCGTCTCTGAAATCGGCCTCGGCACCTGGCAGGTGGGCGGCAAGTGGGGCGAGCCCTTCAACCCCGCCACCGCCGACGCTATCCTCAACGCCGCCGCCGATGCCGGCGTCAACTTCATCGACACGGCCGACGTGTACGGCGACGGGGCCAGCGAAGCCGCCGTGGGCCGCCTCGTGCGCGGCCGCGCCGAGCGCATTTTCGTGGCCACCAAGTGCGGCCGCCGCCTCCAGCCCCACACCAACGCCGCCTACCAGCCCGCCGCCCTGCGCGGCTTCGTAGAGGACAGCCTCCGCAACCTGGGCCTGGACACGCTCGACCTGGTGCAATTGCATTGCCCGCCCACCGACGTGTTCTACCGCCCGGAAATCTTCGAGCTGTTCGACCAATTGCGCGCCGAAGGCAAAGTCCAGCACCTGGGCGTGAGCGTGGAGCGCGTGGAAGAAGGCCTCAAGGCCCTCGAATACCCCAACGTGGCCACCGTGCAAGTCATCTTCAACCTGTTCCGCCAACGCCCGGCCGACTTGTTCTTCGCGGAAGCCCAGCGCCGCAACGTGGGCCTCATCGTGCGGGTGCCGCTGGCCAGCGGCCTGCTCACGGGCAAGTTCGGGCCCGACACGCAGTTCGCGCCCGACGACCACCGCCACTTCAACCGCGACGGCACGTCCTTCGACAAGGGCGAAACCTTCGCCGGCGTGGACTACGCCACCGGCCTGGCCGCCGTGGACGAGCTGAAAGCCGTGTTTCCCGGCCCCGGGGCCCTGGCCGCGGCGGCCCTGCGCTGGGTGCTGATGTTCGACGAAGTAAGCTGCGTAATTCCGGGGGCCTCGCGCTCCGAGCAGCTCACCGGCAACCTCGCCGCCGCCGACCTGCCCGCCCTCACCGACGAGCAGATGGCCGCCGTGCGCGGTGTGTACGAGCGCCGCATCCGGCCACTGGTGCACCAGTTGTGGTAGGAGGGAGGAAAAACGAGGCAACGCATGGGCGGTTGGCGCGGGGCTCGGCCCCGTGCCGGCTACCGGTGGGCCTCGGGCCCGCAATCGCTGCCTGGTGGCCACAAGCGTCGTTCCAGGGGGCGGGCCCGAGGCCCGCGCGTAAGCGGCACAGGGCAGCGCCCCGCGCCAACCGCCTATCCGCAGCATTTTTGCCTACTTTTGGGCCGTTCTTGGGCCGTTCGCGGCCCCTTCACGCTATTTTTTCTCGATGAAGCTATTTCCCCGGCTGGTGCTGGCCGCCACGCTCACCGCCGCGGCCCCGGCGGCCGCCCTGGCCCAGCAAACCCAGGTGTTTGCCAGCGACGAGCGGTTTTTTCAGGAAGGGTTGGAGCTGTTCGACCGCCAGCAGTACGGGGCCGCCCAGCAGGCGTTCCGCCACTACCTGGAGGTGGAGCCGCGCCGCACCGGCCGCCAGGAGCCCACCGCCCGCGACCGCACCGCCGACGCCGAGTACTACTACGCCGTGAGCGGCCTCTACCTGCTGCACCCCGACGCCGAGGGCCTGATTCTGGCGTTCGTGGCCGAGCACCCGTCGCACCCCCAGGCCGCCGTGGCCTACTTTGAGCTGGGCAAGTTTTACTTCGACCAGAAAAACTACCCGCAGGCCATTGCTTACTTCCAGAAGGTGGCCCCCGCCAACCTCAGCGACGCGCAGCGGGCGGAGTCGGACTTTAAGCTGGCCTACAGCTACTTCGAGCAGAAAGACTACGACCAGGCCCGCCTGCTGTTCGACCGTAGCAAGCAGGTGCAGGGCCAGTACCGCTATGCCAGCGCTTACTACGCCGGCTACCTCGGCTACCGCGCCGGAGCCTACGCCGCCGCCCGCGCCGACCTGGCCGTGGCCGAGCAGAACGACGAGTACAAGGCCGTGGTGCCGGCCGTCATGACCCAGATCTATTACAAGGAAGGCAACTACGACGGCCTCATCGCCTACGCCGTGCCGCGCCTGCACCAGGACCCGCTGCCCCAGAACGCCGACGAAATCGAGCTGCTGGTGGGCGATGCGTATTACCAAAAGGAAGACTATAAGCAGGCCGCCGCGTACTTCGACCGCTACGTTGCCGTCCATAAAAACAAGATTGAGCCGGCGCTGCAATACAAAATCGGCTTCGCCAACTACAAGATGGGCGACTACAAAAGCGCCATCGCCAGCCTGCGCACCGTGGCCACCCGCCGCGACACGCTGGGCCAGAACGCCGCCTACCACCTCGGCCTGAGCTACCTGCAAGCCGGCCAGAAGCAACAGGCCGTGACGGCCTTCGAAGCCGCCCGCCAGGGCCCCGTGCAAAAAGAACTGGCCGAAAACGCCACCCTCAAGCTCGCCCAGGTGCAGGCCGAGTTGGGCAACCTGCCCGAAGTGGTGGCCGTTCTCAAGGACTTCCGCCGGAAATTTCCTCGCTCGCGCAACTTGGCCACGGTGGACGACCTCCTCAGTGAAGGTTTCCTGGCTTCCAACGACTATGCCCAGGCCATTGCCTACCTCGAAGGGCTCGACGACCGGGGCCCCAAGCTGAACGCCACCTACCAGCGCGTGACCTACGCCCAGGCGGCCACGCTGTACAACGCCGGCCAGTACGACGGGGCCCTGGCCTTGCTGGATAAGTCGCTGAAATACCCATCGGACGACGCGCTGCGGGCCGCCGCGCAGGTGCTGAAGGGCGAAATTTACAGCGTGGGCCAGCGCTACGCCGAGGCCGCCACGGCTTACGCCGCTGCGGCCCGCACCGTGCGCCAGGGCGGCGTGTCGCCCGAAGAAGTGGACTTTGAGCAGCGCGCCCGCTACGGCCTCGGCTACGCTTACTACAACACCAAGCAGTATGCCCAGGCCCGGCCGCAGTTCCAGGCGTACCTGGTGGCCGACGAGACTAGCAAAACCCGCGATGCCAACTACTACGATGCCACCCTGCGCCTGGCCGACCTGAGCTACGTAGCCAAAAGCTACCCGGCCGCGCTGGCCGGCTATGACAAGGTGATTCAGGCCAACGCCGCCGACAAGGACTACGCCTACTTCCAAAAAGGCGTGACCCTGGGCCTGCTGGGCCGCCGCGCCGAAGCCGACCAAACCCTGGCCGCGCTGCTGCGCGCCAGCCCCAACTCGCGCTACGCCGAGCCGGCTGCGTTTCAGCAGGCGCAGCTGGCGTTTGAAGCCGGCGACTACCCGGCGGCGGTCGATGGCTTCACCAAGCTAATCACTGGCCGGCCCAATAGTCCGCTCGTGCCCCAGGCCCTGCAAAAGCGCGGCGTGGCCTACGCCAACCTGCAAAAGCAGGACGCGGCGGTGGCCGATTTTCGGCGCGTGCTCACCGATTTTCCGCGCTCGGAGGCGGCGAGCCAGGCCATTTACAGCTTGCAGGAAAGCCTGGCCGCCCAGGGCAAAACGGAGGATTTTGACCAGGCCCTGGCCGCCTTCAAGGCCCAAAACCCCGACAACAAGGCCACAGAGAGCGTGAAGTTTGAAGCGGCCAAGTCGCTGTACCTGGCCGAAAAATACCCCCAGGCCATCCAGCGCCTGGAAAGCTACCTCAAGCAGTACCCCGACAACGCGCTGGGGGCCGACGCCCGTTACTACCTGGCCGACTCGTACCTGAAAACTGGTAGCAAAACCGAGGCCTTGCCGCTCCTGCGCGCCGTGGTCACGGAAAATAAGAGCGAGTTCGTGAACCGGGCGCTGGGCCGCGCCGCCGACCTTGACCTCGAAACCCAGAACTACCCCGAGGCCATCCAGTTCTACACCCAGCTGCGCACCGCCAGCACCAACCGCCGCGAAGTGGCCAACGCCACCCTGGGCCTGCTAAAAGCCGAGTACGAAAGCGGCAATAACGAGGCCACCCGCCGCGTAGCCGAGGAGCTGCGCGCCCAGGCCGGGGCCACCGCCAGCGCCACCAACACGGCCCTGCTTTACCTGGGCAAGGCCAGCTACCGCGCCGACAACTACGAGCAGGCGGCCCCCGAGCTGGCCGCCGCCGTGGCCGCCGCCCCCAACGACGTGCTCGGGGCCGAGGCCAACTACCTGCTGGCCGATACCCAGTTCAAGCAAAAGCAGTACGACGAGGCCCTGAAAACGGCCCTGCGCAACAACTCCGACTTCGGCAATTTTGAGCTGTGGCAGGGCCGCGCTTTCCTGCTGGTGGCCGACGTGTACGCTGCCCAAGGCGATAATTTCCAGGCCCGGGGCACGCTCAACTCCATCATCGACAACAAATTTCCGGTACCGGAAATTGTGGCCGCCGCCCGCGAGCGCCTTAAAACCCTGGGCCCCGACGAGGCCGAAGCGCCAGCCAAAACGGCTCCTGCCAAAACGCCCAAGGCCGCGCCCGCAAAGCCCGCTTCGGCCCCGACCAAAGGCGCGGCAGCCGCGCCCCGCGCTGTCCAGCCAGCCGCGGCCGCGCCGCTGGTCGCGCCGGTGGCGGCCCCCGACTCAACCGCCGCGCCGGTGCCGGCTCCGCCCACCGCCCCGGCCGCTGATAGCATCAAATCAATTAAAAATTAAAAATTATGAATTAAAAATTGGGGCCTTGCGCCAAGCTTCATTAGGCAATTTTCCCTTTGTGAAACTCCGTGAACTCTGTGCGAAACAGGGCCGCCGGGTCCTTGCCGCTTAAAGAAGACCAGCGCATCGCTTGCCTCAATTTTTAATTTTTAATTCACAATTTTTAATTAAAAAAACCGCTTATTTCCTTGCTAATGAAGCATTTTTCAATACAGCTTTCACGTCAAACTATAGGAGCGGGGCTGCTGCTGTTGGGGGCCCTGCCCGCCTTGTCCCAGGCCCAGCCCGCCAAGCCGCGCAAGGGCGGCACCATTCAGGAGGCCGAGATTGAGATTGTGAAGGACCGCGTGAACGAGTTGGGCACGGCCACCCGCAACTTCGACAAAATCAAGGTGCCCGCCCCGCCCAAGTCGGCCAAGGCGGTGACTTACACCTTCCCCGATTTTCGGCTGCCGCCCGACCGCCTCGCGCCTTCGGTGCGCGTGCTCACCATCAAGCAGGAAGAGCTGACGCCGCTCTACGGCAACTTCCTCAAGGCGGCCATTGGCAACTACGGCACGTTTTACGGCCGCGCCTACCTGCACAGCGCCCGCAGCACCGACCACAGCTACGGCTTCGACCTCAAGCACGTCAACTCCCTGAACGGGCCCGTGGACGGCCGCAACTCGGGCGTGGCGCAGACCAGCGCGGCCCTCACCGGCGAAATCTACCGGGGCGGGGCGGCCTTGGGCGGGGCCCTCGACGTGAGCCGCGAGCGGTACAACTTTTACGGCTACACCGGGCCGGCCACCTCGCCGCTGCCCGCGCCCACGCCCGAGGCCGGCGACATCAAGCAGGTCTTCACCCGGTTCGGCGTGCGGGCCTACGCCCACAACCAGGCCCCGGCCGCGCCCTTGCAGTACGAGCTGGGCGTGGGCTACAAGTATTGGCAGGACCACTTTTCGGCCCGGGAGAGCAACGTGCTCCTCAACGCCCGGCTGGGCTACGCCCTGAGCGCCACCAGCCGCTTCGTGCTCACCGGCGACGCCTCGTTCATCACCGACAAGGACTCGTTGAGCCGCTCGCGCAACTTCGTGCAGGCAACGCCAGCTTATGAATTCAAGCAGGGGCCCCTGGCCTTGTCGCTGGGCCTCACGTTGGGGTATTCGTCCGACACCACCAACAACGTGAGCCGCGGGGCCGTGTACCCGGCCGTGCGCGTGACCTACGCCGCCGTGCCCGACCGGCTCACGGTGTACGGCGGCCTGGGCGGGGCCCTCCAGCGCGTGACACGCAACGACCTCACCGCCGAAAACCCCTGGCTGAACCGCAACGTGCGCGTGGCCGACACCCGCCGGGGCCCTACCGCCTACGCGGGCTTCACGGCGGCCCCGGCGCAGGGGCTGGAGCTGAACGGCCGCCTTACCATCAGCCGCGATAAGAACCTGTACTTCTACGTCAACGATGCCGCGCATCAGGAGAAGTTCGACCTGGTGTACGACAGTGAAGCCACCTTCAACGCGAACGTTCACGCCGAGGCGCTGTACGGCACGGGCGAAAAATTCCGCTTCGGGGCCCGGGCCGACTACAACTACTACAACACCCATTCGCTGGCCCAGCCCTACGGCCGGCCCGAGTTTCAGGCCACGGTCTTCGGCACCTACAACGCGTCGGACAAGCTGTTGCTGGGCGTCGAAACGTACTTCTATTCGGCCAATTACAGCATCAGCTACGTCAGCGGCGTGCCCGATTACTACCGCGGCACTTCCCCGGTTTACGACCTGAACCTGCGCGCCGACTACCGCATTACGTCAAATTTATCCATCTTTGCGATGGGTAACAACCTTGCCAACCGCCAATACCAGCAGTTTTACCGCTACCCCGTCAAAGGCATCAACGTGCTCGGCGGCGTGACTTACACTTTTTGAGTTAAAAGTCATGAGTTAGAAGCTATGGGTTAACCAGCACTCAGCCAGTAGCTTCTAAAAAAAACTCATGACTCATAATTCATAACTTATAATTGAGAGAAATGCACCTTGCCGACCACATCCGCCCCCTGCTCCGCGACCACGACTGCGTGATTATCCCGGATTTTGGGGGCCTGGTGGCCGACGCCGTGCCGGCGCGGGTGCAGCCCAACCGCCACGCCCTGAGCCCGCCGGCCCGCCTGCTGGCCTTCAACCAGTCGCTGACCCGCAACGACGGCCTGCTCGTCGATGCCCTGGCCCAGCACCTGGGCGTGCCCACCGCCCAGGCCCGCGAGGCCCTGCGCACGGCCGTGGCCGGCTTGCAGCACGACCTGGAGGCGACCAGCCGCACCGAGCTGCCGGGCATCGGCATTTTCCGCCGGGCCGCCGGGCGGGGCCTTTCGTTTGAATACACCGGCACCGGCATCGTTCTGCCCGCTGCTTACGGCTTGCCCGAGTTGGCGGCCCGGCCGGTGCGGGCCGCTGCCCGGTCAGGGGCTCGGGTGCAGCCGCAGGCGCTGCCGGCCCCGCGGCTGCACCCGGCCCGGCCCACCCGCCGCCGCGTGCTCAGCTACGCGGCCATCGGGCTGGTGGCGGGGCTGGTGGTGTCGGCCAACTACCTGTTTGCCTTGCACACGGGCTACCTGCCCAGCGCCTGGCAGGCCCGCCTGCCCCTGAGCTTTGCCACCCGCCCCGCCGCGCCCGGGCCCCAGCAGGCCGGCCTGGCCCGCCAAACCTGGAACGCTTCCGCCTCCATCGCGCCGGTAAACGCCGCCGCACCCGCCGCTGATAATGAGTTGCTTGCCGAAGCCAGTCCCTCGACGGCGAATCCGGTGGCTTCGACCCTGGTCGCCGAACCTGCTCGCGCGGCTGGCCGTCCCACCGCTGTGGTCGCCAAGCCGGTGGTTGCCCCGGCTGCCCGGGGCCCCTTGGCGAAGAAGCCCGCGCTCGTGACCAAAACCACCTCCGTGGCCGCGGCTGCGCCGGTGTTCACCACCACAATTAAGGGGCCTACCGGCCGTTATTACATCGTAGGGGGCAGCTTCCGTACGCTGGCGGCCGCGCAGGTGCAACAGCGGGCGCTGGCAAAATTGGGCCACCGCTCGCGCATCGTGCTGCCCCGGTTCAGCGGCCACAAAATCAAAGTATCCATCGACGATTACCCCGACAAACCCACGGCCGAGCGCGAAGCGCAGCGGATGCGCACCCAAACGCACCTGGGCAAAGACCTCTGGGTTTTACCTAATTAATTCGAATGTCCATTTTTCTGTTGCAGGTTACCAACGCGGCGGTTTCGGCCGCGCCCGATTCCGTTAACAAAGCCGTTAACGCGGCCAACCAGGCCGTCGGCGGCATTTCGCTCATCGACCTGATATCGAAAGGAGGGTGGATCATGGTGCTCCTGTTCATCCTCTCGTTCGTGTCGGTGTACATCATTCTGGAGCGCTACTTCACCATCCGCAAGGCCGGCGGGCAGCCCGAATCGTTCATGAACGGCATCCGGGCGCTCATGGTGAAGGGCGACATCCAGGGGGCCAAGCTGCTCTGCGCCCAAAACCCTTCGCCGCTGGCGCGCATGGTCGAAAAAGGCCTGCGCCGCCTGGGCCTGCCGCTCACCGAAATCGAGGCCAGTGTAGAAAACGTGGGCAAGATTGAAATCGCCCGGCTTGAAAAGAACATCAATATCCTGGGTATCATCGCCGGCATTGCGCCCATGCTGGGCTTCGTGGGCACGATCATCGGCGTGATTAAGATTTTCTACGCCATCAACGCCACCGGCGACTTTGGCATCGCCCAAATTGCCGGGGGCCTCTACACCAAGATGGTGACCTCCGCCGCCGGCCTCATTGTGGGCATCATCGCCCACGCCGGCTACCACTGGCTCAGCATCCTCGTCGAACGCATGGTGTTTCGGATGGAAAATTCGGCCATCGAGTTCATGGATATTCTTCAAGACAATTAAAAATTATGAATTAAAAATTAAAAATTGATTGTTCGATTCGCTCGTTTCAGCCCATCCTTTCTTCAATTTTTAATTCATAATTTTTAATTTTTAATTCAAAAAAGGTGAACCTCTCCCGCCGCCATCGCCTGACCTCGCACGTCGAAACGGGCTCGATGAATGACATCATGTTTTTTTTGATGCTGTTCTTCCTCATCGTCAGCACGATGGTGAACCCGAACGTCATTAAGTTGCTGCTGCCCAACGCCAAGAGCAGCAAGCAGGTGATGAAGCAGCCCATCACTGTATCGGTGGACGCGGCCGGGGACTATTTCGTCAACAAGAAGCCCGTGCCGCCCGCCGAGCTCGAAACCGAGCTGGCGGCCCTCATCGGCAAAAACCAGCTCGATACGCCCACCGTGGTGTTGCGCGTCGATGCTTCGCAGAACGTGCAGAAGCTGGTGGATATTCTCGAAATTGGCAACCGCTTGAAGATCAAAATGGTGATGGCCACCCAGGCCCAGCGGGCCGCCGGCAAGTAAGCCTCTATTAAGCTGATGGCTGTTAGCTTTTGGCTTTCGTCTAAGTGTCGGTGCTACATTAGATGGTGCTACACTAGATTTAGATAATAAATAAAAGCTAACAGCCATCAGCTAAGAGCTAACAGCTCAAAACACAGGCTAACAGCTTAAAAACCAATGGCCCTCGATTATCCCGAACAGCACCGCCGCGAGGCCCTGATTGGTACCGTGGCGCTCCACGCGGCCCTGGCGCTGTTTCTTGTCTTCACCGTGTTCCGGGGCCCCAACCCGCCGCTGGACGAAATTCCAACGCCCGGCGGCGGCGGTGTGGAGCTGAACTACGGCGTGGACGCCGCTGGCTCGGGCGACGTGCAAACAACGGCCTTGGCCAACGCCTCGCCCAACCGCCAGGACAGCCGCCCGCCCGCCGCGGCCCCCGAACCACGCCCCGTGCCCGCCGCCGTGGCCCAAACCGCGCCTACGCCGCCCACCGCCGAGAAAATCGTTACCAGTGACGCTGAAGAAAGCCCCGTGACGGCTCCGGCCGTGACTACGCCCGCCCCGCCCAAAGAAGAAGTGAAAGAGGTGCCCAAGCCGGCCCGCAAGGTGGCCGTCACGTTCTCGCCCAAGGGCACGGCCAACGGGGGCGGCAACAGCGTGAGCGGCACCAGCAACACGCCCACCGGCAACAACAACGGCGACCACCCCGGCACCGTGGGCGACCAGGGCGACCCGCACGGCTCGCTCGATGTCAAGGCCCTGTACGGCCCCGGTGGCGGGGGCGACGGCTCGGGCGGAGGACGCGGCAGCGGCCGGGGAAATGGCAACGGTGAGGGCTTGGAAATGAGCGGTTGGGCGGTCGAGTCGACCCCCAAAGTGGCGGCCATCGACGACAACTCGGGGGTGGTGCGCTTCAAAATAAAAATCGACGAGGACGGCGAGGTGGAGGGCGTAACCAAGGTGTCGGGCAACGTGTCGCCGGCTCAGGAGAAGCTGTGCCGCGACGCTTTGCAAGACGCTAGCTTCCGTCGCACCAACGGCGGCAGTGGGGGGGCCACGGGCTTTTACACGTTCAGGTTTTCGGTACGATAAAATCAATTAAAAATTGAGAATTAAAAATTAAAAATGACGAAGCTGTCTCTTACCAAGCGCTCATTTTTAATTCTCAATTTTTAATTTTTAATTAGAATGACTTACGCAGAAACCTTAGCTTTCCTTTACGCACAACTGCCCATGTATCAGCGGGTAGGGATGGTCGGGTTCAAGAAAGGCTTGGGTAACACGGAGGCCCTGATGCGGGCCCTGGGCCACCCGGAGCAGCGCTTCCGCAGCGTGCATGTGGCGGGCACCAACGGCAAGGGCAGCAGCGCGCACCTGCTGGCGGCAACGCTGCAAAGCGCTGGCTACCGGGTGGGCCTCTACACCTCGCCGCACCTGCGCGAGTTCACCGAGCGGGTGCGGTTGAACGGGCGGGAGCTGGCCCCCGACTACCTGGTGGCTTGGGTGGAAAAATGGCGTGGGCTGTTCGACGACATCCAGCCTTCTTTTTTTGAGATGTGCGTGGCGCTGGCGTTCTCGTATTTTGCCGACGAAGCTGTGGACATCGCCGTGGTGGAAGTGGGCCTGGGCGGGCGGCTCGACTCCACCAACGTCATCACGCCGCTGGTTTCGCTCATCACCAACATCAGCTACGACCACCAGGCCCTGCTGGGCGATACGCTGCCCGAAATCGCGGGCGAAAAGGCCGGCATTATCAAGCCCGGCGTGCCCGTCGTTATCAGCCAGACGCAGCCCGAGGTGGCGGCGGTATTCGAAGCCAAAGCCACGGCCGAAGCCGCCCCGATGACGTGGGCCGACCAGGTTTATACCGCCCGACGGGCCCCTGACGAGCACGCAGCGGCTACGGAAAACGCCGCCGGCGTCCAGCTATTTGATGTTTTCCGCCACGGCGCGCCGTACCTGCCCCAGGCCGCCGTGGGCCTGCTCGGCGAGTACCAGGCCCTGAACCTGCCCGGCGTGCTGGCCGGGCTCGACGCGCTGCGGACCCACGGCTTTGCCCTGCCCGAAGCCGCTGTGCGGCGCGGCCTGCGCGAGGTGACGGCCCTGACTGGCCTACGCGGGCGCTGGAGCATCCTCGGCCACCGGCCGTTGGTCATAGCCGACACCGGCCACAACGAAGCCGGCCTGCGTTTGGTGATGGCGCAGCTGCAACGGGTGCCGCACCGCCGCCTCCACCTGGTCATCGGCGTGGTGAACGACAAGGACGTGACCAAAATCCTGCCCTTGCTGCCGGCCAACGCCGTGTACTATTTCTGCCAGGCCGACATTCCCCGGGCCCTGCCGGCCGACGAGCTGGCGGCCTTGGCGGCGACGGCTGGCCGGCCGGGCCGCGCTTACGGCCCCGTGCCCGCCGCGGTGGCCGCCGCCCGCGCCGCCGCCGCGCCCGATGACGTGGTGTTCATTGGCGGCAGCACCTTTGTGGTGGCGGAAGTTATTTGAATCATTTAACGGTTAACAGTTATCACTTAACAAGCAGTCGTAGCAGGCGCGGGCAACAAGCCGTATTTCTTGCTACCTGCTTATTTAAAGCAATAAATCCGATTTGTTAAATGATAACTGTTACTTGTTAAATGAATAATGTCCCGCGTTAAACTTCACCGCTTCGCCGATAACGCTACCCGCCCCGACATTATCGAGCCGGGCAAGCCCGAATACGAAACCCTTGGTGGCCGCTGGCGGACCGGTTTTTTTCGTAACAACCACCCACTGACCTTGGAAATGGGCTGCGGCAAGGGCGAGTACACCGTGGGCTTGGCTCAGCGCCACCCGCAGCGCAACTTTTTGGGCCTCGACATCAAAGGCGAGCGGCTGTGGTCGGGCAGCACCCGAGGCGCCGCGCTGGGCCTGGCCAACGTGGGCTTTGTACGGGCCCGGGCCGAGGCCCTGGCCGCGCAGTTTAGCCCCGGCGAGCTGGGCGAAATTTGGATTACGTTCCCCGACCCGCGGCCGCGCGACCGCGACATCAAGCGCCGCCTCACCTCGCCGCGCTTCCTGAACCTGTACCAGGAGCTGCTGGCCCCGGGGGCCCCGCTGCACCTCAAAACCGACAACGAAAACCTGTTCGACTACACGCTGGCCACCCTGGCTGGCCGCCCGGGCGCGGTGGTGGATGTGCAAACCCGCGACCTGTACGCCGAGCAGGGCCCCGACTTTGCCGAGGCGCAGGCCATCCAAACCAACTTCGAAGGCAAGTACCGGGCGGTGGGTACGCCGATTAAGTACCTGCGCTTCCGGCTCGGGCAAGCGGCCCCGTACTAATTAAGGCCTTGCAGAATCTGCTTGGCATTGAGCACGTGGTCGGTGGCGCCGTTGAGCGAATTGAATACGTAGCGCACGCGGCCCTCGCGGTCGAGCACGTAGGTAACGCGGCCGGGCAGCAGGCCGAACGCGGCGCGGGGCACGGCGTATTTCTTACGTAGCTGCCCGCCCTGGTCGGCCAGCAGCGGAAACGGCAGCGCGTACTTGGCCGTGAACTGCTGGTGCGAAGCCGCGTCGTCGGAGCTGATGCCGATAACCTCCGCCCCGAGGTCACGGAAATCCTGGTACTGGTCGCGGAACGAGCACGCCTCTTTGGTGCAGCCCGACGAGCCGTCTTTAGGATAGAAATAAAGCACCACGGGGTGGCCGCGGTGTTCGCTGAGCTTAAAGTCGGTTCCGGTGGTGGTAGGTAGCTCGAAGTCGGGAGCGAAGTCGCCCACCCGCAGGCTGTGGCTCAGGCCGGCGGTGAGGGCGGGGCGCAGGCTCAGGTTCAGCACCGGCTGGTTGGGGGCGGCCGTGAGGGTTTGGTCCTCGCAGCCGGCGTAGGCCGCCACGAGCACGGTGGGCGTTTGGGCGGGCACCGTGAGTTTATACTCACCGGCCGCGTCGGTGCTCACCATCGTACGCGTGCCCTTTACGAACAGCGTAGCGCCCGGCAGCGGGCGGCCGTCGGGGCCCAACACCTGGCCTGTGAGGAAGTAGGTGGGCCGGTGCGAGGCGGCGTTACCGCCCGTGGCTTGTTGCAGGGCCAACAAATTAGTGGCCCGGCGAGGGGAATGGGAAGTGGTTTGGGCGCGGGTGCCGGGGGCTGCGCCTAGAATCAGGGCGAGTACAGCAATTAGTTTCATACAAGCGAAGCGGGTTGGTTGGGGCCGCGCTCCCGACCAGGAAGGCGACGAAACCACCTACGCCCTAGCCTCTGGCGTCGGATTGCAAGCGGAGCTTTTTTGCTCGGGCAGCCGGGGTGGTAACCCGCTAGCCGTTAGTCGGCTTCCAGGGCCTCGAAGATTTCTTCCAGGCCGGTGAAGTCCCGCAGGCCGGGCTTCAGCTCGTCGCCGCCTTGCAACACCAGGCCGGCGGGGCGCACGCCGTCGAGCAGGGCGGGCAGGTCGGCCGGGGCGAAGGTGCCGCCGAGCCACAGCGGAAACTGCCGGGCCAGGGCCGCCAGCTGGGGCCGCCAGCCCACGAGGTCGGCCCCGGCGGGCAGGGTGAGCAGCAGGGCCCCGCCGGCGGGCGCGAAGTCGGCGCTGCTGAGGTCGTGGGCCAGGTCGGGGTCGATTTGGGCTTGCAGGGCGGTGAGGAGGTCGGTTTCGCGCAGCACCGGGAAGGGCAGGGGCGCGTGCAGGCCGGGGAGGAAGAAAGGCGCTTCGCGCAGCAGCACCCGGCTGAGGCCGCAGTCGGCGGCCACGGCCACGAGCTGCGCCGGGTCGGCGTCGCCGAACTCGCCGATCAGCTCCACGCCCGCCACCCAGCCGGCCAGCTCCCGCGCCGTGGCCGGGTCGATGGCCCCGGGCAGCTCGGGGTCGAGGGTGAAGATGAGGCCGTCGGCCCCCATGCCGGCGCAGTAGCGCGCATCGGATAAGTTGTTGATACCGCGGACGAGGACGGGGATGCGAAGGGCCATAAAGGGCAGTTGTCAGTTAGTAGGGAACAGTCATCAGCGGGGCAAAGGTCGCACCGGGCTCTGCGAACTGCTCTCTGCGAACTGATACCAGTCGTTCGTACCTTTACACTTCGGACCGCAGCCAAATCATTCACCTTTCGGGTGCGGTTCAGAACTAAATGGAAAACAACACCAAAGGCCGCGTACTGGTGGCCATGAGCGGGGGCATCGACTCGTCGGTGGCCGCCGTGCTCCTGCACGAGCAGGGCTACGAAGTGGTCGGCATGACCATGAAAACCTGGGACTACGCCTCGGCGGGCGGCTCGAAAAAGGAAACTGGCTGCTGCTCGCTCGACAGCATCAATGACGCCCGGCAGATTGCCGTGGACTTGGGCTTCCCGCACTACATCATCGACATCCGCGAGGAGTTCGGCGATTTCGTCATCAACAACTTCACCGACGAGTACCTGGCCGGGCGCACGCCCAACCCCTGCGTGCTCTGCAACACCCACATCAAGTGGGACGCGCTGCTGCGCCGCGCCGACCAGCTCGGCTGCCAGTTCATCGCCACCGGCCACTACGCCCAGGTGCGGCAAGATGCCGAAACCGGCCGCTTCGTGGTCAGCAAAGGCCTGGATGACCACAAAGACCAGAGCTACGCCTTGTGGGGCGTGAGCCAGCAAAGCCTGAGCCGCACGCTGTTTCCATTGGGCCAGATGCGCAAAACCGAGATTTACGACGAGGCCCGTCAGCGCGGCTTCACCGAGCTGGTGAACAAGCCCGAAAGCTACGAAATCTGTTTCATCCCCGACAATGACTACCGGGGCTTCCTGCGCCGGCGCGTGCCGGGTCTGGAAGCCCGCGTGGCCGGCGGCCGGTTCGTGGACAAAAACGGCCGCGAGCTGGGCCGCCACGAGGGCTACCCGTTCTACACCGTCGGGCAGCGCAAGGGGCTGGGCATCGCGCTGGGTTTCCCGGCCTACGTGACGGAAATCCGCCCCGACCTCAACGAGGTGGTGCTCGGCAACTACGACGAGCTGGCCAGCACGGCCACCGTGGTGGGCCAACTCAACCCCGGCAAGTACGCTACCCTGGAAGGGCGCGGCTTGGTGCCGGCCGTGGCCAAGGTGCGCTACAACCACGCCGGGGCCCCGGCGTTTCTGGAGCAGGTGAACGGCAAAATTCACGTCTATTTCGAGGAGCCCGTGCACGCCATTACGCCGGGGCAGGCGGCCGTGTTCTACGAAGGCGGTGACGTGTTGGGCGGCGGCTGGATCGAGCGCCACGTCATCGGCGAAAATCCCGTACCTTTTGCCCTGGCCGAAGCAGGAAGTTAATCAAGGAATTAAAAATTAAAAATGAAGAATTAAAAATGCGCGTGTGGCCAGTTTCTGCATGGTTAGCTGCATTTTTAATTCTTCATTTTTAATTTTTAATTAAACTCCCTTGACCGGTTAGGTTTTCGATAACTCTGTTCTATGCGTATACCTTATACGATTGCTATTCTGAGCGCCGCCGGGGCCCTGCTGCTGGCCAGTTGCGGCAACAAAGACTCGGCCGCGCCCGACCTCGGCAACGACTACTACCCCGTGGAAGTAGGAACCTACCGGGCCTACCAGGTGAGCGACTCCCTCTGGGACAATTCCCAGCTCACGGTGCCCCCGACCTACCAGGTGCGCGAAGCCATCACGGGCACCTATGCCGACGCCGCCGGCCAGCCCGTGTACCGGGTAGAGCACGCCCGCCGCGCCGCCGCCGCCGATGCCTGGGCCCCCGACAGCACGTTCGCCCTGAGCGTGAGCCCGAACGCCGTGGTGCTGAACCGCGGCAACCGGCGCACCGTGGAGGCCGTCTTTCCGGTGCGCGAAAATTACCTCTGGAACTTCAATGCCTACCAGGGCTTTAGCAGTCTCAGCGCGGCCGACACCGTTAATGCCCAGAACCGCCGCTACAACCGCGTGGGCCAGGCAATGAGCGTGCCCGTGCCCGGCGGACCGGCCCGCAGCTACCCCGCTACAGCCAGCATAGACGACGCCGGCCAGGCCGCCGCCGACAATAATTGCGACTTGCGCAGCTACCAACAAGTGCTGGCCAAAGGCGTGGGGCCCGTGCTGCGCCGCCGCGTCAGCTTGAGCTTCCAGGCGCTTGGCGGGGTCTGCGTCCGCGTGGGCTACCAGGCCACCAGCGGGGCCGTGCACCGCGAGACGCTGATTGACGTCGGCAAGCTGTGAGGTGTCAGCGAGCAGTGAGCGTCTAACGGTGAGCAGTGGCAATCGAGAGAGATTGGATAATTGATTTATTGATAATTGCTTGTTGATAACTACTTGTTGATAATCCGTTTTTATTGAAATTTATGCGTGCGTATTTATTGGGGGCCCTGAGTTTGATGGCGGTGTTGCTGCTGAGCGGAATGGCCCCGGCAGCGGCCCAGGCCACGGTGCGCCGCCACCTGGTGTATTTCCGCGACAAGGCCGGTACGCCGTACCAGGTGGGCCAGCCGGCGGCGTTTTTGTCGGCCCGCGCCGTGGCGCGGCGGCAGCGGCAGGGCATCGCCATCACGCCCCGCGACCTGCCCGTGAGCCCCGCTTACCTGGCCCAGGTGCGGGCCGTGCCCGGGGCCCAAGTGGTGTATGCCTCGCGCTGGCTCAACGCCGCGCTGGTGGCCTGCGACTCCGCGACGTTGGCCCGCGTGCAAGCCCTGCCCGCCGTGCGCCAGGCCCAAACCCTGAACCGAGGGGGCCAGCCACCGGCTCCGCCCGCCGTGCCCGCCCCGGCCCAAACCGCCCAGCAAACTTATGCGGTGGGCACGCGGGCCGACTACGGCAAAACCTTCGCCCAAGACCAGCTCATCGGGGCCGTGGCCATGCACGACGCCGGCTACAAGGGCGAAGGCATGCAAATCGCCATCTTTGATGCCGGCTTTCCCGGGGCCAACGCGGTGGTGCCGCTGCAACCCCTGTTTGCCCAGCAGCGCGTGCTGAGCACCCGTAATTTCGTAGACGGCGGCCAGCAGGTGTACGTGCGCAACAGCCACGGTACCAACTGTCTCTCGCTGCTCAGCGGCGAGCAGGCGAACGTGTTTGTGGGCACGGCCCCGCACGCCTCGTACCGCCTGTGCATCACGGAAGACGCCGGCTCGGAGAAGCCGGTGGAGGAGGCCAACTGGCTGGCCGCCGCCGAGTACGCCGACTCGGCGGGCGTGGACGTCATCAGCTCCTCGCTGGGCTACACTTCCTTCGACGCCCCCGCCGCGCCCCACACCTACGCCGACCTCAACGGCCGCACGGCCATCGGCTCGCAGGCCGCCGCCATCGCTGCCCGCGTGGGCATGCTGGTGCTGAACTCGGCCGGCAACGAGGGCGGCAACGGCTGGCACTACGTATCGGTGCCGGCCGACGCCGACTCCATCATTTCCGTGGGGGCCGTCGACTCGCTGCGCCGCCACGCGTACTTCAGCTCGTACGGGCCCACGGCCGACGGGCGCATCAAGCCCACGCTTTCGGCCATGGGCGTGGCCAGCGCGGTGGTCACGGCCACGGGGGCCGTCGTGCGCGGCAACGGCACCTCCTATTCCTGCCCCGAGCTGGCCGGGCTGGCGGCGGGCCTCTGGCAGGCCCACCCCCGGTTGTCGGCCCAGCAAATCATCGAGGCCCTGACGCACACGGCCTCGCAGGCCGCGGCCCCCGACAACGTGCTGGGCTACGGCATCCCCGATTTTACGGCCGCCGATGCTTACGCCGCCACGCTGGTGCCGCCCGTGCCGCTGGGCCCGCCGCCCGCCCGCTTGCAGCTCTACCCCAACCCCACGCACACCGGCGAGCTGCGCCTGGTGCTGCCCCAGGAGCTGCGGGACCGGGCCTTGGACGTGCGCATCGTGGACGCCCGCGGGGCCGTGGTGCGCCGCCAAACCCTCGCGCCGGCCCCGGGCCCGGAAGTGGTGTTTTACGCCGGGGCCCTCGCCAAAGGCACCTACCTGTGTGAGGTGAGCGCCGGGGGCCCGAAGCAAACGGTGCGCTTCGTGCAGCAATAGCCCAGCGGACTGGGCGTTAAGTCATTGCGGCCGAAAATAATTGGGGCCGCCGATGGCGGCGGGAAGGAGCGGGCCGTATATTCTGCCCTAACGCCTTCTGTCTCATCATGCAGAACTACTTTCAGCGCTTCCAGCGCCTGGCCCAGGCGGGTACCTACGCGGAGCTGGCCCGGGGGCCCGTGCCCAAGCCCGAGTTCTTCAATTGGGCGGCGGAAATATTCGAGGGCCTGCACGTGGCGGAGAGTCCGGGCAAGCAAGCCCTCGTGCTGGCCGGCGACGACGGGCCGGCGCAGGGCTTCACTTACGCCGAGCTGGGGGCCCGCGCCAACCGCCTGCTCAACTTCTGGCGGGCGCGGGAAGTGCAGCCCCAGCAGGCCGTGCTGCTGATGGTGCCGGTGGTGGCCGAGCTGTGGTTCGCGTACCTGGCCGGCATCAAGGGCGGGCAGGTGCTGGTGCCGGTGGCCGCCGTGCTGTCGGTGAACGATTTGGTGTACCGCTTCGGCCGCCTGCTGCCCGCCGTGGCGGTGGCCGACGCCGAGAACGCGAAAAAGATTGACCAGGCCGAGCGGGCCCTGGGCCAGCGCATCGGGCTGAAAATGCTGGTCGGCCCCGCTCCGCGGTCCGGCTGGGCCAACTTCCACGCCATCGACAACCAGCCCGCGCACGCCCTGGCCGCCGCCACCCGCGCCGACGACCCGCTGTTTCTGTTCTTCACCTCCGGTACCACGGGGCTGCCGAAAATGGTGACGCACACCCACTTCTCCTACCCGGTGGGCCACCTGAGCACCGCCGCCTGGATCGGCCTGCGGCCCGGCGACGTGCACTGCAACGTCGCGCAGCCCGGCTGGGCCAAGTTCGCGTGGAGCAGTTTTTTCGCGCCCCTGAGCGTGGGGGCCACCCTGCTTGTGCACCGCCCCGGCGGCAAGTTCGCGGCGGCCCCCTTGCTGCGGGCCCTGGAGCAGCAGGCCGTCACCACGTTTTGCGCCCCGCCCACGGTGCTGCGCCTGCTCATCCTCGAAGACCTGGCGCGCTACCAGTTCAGCTTCCGCGAGTGCGTGAGCGCCGGCGAGCCGCTCAACCCGGAGGTCATCGCCGCCTGGCAAAAAGGCACCGGCGTGCTCCTGCGCGACGGCTACGGGCAAACCGAAACCACGGCCATGGTCTGCAACCTGCCCGGCGGTACCGTAAAATTCGGCTCGATGGGCCAGCCCTCGTTCATGTACGACGTGGTGGTGGCCGACGCCGCCGGCCGCGAGCTGCCCGACCTGGCGGAAGGCCACATCGCCGTACGCCTGCACCCGGACCGCCCCAACGGCGTTTTCAAGGAATATTACGGCGAGCCGGAACGGGCGGCGGCCGTGTTCCGCCACGGCCTGTACTACACCGGCGACAAGGCCTACCGCGACGCCGACGGCTACCTCTGGTTCGTGGGCCGCGACGACGACGTCATCAAGTCCAGCGACTACCGCGTGGGGCCCTTCGAGGTGGAAAGCGCGCTGATGGAGCACCCGGCGGTGGTAGAAGTTGCTGTGGTGGGCTCGCCCCATGCCATCAAAGGCCACGAAATCAAGGCGTTTCTCGTGTTGCACCCGGACGCCCCGGCCTCGGCGGCTCTGGGGGCCGAGCTGTTCGCTTTTGCCCGCCGGCAGTTGGCTCCCTACAAAATGCCGCGCATCCTGGAGTTCGTGCCCGCGCTGCCCAAGACCAACAGCGGCAAAATCCGCCGCGTCGAGCTGCGGGCCCAGGAAGCGCAGCACCGGCTGGGCGGGGGCCCCCGGGCGCACGAGCACTTCTACCATGCGGGCGTCGCGCAGCCCGCTACTGAATGAACTTATTGACAGAGGTTACGTGGTTGGCGCGGGGCTCGGCCCCGTGCCGCTTACGCGCGGGCCTCGGGCCCGCCCCCTGGAACGACGCTTGTGGCCACCGGGCAGCGATTGCGGGCCCGAGGCCCACCGATAGCCGCACGGGGCCGAGCCCCGCGCCAACCGCGTAACCTTTGCTACTGAATGAACACCGGCCGGATCAGGTTCTCAAACGTGAAAATCTCGTCCCACTTGGCCTGGGTCAACAGCTGGCGCTCGGTCACGGCGATGTCGTGCACCGACTTGCCGGTGGCCAGCGCCTCCTTGGCGATGCCGGCGCTGGCCTCGTAGCCCAGCACGGGGTTGAGCTGCGTGACGATGCCGATGCTGTTGTACACCAGGCTGGCGGCGTGCGCCGCGTTGGCCGTGATGCCGGCCACGCACTTCTCGCGCAGCGTATGGCAAGCGTTGGTCATGTAGGAAATGGAGGTGAACAAAGCAAAAGAAATCACCGGCTCCATCACGTTGAGCTGCAGCTGGCCCGCCTCGGCGGCCATCGTCACCGTGAGGTCGGCCCCGATGACGTAGAACGCCGTCTGGTTCACCACCTCGGGCACCACCGGGTTCACCTTGCCCGGCATGATGCTGGAGCCCGGCTGCAAGGCCGGCAAGTTGATTTCGTTGATGCCGCAGCGGGGCCCCGACGCAAGCAGCCGCAAGTCGTTGCAGATCTTGCTCAGCTTCACCGCCGTGCGTTTGAGTACGCCCGAGAGCTGCACGTAGGCCCCCGTGTCGTAGGTGGCCTCGATGAGGTCGCCGGCCAGGCTCAAATCCAGGCCCGTTACGGCGCGCAAGTGCTTGGTGACGAGGCCCGCGTAGCCGGGCGGCGTGTTCACGCCGGTGCCGATGGCGGTGGCCCCCATGTTGATTTCGGAGATGAGCCGGCGCGAATCGTCGATGCGCAGCAGTTCCTCGCGCAGGTTGGTGGCGAAGGCGTGGAACTCGTCGCCCATGCTCATCGGCACGGCGTCCTGGAGCTGGGTGCGGCCCATTTTCAGTACGTTGCGGAACTCTACGCCCTTCGCGGCAAAGGCGTCGGCGAGGGCCCCCAGGGCCTCGCGGTAGCCCACCAGCTTGTTGTTGAGGGCGATGCGGAAGGCGGTGGGGTAGGCGTCGTTGGTGCTCTGCGAGCAGTTGACGTGGTTGTTGGGGTGACAGAACTGGTACTCGCCCTTGGCGTGGCCCAGGAGTTCCAGGGCCACGTTGGCAATCACCTCGTTGGCGTTCATGTTCACCGACGTGCCCGCCCCGCCCTGGATCATGTCGGTGAGGAACTGGCCGTCGAAGGCCCCGCCGGCCACCCGGTCGCAGGCCGCCACGATGGCGTCGGCCACGGCGTCGTCGAGCACGCCCAGCTCTTTGTTGGCCAGCGCGGCCCCTTTCTTCACGTACGCCAGGGCCTGCACAAACAGCGGCTCGGCCTTGATGGGAATGCCCGTGATGTAGAAGTTTTCCAGGGCCCGCAGCGTCTGGATGCCGTAGTAAGCGTCGCCGGGCAAGCTGCGCTCGCCCAAAAAATCGTGTTCAATCCGGGGGGTGCTCATAAACGGGTGTTGGTTTCAGAAAGCCGAAAAGTAAGTACGGTGAGAAAAGGAAGACCGCCCAACCGGCACCCCAACCAAAAGCCGCCCCGGCCGCTCCTACAACAGGAGCAGCCGGGGCGGCCGGGGCATCAGATCAACCGAATAAAAAGCGGGCCGGCCAATAAAACAGCTACGCGTGGGTCGTGGTGGTGAGGGTCACCTCGATGTTGCCTTTGGTGGCGCGCGAGTAGGGGCAAATGCCGTGGGCGGCTGCCACCAGCGCTTCGGCTTGCGGCTGCGCCACGCCGGGGAGGTTCACGTGCAGGTCGGCCGAGATGCCGTAGCCGCCGTCTTCGGCCTTGCCGAAGCCGATGAGGGCCTCTACCGTTACGTTTTCCAGCTTCACGCTGGCCTGGCGGGCGGCCACGCCCAGGGCCCCTTCGAAGCACGCCGCGTAGCCGGCGGCAAAGAGTTGCTCGGGGTTGGTCGCGCCGGCTTTGCCGGGGCCGCCCATTTCCTTTGGGGTGCTCAGCGCGAGGTTCAGCGCGTCGTTGGCGGTGGTGATGGCTCCGTCGCGGCCGCCTTTGGCCAGGGCCTGCGCGGTGAAGATTTTCTCGATTTTCATCGGTAAAAAAGTGGGGGTGAAAAAACAGCCGGCCCAATCAGGAAAGCTGCGGTAAAAGGCGGTTCAGTTGCAGGCGCAGCGCGTCGAATTCGGCGGGCGTCAGGGCCAGCTTTTCCAGCAGCTTGGCCGGGATGTGGCCGGCCGGCTGCTGCAATGCCCGCCCGGCGGGCAGCAGGCCGATGACAACCGAGCGCTCGTCGCGCGGGTCGCGGCGGCGGCTCACCCACTGCTTCTGCTCCATGCGCTTGAGCAGGGGCGTGAGCGTGCCCGAGTCGAGCAGCAGCTGCTCGCCCAGCTGCTTGACCGTCAGCTCGCCGTGTTCCCACAGCAGCAGCAGCACGAGGTACTGCGGATAGGTCAGGTTCAACTCCTGCAAGTAGGGCTGGTAGGCCTTGGTCAGCATCCGCGACGCGGCGTAGAGCGGAAAGCACAGCTGGTTTTCCAGCTTTTGCAGCGGATTTGCAACGGGAATAGCGGGCTGGCTCATGGGGTTCGAAAGGCTAAACTAGGTTTGGTTGCATAAGGTTTAATTGTGTACAACTAAATCCATGCGTTGGGTTTGGCTGGTGAAATTAACTGTCTGTCCAACAGCAATAAAAAAAGAAGGATTTAAGAAAAAATGCGGCCCTCCCGCAACCGGCGCGTCCGCTTCGGTAAGGGCAGGGGCCAATGCCAGCAGATGAAGGAGCGACGGCAGGCCCCCGAAGCGGTGCGATTCGCTTAAAGGCCAATATAATTAGCCAGGTAGATTTTTCTCGTCCGTTAAATTACCAAAATAAAGGCCTAATTTAGCCCCGGCGCGCACTAAACGAGGCCGAATCAGGTTAGTAAAACGTACTAAAAAACCGCGCATTATGCTGCAAATGATGATTACCAAGCGCATTGGCCGCCGCCAGTTCCACTTTACCGTGCAAGGCAGCAACTTCCACGAAACCGTGGCCGAGTACGACCGCCTGAGCTTCCCCGACGTGGCCGCCTGCGGCCTCTGCGGCTCCGACAACCTCGACCTGACGAGCCGCGTGGCCCAGGGCAAGTTCAAGTATACGTCGGTGAAGTGCCTGAGCTGCCGCGGCGATATCACCTTCGGTAAGCTGGAGCGGGACGAGCAAACCGTGTTTCTGCGCAAAAAAGAAAACGGCGAGCTGGACTGGCGCGCCTACGAAAAAGCCGTGGAGAAGGCGTAGCGGAAGATCAGGGCCGGGCTTTTCCTATCCTCCGCTCAGCTGTGCGGCGATGGCTTCGGCCACCCGCTCGCCGTCCATCGCCGCCGACACGATGCCGCCGGCGTAGCCCGCGCCCTCGCCGCACGGAAACAGGCCCCGCACCACCGGGTGTTGCAACGAGCCGGGGTTGCGCGGGATGCGCACCGGGGCGGACGTGCGGCTTTCCACGCCCACGATTTGGGCGGCGTTGGTGGCGTAGCCGGGAATTTTGCGGCCGAAGCTGGCGAAGCCCTGGCGCAGGCGCTCGGCCAGCAGGGGGCCCAGCACGTCGTCCATGCGCACGGGCACCAGGCCGGGCTGGTAGGAGGTTTCGAGCAGCGCGGCGGAGGGCTTGTTTTTGAGGAAGTCGCCCAGCAGCTGCGCCGGGGCCCGCTGGGTGCCGCCGGCCGCCGCGCAGGCGCGCCGCTCCAGCGCCTGCTGGAAGCGCAGGCCTGCCAGGGCCCCGTGCTGGGCCAGGTCCAGGTCGTCCAGCTCCACGGCCGCCACGATGCCCGAGTTGGCGAAGCGCGAATCGCGGCGGCTCGGGCTCATGCCGTTCACCACTACCTCGCCGGGGGCCGTGGCCGCCGGCACAATGAACCCGCCCGGGCACATGCAAAACGAGAACACGCCCCGCTGGCGGCCCTGCACCTCGGTTTGCTGCACCAGGGCGTAGGAAGCGGCCGGCAGCAGCCCGCGCTCGGGCCGGCGGTACTGGGCGCGGTCAATTAGCTCCTGGGGGTGTTCGACGCGCACGCCCAGCGCAAACGGCTTGGCTTCAATCAGCACCCCGCGTCGGTGCAGTAGCTCGTAGATGTCGCGCGCCGAGTGGCCGGTGGCCAGCACGGTGGCGTCGGCCGCCAGGGTTTCGCCAGAGGCCAGCACCACGCCGCGCAAGTGGTCGTTTTCGAGGATGAAATCCGTGACCCGGGCTCCGAACCGTACCTCGCCGCCGGCGTCGGTGATGGCCTTGCGCAGGGCCCGCACCACGTCGGGCAGCTTGTTGGTGCCGATGTGGGGGTGGGCGTCCACCAAAATGTCGGGCGTGGCCCCGTGCTGCACCAGCCGCCGCAGCACCCGGCCCACGTCGCCGCGCTTGGTGGCGCGGGTGTAAAGCTTGCCGTCGGAATACGTGCCCGCCCCGCCCTCACCGAAGCAATAGTTCGAGTCGGGGTCCACGGTTTGCTCCTTGTTGATGGCGGCCAGGTCGCGGCGGCGGGCGCGCACGTCCTTGCCGCGCTCCAGCACGAGGGGCCTCATTCCCAGCTCGATGCAGCGCAGGGCCGCGAACAGCCCCGCCGGCCCGGCCCCCACAATCAGCACCGTGCGCCGGGCATGGGCCACGTCGGGGTACTGAAACCAGGGCCCGAACAGCTCGGCGGGCGGGGCCTGGCGGTACACGTCGGCCCGCAGGCGCACCAGCGGCTGCCGCCCCCGCGCATCGATCGAGCGGCGCAGCAAGTGCACAAAATCGGCCTCGCCGGGCCGCAGGCCGGCTTGGCGCAGGATGGCCTCGTAACGAGCAAATTCATCAAAAGCCACCTCGGGCGGCAGCAAAATTTCCAGCTCTTGCTTCATGTAATTAGGGTGGAAGGGAGTTATCCTTCAAGGGTAAATACAGGTGCAAAGGTCGGCACAGCCGGCCGAACCGGGGCCCCGGCCGCGCTTGCAACCCGCCACACCAATCGCCGACTTTGTAACTTGTGCGCCTGTTGCATCCATTCACCTAACTTCTTTCCCGCCATGCAATTCCGTTTTTTCGCTCCGGCCCTGGGAGCCCTGCTCTTCGTTTCCGCCGCCGCTCAGGCGCAGGACGCCAAAGCGCCGGAAGACAAATCCAAGCGCCCGAGCCCGCCGGCCACCGCCACGGCCACGGTGAACGGCACCACCGTCACCATCGACTACAGCCGCCCGTCGGCCAAGGGCCGCAATGTGTTCGGCGAGTTGGTGCCCTACGGCCAGGTGTGGCGCACCGGGGCCAACGAGGCCACTACGTTCACGGTGAGCAAGGCCGTGAAGATCAACGGCAAAACGCTGCCCGCTGGCAAGTACGGTTTCTTCACCATCCCCACGGCAACGGCCTGGACGGTCATTTTCAACAAAGTACCCGACCAGTGGGGGGCCTTCAAGTACAGCGCCGCCGACGACGTGCTGCGCGTGAGCGTGCCGGCCAAAAAAACCGCCGCCCCGGTCGAGCAGTTCGACATCACGGTGGACAAATCCGGCGTGGTGGCCATGAAATGGGAGAACACCGAAGCCGATTTTACGGTAAAGTAAAACGGGTGTGGTCCCAATGGTAAACGAAATCCCCGCCCCGGCAATAAGCTGCCGAGGCGGGGATTTTCATTCGGCAGCGGGCCTGCACCCGCTGGCCGTGCGGCCTATTGCTTGGCGAAGCGCAGGCGCTTGGTTTGGCCGTCCCGGCTAAGCTCCAGTGTGTAGAGCCCCGTTTTGAGCCCGGCCGTGGGCACGCCCTGGCCTTGGTAAGGGCCCCGCCATACCTCGCGCCCGGCTGCGTCGTGGATGCGGGCCTCGCCGCCCACAAACGCTTCCGCCGCCGTCAGCTTCAACTGGTTGTCGGCCGGGTTGGGGTACAGCGACAGGGTTTGCGGGCCGCCCGGGGCCGCCGCGGCCTGGCCACCCCGGGCTGCGGCTTTGGTGATGCGCACCCAGTTGAGGTTGTAGCCCCCGGTTTGGGCGTACACGCCAAAGTTGTAGATGCCCGCGTTAACGTTGACCGTTTTCGACACGGTCTGCCACGTCTGCCAGCCGCCGGTGGCTGGAACGGCCGTGTTGCCCAACTGAATGGCCCCGGCGTTCAGGTCCGACGAGACGGTGCCCCCGTTGGCTCCGCTGGCCACGCGGTACTCGATGAGGTAGGCCCCCGACGTGGGAAAATTCACGTTGTTGAACACCAAGTAATCGCCTTGGTCGATGTAGCCCATGTCCTGGCCACCGCCCGTATCGGCGCAGCCCTCGACCACCATGCCGTGGTTCACGTTGGCCGCTTCGGCTTGCAGCAGCACCGACGACGGGGCGGGCGCGTTGGTTTTCTGGTACACCCGCACGTAATCGACGTACATGGTGGCGGGCAGCTTGCTCTCGTCCACGGACTGGCCGGGCCAGTTGCCGGCCACGGCCAGGTTCAGGAGCAGAAAAAAGGGCCGCTGAAACTCCTCGGTGCCGCCCGCGCCGTTGGCGATGTTGATGACGTTGTACTGCACGTCGTCCACGAACCAGGTAATGGCGGTGGGCGTCCACTCGACGGTGTACTTATGGTAAACGTTGGGGGAAGTGGGCGTACTCTGGCCGTAATCGGCCTGGCCGTTATTGTCCCAATGCACGGTGCCATAGGTGCGGCTGTCGGCGTTTATCTGCTCCATGATGTCGATTTCGCCGCACTTGGGCCAGCCCACCGAGTTGATATTGCTGCCCAGCGCCCAAAACGCCGGCCACAGGCCCTGCCCCAGCGGCAGCTTGATGCTGGCTTCGATTTTGCCGTAAGTAAATTCCTTGAGGCCCTGGGTCGTCATGCGGGCGGAGGTGTAGGGCATGCCGCCCACGCTCTGCTTTTTGGCCGTGATGAGCAGGTTGTCGTTCACGACGGTGGCGTTGGCGGCTTGGTAGTATTCTTTTTCGTTGTTGCCCCAGCCGCCGCCGCCGGTTTCAAATTTCCAGGCCGGGCTGATGCTGCCGTGGAACTCGTCGGCCCACACCAGCTGGTAGGCGGTTTGGGCGTGGGCCCCGGTGCTGCCCAGTACCGCGAGGCACAACGCGCACAGAAGCGTGGTTAACATCTTTTTCATGAGCTTTTGGGTGGGGAAAAGGTGGAAAGGGCGAGGGGAGCCCGGAGTAGGGGCGGGCCCGGGCGCGGCAGCGGCTTGGCAACTGAAACCAATAGACCGGGGAGAGCGAACGGGATACCTAAATGTACCCGACTTGCGCGATAAAAAAAAGCCAAAATGCCGCCCGAAAAGTCTGGTGCACGGCACGTTACTCGCCCGCGCGTACGCTTACCGCACAAGACGAATCTCGTTCGGGGGCCCGGAACTGGGCTTCGGCGGCCGGCCCCGGGCCCGGCCGCGCACGGCTTAAAAACAAATAAAAATCTTCCGTTCCCCGGAAATTCCTGCGCCGGCGTTTGCGCCGGTGGCCGGCGAGTGGCGCAGGTTTAGCGCGTCCGCGCTACTTATCGGCCCCTGCCAGCACGGTTTCCACCCAGCCTTTCCCCCAGTCTGCCAGCTCTTGGGCGCTCCACAGCGCGGGGTAAAAAATGCGGCGCTGGAACTTGGGCGGCAGGTAGTTGCGCCAGTTGGTGCCGCCGGTGGCGGCGACGTCGGTGGGGTCGCGCTGGAGGTAGCGCACGGCCGACTTGAAGTGCATCAGCGGCCAGTTCACGTTCACGTTCACGTCGAGCTGGCGCAGGGCCCGCACCAAGCGCGGGTGGCGCTGCTCGGCGGCGGGCAGGCGCTGCACCACGGCCCACACGTTGCGCAATTCGTAGGCCCGGGCGTGGTCCACGAGCCGGGCGGTGTACTTGCGCTCAAACTCGATCAGGGTCAGGGCCTTAGCCCCGGTTTCTTCGACGGTGGCCCCGGCTTTCCAGTAAATGCAGCCGAAGAGCTGCTGGTGGTCGGGGGTTTGGCCCAGGGCCAGGCGCTGCTGCTCGTCGGTGAGGTTTTCGAGGGCCGTGCTGGCGATTTCGATCATGCGGTACTGCACGCTCTGGAAGCCCGAGGCCGGCAGCAGGGCCATGCGAAACTCCAGGAACTGCTGCTTGTCCATGCCGTCCACCATCACGTCGAACGAATCGATCAAGTTCTCAAAATAGCGGTTGACGCGGCCCACGCGCAGCACCACTTCGCCCAGCGTGGGCGTTTCCAGGGCCCCGATCTGCTCGTACTCGCAGAGGCAGAGCTTGAAGTACAGCTCCGTAATCTGGTGGTACATGATGAAAATCCGCTCGTCGGGAATTTTCGTGAGCGGGCGTTGGAGCGAGAGCAGCGTGTCCAACTCGATGTAGTCCCAGTAATTGACGTAATCGGCGCGGTAGAGGCCTTCGAGGTAGGCAGCCAGGTCCTGGCCGTCGGCGGCGTACTTGTCCTGCAAGCGGCGCAGCTGGGCCAGCACGGCGGGCGAAAATTCGTCGGGAGGAAGCGGGGTAGGTGCCATAAAAGCAGGGGCAGGGGCACAAAAGTACCCTTGCCCCCGGCTCTACGCCCGCTCGATGACGACGGCGTAGCCCTGGCCCACGCCGATGCACATGGTAACCAAGGCGTAACGCTTGTTTTGCCGCTGCAATTCCAGGGCCGCCGTGTGCAGGATGCGGGCCCCGCTCATGCCCAGCGGGTGGCCCAGGGCAATGGCCCCGCCGTTGGGGTTGATGCGCGGGTCGTCGGCGTGCAGCCCCAGGGCCCGGATGCAGGCCAGGGTTTGCGCGGCGAAGGCCTCGTTGAACTCGATCAGGTCCATTTGGTCCAGGGTGAGGCCGGCTTTTTTCAGCGCCAGCTGGCTGGCCGGCACCGGGCCGATGCCCATGATGCGCGGCTCGACGCCGGCCACGCCCATCGCCACAAACCGGGCCCGGGGCGTGAGGCCGTGCTGTTTCATGCCTGCTTCCGAGGCCAGCAGCAGGGCCGCGGCCCCGTCGTTCAGCCCCGACGAATTGCCGGCCGTGACGGTGCCCGTTTTGCGGAAAGCCGGCCGCAGCTTGGCCAGGCCCTCTAGCGTGGTGCTAGACTTGATGAACTCGTCGTGCGCGAACAGCACGGGTTCGCCTTTGCGCTGCGGAACGGGCACGGGCACGATTTCTTCGGCGAAGCGGCCCGAGTCGCGGGCCCGCCCGGCGCGCCGGTGCGACTCGTAGGCAAACCGGTCCTGGTCTTCGCGGCTGATGCGGTCGCGCTCGGCCAGGTTCTCGGCGGTTTCGCCCATGGCGTCGGTGCCGTACCGGGCCTCCATGCGGGGGTTGACGAAGCGCCAGCCGAAGCTGGAGTCCTGCATCAGCGCGTCGCGCCCGAAGGCGGTGCTGGCCTTGGAAATCACCAGGGGCCCCCGGGTCATGTTCTCCACGCCGCCCGCAACGAACAGGTCGCCGTCGCCGCACTGAATGGCGCGGGCCGCCGCCATGCCCGCCGACAAGCCGCTGGCGCAGAGGCGGTTCACGGTTTCGCCGGGCACGGTGTAGGGCAGGCCGGCCAGCAGCAGGGCCATGCGGGCCACGTTGCGGTTGTCTTCGCCGGCCTGGTTGGCGCAGCCCAGCAGCACGTCGGCCACGCCGGCCGGGTCGGCGCTGGGGTTGCGCTTCAGCAGTTCCTGGATGACCAGCGCGGCCAGGTCGTCGGGGCGAACGGTGGCCAGGCTGCCGCCAAAATTGCCAATTGGGGTGCGGACGCCGTCCACTAAATAAGCATCCTTCATGAACTTTTGGTTGGGCAAGCGGGGCGGGCCGGCGTTGGCCCGGCCCTGCCGTACCGCCCCGCAAAGTTGGCGCCGGTTTCGGCCCGGGGCCCGCCCAGCGTCGCACCGGGCATCAGCTCAGTTTAAGGCACCCGGCGGTAATCAAGACACAAACAACTGGTTACGAGTTGTTTACGTTGGCCAAGGTCCGGGCCGGCAGGGGCGGGGCCACCGAATTTGGAGTTTGCACGCGGCAAACACATTTTGTTCGTTGCCCCTTCCTTGCCAAAATTACGGCTATATAGCGAAAGATTAGTGCTGTCCGATGGGCGGGTCCGGCGGCTGGGCCCTACTTTTGGCGTCGCTATGGCAGAGAAATCCAGCATTTTCGACATGATTGGCCCGGTGATGATCGGGCCCAGCTCGTCGCACACGGCCGGGGTGGTGCGCATCGCGCGGGCCGCCATCCGCATCCTGGGGGCCCTGCCCACCGAGGCCGTCGTCACGTTCTACAACTCGTTTGCCCGCACTTACGAGGGCCACGGCTCCGACCGCGCCATCGTGGCCGGGCTGCTGGGCTACGGCCCCGACGACGTGCGCATCCGCACGGCCTTCGACCATGCCGCCGCCGCGGGGCTCACCTACACGTTCCAGAGCGTGGGCAACGCTTCCACCATGCACCCCAACACCATCAAGCTCAACCTGCTCGACGGGGCCACCGGCCGCCGGGCGGAGGTGGTGGGCCAGAGCCGGGGGGGCGGCGTGATCCGCATCGTGGAGGTGGACGGCTTCCCGGCCGATTTCTCGGGGGCCCTGCACACGCTCATCGTCGATGCCCGCGACGAGCCGGGTTCCATTGCCTTTATTGCGTCGGTGATTGCGCACGACGAGTGCAACATTGCCACCATGTTTGTGAGCCGGAAGGGCAAGCACGACGCTGCCCGGCAGTTCATTGAAATGGACAGCCCGGTGAAAGAGTTGACCTTGGCCTACCTGCGCGAACTGCGCTGGGTGCAGCACATCACCTACATTCCAACGCTGGAATAAGTCCGTTTTGTAACACCCGGCCCCGGCCGGCGATAAACCGGCTAGCCAACCAACCGCCGGCGGCCCCAAACAACATTGTTCGGGCCGGTGCGTCTTTTGGCCCAGTCAAAACTTTTTCGTTGTCAGCTTTTACCGACCGCTTTATGTCCGCAAAACTCACCGTGCCGCTTTGCTTCCGTGGGGCCCTGGCGCTGGCCGGGCTGCTGGCCGCCGGCCCGCTGGCGGCCCAGACCACGCCGCAGCCGGCGTACCCGGCCACGCCCCCGGCGGCGGCGCTGGCGGCCCCGGCCCTGGCCGCTACCGGGCCCTGGACGCTCCAACGCGCCGTGGACTACGCGCTGGAGCACAACCTGACCGTGCGCCTCAACCAGCTCCAGTCCGAGAGCAACTACCAGGTGCTGCGCCAGAGCAAGGCCGCGCTGCTGCCCACCGTCAACCTCAACGGCACCCAGGCCTGGAACTACGGCACCTACATCAACCCGCTCACCTCGCAGTTTCAAAACCAGACGACGCGCTCCAACAATTTCGTGGGCCAGGGGCAACTCGTCTTGTTCGAGGGCTTCCAGCTGCGCAACACCATCAAGCGCAACGCGCTCGACTACGAAGCCGGCGTGCAGGACGTGGAAAAATCGCGCAACGACTTGAGCCTGAACGTAGCGTCGCAGTTTTTGCAGCTGGTGCTGGCCCAGGAGCTGGTGCGTGCCAACGAAACCCGCATTGCCAGCGACCAGGCCCAGATTGACCGTTCCACCATTCTGCTCAAGGCCGGCAGCATCCCCGAAAGCACGCTGCTCGACAGCCAGTCGCAGCTGGCCACCGACCAGCTGAACGTGATTACGGCCCAAAACCAGGCCGACCTGGCGCGCCTGGCCCTGTTGCAGTTGCTCAACATCGACCCGGCCACGGCCCAAAGCTTCGCCATCGAGGTGCCGCCGCTCGGCGACCCCGACGAGGCCGCCTACGAGCTCGACCTCAACGAGGTGTTCCAAACCGCGGCCGGCCGCCTGCCCGAAATCAAGGCCGCCGAACTGCGCGTGCAGAGCGCCCGCCGCAACACCGACCTCGCCCGCGGGGCCTATTATCCCCGCTTGTTCCTGAACGGCAGCGTCTCGACCGGCTACTCCTCGTCGCAGTCGTCGCGGGTGTTCACCGGCGACTCCACCAGTGCCGTGCCGCTGCCGGTGTACCAGTACGACCCCGCCAACCCCGGCGCGCCGCCGCGCCTCACCAATTTTGCCGTGCTCTCGCCCAAGCAGCCGCAGTACGATTTTTTGCCGGCGCGCTTCTTCGACCAGCTCAACAACAACGTCGGCAAGGCCATTCAGTTCAGCCTCCAAATCCCGATTCTCAACGGCTTGCAGGTGCGCACGGGCGTGCAGCGGGCCCTCATCAACGAGCAGTCGGCGGCCGTGCGGGCCGAGCAGGCCCGCCTCACGCTGCGCCAAAGCATCGAGCAGGCCTACGCCGACGCCCGCGCTGCCCAGCTCCAGTACGCCGCCGCCAAGCGCCAGGTGGCGGCCCTCACGCTCACGCAGCGCAACTCGGAAATCCGTTTCAACAACGGCCTGCTCAATGGCACCGAGTTCAATATTTCCAAAAATAACCTCAACTACGCCGTTTCCAACCAGCTTCAGGCCAAGTACACCTTTATTTTCCGCCGCAAGGTGCTCGACTTTTACCAAGGCCGGCCGCTGGCGTTGTAAAGGCCGTTAGCTGGTGATGCCTGCCAGCCGATGTTCAAAGGAAAAAACTAAAACGCCAAAGAAAGTCGAAAGAAGCTGACAGCCATCAGCTACCAGCTACCAGCTTACATATGAAAAACAACCGCTTACTCTACTCGTTGCTGGCCCTGGTGGTCGTGTTGATTGCCGGCTTCACGGTGGCCAAAAAACAGGGCTGGGTGGGCAAGCCCGCCGGCACCGAAGTGCTCGTGGAGAAGGCCGGCCCGGCCAACATCACCGAAAAGGTGAGCGCCTCGGGCAAGGTGCAGCCCGAAACGGAAGTGAAAATCTCCCCCGACGTGTCGGGCGAAATCATCGCGCTGTACGTGCAAGAGGGCGATTCGGTGAAGAAAGGCCAGCTGCTGCTGCGCATCCGGCCCGACAACTACCAGGCCCAGGTGAACCTGCAAAGCGCCCAGGTGGGCACCCAGCGCGCCAACGTGGGCCAGGCCGACGCCCGCTTGCAGCAGCTGATGGCCAGCGCCAAGCAAACCGAGCTGACCTACCGCCGCAACGCCTCGCTCTACAAACAGAAAGTGATTTCGCAGGCCGATTACGAAGCCAGCCAGGCCGCCTACAACGCCTCGCAGGAAGAAATGAACTCGGCCCGCCAGCAAATCCGCGCTGCGCAAAGCACCGTGACGGCCGCTTCGGCCTCGCTCGAAGAGGCGCGCAAGAACCTCAACAAGACCACGATTTATGCCCCCGTGAGCGGCACCGTGAGCAAGCTGAACGTGAAGAAAGGCGAACGGGTGGTGGGCACCACCCAAATGGCGGGCACCGAAATTATGCGCATCGCCAACCTCAACAACATGGAGGTGCGCGTGAGCGTGAACGAGAACGAGGTGACCAACGTGAACCTGGGCGACTCGGCCGAGGTGGACGTGGACGCCTATTCGAGCAAAAACGAGAAGTTTCGGGGCATCGTCACCAACATCGCCAACACGGCCAAGGACGCGCTGACGGCCGAAGCCGTAACCGAATTTGAGGTGCGCATCCGGCTGCTGCCCGAGAGCTACCGCCACCTCGTGCGCGTGGTGAAGGGCCAAACCATCGTGCCCTTCCGCCCGGGCATGACGGCCTCGGTCGACATCATCACCGAGCGCAAGCCGCAGGTGCTGAGCGTGCCGCTCTTCGCCGTGACCACCCGTTCCGACTCGGCCATGACCGCTGCGGCCCCGACGAGCGGCGGCGGGGGCCCCGGCGGGCGGCGCAGCGGCACGGCCACCGTGGTGGCCCCCGCCAGCGGCCTCGCCAAGCCCGAAATCCAGGAAGTGGTGTTCGTGGTGAAGGACGGCAAGGCGGTGCTCACGCCGGTGAAAACGGGCATCACCGACTCCAAAAACATTGAAATCCTGAGCGGTGTGCCCGCCGGCACGCCCGTCGTCACGGGGCCCTTCCGGGCCGTGGCCAAGGAGTTGAAGGACGGCGGCCCGGTCATCATCAAAGACGCCAAAACCCTGAGCAAAGAGGCCCTGCAAGACGCCAAGCTGTAACGCCGGGCCCCGGGCCGCCGTTAGGGCTGTTTCGTGCTTCTGCGCCGCCCGGCCCGCGCCGGGCGGCTTTCCGCTTCTTTCCCCACCCGAATACGTTGGAAAAAATTGCCATGCTCGGCGGCGGCTCCTGGGCCACCGCGCTCACCAAAATACTTTCTGAGAACGGGGCCCGCGTCGATTGGTGGCTGCGGGCCAAAGACGACGTGCAGCACTTGCTGCGCACCCGCCACAACCCGCGCTACCTCTCGGCCGTGCAGTTCGACCTGGCCCTGGTGCACCCGGCCACCGACCTGGCCGAGGTGGTGGAGGAAGCCGACTGGGTGGTGCTGGCCGTGCCCGCTGCCTTTGTGCAGCCCGTGCTCGACAAGCTCGACCGCGACGCGTTGAAGCATAAGAAGGTCATTTCCGCTATTAAAGGCATGCTGCCGGGCAAAAACCAGCTCGTGACCGACTACGTGGCCGAGCGGTTTCGGCTGCCGCGCGCGCAGCTGGGCGTCATCGCCGGGCCCTGCCACGCCGAAGAAGTGGCCCTGGAAAAGCAGAGCTACCTCACCATCGGCTCGCCCGACGCGGCCCTGGCGCTGGCCTGCTGCGAGCTGCTGCGCAACCGCTACGTGAAAGCCTACCCCGCCCTCGACCTCGACGGCATCGAGTATTGCGCCGTGATGAAAAACATCATCGCCCTCACCGGCGGCATCGCGCACGGCGTGGGCTACGGCGACAATTTCCTGGCCGTGCTGGTGAGCAACGCGGTGCAGGAAATCCGCCGCTTCCTGCAAGCCATCAGCCCGCTGGCCCGCGACCTGTCGGCCTCCGCCTACCTCGGCGATTTGCTGGTGACGGCCTACTCGCAGTTCTCGCGCAACCGCACCTTCGGCGGCATGGTGGGCCGCGGCTACTCCGTCAAATCCGCCCAGCTCGAAATGAACATGGTGGCCGAGGGATATTACGCGGTCAAGAGCATTTACGAGTTGAATAAGAAGCTCAAGGTACACATGCCGATTACGGCGGCGGCGTACCGGGTGCTTTATGAGAAGGTGGCCCCGCAAGTGGAAATGGAGTTATTGAAGGAGCAATTGCGGTAGGGTATCTGATTACTCGCATGATTATTCTCCTGGATATTGATGGTGTTTTGGTGACCACTCCTGCTTGGCGGGCGGTAGAACTGCATGCGGATGGCTTCATGAAATTCAATGAGCGCGCCGCAAAAAATCTGGCTGGTATCCTAGATGAAACCGGTGCAGGTGTCATTTTGACCACTACTCACAGAATAAATTACTCTGTTGAAGAATGGAAGGTATTGTTGATGACGAGAGGTATTAAGCCTGATTCGTTGGCAAAAATTAATGGCGTAACGTCTTCAGACGCTATGGTAAACCGAGGTACTGAAATTGAAGAATGGGTTCATGAGCACGGCGTCGGCAAGAATTATGTCATCATAGATGATGACTTGTCCATTAATCGGTTGCCAATCGACATAAAAAGCAGATTTGTCCTGACAAAGCCTATGATTGGCTTGGACGAAGCCGCCACGATGAAAGTGGTGGATATTTTGCGTAACGGGTCAGAATAATATGCCCAACTGGCTACCCCTGGCGCTGCTTACGGCCTTGTGCCTGGCGCTCTACAACTTTTTTATTAAGCTGGCGGCCCACCACCTGCCGCCGGCCGTGGGGGCCGTCGTGCTCCAATTGGTGGCCGCCGCGCTGGGCACCGCGTGGCTGCTGCGCCTGAAGCTGCAAGGGCAGCCGCTGGCCCTGAGCGGCCGGGGCCTGGGCCTGGCGGCGCTGGCCGGGCTGGGCGTGGGGCTGGCCGAAATATTAACGTTTGTCGTGTTCCGGCGCGGGATGCCGGCCTCGGTGGGCACGCCGGTAATTGTGGGCGGCTCGGTGCTGCTCACGGCCGTGCTGGGGCTGGTGGTGCTGCGCGAAAGCTTGAGTTTGCCGCAGGTGGGCGGGCTGGTGCTGATTGTGGCGGGCATTGTGCTGCTGGCGCGCGGGCAGTAACAAGCCTAAACAAGCCTACTCGCGGGCCGGGTCGTGGGGTACGGGCTGGCCGGGGGCGGGCAACGCGTAGATTTCGTCCACCCCGTCGCGGTAGGCGGGGCGGGCGGGCAGCGGCGGGCGGTAGGGGCCCTGGTAGTCGGGCGAAACGACCACGTAGCGGTAGCGCGCGCCCGGCTGCGGGCTGGTGTCGAACTGCCAGGGCCGGCCGGGCGCGCGGTAATGGGCCAGAAACAGGTAGTGCAGCGACGATTCGTTGACGCCCACCAGCACCCGGCCCGGGGGCTGGCCTTCCAGCCAGGCAAAGGACTGCCAGATGGCGTCGATGTAGCGGCGGTTGCCTTCCACGAGAAACACCATCGTGTAGGTTTGGTAGGCCACGAACAGCGCGAGGCCCAGGCCCGCCAGCCGGGGCCCCCAGCGGCCCGGGTGGGCCCGCAGCCACGCATCGGCGACGAGGCCCAGCAAGACGAAGAAATACAGCGACTTGTAGAGCAGCACCCGCTCGGGCGGCAGCACCCGCTGCACCGTCAGCAGCACGTAAGGCACCCCCACGAACCAGAGCGCCGGCCGCCCCAGGCGGTGCACCGCCGCACGCAGGTCGGGGGCCAGGCCGGCCCGCGCCCGCAGCAGCCACCCGAAGGCCCCCAGCCCGGCGAGGAACACCAGGGCCCCCACGCTGCGCTGCCCGGCCAGCGTGCCTTCGGTGAACCACGCGAAGGCGGGCAGCTCGCGCACGAACGCTGGCCAGGGCCGCGCCACCACGTAGCCGTTGGCCAGCAGCAAGCGCCAGCCCGAAAGCAGCAGCAGCGGCGCGTAGAGCAGCGCCGCCCCGGCCCCGACGCCCCCGGCCACCGCCACCGCTGGCCCCAGGCCGGCCCAGTCGCGCCGCCGCAGGCAGCCCAGCCCCAGGTAGCCCGCGGCCGAGGCCACCACGTAGGCAAAAGCGGGCACGGTATAGCAGCCCAGTACGCCGCTCAGCAGCAGGGCGGCCCAGGCCACGCGCGGGGCCCCGGGCTGGGCCCGCAGCGCCACCACCGCGAAGAAATGCGCGCCGGCCAGCGTCATCAGCAGCCAGTAGCCGCGGCCGGCCACGGCGTTGTACAGGCTCAGCTGCACCCACGAAAAGAGGGTGAGGGCCACCAGCGCCGTGCGAAACGTGCCGAAGCGCAGCACCCCCGCGAACAGCCCCACCGTGCCGGCCGTGGCGGTGAGCAGCACCGGCAGCCGGAGCGTGAACCACACGTTCGGGTTCAGCCGGAAAAACAGCCAGCTCAGCGTGTTGGGCAGCACGTGGTTGTTGGGGATGGGGTAGAAGCTGCTCACCGCCAGCAGGCCCCGGCGGATGAAAAAGTCGTAGGAGGCCACTTCCTCCGAGTGGTACGACTTCACCGCCCCAAAATAGACGCGCGCCGCCGTGAGCAGCGCCAGGCTGAGCCCCGCCGCCCGGCGCTGCGCCGGCGTCAGGCCCGCCAGGCAGCGCCCCAGCCCGGCCAGGGCCGCGCGGGTTTCCGCGGCCAGGGCCCCCAACTGCCGCCGCCCGGCCCTGCCCGCGCCGGCCAGTCCGGCGGCTAGCAATAGCGCGCCGGCCAGGCCCAGGGCCCCGCGCTGGGCCTGGGCAAATTCTGCGGCCGACACCCGCACGGGCAGGCATTGGTAAGAGCCGTTGTGGAAGGTGATGCGGCTGAGCGCCCGCACGTCGGCGTAGTCGGCCTGGTTGAGCACCAGGGCCGCGCAGGCCGCGCACAAGCCCAGCACGCCCAGCAGCAGCAGCAAGAAAAACCGTCCGCTGACGGGCAAAGCAGGAGAGGTAGGCAGGCGCATGGAGGGTAGAAAAACGTTGCGAAATGCTTCGGCGAGCCGATGAAGGCTCAGCGCGAGCCAGCGGGCGAGGCGGCCAGGGTGTAAATGATGGTCGTCGCGTCTTCGTAGGCCACGCGGTAGGGCAGGGCCGCGAGCCAGGCCGGCGGCGGAGCGGCCTGGCCTTTGGCCCACACCCAGTAGGGGTAGCGCACGCCGGGCGCGCGCTGTACGTCCAGCGTCAGCGGCCGGCCGTCGAGCAAAGCGTAGTGGAAAAACATGACTTCGTGGTACATAGCGCTCAGGAACACGGGCCCCGGGGGCTGGGCCCGCCGGAAATTGCGGAAATGCGTGAGCAGCGCGTAGCCCAGCGCCGTGCCCGCCGTGCCCGCCGTGGCCGCCAGCAGCGACGGCAGCCGGATGATGAACCACACCGGGGCCCCCGGCGCGAGCTGCGCCATCAGCCAGCTGCAAAAGTTGTAGAGAATGAAAAAACGCATGAGTAAAAAATATGCTAAGCGCTGGCCCCCAGCGCCGGCAGGGCCCCCAGCCGGTTCAGTTCGGCCCACACGCGGTGCACCGGCAAGCCCATCACGTTGAAATAAGACCCTTCGAGCCGCGTCACGCCCACCATCCCAATCCAGTCCTGGGCGCCGTAGGCCCCGGCCTTGTCGAAGGGCTGGGCGGTGGCCACGTAATGGCCGATTTCGGCCGCGCTCAGGGCCCGGAAATGCACGGTCGTCTGGTCCGAAAACACGACCTGCCGGCCGTCGCCCGCGAGCAGGCACACGCCCGTGAACACGTCGTGCGCCCGGCCTTGCAGGCGCGTGAGCATGGCGACGGCCTCGGCCGCGTCGGCGGGCTTGTTGAGCACGTCGTCGCCCAGGCACACGATGGTGTCGGCCGTGAGCACCACTTCATCGGGGGCCAGGCCGGCGGCGTAGGCGGCGGCTTTGTGGGCGGCCAGGTACTCGGCCACTGCGGCCCGGCGCAGGTGGGGCGGAAAGTCTTCCTCGACGGCCAGCAAACGGGTTTCGTAGGCCAGGCCCAGGTCGGTGAGCAGTTGGCGGCGGCGGGGCGAGTTGGAAGCTAAAATCAGTTTCACGCGAGCGGGGCAGGAGCGGGGGCGGACGCGGCAGCCGGGGCCCCCGCCAGAAAATACTGGTCGAACACGTTGCCGGCCTCCTCGTCGGCGATGCTGCTGAAGAGGAAGCCGGCCAGGGTTTTGGGGTAAAAAAACGTCGATTTGGCGGGCATCACGGCCCCGGAGTGGCACACGGCTTCCACTTCGGCCATCGTCACTTCGTTCACGATGAGGGCGGCGCGGGCCTCGCCGCGGTCCACGCGCTGGAGGCACTCGGCAAAGCTGCGCACGTAGGCCACGCCCGGCCAGGTGCGCTGCGCGTCGGGGCCCATCAGGCCGAGCACTTTTTCTAGCACGAAAAAATGCAGCACCGTCAGGTCCAGGGCTTGCACTTCGGCCGTGGTGGGCCAGTCCAGCAGCGCGTGTGCTTCCGGCCGCAGCCGGATTTTGTAGGCCTGTCCCCCTAGGTACAGCCCAAACGCCCAGCGCTTGCCGGCAATCACGTCGGGCAAGTCGGCGGCTTCTTCCAGCAGCAGCACCGTGAAGTAGGGCCCCAGCCCGGCCAAAAACGCCGCGTCGCTCAAGGGGCCGTGCGGGCCGCCGGGCAGTTCCAGCAGCAGGCGGTGGGTGGGCAGGATGCGCAAGTCGTCGCTGGCCGCGTTGGTGAGGTACATCAGGTGGTAGTGCCAGGGCTCGCGGCCGGTGGCGGCGGGGCCGGCCTGCGCCTGGCGGGCGTGGCGGTGGGCCAGCGAGCCTTCGTAGCGGTGGTGGCCGTCGGCCAGAATCACTTCGCGCCCGGCCAGCACGGCCTGAAAGCGCCGGATCACGGCCGCGTCCTGGATCACGGCCAGCACGTCGCGGGCCCCCTGGTAATCTTCCTCGGTTTGGTAAAGCGGCGCGCGCATGGCCTCGTCGAGGTAGGCTTCCAGCTCAAAGCCGTCGTCGCGGTACAAGCCGTGTGTGGCGCTGGTCTGGAACTCGGTGCGGGCCAGCAGGGCGGCGCGGTCGCTCACGCTGGCGGGCAGCGTGTTTTCGTGGCGCAGCACCACGCCCTCGGCCCAGTCGTAGGCCCGGATGTGGCACATGAAGCCCTTGCGGCAGTACTCGCGGGCGCTGCCCGGCAGCCGGAAGTACTGGTAATAGGCGTAGATGCCGGGCAGCGCATCCTGCCGCAGCACGCCTTCGGCTTCCCAGCGCCGCAGCGTGGCCAGGGCCGACCCGGCCGGGTCGTCGCCCTGCGGCACGGCCAAATAGATGGAGTTGAGCGGATTGCGGTAGAGCGCTGCCCGCTGCCGGGCCGATACCACGTCGAACAGCGGCGAGACGTACGCGTCGATGTCGGGGCCCAGTTCCGGGGCGTAGCGCCAGCCGCGCACGGGTTGAATTTCAGCCATTATAGAGAATTAAAAAAGAGAAATTAAAAATGAGTGGAACGCTGCGGACGGTTGGCCCATGCGGGGCCCCGGAAGCAGCATTTTTTGATTCCTCATTTCTAATTTTTAATTAACCTACGGGGCCAGGCGCGCGATTTCCCACGCGCCGTCCACCAGGTTGTACTCCAGGCGGTCGTGGAGGCGGCTGGGGCGGCCCTGCCAGAACTCGACGCGGTGGGGCCGCAAAATATAGCCGCCCCAGTGCGGCGGGCGCGGCAACGGGTCCTGGCCGGCAAACTGCGCTTCCACGGTTTTTTCGCGCGCTTCCAGTTCCGCGCGGCTGCCGATGACCTGGCTCTGGGGCGAGGCCCAGGCCCCGAGCTGGCTGCTGCGCGGGCGGCTCTGGAAATATTCCGTGCTCAGGGCCTCCGGGGCCTTTTCGACGCGGCCTTCCACGCGCACCTGCCGCTCCAGGCCGGGCCAGAAAAAGTTAAGGGCCGCCAGCGGCTGGCCGTCCAGTTCGTGGCCCTTGCGCGAGTCGTAGTTGGTATAAAACAGAAAGCCGGCGTCACCGGGCAGCCCTTTCAGCAGCACCACGCGCGAGGAAGGCTGGCCCCCGGACACCGTGCTCAGGGTCAAGGCCGTGGGTTCGTCGAGCTGGGCGGCAATGGCCTCGTCCAGCCACTGCCGAAACTGCTCCACCGCGCCGGGCCGCACGTCGGCTTTGGAAAGGCTGCGCTGGGCGTAGGTCTTGCGCAGGTCGGCGAGCCGCTGGTCGTTTAGCATTTAACAGTTAGCATTTAACAGTGGTTATTCACCGCGCCCCGGGTCCGGCGGCGGGGGGCGTCGTTTTTTAGTGGCGGGCGGCGCGGCGGAACCCGGCCGCGCCGCCCGTGGTTGGCCCATACCCCGGCCGGTCGTAAAAGCGGGCGCAAGGTACTACGGCGGCCCCGGCACCCCGCCGGGGGTCCGTGCCGTGCCGGGCCCCCACGCCCTACATGCCTTGTTAAATATTAAACAAACGATAACTGTTAAACGACATGAAGCCCGGCACGTTCCTCATCTCGCAGCCCTTTCTGGGCGACCCCAACTTCGAGCGCAGCGTGGTGCTGCTCTGCCGCGACGAGCCGGCCAACGGCACGTTTGGCCTGGTGCTCAGCCGCCCCACCGAGCTGACGCTCTTCGACGTGCTCGACCTGCCGCTGGGCCAGAACTCGCCCGCCGCCGGGCTGCCGCTGTACCTGGGCGGGCCCGTCGAGCCCAACACGCTCCACTACCTGCACCGCCGCCCCGACGTGCCCGGGGCCACCCACCTGGGCGAGGAAGTGTACTGGGGCGGCGATTTTGCGGTGCTGCTGGGCCTGCTCACCAGCGGCGCGGCCGGCGCGGCCGACGTGCGCCTGTTCGTGGGCTATTCGGGCTGGAGCGCGGGCCAGCTGGCGGCCGAAATGCAGGCCCGCAGCTGGGTGACGCACCCGGCAAGCGCGGGGAAAGTGTTTACTTTGACCCCCGATGCGTTCTGGCGGGCCATTCTGCGGGAAAAGGGCGGGCGCTTCAAGGCGTGGTCCAATTACCCCGTCGACCCGCGCCTGAACTGAGTTTGCCGTACTTTCGCGGCCCGTATCTTACTTTATTGCCCCGCCCGCCCGGCTCCGCTCCCGAAGCCGGCCCCCACCCGTTGCGTATGTCAACCGAATCCACTTCCCCAGCCCCGCAGTCGGGCGGCCCCCAGCCCGGCGGCGATGACCGCATGAGCATCCTCGAACGCCGCCTGGCCGAAATCCAGGCCCAGAAAGAAGGCGGGGCCCCCGCCGAGCCCAGCGCCCCGGATGCCGGCACGCCCGAAGCCGCCGCCGCCGCCGAAACGGCCCACCACGTGCCCGACGCCGTGACGGTGGACGGCTCCGACATGTCGGCCCCGCAGGCCCGCGCCGAGGCACACTACGGCAGCACCGCTGCCCCCGACGCCTTGCCGGCCGGCGAAGTCCTTGCCAGCGCCACCCCGGCGGCCCCCGTTGCTGCCCCCGAAACTCCGCCCGGGGCGGCCCCCCACGGCCACACCGTGGAAGAGTCGGCCCCGGCGCTGCCCACCGTCGACTTGCACAGCGCCGACGAGTTGGCCGATGCGCCCGAGCCGCTGGCCGCGCTGCCCACCTCGTCGGAAACGCCCATTGAGGAAGTTGAGGCCCCCGCCGACGCGCTTGCCTTCCCGGAAGCCCCCGCCGTGGGCGGGGCCGCCGAAACCGCCGCTGCCGAGGCCGAGGAAGCCCGCGCCCTGTCCGGGGCCGAAGGCGGGGCCCCCACGGCCGCCCTGGTGGCCGAAGCCCACCCGGATCCGGACACGGTGGCCGCAATGGCCGAAATTGCGGCCGCTGGTGCCGAGGAAAGCCCGGCCGTACCGGCAGCCGAAGCGTTGCCGGCAGCCCCCGTGGCCCTGGCCGCGCCCGATTTTACGGCCCTCGACCTGCCCGCCCAGGCGCAGTACCTGGTGCAGGAGCTGCGCGGTCCCAATGCCCAGCGCAACCGCAAGGCCACGCTCGACTTGGTGCGCCAGTACGAAGCCAACGTGGGCCACGCCCGCGCCGCCGCCCGCCAAAAGTTCGGCGAAGGCGGGGCCGAAGCCGAGGCGTACGCTTTCCAGCAGCCCGAGGGCCAGCAGGAATTGAACAAAGCCTTGCAGGAGTTTCGCGAGGGCCGCGCCAAAACGGCCAAGGTGGAAGACGCCAGCCGCGCCGACAACCTGGCCAGGAAGCAGCAACTGCTCGACCAGCTCCGCCAACTCGTGGAAGCCGCCGAAACCAAGGACAGCTCGGCCAAGCTCAAGGCCCTGCAAGGTGAGTGGAAAGCCACCGGTCCCGTGCCCCAAAGCGACAGCCAGCCCATCTGGGACACTTACCACGGCCTGCTCGACATCTACTACAGCAAGCAGGGCCGCTTCCTGGAGATGAAGGACCTCGACCGCCGCCGCAACCAGGAGGCCAAGGAGAACCTCATCAAGCGGGCCGAAGGGCTGATGGCCCTCACCGGCATCAACAAGGCGCTGGATGAGCTGACCAAGCTGCACGAGGACTGGAAGAACATCGGGCCCGTGCCCAACGACCAGCGCGAGCCGCTGTGGCAGCGCTTCATCGCCGCCTCCGACGCGCTGCACCAGCGCCGCAAGGAGTTTTCCGACGTGCGCTCGGGCCAGGAAAAAGCCAACCTCACGGTTAAAAAAGCCCTGCTGGAACGCATCCTGCCCTTCGCCGAGTTCGAAACCGACCGCGTGAACCTGTGGCGTTCGAAAACCGACGAGTTGCAGGAGCTGAAGACCGAGTGGGACGCCGCCGGCCTCGTGCCCCGCGCCCAGGCCGACGCGCTCAACAAGCAGTACTGGGCCGCTTACAAGGCGTTCTTCAACCGCAAAAACGACTTTTTCAAGTCGCTTGACAACGAGAAGAGCGCCAACGTGAAGGCCAAGCAGGCCCTCATCGACCAAGCCGAAGAAGCCCAGAACAACCCCGACCACGAGGCCGCCCGCGCCGTCGTCATGCGCATCCAGAAGGAGTGGAAGGACGTGGGCCGCGTGCCCGACAAGCTGGCCGACAAGCTCTGGCACCGCTTCCGCAACGCCTGCGACGCCGTGTTTGACCGGCCCAAGCACGAGGCCCGCCAGCGCGAAGAGAAAGCCACCGCCTCCTCGGGCGAACAGCTGGCCTACCTCGACCAGCTGGGCCAGCAAATCGGCGCGTTGGGCGACGAAGCCCCCGCTTCGCTGGAAGGCTACCGCGCCATTTTGGCCGACTGGTCGCAGGCCTTCGACGGGGCGGGCACCGGCGACCGCAGCGAAGAGCAGCTGCTCGGGCTGCTGGGCAAGTACCTCGACGCCGTGCCCGGCCTGGGCTACGCCGACCGCGCCGAGCTGCTGTTCCAGGCCGAAGTGGCCCGCCTCAAGGCGCGGCCCCAGGCCCAGCAGCAGCTCACGCGCAAGGAAATGGCCCTGCGCAAAGAAATCAACGAGTTGGAAAACGACAACGCCACGCTACAAACCAACCTCGCCTTCTTCGCCCGCTCCAAAAACGCGGCCCAGCTGCGCGAGGAGTACGAGGGCCGCATGGCCGAAGGCCAAAAGCGCATCGACGTGCTGAAAAAGCAACTCAAAGTGGTGCGGGCATAACAGCGCTTTCCGAGGTAAAACTGCAAGAGGAGCGGGCCGCAAACAGCGGGTCGCTCTTTTTTCTTGGAGCCAAAGTTTGGCAGGGCCCCGGCGCAACCGTACTTTTGCCCCACCATCAAGCCGCCTTAGCTCAGTTGGTAGAGCTTCTGACTTGTAATCAGAGGGTCGTTGGTTCGAGTCCGACAGGCGGCTCAGTCACGCTGGACCCCGCTGCAAACCGAGTGTTTGCGGCGGGGTTTTTTGTTGGGGTGGCTAACCCAAGTTGCGGATTATAGTCCGAACCGGTCCAGCGCGTGTACAAAGACAAAGAGGCCGATTTTGAGGGCGAAACCAGCGGCGGAGGTGGCGTGAATATGTTTGGAAAAGCGGTCGGTGAGGCCGCTGAAGCAGGTTTCGATGCCGTGGCGAAAGTGCCGAATGAGAAAGGCGCGGGCCGGCTCGTGCGGCCGCTTGCTGTTGGTGCGCCGCGCCGTGTGCTGCTGCAGCCGGTTGCTTCCTTAAAGGTATCTTCGTGGACATAATAAGCAGTTGGCCGAAGGTGGCAAACAACTCCTCCAGCACGTCCTTGAGCCGGTGCAGGTGGCGCGAAAAGCCGCTCTTGTGCAGCGGCCGCTGCCCCCAGTGGCCCTGCATGTAGCGCCGGGCAGGCCAGGTTACCGCCGAAGTAGCGGGCCGCCACCAGGGCCGTGGTGAGCACTTCGGCATCGCTTAGGTGCTGGCGCGGGTCGGGTGCCGGGGCCCACGCCGGGCGGGTAGCGGCCAGCAAATCATCGATAAAGCAGTATACCTGGAAGTAGACGAAAAGCCCCGACCAACCGGCCAGGGCTTTTTGCATCCGTGGAGAATACCGGATTCGAACCGGTGACTTCCTGCTTGCGGAGCAGGCGCTCTAGCCAACTGAGCTAATCCCCCAATTCTTTCGCCCCCCCGCGCTAGCCCCGGCCTTGGCGGGCCAGCGCGGCCAGCGTTTCGCGGTGGCGCTTTTCGGCCAGGTCTTCGTTGTGCGAGGCCACGGCCCAGATGGCGGCCGGAATCCAGCCGATCACGGTAACGTGGAGGAGGCCGCACAGGATGCCTTTGAAGAGGTGGCCCCGGAAAACCATCGAGATGCCGGGCAGTAAAATGGCGAACAGCATAGGTGAAAAGGTAACGGGTAAAAAGGCTAAGGGCTGCCAAGCTACGAAGAAACGGGCTGGCGAAACGGCGGCAGGGCCCCGGGCGCGGGGCCCTGGCAAACCGGTAATTGTCTATGGCAATCTTCGGGCAGGAGGGCCCCCAAATCGCCGTGCCAGGGGTCGGCTTAGTTTCCGGCCTGGCGCTCGTAAAACGCCCTAGCTTTGCCCGGCAACCGGCCCCGCCGCATTCTACCAGACGAAACGATGCAAGCCATGAAAACGAAACGAGCGGCCGCAGGGCTGGCCGCCCTGCTGCTGCTGGCCGGGGCCCCCGGCCGGTTGGCCCCGTCGGTGCTGCGCAAAGACCTGAAAAAAGATTTCGAGGCCGTGGGCGACGGCCGCGCCGACGACCAGGCGGCGTTCGGGCGGGCGGCGGCGTTTTTTAACGCCCGGGCCCTTACGCCGGCTGGGGCGGGGCCGGCCGTGCTTTTCATCCCGCGGGGCGTGTACCGGGTGGGCCGGCAAGACGCCGGGGGCGAGAACTACCGCACCGGGGCCGATGTGCTGCCGCTGGTGGGCTGCCGCAACCTGACCGTGGCGGGGGAGGACAGCGCCCGCACCGAAATCCGCTACGCCGACGGCCTGCGGTACGGCTCGTTCGACCCCGCCACCGGCCGGGCCTACCCGCCGCCCACGGCCCTGTTCACCGACCACGCCTACGCCGCCAGCGGCGGCACCTGCCTGCGGCTCAGGCAGTGCGAGAACGTGACGGTGGCCAACCTGGCCCTCAACGGCAACAGCCCGCGCCTGGCCGTGGGCGGGCCCTGGGGCGACACCGGCATTCAGTTGGGGTTCGACGGCGTGTTCGTGAGCGAGAGCCGGGGCGTGACGCTGCGCAACGTGGCCGTGCATCACTTCGGGCGCGACGGCCTCCAGGTGCTCAACCACCTGGCCCGCCGCCTCGACGACCCCGCCCGCGAAAACATCCTGCTCGAAAACTCTTCCTTCGACTACAACGGCCGCCAGGGCCTCTCGCTCACCAGCGTTAACGGTTTCCGGGCCGTGAACTGCAGCTTCAGCCACACGGCCCGGGTCCAGAACTCCAGCGCGCGCCTGGGCGCGGGCCATGCCCTGTTTTCCAACCCCGCCGCCGGCGCCGACCTGGAGCCCGAGGGCGGCTACGTGGCCAACGTGGCCTTCGAGCGCTGCCGCTTCGTGGACAACGGCGGCCAGGGCCTGGTGGCGGACCGGCCCGGCGGGGACCGGCCCGCCACCACGGCCAACATTCGGCTCACCGGCTGCACGCTCTGGGGCACCACCAACTGGTCGGCGTGGGTAACGCAGCCGGGGTTTTTGTTTCAGAGCTGCCGGGTGTACGGGGCCTTCGTGCACGGCTGCGACGCGGCCACCGCCGCCGACGCCACCCGGTTCCGGGGCTGCACCTTCGAAGACAAGCCCTACGCGGGGCGGCCGGCCCTGGGCCCGTTCCTGCTGCTGTCCGACCGCCACGCCCGCCGCCTGCGTTTCGAGGCGTGCCGGTTCGTGAGCCACGGGGCCGACTTCCTGCGCCTGGTGCCGCTGGCCCCGGCCGACACGGCCGCCGGCTTCCGCCTGCGCGGCTGCACGTTCGAGTCCGACCGGGCCGGGGCCGCGCCGGGGCCCGGCGGCCAGGTGGTGGGGGCCGTTTTCGCCGGCCGCACCGTGTTCCGCGACGGCCCGGGCCGTACCGGTGCTGGCCGCGCCGCTGTGCAGTTCGGCCGCGCCGGGGGGGCGGCGGCCACCGCGCTGCGCGCCCCCGGCAGCCTGGAACTGCAGGCCCGTAATACGTATTGCCTGGTGCGGGGCGGCTTCGACGTGGGCCGGGCCCCGGCCGGGGCCCGCGATTCGGCCCGCGTGGTGGTGGGCCCCGGCAACGCGCTGGCGCTGGCCACCGGCGACACGGCGGCGCTGTACCTCGGGCCCACGGCGCGCCTGCTGGTTCAAAAAGGTGGGGCCCTGGAACTGCCGGCCGGCTCGCGCACCGTCATCGCCGGCCAACTCGTGGTCGAAGCCGGGGCGTATTTTTTCCGCGACCCGCGGGCCGTTGTGCGCACCGTGGGCCGCGGCGCGCTGCGGGTGGCCCCGGCGGCCGTCCTGGCTCGGCACCCCACGTTGCACGCGGCCGACGAGTAGGAGGGAGCCGCCGGCAGGTAAGTATTTATTGAACAAATGTACAATTTTGATTCAGACTGATTGATTACATATGTTGTACCCTATTTCATTTGTTTATTTGTATGGCATTAGCTGTTTCTGCTTTCTGGTTCGTTAGTGATCACGGTGCTTTCGCGTGATGTAGTGATTAAAGCTGAAATTTCATTGGAAGTTGGCAGATATGCTGGCGTGCGCAAGCCCGAACTTGCCAGGGCAGGTAGCCAGCTTCTTGCTCATGTTAATTTATTATTCATTTGTAAATATTATTCATTTGGACTACATCACGCCTACTGCTGCGTTCATCGAAGAAAAATTCCGGGCCGAAGGCAGCGGCCACGACTGGGCGCACATTCGCCGGGTGTGGCGCTTGGCCCAGCGCCTGGCCGCCGCCGTGCCCGAAGCCGACCGTGAGGTGACCGAGCTGGGGGCCCTGTTGCACGACGTGGCCGACTGGAAGGCCCACGGCGGTGACCACGAGGCCGGGCCCCGCGCGGCGCGGGCTTGGCTCGCCGGCCTGGGGGCCCCGGCGGCGCTCATCGGCCGGGTCGAAACCCTGATCCGGGAGGTGTCTTTTAAAGGCCTGGGGGTGCCCACGCCGGTGTCGTCGCCCGAGGCGGCCCTGGTGCAGGACGCCGACCGGCTCGACGCCATCGGGGCCGTGGGCATCGCCCGGGCCTTTGCCTACGGGGGCCACAAGGGCCGCCCGCTGCACGACCCGGCCGTGCCGCCGGTGGCCCACGCCACGTTCGCGGCCTACCAGCAGAGCGCCGCGCCCACGCTTAACCATTTCTACGAAAAGCTGCTGCACCTGCACGAGCGCTTGCACACGCCCGCTGCCCGGCAAATCGCGGCCGGGCGGCAGGCTTACATGGAAGCCTTCGTGGCGCGGTTCCTGGCCGAGTGGGAAGGGGAGGCCTGAAGCGCGAGCGGGCCCGTCGGCTACCTTTGCGGTAGCCAGGATGCTACAGCGATAATATCATTACCCATGCCTATTTCTACCGTTTCTACCGTTTCCCTCCGCCTGCGGGCCGTGGCCCTGGGCGGGCTGCTGGCGCTGGCCGCCGGCTGCCGCACCTGCCCCGTTGATCACTGCCACGTGCGGATGGTCCACATGCACAACGGCGTGAGCTACCGGGGCGTGCCGCGCTGGATGGTGTGGAAGAAGCAAAACCCGGCCGTGGGCGAGCAGATCAAGGTGGCCGGCAAATCGGGGGCCAAGCCCAATAACGACCGCAGCAAACCCTTGAAATAAACCCGGCGTTGCCAGGGCTCGTCGCTCGCATAAAAGGCCCGTCCTGTTTGCTAAAACGGGCTTTTTGGCGTACCTTCGCGGGCGTTACAACACTCTTCATTCCGCGGCTGGCGCGGGCCCTTGGGGCCCCGCGCCAGCCGCCTTTTACCCTGGCATGGCAGACGGCGAAAAAATCATTCCGATCAACATCGAAGACGAGATGCGCGGGGCCTACATCGATTACTCGATGTCGGTCATCATCTCCCGGGCCCTGCCCGACGTGCGCGACGGCCTCAAGCCCGTGCACCGGCGCGTGCTCTACGGCATGAGCGAGCTGGGCGTCTCGTATACCAAAGCCCACAAAAAATCGGCCCGCATCGTGGGCGAGGTGTTGGGCAAGTACCACCCGCACGGCGACAGCAGTGTGTACGACACGATGGTGCGCATGGCCCAGGACTGGAGCCTGCGTTACCCACTGGTGGACGGCCAAGGCAACTTCGGCAGCGTCGACGGCGACTCGCCGGCCGCCATGCGCTACACCGAGGCCCGCCTCAAGCGCA
>CAXTBA010000017.1:0-65818 GCA_964242665.1 uncultured Hymenobacter sp.
CTCGCCGCCCCGCGCCGATTCCTGGCGGGCAAACAGCTCGGTTTTGCCCAGCTTTGTTGCCCAGAACGGAATGAGTGTGCTGTGGGCCGAGCCGGTGACGGGGTCTTCGGGCACGCCCACTTCGGGGGCGAAGAAGCGCGACACGAAATCGACGCCGCTGCCGGGCGCGGTGGCAATCAGGCCAAGGTAGCCCAAAGCCAGGAGCGCGGCGAAGTCGGGTTTCAGGGCCAGCACTTCGTCGGCGCTGGCAAACTCCACCACCAAGTCGCGCGAGGCCAGCACGGCCCGCGGCGCTGCCGCGCCGGGCCCCAGCGACTGCGTGAGCACGGCCGGGTACTCGGCGGGCCCCAGCAGCCGGGGCGGGCGGCTGGGAAAGTCGAGCACCAGCCGGCCGTCGGCCTCGCGGCGCACGCGCAGCGGGCCGCTTTTGCTTTGGAAAATTATTTCGGGCCCGGCAAAGCCCAGCTCGTTCCACAGCACGTGGGCCGTGGCCAGGGTGGCGTGGCCGCACAAGTCAATCTCAAACGTGGGCGTGAACCAGCGCAGGTGGAAATCGGCCTGCCCGCCATCCAAGGGGATGAAAAAAGCGGTTTCGGCCAGGTTGTTTTCGGCGGCAATCTGCTGCATGGTTTCGGCCGGCAGCCACTCCAGCAGCGGGCACACGGCGGCCGGGTTGCCGGCAAAAGCGCGGCGGGCAAAGGCATCGACCTGGTAAATGGGGATGGGCATGGCGAAGATGGTTAGGCAGTGTTGTCATCTGCAGCGCTAATCAAATAGCTACTGCGGGGCGCTACAACGATAACGTCCGCAAAGATGCTTCGCTACCAGAAGTTAAATGCGACAAATTCACATTGTTTGAATTTGTTAGCGAAGCCGCCAGGGGTTGTGGCCAAGCTGTGCAACCAATGTTTCCATCTGCTGCTGCAAACGAACCAACGCCTTGCTTACCAATGCCTGAAACTGCACCCGGTCCGTGCAGCAGGCAATAAGTACATTGCCATCCTCATCCCCCTCTAAAAAACAAATTTTGGTAGCAGTGGCATAGGCCGCACCGGTCCAACCTTGCTCTGTGTCGTCGTACAAGCGCGTTTCCGTTTTTTGGTTGAGTAGGCTCTGAAATAAATTGGCAGTTTCGGGGTAAGTATCATACCAAGGAAACGAAACCACTTCTTGTCCTTGGCTGAGCAATACGGGGCGCATCCAGAAATAATAGCCCAAAGTACCTAGCTGTTTATGATGCTGCGCGGCGGCCTGCATCACCGAATTGTAGTAACGCGTCAATTCGATTTCCTGGCTCTGCGCGGCTGAACATAGCACTTTATTACCGTGCACAAACCGGGGCCGGTACAGCTTGATGGGTTCGTGGCGCGGGGGGCCCTCGAACTCTGGCAGTATCACAAAAACCACATCTGGCGTTAAATCGGGCAGATATTCGGCTGCACCGCTGAAGTCAAACAAGCTTTTGACAACCATAAATGTGAACGAAAATAATTTGCTGCATGGAACGGCATCAGTAAAAGCTTTGGCAGTTGTTCGAGCAATTTGTCGTAGGCATGACCAGCTGTAGAGCAAGCCGTTGGCACTTTTATTCCGTCAGCCGTTAGCGGGCCGGCAACTGGGCCGGGTCGTGCGGGTCAATCACCAGCAGGCCGGCGACCTTCCGAAAGTCCGCTGTATTTCGAGTGAACAGCGGCAACCCGTGCACCAAGGCCGTGGCGGCGATGATGGCGTCGGGCAGCTTGATGCGGTGCTGCTGGCGCAGGACGATGGTTTGCTGGATGACGGGCTCGTCGAGGCCAAGCACCTCCACACTTTGCACGAGGGCCTGCATTATGGCGTAATCAGCCGCTGGTTCTGTTTTGGTCAGCAACTCGATGCGGGTAACGACCGACAGAGCCACTTTTTGCGTGGCTATTTGCTCGTCTAACCAGGCGGCGCTGGCGGGCGACAGACGGCCCAACACCAAGTCGATGACGGCGTTGCTATCGGCTAAATACTCCGCTCCCATTCGCCTCGGATTTCTTGTAAATGTTTGTCCCAGGCTTCGGCCGACTCGGCAGGCAGCGAACCAGCCCACTTCCGCTTGGCTGGCGCAGGCGCTTCGGCCGCAGGCACAACCCGCAGAATGTGCAGTGCCTCCAGCTGCCGCAGCAGCTCGTAGGCTTGCTCGCTCAGGGGCTCGATGAGGATGGGGGCCATTGAAAAAGTGGTTTTAGTTGCCCTAAGGTACGGCCGGTCCTAATTTACAATCAGGACCGGCCGCGCGCCGGCCTTTTGCATCCTACGTCCAGTACTGCACCGGGGCGTGCGGGAACCGCCGCTGCCACTCGGCATAGAACCACGTCTTCAACTCCTTCATAGTGGGCGGGCTGTACACGTACTTGAGGCCCCCGAACTTGTTGCGCTTCACGGCGCGGTCGGTTTCGCTCAGGTCGAGGGAGGTGTTGGGGTACCAACCAAGTAGCACTTCTTTGGAGCCGGGCGTGAAGCGGTGCGTGACGAACTCCACGGTGAGGTCGCAGTCGAAATCGAAGGCCGTTTGCACGCGGTCGAGCAGCTCGCCGTAGTGCCGCTGCCAGTCGGGCAGCGGCATAATGGGGGCCAGCAGCACGCCCACCGGATAGCCCCCGCCGCCCTGCGCCACCGGCAGCGCCAGCCGCCGCAAAGCTCCGATGCGCGCTTCGATGCTGGCCGTGCCGCCTTCCAACTTCCGGGCCAGGGGCTCGGCGTTGAGCGAGGCGCGGGCGCGGGTGTGGCCGTTATGGGGCAGGTCCAGCAGGTCGTCCACGTGGTCGTACTTGCTCACGAAGCGCAGGCGGCCGCCTGCGCGGGCGGCAAAGTAGCGCACGGTTTCGGCCAGGGCCCCGGTGAGGTGCTCGATGCCCAGCACGTCGGTGTAGCAGCTGGCCTCGAAGCTCACGGGCCGGTCGGCGCGCTCGTACACCTGGGTGTTGGCCAGCAGCTTGGGCAAGTTGGCGAAGGCGCGCACCACGGGCGGGCCGCTGAGGCTGCCGGCCAGGTAGCAGTACTGGCAGTGGGCGGGGCAGCCCTCGGCGAGGTTGAGCTGGTAGTCGGCCGAGGGCGGGGTGGGCTGGAGGCGCAGGGCCCCGGCGGGGGCGTTCACCACGGCCAGCGTGGTTTTGGCGGTGCGGTAGGTGGCGCGCTCGTCGTCGCCGCGCAGGCCGGTGAGGCGGTTGCTTTTCAGCAGCTCGATGTCGAGGTTCAGGGCCGTGGCGCGGGCCAGGATTTTCTGGCCGTAGTCCTCCTGCAAGGCGTCGGGCGTGAAAAGCACGCGCTTGGGCAGCCACAGCTTGGCCCCGTGCGTACGCGGGGCAGCGGCATCGTCGGGGCCCTGGGCAACCGCGGGCGTTGGGGCGTTGAGAACGGGCAAAAAGAGGTCGGTCTGCATTGATTGTTAAACACCCAGGGCCGTACAATGGGTCATTTTTCGGTTCGTCAAGGTCGAATTATTCGCCTTAATAACCAGCCTCTTACCATTTTTTCTCGTCAGAACCTTCCGCTGCTCATGCTCCTCCCCGACCCGGCTCCACTCATCCTCACCCTGGCGCTCGACGCCGATTCGCAGGCGTATTTCGATGAGCTGCGCCGCCGGCACTTCCCGTCCAAAATCAATTACCTGGCCGCGCACGTTACGCTGTTCCACCACCTGCCGGGGGCCGACGAGGCGGCCATAACCGCGCAGTTGGCGGAAACCTGCCGGGCGCTGGGGCCCCTGGCGGTGCAGGCCACGGGCCTGCGCTCGCTGGGCCGGGGCGTGGCTTTTACCCTGGAAAACGCCGAACTGCGGGCCCTGCACCGCCGCCTGCAAGCCGACTTCGCCGCCCGCCTCACGCCCCAGGACCAGCAAAAGCTTCAGCCCCACATCACGGTGCAAAACAAGGTGGAACCAGCGGTGGCCCGCCGGCTGCTGGCCGATTTGCAGGCCGATTTTCAGCCCTTCGCTGCCACCGGCACGGGCCTGGCGCTGTGGGCCTACCGCGGCGGGCCCTGGGAGCGGCGCGCCACGCTGCCCTTCGCGGGCGGCGGGCTTGAATAATGAACGGAGCGACCCTTCGTTTTCGCGCCAGCCACCGGAACGGCGGGCCGCGCCGCTTTACCGCGCCTGGTCGGCTTCCTGCGTGCGGGGGCCCGCAAAGCGAAGCAGCAGGGCCATCAGCGCGGGGGAAGTTTTCGGAGCGTGCTTGCCCAGGAAGTCGGGGTCGTCGAGGTTGAGGTGGCCAACGAGGTCGGCCAATTCCAACGGATTGGTTTCGAGAAAGCCCATGCTCCAGTTGGGAAAGATGCGCTCAGCGACCGGGCCATCGGCCAACAGGCGCAGGTGGGTGTGGCGCGGGTCACGGGCGATGCGGTCGTAGTACAACTCCCGCACGGCGGCCTTTTCGCCTTCCAATACTTGCAAGAACTGCCCTTCGCTGTGCAGCAGCAAGCCCGTGAGGCCGCGGGCATGGTTGTAGGGCCGGGCGTGCGCCACCAAGGCTTGCAGCGCCGCGTCGCCGAAAGGCTGGGTGGCGGCGCTGACGTAAATTAATTGATGAAAACCCATGCTGGCGGCCAGTACAAAACGTTGCCAAGTATACCAGCGCCTCAGCCTTTTGTTACGTTTCGGGCGCGTTTGCCCGGCCGTTGGGCCCTGCGCCGCCCCGCGTAGGCGTTGTCGAGCGAGCAGCTAGCGCCCTTGCCACGCGGCCAGCTCGGCTTGCTGCTCGCGGCGCACCCGGGCCTGGATGGCGCGGCTGGGGCCCCGGCCGACGATGACGAGCGCGCCCCGCTCGCGGGCGTAAGGATCTTCCAGGGCCCCGACGGGACCGTAGGCGGCGAAGGACGCGGCCAGCTCGGGGTGGGGCGCGTCGTCGACAACGACTATGGCCCGGTACGGCCGCGGCGCGGGCCACCAGAACAGGTAGCTGCCGTTGTTGCTCTGGGCCGGAGGCATGGCGCGGCGGCGGTTGTAGTAGTTGATGGCCCCGGCCTGGCCGTAGTTGTCGCACTTGATGAGGGTGCGGGCGCGCACCGAATCGGGCAGGGCCTGGTAGGCGGCCCAGGTTTTGTCGGCCAGCTCGCGCCAGCCCCGCATGTCGGCGTAGTCCTGCGGCAGGGCGTGGTCGCGGCCGTCTTCCCAGCGGTAAAGGCCCAGGGCGGCGAAGCGCGGGCGCAGGGCGAGCACCTCGGCGGGCCCCGCCACGGGGTAGACGAACGGCAGCACCAGCCCCAGCACCAGCAGCGGCAGGGCCACCAGCGCGGGCTGCAACACGGCTTGCCAAGGGAAAAGCCAGAGCCGCGAATCCGAACGCCGTAGCTGCGAACCCAAACGTTGTAGCCGCGTTTCCCACCACACGGCCCCGAACGCGAACAGCACCGGGTAGTAGCCCAGCGTGTAGTAGTCTTTGCCGTGCAGGGCCGCCAGCAGGCCCACGCCCAGCACCGGCACCCAGCCCAGGGCCCGGTACGGCCGAAACGGCCGGCCCAGCAGCAGGGCCCCCAGCCCCGGCACCCACACCCACACGGCGGCGACGCACAGCAGCAGCTGGGCCTTCCAAAAACTAGCGGCCTCCACGTGCACCAGCTGGTTGTCGTGCAGCAGCTGCATGTGGTGCATAAACGGCACTCCGTGCCGCAGCTGCCACGCCAGGTTGGGGGCCCACAGCAGCAGCGCCAGCCCCAGCCCACCCCAGAAATGCCGGTTGCGCAGCACCCGCCGGGCCGGCGTGAGCAGCAGCGCCCCGCCCAGCGCGGCCCCAAAAAACAGCGTCGTGTACTTGTTCAGCAGGCCCAGCCCCAGGCCCATGCCCAGCCAGTAGAGGTAGCGCGGCCGTTCTTCCTGAAGAAAACACACCAGCCAGTACAGGCAGAACACGAACCCGAACACTTCGAACGAGTTGGGCTGAAACAGCAAATTCAGCCGCGCAAAGGCCGTACCCAGGTAGCAGGTGCCGGCCAGGGCCTGCGCAAACCCGCCCCCGCCCAGCCGCTGCGCCAGCCGCACCACCAGGTACACCGTGGCCGCGCCCCACAGGTAGGGCCAGAAATGCACGGCCCACAAATCGCCGCCCGCCGCGTTGCTCAGCCAGGCTTGGGCGGCCGTTAGGGGCGGCACTTCGAGGTAGCCCCAAGCCGGGTGCCGGCCCTGGTCGAGGTACAGGTACTCGTCGCGGTGCAGGTCGTAAGCGGGGCTGAGCAGCAGGTAGCCGCTGGCGAATTTGACCAACGCGAAGAGCAGGGGCAACAGTCGAGGTTTCATGCGGGGCAAGGTCGGCAAAAAACCGGGGCCCTACAATCCGTGCGGCAGCTGCACCAGCTTTAGGTAGTCGCTCAGGCCGGCGGGTTTTTGGAACACGTGGATGAAAAGCACAGCGTCTTCGCCCCGGCTGCGCCAGGTTTCGGCGTAGAAATCGCCCACGGCGAACAGCGTTAGGTCGAAGCTGTCCTCCTGGCGCTCGGCCAGGCGGTGGCCGTGGTGGGCCAGGTACTCGGTCTGGCGGCGCTGGTGCAGGGCTTTGAAGTCGTCGAAGGTCATCGGAAGCAAAAGGCCGAAGCGGTACGGCAAAGTTCGCCCCGCGCCGCCGATGCCGCCGCCCGCCTACCCGGCCACGCCCTGGGCGGCCGGGCGCGACTGGTCGCGGTGCTGCTGCGCGCGCAGCCAGGCTTCGGCCTCGGGCACGCCCTCGAACGCTTGCAGCTCGATGGTGTGGCCGAAGGAAAACGCTTCGAGCACCGCCGCCTGGTGCAGCAGGTCGTACTGCTGCGACACGTGGGCGATGCAGCGCAGGCCCAGGCGCGCCGCTTGCGGGGCCCACACCGTGCCCAGCCACTCCACCGAGTCGAACCAGGGGCCCCGCAGGCCGCTGTTGTCGTTGAGCAGGTAGGCGCAGTGCAGCCGCTGTATGGCCTCCAGGAAGCGGCTGGCCCCGGCGTAGGCTTCGCGCGGGTCGATGTAGCCCAGCCAGGTGGCCCGGATCCAGCCGTTGGCTTCGTCGTAGGTCAGCTCGCAGCTGCTGCCGTCTTTGAAATCAATTTGTTTAGAAATGTTCATCGGGTAAAACGAAAAACTGTACTGCCACTGAATTTCGGGCCGATTGTTTCCAGTGCCGAGCTTGGCCCGCGCCCCGGCCAAAATCGGCATTGGAAGGTACGCCGCCCACCCCCGTTCTATCTTCCCGGTCCATTTATTCTCCCCAGGCCCCTTTCCTTTTCCGAATTAAAAGACCGCGCCATTCGCTTTGCCCAGGAGTGGCGCGACGCCGCCGACGAGCGCGCCGCCGCCCAGGCGTTCTGGATCGATTTCTTCCACGTGTTCGACGCGAAGCGCCGCCGGGTGGCCTCCTTCGCGGTGCCCATCAAGAAAGCCAACGGCCGCCGGGGCTTCATCGACCTGCTGTGGAAGGGCACCCTGCTGCCAGTGGCCCCCAAGGCCCGCCGCCGCGCCAAGCCCTGAGCGGGCGCATCTTTGTTTCCGCCCCACTTCCAGCCCTACCGCCTTGCCTGCTTACACCCTCGACTACCGCCCCGACCTGCACATCGTGTTCTTGCGCTGGCTGCGCGAAGCCACGCTGGCCGACGTGCAGGCGGCGTACGCCGCCGCCCTGGCTCTGGCCGAGCGGCACGGCTGCGCGCACTGGCTGCTCGACGCCCGCCGCTTGGGGCCCATCGCCATCGACGAAACCAACTGGCTCGCCAACGAGTTTTTCCCCCACGCCGCGGCCCGCCTCGCCCCGCAGCTGCTGCGGCTGGGCGCGCTCACCTCGCCCGCCCGCATCGAGCAGGTGCGGCACGACGCGGCCGTGGCCCCGCACGTGGCCCGCGCCCTGGCCCCCGGGCAGCCCTACCAGGCCCGCGTATTCGACAACGAAGGCGCGGCCGCGGCCTGGCTGGCCACCCCGTTCGTGTAGGGCCCCGGGCGGCCCGCCCGGCGGTGCCCGCCACCCCGAAATCGGGGGTCAGACCCTCGATTTCGACCCTCCGACCCCCGATTTCGCGGGTTCGCCTTCCAATTTCGGGCCGGGAAGGGTCGATTTCGAGCCGCTGACCCGCGATTTCGGGGGTCGGACCCGCGATTTCGGCCCAAACTGGCCCGATTGCGGGCTTCAGCGCTTCGATTTTGAGCCACCCCGGCCCCCAATCGACCTGAAAAGGCCCGATTTCGGGTCCTTGCGGGTCGAAATCGGGCCTTTTTGGGTCGATTGGGGGCGGCTACGCCTTGTCGGCGTTGGGTTTGCGCCCGGCGTTGGGGCTGCCGGGGAAGCGCACGCGCAGGTCATCGTAGGCGGTTTGGGCCCCGGGCTGCTTGTTTTTCGCCAGGAATTTGATGTTGCCGTACACCGTGAGGGCGTTGCCGTAGGCCTCGGAGCCGGCCGTCATCACGGTGCTGTCGAGGTCGTAGGCGAGCTGCTCAAACTGCTGGCGCAGGGGCGCGAGGGCGGCCATGCCGGCGGTGTCCTGCTTCAGCTCGGCCAAATTGACGAACCCGGGCACGAAATCGGTGTTATTGGTGGCGTACTCGGCGGTTTTTTGCACGAAGGCCACCGTTTTGTCGGCCATGCGCAGCATGGTTTTGCGCTCGTCGGGGGTGAGGGAAATGAGGTAGGGCCCCAAGGCGGCCTTGGCGGCGTCGAGGTTTTGCTGCACGGCGGCCAATACGGCAGCGGGGATGTCTTGGTGGAACTCGTTGGGCATTAAAAAAGAAAAAAGAGGGAAAGGGGTAAAGCGCCGGGGCCCGGACGGGCCCCCAGCCGCCGCAAGTTGCACCCAAACCGGGCCGGGCGCACACGGTTGCCCATTGCCCGCTGCGCCGCCCGGGCCCGGCGGGTCCCTCACGCAGAAGCCCCGCTGCCCGCCATCGTCAAACGATTGCGAGCGGCGGGGCTCCGAACAGGCAGCGGGCCGTTGGGGCGGCGGCTCAGCCTACCACAGGCGCGTGTCGCTGATGCCGGCCGGCAGCGGCGGGTGCTCGGCCAGGCCCAGCACGCACCAGCCGTCCTGCACGCCAAACGTGCCGCCCAGCAGCACGTAGCTGGCCCAGCGCAACGCAATGCGCCCGCTGAAGGCGGCGGTTTCGGGGTCGTATTCGCGCAGCAGCAGCGCATCGCCGACCTGGTAGTTCTGGTCGTTTTTGCGCACGTCAAACGGCTTGGCCCCGGACTCGACGGCGTCGAAGCACGAAGACCATATTTCCAGCTCGTGGAGCTGGCAGTTGTCCGGGATGGACACCTGGACCTGGTTCGAAGGAACAATTCTCATAACAGTCACTGACTAATTCAGCAATAAAGGATATAAAAGCAAAAGGAGCGGGCCAAAACAGGGCCCCGGGGGCCGCACGAGGCGCTTTGCCGGCCCGATTGGCCGGGGCAGCGGGCGCTGCTTTCCCAAGGTAACGAAAAAGTGGGCCGGCCGGGGCCATCTGCGCAACTATCAGGCCAGCGGGTTGTGCTGCACCAGGTAATCGGTTTCCTTCCCCACGTCGTCCAGCGCTACCCTCGACTCCCTGATTAACAACAGACTGGCGTAGAAAAACATTCCGCTGCCGGCCATGGCCAGCAGCGTCAGCAGCCAGGCCGCCGTGAGGGCCAGCACCTCAATGGCCCCGATGACGACGATGGTCGCCACAAAGGTGCTGAGGGTGAGGCCGAGCACGGTCATGGCCCGCTGGAGCAGTTTGGCCCGGCGGGCCGAAAACAGCAGCTGCTGCAAGAGGTAGCCGTGCTCGTCGGCGTCGGGGCCGGCAGCGGGGGCGTTTTTGCGCAGCGTTTTGAGGCCGGCGGCCACTTCGCGCACCCGGTCCAGGCTGCGGCTCAGGCGCTGCGAGGTGGTGAGCAGCATCGACCCGCAGGCCGACACCAGAATGGCCGGCGTGACCATGGCCGAAAGCGCGGTGAGGGCCCCGGGCACGTCGCGCAGCAGGGAAAGGAGCAAGGACATGGGGCGTTTTCAGGAAGGAGGCGCGCCGCAAAGTTCGCGTGCCGGCGCGGTTGGCGCGGGGCTCGGCCCCGTGCCGGCTACTCGGGGGCCTCCGGCCCGCACGCTGAAACGATGCTGGTAGAATCGTTCAAAGATTGCGGGCCCGAGGCCCGCCAGTAGCCGGCACGGGGCCGAGCCCCGCGCCAACCGTGCGCCCCGCGCCAACCGCGCTTGGGGCCGCGCCGCACGCCAACAGCTTTCGCGCCCACCTTTGCGGGCATGAACCGAATCCGCTTCCCCCACCCGCTCGTGCTGCTGATGGGTTTCATTGTATTGGCCGCGCTGCTAAGCTACGTGCTGCCCGCCGGCGAGTTTCTGCGCCACCTGGATGCCGCCACCCAGCGCCTGGTGGTGGTGCCGGGCAGCTACCACCGGGTGCCGGCCACGCCCGTGGGGCCCCTGCAAATGCTGGTGGACGTGCCCAAGGGCCTGCTCGACGCTGGGGCCGTGGTGTTCCTGATTTTCCTCTCGGGCGGGGCCTTCACGGTCGTGGACCGCACCGGGGCCCTGCGCCACGGCGTGGACTGGGTGCTGGCCCGCGCCCACGGCCGTGAGGTGCTCGTCATTCCGCTGCTGAGCGTGCTGTTTGCCACGATGGGGGCCCTGGAAAACATGGGCGAAGAGATAATAGCCCTCGTGCCGGTGCTGCTCGTGCTGATGCGGCGGCTGGGCTACCCGGCCCTCACGGCGGTGGCGGCCAGCCTGGGGGCGGCCGTGGTGGGGGCCGCCTTCAGCCCCATCAACCCGTTCCAGGTGGGCATCGCCCAGAAGCTGGCGCAGCTGCCGCTGCTCTCGGGCGGAGCGTTTCGGCTGGCGCTGCTGGTGCCGGCGCTGGCGGTTTGGACGGCCAGCACCATGCGCTACGCCGCCCGCCACCGGCACCTTCCCGATCCCACCGCCGCCGACGCAGCCGCCGATGCCGCCGGGGCCGGCCGCCACGGCTTGGTGCTGCTGCTGATGTTCGCCGTGTTCGGGCTGTTTGCCTACGGCGTGGTGCGGTTGGATTGGGACTTCGACCAGATGTCGGCCTTGTTTCTAGCGCTGGGCATCGGGGCGGGGCTGCTGGGCGGCCTGGGCCTGGGCGGCACCGCCGACGGCTTCGTGGCGGGCTTCCGCGACATGGCGTTTTCGGCCATTCTGGTGGGGTTTGCGCGGGCCATCTTCGTGGTGCTGGCGCAGGGCCACGTGGTCGATACCATTGTGCAGGGCCTGGCCGCGCCGCTCGTTCACCTGCCCGTGGCGGCCGCCGCCCTGGGCATGATGGGCGTGCAAACCGCCCTGCACCTGCCCGTGCCCAGCGTGAGCGGCCAGGCCACGCTCACCATGCCCCTGCTCGTGCCCCTGTCGGACTTGATCGGCCTCTCGCGGCAGGTCACGGTGCTGGCGTTTCAGTACGCGGCCGGCCTCTGCGAGCTCGTCACGCCCACCAATGGGGCCCTGATGGCCATGCTCGCCGCCAGCGGCGTGCGGTTCGACGAGTGGCTGCGGTTTGCGGGGCCCCGGTATTTGGTGCTGCTGGCGCTGGGGGCCCTGGGCGTGGTGGCGGGGATTTATTTGGGGGTGTGAGGCTTGGAATGGGCTGACCGCCTGGGGAAGGCGCTCCCTTGGCGCAATTGGCCGCTTACTTTTGATTATATGAACTTGAAAAAAGCTTTCCCACTTCTCCTCCTGCTAGCCGCTGCCCACCTCGCCCCGGCCCAACTCCTCCAGTCCAAAATGGCCTTCACCCGGGCCGACTCGCTGCGCGGGGGCCAGCCGGCGGCGCGCACCTGCTACGACATCCAGTACTACCACCTCGACGTGCGGCTCGACCCGGCCCGGCAGTTTCTCAGCGGCACCAACCTGTTCCGCTTCGCGGCGACGCAGGACTTTACGCGCTTGCAGTTCGACCTGTTTGCCAACCTGGCGGTGGAGAAGGTACTGTACCACGGCCAGCCGGTGCCGTTTGTGCGCGAGGCCAACGCGGTGTTCGTCACCTTCCCGCAGGCGATTAAAAAGGGCAGCCAGGACGAGTTCACGGTGGCGTATTCGGGCCAGCCCGCCGTGGCCAAGAAGGCCCCGTGGGACGGCGGCCTGGTGTTCACCAAAGACGCGCAGGGCCAGCCCTGGGTGGCCAGCGCCTGCCAGGGCGTGGGGGCCAGCATTTGGTGGCCCACCAAGGACCAGCAGGCCGACGAGGTGGACTCGATGCTCATCAGCATCAGCGTGCCCACGGGCCTGAAAGACGTGTCGAACGGCCGCCTGCGCCGCACCACCGACCTGAAAGACGGCTACACGCGCTTCGACTGGGCCGTGCGCAACCCCATCAACAACTACGACGTGGCCCTGAACGCGGGCAACTACGTGCACTTTGGCAGTACGTATGCCGGCGAGAAGGGCCCCCTGACGCTCGACTACTGGGTGCTGCCCGAGAACCTGGCCAAGGCCAAAGTGCAGTTCGCGGCCAACGTGCCGCCCATGCTCAAGAGCATGGAGCACTGGTTCGGCCCCTACCCGTTTTACGAAGACGGCTACAAGCTGGTGGACGCGCCCCACCTCGGCATGGAGCACCAGAGCGCCGTGGCCTACGGCAACAAGTACCTCAACGGCTACCTGGGCCAAGACCGTTCGGGTACGGGCTGGGGCCTGAAGTGGGATTTTATCATCGTCCACGAGAGCGGCCACGAATGGTTCGGCAACAACATCACCAGCCAGGACATTGCCGACATGTGGGTGCACGAGAGCTTCACGACTTACTCGGAGGCCCTGTTCGTGGAAAGCCAGTACGGCAAGCCGGCGGGCCAGGAGTACATCCACGGCCAGCGGCGCAACATCCAGAACGACGCGCCCATCGTGGGGCCCTACAGCGTGAACAAAGAGGGTTCCAGCGACATGTACGACAAGGGCAGCAACCTGCTGAACATGGTGCGCACCGTGGTGAACGACGACGCGAAGTGGCGGCAAATGCTGCGCGGCCTCAACCAAACCTTCTACCACCAAACCGTGACCGGGGCCCAGGTCATCGACTACCTCAGCAAAGCAGCGGGGCGCGACTTGTCGAAAATCTTCGCCCAGTACCTGAATTTCCCCACCCTGCCCGTCCTGGAAATCCGCTTCGAAAAGGGCATGATGCTGGGCCGCTGGCAGGCCAGCGTGCCAGGTTTCGACCTGCCGGTGCGCGTGCGGGTGAAGGGCGGCGCTTACCAATTCGTCGCGCCCACCACCAAGTGGGGGCCCCTGGCGCTGCCAGGGGCCACGCGGGAGAACCTGGAGGTGGACACGTTCAACTACTACATCGGCGTGCTGGTGGAGTAGGGACCAGTAGAGTGGGCCGGGGCCGGGCAGCCGGCTTTTCGCCGGCTGCCCGGTAATCGTTGAACCGCAGCAAGGGGACCTACCCAAAGGACCTACCGATTACCGGGCAGCCGGCGAAAAGCCGGCTGCCCGGCCCCGGCCCACTGCACACTGTCAACTAGCCTTTACCCCAACCTTAATTCCTCGGCGCGGAACACGCGGGGCAGCTTGCGCTTGCGCTCCACAATCTGGAAGGTGGCCGTGTCGGTGGCCTCGTCCCAGAATACGTCGGACACTAGGCCGAAGTGGCGGTACTGGCCAGGCGCGGGCGTGACTTCCTCCACCTCGTCGCCGAAACTGAAGGGCGGCTTGCGGGTGAGTTCTTTGAACAGCTCGGGCCGCACCAGGAACTGCTGCTCGTCGTAGCGCAGCGTCAGCCACTCGTTTTCTTCGTCTTCGCTGACTTTTTCGAACAGCTTGCCCACGGGTTCGAGTTGCTCGAACGCGCGGCGGTTGGCGGGGTGCACGTAGTGGTAGCCGTAGGCGGGCGTCCAGCCGTACAGGCCGTGGATGAGGGGTTTGGGGCGGGGCATTTTTTGGCGCGGTGGGCTGTTAGCAATGGGCCGTAAACAAATCGGCGGCGCAAAGGTGCGGTCGAACCGCTGCCAACGGGGCCATTTGGCCGTTTTAACCAAAAGCCTGGGCCGTGCGTATTGCCCAGGTTACCGCTTGCCATCGGCTGTATTTTCAGCCGTGCGTTGTTTTTATCCCCTCATTGATGCCCGCTTTTCCCAAAACCAAACCTGCGGCGGCGGCTGCCGGACCCAAAACCAAAAAACTCAAAGCTGTCCCGCAGCCCGGCATGGGGGCCCTGCCGCACGCCGGCGGCACCAGCTTCCGGGTGTGGGCCCCCCACGCCGACGCAGTGGCCGTCATTGGCACTTTCAACGGTTGGGACGCCAAAGCCGACGCGCTTCAGCACGAAGCCGACGGCTACTGGGCCCTCGACGTGGCCGCGGCCAAGCCCGGCGACGAGTACAAGTTCCAGATCACCAACGGCAAGCGCACCTTCGGCCGCAACGACCCTTACGCCCGCCAGGTGACCAGCTCGGCCGGCAACTCGGTGGTGTTCGACCCCGCGTTTGACTGGGGCGACGACGAGTTTCACATGCCTGCCTGGAACGACCTCGTGATTTACGAGCTGCACGTGGGCACCTTCAACGCCCCCGACGCGGAGCACGTGGGCACGTTCGCCAGCGTGGCCGAAAAGCTGCCTTACCTGCGCGACTTGGGCATCAATTGCATCGAGTTGCTGCCGGCCACCGAGTTTCCGGGGGCCCGCTCGTGGGGCTACAACCCCGCCAACCCGTTTGCGCTGGAAAGCGACTACGGCGGGCCCCTGGCGTTTAAGGAAATGGTGAAGACCGCCCACGCGCACGGCATTGCGGTGGTGCTCGACGTGGTGTACAACCACTTCGGGCCCGGCGACCTCGACTTGTGGCAGTTCGACGGGTGGAGCGAGAACGGCGGGGGCGGCATTTACTTCTACAACGACTGGCGCGCCAAAACGCCGTGGGGCGAAAACCGCCCCGACTACGGCCGCCCCGAGGTGCGCCAGTACATCCGCGACAACGCCCTGATGTGGCTGGAAGACTACCGCGTGGACGGCCTGCGGGCCGACGCCATCGCCTTCATCCGCAACGTGCACGGCGAGGAAGACCCCAGCGCGGAGCTGCCCGAGGGTTGGAGTCTGATGCGCTGGATCAACGACGAAATCAACCAGTCCATGCCCTGGAAAATCACCATCGCCGAGGACATGCGCGGCAACGACGGCATCACGGCCCCCGTGGCCGATGGCGGCCAAGGCTTCGACTCGCAGTGGGATTCGGCCTTCGTGTACCCGATGCACCAGGCCATCACCGCCGCCCACGACGCCGACCGCGACATGGAAGCCGTGGCCGGGGCCCTCACCCAGACCTACAACGGCGACGCCTTCAGCCGCGTGATTTACACCGAAAGCCACGACGAAGTAGCCAACGGCAAAAGCCGCATCCCGGAGGAAATCATGCCCGGGGCCGCCGATTCGTGGTTTCCGAAGAAGCGCGCCGTGCTCGGGGCCGCCCTCGTGCTCACCGCGCCGGGCCTGCCCATGCTGTTCCAGGGCCAGGAGTTTCTGGCCGACGGCGCGTTCAACGACAACGAGCCGCTGCAATGGAGCCGGGCCGAAGAGTTTCGGGGCCTGGTGCAGTTGTACCGCGACCTGATCCGGCTGCGCCGCAACCTCGACGGCCACACCCGGGGCCTGGGCGGCCAGCACACGCACGTGTTCCACATCAACAACGACGATAAAGTCATTGCCTTTGCCCGCTGGGCCGACGGCGAAGGGGGCCCCGGCGACACAACCATCATCGTGGCCAACTTCGCCGATACTACCCACGAGGCTTATACCATCGGCTTGCCCGCCGGCGGCGACTGGCCCTGCCGCTTCAACTCGGACTGGCAGGGCTACGACGGCGCGTTTGGCGACTTCGGTTGCGCAGGCACTACGGCCGAGGCAGGCGAGTACGACGGCTACGACTGGCACGCTGCGGTGGCCTTGGCACCCTACGGCGTGGTGATATTGGCCCAGTAGTGGCTGAACCAATAAAAGGCTGAAACGTCACGCATGAAACGTCATGCTGAGCCTGTCGAAGCATTTCTCCCGCTGAGTGATTCGATCGGTAAACGATTGGAATAGCCAGCGGGAGAGATGCTTCGACAGGCTCAGCATGACGTTCTTTTTTCTGTACGCCGGTCCATGTGGCATTTTTTGCACTCCTTGCCGCCATGGACGCTTCCTCTACCTTGCCAACGCCCGGCCCCAACGCCGCTCTCAACACCCCCAACTCAGAACTGCGCAACGCCGGGTTTGTCGTGGCCGGCGTGGGTTTGGCAGCGTTTGGGCTGAAAGGCTTCCTACTGTCGAGCCACTTCATCGACGGCGGCGTGACGGGCATTTCCATGCTGCTGGCCACCCTCACCCACCTGCCCCTGGCGGTGCTGATTCTGGTGTTCAACTTGCCCTTCATCGCCTTGGGATTGAAGCAGTTGGGTAAAAAATTTGCCTTGCGCAGCGCCCTCAGCATCGGGGGCCTGGCGCTGGTGCTGGCCGTGGTACCCTTTCCCGACGTGACGCACGACTTGCTGCTCACGGCCGTGTTCGGGGGCGTGTTCATCGGGGCGGGCATCGGGCTGGCCATGCGCGGCGGGGCCGTGCTCGACGGCACCGAAATCGCGGCCTTGCTCGTGAGCCGCCACCTCACCCTACTCAAAGTCAGCGACTTGATTTTGCTGCTCAACCTCGTTATTTTCGGGGCGGCCGTGGCCGTGCTCGGCACCGAGGCGGCCCTATACTCCATGCTCACCTACTTCGCGGCGGCGCGGGTGCTGGAGTTCGTCCTCAACGGCATCGAGCAGTACACGGGCGTCACCATCGTCTCGGAGCACAGCGACGCCATCCGCCAGGCCATCACAGAGAACCTGGGCCGCGGCGTGACCATGTACCAAGGCAAGGCCGGCTACGGCAAGCGCGGGGACCAGGGCCAGGAGCGCGACATCGTGTTCACCGTCGTCACCCGCCTGGAGCTGCCCGGCTTGCGCGCCCAAGTGCAAGCCATCGACCCGCACGCCTTCGTTGTGCAATACCGCATCGACGACGCCCAGGGCGGCATCATCAAGCAGCGGGCCCTGCATTGATTTTTCATTTAACAGTTATCAATTAACAGCCGCTCAATTAGTGCTATTTGGCTAATTGAACGGCTGTTAATCGATAAATGATACCCTACACCGGGGCCTGGTCGTACCGTTCGCCCTCCGGCTGGGGCCAGCCGCCTTCGAACACGAACTCACCCAGCGGCTTGCGCACGCGGGGGGCCATTTCCCGGTCGCGCAGTCCATCGGGCAGGCTGGCGGGGTCGCCGGGATAGCCGAGGGTAAACACGGCCACCGGCTCGTAACCGGCCGGCACGCCGAACGATTCCCGCACTTTATCGGGCGAAAAGCCCGCCATCTGGTGGATTTGCAGGCCCAGGGACGCTCCCTGAATGGCGAGCATGGCCACGGCCTGGCCCACGTCGTGCTTGGCCCAGGCGTTGGGGTTGCTATCGTGCGAGAAATGCGTTTTGGCGATGCTCACCACCAGCACGGGGGCCGCTTTGGCCCACGGCTGGTTAAATTCGGCCAGGCAGGCCAGGATTTTATCGTAGGCTTCGGCCGAGTCGGCGCGCGTGCCCACCAAAAAGCGCCAGGGCTGCTCGCCGAAGCACGACGCGGCCGACGAGGCGGCGGCAAACACCTGGTGCAGCGCATCGGCCGGTACGGCCTGGTCGGCGTAGGCGCGGGGGCTGCGGCGCTGGGTCAGGGCGGGCAATATTTCGTGTTCGAGAACGAGGACGTTGGTGGTATCGGCGGCCATTTTTGTGCGGAAATAAAGTTCAAGAGTTGAAATACATGCGGTGACCTATATGTTTTAAGCTGGTCCCCAGATGCTCAAAAGTAGCGCTATGTCGCCGGCCTATCGGCCTCCACTTGCCAATGGACTTCGGCAATACCCGCCTCTGCCAGTACCATGTGGCAGAATTTCTGATGAAATTCTGCGCTCTGGTGACGTTCATAATACCAGCCGGCGGCGGCTTCGCCCGGTGAGCGCAAGGCGTTAGCATCGCGATTCAGGTAGTGGGGCTTCAATAAAGAGATGCGTTGATGCAGCCCGGCATCGGCAGCGGCACAAATAGTTAGCGTAGTAATGGCCACTTCTATCCACGTGGCCACCGGATAGCGCGTGCCCATCATTACGACCGTCTTAGGTTTTGTCCCGGTTGGCCTCCCGGTAACATCAGCGTTGCCATTATCGGCCGCAGCCTGGGGCGCAAACGAGGGCCAATAGGCTAGCACCCGCCCGGCCAGCCGCGCACCGCGGGCCCGGATAGCAGCCGCGTCCCAGGCACTTTCGGCGGCCAGTTCCGCATTCAGCCGCAGCGCACTCGCGCTAAATTTTTGGCGCTTGACGGCAAAGCCTGAGTTCGACAACTCGCTGTTGTAGCCGGTCAAGGTTAGGTTGCCCAGCGTGTGCAGCAGCAGTTGATGGTCGCGGTTGGCCTCCGGCCCCAAGGCCCCGCGCCACTCCTCGCTCAAAGTTTGGGGCAGCACGTGTTCGATGCTGAGTTGGTCGGCGTCTACCGTTTCCTTGGGGTTCAGTTGCCCCTCCAGAGTTTCGAGCAGGAGCTTGGTGCGGGTGTGACGTTCGCCGGCCTTGTGGTACAGCGGCTGCTCTAGCAGGGCCCGGCGCACGTCTTCGTCGGCGGGGTAATTTTGCGTGGCCAGGTAAGTCCGCATCTCGGCCAGCAACTCAGCGGGCTGCCCGTCGAGCGGGTTGGTACGCGAGGCCAATGTTTGCATCGATTTATTGGCCCCGCCCACCCCGCGCCGCGCCATGAAGCCGCGCATGGCGTAGTTCTCGACGATGCCGAGCGCCGCAAGGAGCGTGGCTTCGCTCACCGCTTCGCCGTGACGCACCTGGTCGTATAGCCGCATAATGAGCGGGTAGGCCACGGTGAGCCGGGTGCGATGCAGCCGGCGCAGGGCGTGGCGCACCGCTGGGCGCTGGGTTTCCAGTTCGGGCCGTAGCAAGCGGGCGTACGTGGGCGCATACCGGGCCAGTTCGCGCAGCACCTCGGGCACGGCGCGGCGGTCGGCCGCTTTTTTAAAGGCCAGGTACACCTCCGACTGCGGCACGTTGCCGCCGTGGCGCATCAGATAGTGCCAGATAAAAAGCGTCAGCGACTCGCCCAGCTCGGCCTGCATAGGCATCCAATATTGCTCGTTTAGCTCATCTTGCGCGTCGGGGTGAATTTTCATAAACAAATAGTTGCGGATGAGGTCGGCAGCCGTTAACTGCATTCCTTTCGCGTTGAGGCTCTCAAATACCAGGTACGGGTCGTCGTCGTCGTTGAGGGTAATGCTCACCAGCGAAAGCCGCTCCAACACCAGGCGCAACGCTTCTTCGGCCCGCGCTGGCCGGCCCCTGGCCCACGCCGCCAGTTGGGTTTGAAAATAAGTATAGGCTTCGCCGATGAGCGAAGCGGGGGCTTCGGTGCCGGGGCCCTGCTCTGCCACCTGCCGGAAAGCCGACCGGTCGGCCTGCGTAGGCAGCAGCTTGTAGCGTTCGTGCGGAGGGGCCCACTTGTTGGAGAGGTACGTGTCGGTAATACGGTCGGCCAGCCGGTCATCGCCCCCTTGCCGGGCCACGTCGCGCAAGGCAATGAGCACTAGGAACAGGGTAGTCAGGCGCTGCTGCCCATCGATTACCGCATATTTGCTGACGCCGGTGGGGACGGTATTGGTGGGGTGCATCACCACTGAGCCAATGAAGTGCTGACGGCCAGCCTCTAACTCCGGTAATTCCAGCAAATCCTGCCAGAGCGTCCGCCACTGCTTGAGCTTCCAGCTGTAGGAACGCTGGAAAAGTGGGACGATAAATTGCATTTCACCGCTGAACAGCTTTTGGGGCGTAGCGTAGCGAGCATCCATAAAAGAATAGCAGGAAGAAGTCCGAACGAGAAAAATAATTTGCGCAAGCTACGGCGTACGCTACTTTCGTTCCGCGCCCACCTGCTAGCCCCTCCCACCCACCCATGCCCTACTCGTCTGCCCCCGCCCCCGACGCCCTGTTTCCCGACGCGCTGCTGATTGAGGTGGCCTGGGAGGTATGCAACCAGGTGGGCGGCATCTACACCGTCATTCGCTCCAAAGTGCCCGCCACCGTGCCGGCCTGGGGCAACCGCTACTGCCTGCTGGGGCCCTACTTCGCACAGATGGCCCAGGGCGAGTTCGAGAACTACGACGACGACCAATTGGCCCTCATCGACGACCCTTACGCCGCCGCCGTGCGCCAGCTGCGGGCCGAGGGCTACGACCTCTGCTTCGGCACCTGGCTCGTGACGGGCCGCCCGCGGGTGGTGCTCATCAACCCGTTTCAAGCCTACAACCGGCTGGGCCAAATCAAAACCGACCTTTGGGAGCGGCACGGCATCCCGGTGCCCGACAACGACGATTTGCTGCACCAGGTGGTGGCGTTCGGGGCCCTCTCGAAAATTTTCATCCAAACCGTGGCCGCGCACCAAGCCGCGGGCCAGCGCCTGCTGGTGCATTTCCACGAGTGGATGACGGGCGTGGCCATCCCGGAGCTGCGGCGCGAGGGCACCGCAGCGCACCTGGTCTTTACCACGCACGCCACGCTGCTGGGCCGCTACCTGGCCATGAACGACCCCGACTTCTACGACCACCTCATGCGCGTGGACTGGCAGGCCGAAAGCCGCCACTTCAACATCGAACCCGCTGTGATGATGGAGCGCGCCGCCGCCCACGGCAGCCACGTGTTCACGACGGTGAGCGAGCTGACGGTGCGCGAGTGCATCTACCTGCTGGATCGGATTCCCGACGCCGTGCTGCCCAACGGGCTCAACATCGAGCGGTTCGTGGCCGGGCACGAGTTCCAGAACCTGCACCAGCAGTACAAGGCCAAAATCCACGAGTTTGTGATGGCGCATTTTTTCCACTCGTATTCGTTCGAGCTGGACAAGACGCTGTACTTCTTCACCTCGGGCCGCTACGAGTACCACAACAAGGGCTTTGACCTGACGCTGGAGGCCCTGGCCCGCCTCAACTACCGGCTCAAACAGAGCGGCATCGACGTGCAGGTGGTTATGTTTTTCGTCACCAAGCGGCCCTTCACCAGCATCAACCCGCAGGTGCTCGAGCGCCGCGCCGTGCTGGAAGAAGTGCGCCAGACCTGCCGCGCCATCGAGGAGCAGGTGGGCGAGCGGCTGTTTTATGCCGCCGCCGCCAGCTCCGACCACCGCCTGCCCGAGTTGGGCTCGATGGTGGACGACTACTGGAAGCTGCGCTACCGCCGCACGCTGCAAAGCTGGAAGTCGCACGTGCTGCCCCCCGTCATCACCCACAACCTGGTGGACGACGCCAAGGACGACATCCTCAACTTCCTGCGCCGCTCCAACCTGCTCAACCACCAGCACGACCGGGTGAAAATCGTGTACCACCCCGATTTTGTGTCCACCACTTCGCCCCTGTTCGGCATGGAGTACGGGCAGTTTGTGCGCGGCTGCCACCTGGGCGTGTTCCCGAGCTACTACGAGCCCTGGGGCTACACGCCCCTGGAGTGCGTGGCCCGCGGCGTGCCGGCCGTGACGAGCGACCTGTCGGGCTTCGGCGATTACGCCCTGCAAAACGTGCCCGACCCCGAGCAAAAAGGCATTTTCGTGGTGCATCGCCAGGAACGCTCGTTCGACGAGTCGGCCGAGGAGCTGACCGAAATGCTCTGGCAGTTCGTGCTGCTGAGCCGCCGCGAGCGCATCATGCAGCGCAACAACGTGGAAAGCCACGCCGAGCTGTTCGACTGGAAAAACCTGCGCGTGTACTACGACCGGGCCTACGCCCTGGCGTTGGAGCGGCAGTAGGGCGCGGCAGCAGCGTGGTCCTGTTGTCATTGCGAGGACGAAGGACGAAGCAATCCGTCCTGGTCTTCAGCGACCAGCCTGATGAGGTGACAAGCCTTTTTTATTCGCGCCCTACCATGCGGCCCTGCTGGCTTTCTATGCATACCTACTACGTTTATCTTCTCACCAACCTCAACCACACCGTACTCTACACTGGCGTCACCAACGACCTAACGCGGCGCGTGGCCGAGCACCAAGCCGGAGCTCATGCCGGCTTTACTAAGCAATACAACGTTCACAAACTTGTGCATTTCGAGACGTACCAAAGCATTACAAATGCCATTGCCCGCGAGAAACAACTCAAAGCCGGGTCACGGGCAAAAAAGCTGGCGTTGATCAACGCAAATAATCCAAGTTGGGAAGAATTAGCGGCGTAGAAATTTAAGTTTGTCACATTAGAAGGCGAGTCGCTGAAGACCAGGACGGATTGCCGCGCTCCACTTCGTTGCGCTCGCAATGACAACTTGCTCGCAATGACAAAACGGTTTCTTTTCCTTGCCTCCCTATTGGCCCTGGCCACCGTGGCCCTGGCCCACGAGTTCTGGCTCGGGCCGGCCCGCTTTCGCCTGCTGCCCGGCGAAACGGTGCCCGTGCGGCCGCTGGTGGGCGAAAATTTCCGGGGCGAGCCCTGGGGCAACCGGGCCGGCAAGGTGTTGCGCTTCGTGCGCTACGGCCCCGCCCCGGCCGACTCCACAGACCTGACGCCCGCGCCCAGCGCGGCCCCGGCCGATACGTTTCGCACCGCCGTGGCCTTTGCCCGGCCCGGCACCCACTTGGTGGTGCTGCGCAGCAACTTGGCGTTCATCGAGTTGCCCGCCGACAAGTTCACCGCCTACCTGCGCGAGGAGGGCCTGGAGCTGGCCCTGCGCCGCCGCCAGGAGCACGCTCAGCAAGCCCAGCCCGGCCGCGAGGCGTACCAGCGCTGCGCCAAGGCGCTGGTGCAGGTCGGGCTGGCCGCCTCGGCGGCCGACACCGCCTACCGCCGCGTGCTGGGCCTGCCCCTGGAGCTGGTGCCCGACCAAAACCCCTACCGCCTGGCACCCGGCGCGGCCCTTACGCTGCGGGTGCTACGGGCGGGCCTGCCGGTGCGCGGGGCCCTGGTACAGGTGTGGCAACAGCAGCCGGCGGGGCAGCCCACCGCGCGTTTTGCCACCCACGCCAACCAAAACGGCCGCTTGCTGTTACGCCTGTCGGGCCCCGGGCCCTACCTGGTGGCCGCCGTCGACATGGCCGAAGCGCCGGCCGCGCTGCGGGGCCGCGCCGACTGGCTCAGTACCTGGGCCTCGCTCACGTTTGCGGGGCCGGCGGCACGCTAGGCCCATGCCTGTTTTTTTCTTTACCTTCGTTTCTTTAATATCCATCCCACGCGCCCACCGTATGAAGTACGCCATCGATAAAAAGGAAAGCTATACCGTCATCACCATCGACGAGAAGAAGCTGGACACCACCGTTGCCCCTGACCTCAAATCGGAATTTGTCAAACTCAACGCGGAGGGCATCAACAACCTGATCCTGGACCTGTCCAACGTGAAGTACACCGATTCGTCGGGCCTCAGCTCCATCCTCATCGCCAACCGCCTGTGCAACTCGACCGGGGGCCTGCTGGTGCTCACCGGCTTGCAGGACCACGTGCTCAAGCTCATCACCATCAGCAAGCTGGAGTCGGTGCTGCACATTCTGCCCACGGTGGAAGAAGGCATCGACCGGGTGTTTCTGCACGCCATCGAGCGCGATTTGACGGACAAAGAATAAGCTTTTTTGAGCTGTTGGCAGTTGCCTTGGTGCGGCACTTGGCTGCTAGCTGTTGGCTTTCCTTTGGAATGCTGCGGCTGGCAGCCAATTCTATTTTGCCGACTTCCTGGCCGCTGGGCCGAATTGATTTTTCACTAACATAGCGAACAGCTGAAAGCCAAGCGCTGACAGCTCATTTCCAACAGCTTCCTTTGAATTTCGAGCTGCGAATCCTGGGCTCGGCGTCGGCTACGCCCACGCTGGGCCGCCACCCCACGGCGCAGGCCCTCACCGTGGGCGGGGCCCACTACCTCGTCGACTGCGGCGAGGGCACCCAATGGCGCTTGCTGGAGTACCGTAGCCGCCTCAACCAGTTGAAGGTCATCTTTGTCTCGCACCTGCACGGCGACCATTACTTCGGAATTTTTGGGCTGCTGGGCACCTTGCACTTGCAGGGGCGCACCCAGCCCCTGGTTGTCGTGGGGCCCCCGGGCCTCGACGATGTGCTCGTCACGCAAATGCGGGTGTCGGGCACGAAGCTGGCCTTCGCCATGGAATTTGTGGCCATCGACACCGAGGCCCACGCCGTGGTGTACGAAGACCGGCACCTCACCGTGTCGTCGCTGCCCATGCGCCACCGCATCCCGTGCGCCGGTTACCTGTTTTCGGAGCAGCCGCGCCGCCCCCGCCTGCTGAAAGAGCGCCTGCCCGCCGGCCTCACCGCCGCCCAGCTCGGGCAGCTCGCCGAAGGCCACGACCTAGCCCCCGACGACCAGCAGCCCGGCCTGCGCCACGCCGACGTGTCGGCCCCAGCCGCGCCGCCGCGCCGCTACGCCTTCTGCTCCGACACGCTGTACACCCCCGCCCTTGCCGACCTCGTGCGCGGGGCCGACGTGCTCTACCACGAAGCCACCTTTTTGGAAGACATGCGCGAGCGCGCCGCCCAAACCCACCACAGCACCGCCCGCCAAGCGGCGCTGCTGGCCCGCGACGCGGGCGTGAAGCGCTTGCTCATCGGCCATTTTTCGAGCCGCTACAAAACACTGGAGCCGCTACTAGCCGAGGCGCAGGCCGTGTTTCCCACCGCCGAGCTAGCCCTGGAGGGCCTGATGGTGAGCCTGTAACTCCACTCTATGCGCCCATCTTTCGCCCACAAAAAACAGCAGCTTTACCTGGTCCTCAGCGGCATTTTCCTGGTAAACGCGCTGCTGGCCGAAATTATCGGCGTCAAGATTTTTTCGGTCGCCAAGCTCACGGGCCTGCCCGGCAACCTCACAGCCGGCGTGCTCATCTGGCCCGTCGTGTTCGTGACCACCGACATCATCAACGAGTACTTTGGCAAGGCCGGCGTGCTGCGCATCAGCTACCTTACGGTGGCGCTTATTCTGTTTGCCTTTGGGGTTATTTACCTCACCACCAGGCTGCCCCCCGCCGACTTTTGGCTCGACGTGAATAAGGCTGACAACTTGGGCCGACCCTTCAACATCGATTTTGCCTACCAAAGCATTTTCCGGCAGGGCCTAGGCATCATCACCGGCTCCATTGTGGCGTTTGCCGTGGGGCAAGTGCTGGACGCCACCATTTTTGACGCCATCCGCAAGGCCACCGGGGGCCGCTTCATCTGGCTGCGGGCCACGGGCTCAACCCTGATTTCGCAGCTGGTCGATTCGTTCGTGGTACTATACGTGGCATTTTACGTGTTCGGCAACTGGAGCCTGGGGCAGGTGGTGAGCGTGGCTAATTTTAATTATTGGTACAAATTTGCCGCTGCCATCGTGCTTACACCGGTGCTGTACTTGGCGCATTATGCCATTGACCGCTACCTTGGCCCCGCCGAAACGGCCGAACTGCAAGAGGAAGCGCTAGAGGACCGGGGGGCATAATTGCTTTTGTTTTTATGTATAAGCTACTCTTTCTACTACCGCTGCTGGCACCAGCCGTCACCCAAGCCCAAGTTCAAACCGACAGCGACGGCTACGCATATGGCTTTTATACTCTCAGCGCCGGCGGCGCAAAGCATGATGCCTTCATGAAACTTCGCGGCCCGCAACTGCTGATAGTACGGAATGTGCATGGTAAAAATCTAAAGTACACCTCGGCTGATGTAACCCGATTCAACATTGGTACGGAGCATTACTTCACTCTCACGGATAGGCAGTTACCAGGGCTTAAAACCGTGCTGGATATGTTCAACAGTAAGTCGGCCGTTACGACAGCCTTTGTGCAGCATGTGGATAGCGGCCAGGTAGTATTATTGCGCTATTCTTACCTTCAGACTACGGCAGGCTCAATGGGCAGTGGGGGCATCATGACGAACGGTGGCAGCAGTGAAATACAGTATTACCTGCTGCGCCGCGCCGATATTCCGACCTTCACCTTGGTGCAGGGCAACCTGAAGCGGTTTCGAGAGCTGTTGCGCCCCTACCTGGCCGCCCGGCCCGACCTGCTGAAGTACCTAGACGAGAAGCGCCTAACCTACGCCACGCTTCCCGACCTCATTCACTCGCTCAATACTGGCGTGTCGTACTTGCCGCCCGAACGTTACCCCAGGCTCGAACAATAGGCGTCTCGGCTCGGCGGGCGTAGTTTATTTGTAGCCAAGCCAAGTGCTAGTTGGACTACATAATCTTGCAACACGACCCAAGGCGCTGTTTACCCTGTTGGTTATTGAATTTATTCTTTATGCGCAGCCCTGTTATGCTGCTTGTTGCCGTCGCTATTTTATTGCCCGGCTTCGCGCGCGCCCAATTCATTTTTGCGCCCGGCCACTACCAACTCTCCAGTGGGGCCCAGGGCGACGCTGACTTGAAATTGCTGCTAGCCGAAGACGACAAGCCCGGCGCGATGGTCGGCATCAAAAACGGCCAGGAGCGCAGCTTTCGCACCGCCCAGGTGGCGGCTTTCACCGTTGGGGGCCACGCGTTTGCACGGCAAGAGGGCTTCCGGCTGCGTGCGGGCTTCGACGCAAAATTTACCGACCCCGTACTGCTGGAAACCGTGGTAGCGGGCGGTCCCGTGGAGCTGTTCTATTACTACTACGTCACCCCGATGGGCCCCATCAAGGCCCACATCACACTGGCCGTGCTGCGCAAGCGCGGGTCCAGCGCTTTCTTCGTGTATAGCCCCAAGCGCACGCCCGGCATCGAGGCCCAGCAGGCCCTGAGCCCGCTCGTGGCGGGCCTGTTTACCGGCGACCCAATATTGCAGCGGCAATTGGTTGGCAACAGCATCACCCGGGCCCAACTTCCTGACCTGGTGCGGGCCTACAACCAGGGCGTGCGCCTCAAACCTTAATTTTTCTCATGTCCCGCATCCTCACCGGCATCCAAAGCACCGGCCGCCCGCACTTGGGCAACTTGCTCGGGGCCATCCTCCCGGCCATCGAGCTGTCGAGAAACCCGGCCAACGAGTCGCTGTATTTCATCGCCGATTTGCATTCGCTCACCACCGTGCGCGACCCGGATGTGCTACGCCAAAATACCTACGCCGTGGCCGCAGCTTGGCTGGCCTGCGGCTTCGACACCGAAAAAAACCTGTTCTATCGGCAGTCCGACGTGCCGCAGGTGACTGAGCTAACCTGGTACCTGAACTGCTTCACGCCTTACCCGATGCTGGCCAACGCGCACAGCTTTAAGGACAAACTGGACCGGCTGTCAGAAGTCAACGCCGGCGTTTTCATTTATCCGGTGCTGATGGCGGCCGACATTCTGCTCTACGACGCCGATATCGTGCCCGTGGGCAAGGACCAAATCCAGCACCTCGAAATCGCCCGCGACATCGCCCAAGCCTTTAACAGCCGCTACGGCGATACGCTGGTGCCGCCCCATGCCCGCGTCGACGCCGAACTGATGACCATTCCCGGCACCGACGGCTTGAAGATGAGCAAAAGTTACGGCAACATCATCGACATCTTCTTGCCAGAGAAGGAGTTGCAGAAAGTTATTCGCAAAATCATTTCCGACGGCAAGGACCTGGCCGACCCCAAGGACCCCGCCACCGACGTGACGTTCAAACTCTACTCATTGCTGGCTTCGCCCGCCGAAACGGCCGCTATGCGCCAGCGCTACCAGGCCGGCGGCTACGGCTACGGCAGCGCCAAGCAGGCCCTGTACGAACTGATTTTGCAGCGCTTTGCCGTTGAGCGCGAGCGGTTTGCCTTCTACATGAGCAACCTGCCGGAAATCGATAAGCAGCTGGCCATTGGGGCCCAGCGCGCCCAGGAGTACGGGGCCGGGGTGCTGGCCAAGGTGCGCCGGAAGGTGGGTTACGGCGCTTAGCTTTTGGTGCCTGGTTGGTGGTGCTTGGGGCCCTGGTGTCCTTGCGAGCGCAACGGAAGTGGAGCGCGGCAATCTTTCCTTCGGCTTGCTTGGCTCGGTGGAGAATGACGCAAGCCGTGCTAACCGGAGGAAAGATTGCCGCCGCTTGATGCGCGGAATGTCGTTCCTCCTCGCAATGACAACAGGGGCCCAAGCACTAATAACCAAGCCGCAGGCCCCACCAACCAGGCACCAACCTAAAATGCCTGCTGGTGCGAGAAGCTGAAGCCCACCTTGCTGCCGCGGCTCACCTGCTGGTTTTCCAGTTTTTGTTTGACGTTGATGCGCTGGATTTCGGGCAGCGGCGGGGCAATCAGGTCGTTGTTGACGGCGGCAATCATAGCGCTTTCCACGAACAGACGCATCATTGCGGGCGTCACCAAGTTGTCCGACATGTCGTTGTGGGGCAGCTCTAGTTGCTGCACGCCTTCGAGGTAGTAGTGGTTGTCGATGTTGACGAGCAGGCGGCCCACGAGGTAGCCCGGGTCGTTCATGCGCTGGTACTTGATGCTGTCGGCCATGAAGTTATACGCCATGATGTGGCCGAAGAAACGCCGCTGAAAGTCGGCCCCCACGTAAGCACTCGGCATGGGCCCGTAGTCGTCGGGAAACGTAACGATGTTGGAGTGCATCACGAACACCAGCAAATCGCCCGAAAACCGGACGTGAAACTCCAGCTCGTTAATGGAACGGTACTCAATCACAACGCTCGCATCCAGGGGCGGGCGCTTGCTGTTTAGCTCCTTCACCAGCTCCTGCGACACCAGGCGCAGGCAATCAAAGGCCGCCTGTGTATTGCGGTAAATGGCTTGCTTGGCGGTGGATTTTTGCCGGAGGCCGTCGAAAATCTGGTCGAGGCGGTCGGGCGGCACGGCGGCGGGCGAACCGGCCTCGGCGGTCGGCACGTCGTTGGTGGCCGTGGCCCCCAAGTGGCTGGCCTCGGCCGGAGCCTCGGGGGCGGCGGGCGGCGCGGCGGGCTTTGCCTGAGGGCCCCGGGGGGCCCTAATGGCTTTCGCCGCCTTTTTGGCCGGCGCGGGCGTGGTTATCAGGTCGGTAGCGGGAGCATCTTCGAAGGGCGCGAACAGTTCAGGTTCGGCCGCTCTGGCGGTGGACTTATTCATAGCAGCGTAAAATAATTGTGCAATAAAATGGGATAGGTTATTTTGTCAATAATAACATAACACTGCCTTAATGCCAAAACCTTATAATCTGTAAAAACTGTATTTATTTGCAAATCACGTCTTTGAGACAATAAAATAATTTGGTAATACCCGTTAGAGTAGCAAAACAAAGGCCATAATCGTGTTGGTATTTTTCCGTGTTAAACCGATCCTGTCCGGGCAAATATCGGAAATACAACCTCCCGTTCGCCAGGGCCCCAGCGGTGCATCAACTCGTCTGCTACCAGCGCTACCGGGTCGGTACCGTGCTGTTTTTGGTAGCGTTGCACGCTCGACCACGTGCGCAGGTAATCCAAAAACCACGCGGCCGACCAGTGCCGCCGCTCGGCGAAATGGCCCCGCCGCACCCCGCCGAATGGGAACGGCAGCCGGGCGTATTCGTCGTCGATGTGCCAGCGGTTTTCGTCCCAGTAGGGGCCCATCGTCTCGCGGTAAAAATGCTGGACGAGCGGGTCGATTTCCGGGCTAATTTGCGCCAAGCCGTAGCCCCACTCGGCCAGCACCGCGCCCGGCCCGGCCACGCGGCGCACCTCGCGATGGTAGGCCGCTGTATCGAACCAATGCACGGCCTGGGCCACGGTAATCAGGTCGATGGACGAGTCGTGCAACGGCGTATTTTCGGCCGGGGCAAGCTGATACCAAATGTTGGGCCGCTGCACGGCGTTGTCGAGCTGCTGCTGGCTCAGGTCCGTTGCCAAAACGCTTTCGAAATGATTGGCCAGCACCACGGCCACCTGGCCGTTGCCGGTGGCGCAGTCCCAGGCCCGCCGGCGGCCGGGCACCTGGGGCAAAAGCCACTCGTAAAGCGCGGCCGGGTAGCCGATGCGGAAGCGGGCGTAGGCGGCCGCCTGGGCGGAAAAACGGTCGAGGGATGGCATGAAGGAGGGCTACGTGGCCTTTTTTGCTGGTGGGGCGGCAGCGGCACGGCCACGGCTTTCGCCCGCTTCGCGTTACACCAGCAGGCCGCCGGGCAGCGCCTCAAAGTACGCCTTGGCCTGGGCAAAGCCTTTGTCGAGCATGCCCCGCATCGCCACGGGGTCGAACGTGAGGCCCCCGGGGCCCCCTTCTACGAGCTTAACCTGGGGCCGAATCTCGTGAATAGCGGTGACGGCCGTGCCCGCGAACGGGTTGGCCGGCTGGTCGAAAGCGGCCTGCACGAGCGCCGGGGCCGCGCCCTGCGCCAACAGCTGGGCGCGCGCCTGCTGCAAATACGCGTTGCCCTGCTGGTAAAGCCGGGCCAGCCGGTAGTCGTTCGAGCCCACGTCCTCGCCGTACAGATCCAGCGTGCGCTGAAGAATCTGGAAAGCCTGCGTCAGCTTCGTGTCGTCGTCGGGCGGCTGGCGCGGGGCCAACGTGATGGCAATGATGGTTTCCGCGCCTTGGTCGATGGCCGCTTGCAGCGGCGTGGGCTCGCGCACGCCGCCATCGGCGTACTGGCGCACGGGCTGCGCGCCGGGCCGCACCTCCACCGGCTGCATGAACACCGGCTGGCAAGCCGACGCCAGCATGGCCCGGCGCAAGTCGGTGGCCGTGGCAACGGCCTGCACGTCGTAGTTGGGCGACGCGGCAACCGGGGCCTTGGTGGCCCAGTACACCAGCTGCTCGGTTTGCAGGCACACCGTGGCCAGAAAGAGCGGGGCCGCCGCCGCGCTGATGCGCTGAAACCGCGCATCTGTCAGCAGCTCGTTGATTTTGTTTTTCAGGGGCGTGGCGTCGTGCAGCGACACGGCCAGGGCCAGGTTAGCGGCCGAGCCCAGGATCAGCAAGTCGTTCTGCCTCAACGTCGTGTACTGGGTTTCGAGCAGCGCGATTTCGCCGCACATGGCCAGCGGCGCGATGAGCGAGCCCGTGCTGGTGCCGCAGTACACGTCGAACTGATCGATGGGCCGCACCTGCGCGTGAATGTACTTCAGGGCCCCCACCGCGAAGGCCCCCTTCGAGCCCCCGCCGCTGATAACTAACGCTGTCTTGCCCATGTAATTAACGCGGCTTTCGCCTTGGTATACGTCTTACGTACTGCGTTGAAAGTGAAGATTCAAGAATTAAACACGCTGGTTTTCAAATCTTTAATTTTTAATTCCTAACTAATCTTTGAAACTGTGCACAGACCTGGAAACCGCTCCAACCGGCAAGTTACAGGTCGGGCCGGGGCAACGTCCGCTTGTGTCTCAGGTTGAAATACACGGCCAGCTGGCCGTAGGTGGCGGGCGTGTGAAAGTCGCGGTGCACCCGAAACGCCAGTCCCAACAGGTTACTCGTTTCGATGCCAATGCCGGCCCCCACCCACTGCCGCCAGGTGTCAGCGCCCGTCCAAACCACCGGCAAGTATTCACCTTGCAAATCGACGTGGAACGAGCTGGCCAGCAAGAAGCTGGGGCCCTGAATGACTTTGAGCGTGAGGCGCCCCCCGGCCAGGGCCCCGGCGTGCGTGCCCGGGTAAAAGGCCCCGAGCACGAGCCCGGCGCGGAGGCGTTCGGGCACCACCGTCACCTGCGGCACCACTTGCAGCGTGGCCAGGTACAGGGCATCCCCGCCGCGGGGGTGGCTGAAGCCCTGGCCCACCTCGGCCAGCAAGTCGAACCCCTTGGGCATGTCTTGGGCCCGCGCCGCGGCGGGGCCCAGCAGCCCGCCCACCAGCAACACCCCACCGCAATACCGTGCGCTTTTCATACAAACAAGAGCCAGCAATGGCGCTTTCAAGGTCAGAAAGCAGCTCGTTCGCTATTCTGATTAAGGTTTTTTGGTTTAATAATCAAATATATATTTTTATTTCTATAAAATCAATCCTCTTTGCTGTCGCGGCCGCCCACCGGATGGCACGGGCGGCGCGGTCTTTCGGTTGAGGTCGCGCCGTATCTTTACTCCAAATCAAGCGGTTTGCTGGCCAATGAACCAAGGTCAGCCCAGTATTCACTCCAAACAAGCTGAACCTTGACTTTTCACGAATTTAACCTCCACGACGACCTTCTGGCCGGCGTGGACGCCATGAACTACCAGCAGGCCACGCCCGTGCAGGAGCAGGCCATCCCCAAAATCCTCGAAGGCAAAGACCTGATTGCCTGCGCCCAGACCGGCACCGGCAAAACCGCTGCCTACCTGCTGCCGCTGCTCGACAAGATTTCGCACGCCAAGCACGGCCACACCACCACCCTCATTCTGGTGCCCACCCGCGAGCTGGCCACCCAAATCGACGAGCAAGTGATGGGCTTCGGCTACTACGTCGAAGCCAGCAGCATCGCCATCTACGGCGGCGGCAAAAGCGAGGGCTGGGAGCAGCAAAAGCGGGCCCTGACGAGCGGGGCCGACATCATCATCGCCACGCCGGGCCGCCTCATCGCCCACCTGCAAATGGGCTACGTGAAGTTCGACCAAATCAAGTACTTGGTGCTGGACGAGGCGGATAAGATGATGGACATGGGCTTTTCGGACGACATCCTGAACATCGTGCGCCAGCTGCCCAAGGAGCGGCAGACGCTGCTGTTCTCGGCCACGATGCCCAGCAAAATCCGCGACTTCTCGCAGCAAATCCTCCGGAACCCGGAGGAAATCCGCCTGGCCGTGTCGAAGCCCGCCGCCGGCATCGACCAGCAGCTGTACATGGCCTTCGACCGCCAGAAAATCTACGTGCTAGAGCACATCATCAAAACGCAGGACGTGCAGAGCATGGTGCTGTTTACGAGCCAAAAAGCGGCCGTGGGCGGCATCGTGAAAGCCGTGAACAAGCTCGGCGTGGAGGCCCGGGGCATCAGCTCCGACCGCACCCAGGAAGAACGCGAGGAAATCATGCGGGCCTTCAAAAACAAGCAGTTCCCGATCCTGGTAGCCACCGACGTGCTCAGCCGCGGCATCGACATCGACAGCCTGAGCCACGTGGTGAACTACGACATTCCGAGGGCGGCCGAAGACTATGTGCACCGGATCGGCCGCACGGCCCGCGCTGCCACCAAGGGCACGGCCATCACCTTCATCTCCGACCAGGACCAGGACCGGGTGGTGAAGATTGAAAAGCTCATCGAGCGCGACCTGGAGAAGCGCAGCATCACCGAGGAGTTGGGCCTGGGCCCCGCGCCCGAGTTCGACCCCAAGCGTTTCGCTGGCCTGGGCGGCAAAATTGGTGGCCGGCCCGCCCGGGGCGGCAGTGGCGGCGGCCGGAGCGGTGGTTTCGGTGGGCCCCCCCGCGAAAGTGGTCCACGCCGCGAAGGCGGTGGCGGCCGCGACAGGGCCCCCGACGGCGGCCGGCCGCCCCGCCGCGACGCCCCCGACCCTAAAGACCCGAAGCACCAGGAGCGCCTGGCTAACGCCAAAAACGCCCTGGCAGCCCTCGACGCGGGCCAAGCACCGCCCGTGCCCTACCAACGCCCGCCGCGAGCCGAAGGCGACGCCCGCCCCGAGCGCCGGCCCCGACCGGAAGGAGAAAACCGCCCGCCGCGCGAGCCCCGCCCCGAAGACGAGCCCCGCCCGCCCCGCGCCGAGGGCGAAACCCGGCCCGATGGCGAGCGTCGCCGCAGCCGCGGTGGCCGCGACCGAAACCGGGGCCCCAAACCGGAAGGAGGGGCCGCAACGCCTGCTGTGCCGCCGGCGGCGAGCGGAGAATAGCCTCACTGGCAATGAACGCAAAGCCGCCGTTGCTGAAGCAGCGGCGGCTTTGCGTTTGTTGCCAACGGCCCAGTTCTTTTATTTTATTCCAAAATTCTGCTGGATCATCGCCGCGAAGTCACCCTCGCTCATTTGGGCTTTGGTGGCCAGCAGGCCCTGTGCATCGGCCCCAGCAATGTAACGCAACTGCGCGGTGCCATCGGTGGCAGCGGTGTAGATGACTTCGGCGATTTGCTCGGCGGTGGAATTTGAGCCCCCGCGCTCACCGAAGGCTTGTAGCACGCTGCGGACCTGGCTGGCGTAGGGGTCGTGGTCGTCGGCGGGGTCGATGGTCATCCGGAGCGAGCGGGTGGCGAAGTCGGTGGCGACGCCGCCGGGGGCCACCACTTTCACGTGAATGCCGAACGGAGCTAATTCGTACCACAGCGACTCCGAAAAGCCGTCCAGCCCGAACTTGGTGGCGTGGTAGAGCGAGTTCATCGGGAAGGCCGTGCGCCCGCCCACCGACGTGACGTTGATGATAACGCCCGATTTTTGGGCCCGCAGCAAGGGCAGCGCCGCCCGCGTCACGGCGAACACGCCGAACACGTTGGTGGCAAACTGCTGCTGAATCTGCTCGTCGGTGGCCATTTCAAAGGGCCCCACCAGCCCGTAGCCCGCGTTGTTGATGAGCACGTCGAGCCCACCAAAGTCGGCGTGGGCCTGCTGGATAACGCGCGGCGCGGCGGCGGCATCGGTCACGTCGAGGGCGTAGACGCGCACGTTGGGCAAATCGTCGAACCTAGCATCGGCGGGGTTGCGCATGGTGGCGGCCACTTGCCAGCCGTGTTGAGCAAACAGGCGCACGGTGGCCGCGCCGATGCCGGTGGAAGTGCCGGTAATGAAAACGGTTTGGGGCATGGCAGGGAAAGGTTAATTACAGAAGGAATGTCTACCTGAAGTATTCAAGCTGCTACAAAGACGCCTTTAGCCCGTAAATATTTTTTCACAAACCAGAATCTTCAGCGTATTCAATATATTCTTCTAAAACAGAATCTGTCATATACTCCAATCTTTTCTCTTTGGATAATTCGGTAACTGATTCGTATGAAATAAATGTGCAAGAAGCGGACAGAGGGCCTTTTTCAAGGAGGGCAAATACTGGCCTGGATATTTCCTCCATGACCTTACCGCGTCGCTCAGTGGGCGCAACAATATGAGCCGATATGTTAAGATTGGGCTGTAATGCCATCAAATCGGCCATTCGCAAGATTCCGGAATAAATAGAAGTTGTGTGCTCCACTTCAAACGCACGCACTATTGACCTCCCTCTTACCCACAGTACATCGATATTTTCAATCGTCTTTAATGTAGCATTATCATAGTTCAGGGGCAAGCTATCCAACAAGCAGCTAGATTTAGGCTTCCAAACATCTAATACACGTTGTCTATCATTGCGAGGCAGCCAAATTTTGAGATTCATACGCTCCCCTATTTGGGCCAATAGCGCTTGAATTTTAATTGAGTCCCGATGCGTACCGACTTGCGTAATTGGGAGTAAATTTTCTTCATTTTCAGGGATAGCGACCGTAACGTCACCACTGGCCTGCGTTTTTACGGTGGCTGTATTCGCCGCGCTGCTGGCAGTATGCTCGTAAGCAAACACTTTCGGATTTTTAGTTTGCGTTGCAAGAATTTGCTCTAGAAATTTTCCGTCTTTGTCTTCTATTTTACGCAGGCTACCTCGGACCATTCCGGTCCAAGCAGTACTGCCTTTATGAAGCATCTTTGTAAATGACAGAGTATTCCAGCATAGTTCATTGGTCACCGGTATTGCTTGTTCAAGCGGCAACCATGAACGAACTTTTACTTTGAAACGAATCACAAAAGGGTCATCTACTTCTATGAAAATAGAAGTTTTGTCAATAAAATATTCGCTGGTTACTTCCAAGACGCCAATCCATCTGGATAACTTAGTTACGTAACAAATAAGCTTATCACCAATTTTAATATTTGCCGCAATACTTTTTTGTCGCTCTCGAAAGCCAGAAATGGTTTGGTCGGATACGGAGAAGGCTTTATAAGTTTCTGGGGAAAATAAGTCGATATAATAAGCCATTGGATTGCGCGTATCTCGATTACTAAATTATGTGTTGTTTGCAACCAATTTACACCACCTGCCCCACCCCAAACAGCACCGTGAATACCAACGTGCTCAGCGCCATTTGCTTCAGCAGCGGGTCGATTTGCATCGACTCCTGGCGTTGCCACACTTGCACGGCATTGAACAGGAACAGCGGCGCGGCCAGCACGAACAGCCACTGCCACGGCGAGTGGTACGTGAGGGCCACAAACACCGTGGCGCAGCCCAGCCCGAGCACCAGCAGCAGCCAGTGGTAGCGCCGGGCGTGCCGGGCCCCCAGCCGCACGGGAATGGTAATTTTGCCGGCCAGCACGTCGGACTTGATGTCGCGGATGTTGTTGACGTTCAGCACCGCCGTGGCAAAGCAGCCCAGCGCGGCGGCGGGCAGCAGCACGGCCAGCGGCAGCGCCCGGGCTTGCAGGAAATAAGTACCGCACACGCCCACGAGGCCAAAAAACAGAAATACCGACACGTCGCCCAGGCCTGCATAGCCGTAAGGCCGGGCCCCGGCCGTGTAGTTCACCGCCGCCCAAATGGCGGCCAGGCCCAGCGCCAGAAAGCCCAGCAGCAGGCCCGCGCCGGCCGCGCCCAGGGCCACCCACAGCAGCGCCAGCCCGCTGGCAAAGGCCAGCAGGCCGCAAATCACCATCCCGCGCTTCATCTGCGCCGGGGTGATGGCCCCGCTTTGCACGGCGCGCTGGGGGCCCTCGCGGTACACGCTGTCGGCCCCGTTTTGCGAGTCGCCGTAGTCGTTGGCGAGATTGCTGAGGATTTGGAGCAGGACGGTGGTGAGGGCCGCCAGGGCCACCACGGGGCCATTAAAATGGCCCGCCGCCGCTGCTAGAAAGCCGCCAGTGAGAATACTGGCCAAGGCCAGGGGCAAGGTGCGCGGGCGGAAAGCGGAAATCCAGGGCGACATGAGCAGGTGCGAAAATGGGGAAGAAACTAAAAACAAAAGAACGTCATGCTGAGCCTGCCGAAGCATCTCTCCCGCAGCAGTAATCCATGATTAGTGAGCGGGAGAGATGCTTCGGCAAGCTCAGCATGACGTTCTTGAAAGCCGTGCCACGGCAAACAGAAATTACTTGGCCGTGATGTCGGCCACCAGCTCGTCGCTCAGCGGCGTCACCTTCGAAGAATAAAACTTGACCACGTGGCCCTGGGCATCGACCAGATACTTGCAGAAATTCCAGCTGGGGGCGTCGCTTACCGCGCCGTTCTTGGTCTTGTCGGCCAGGAACTTGTAGAGCGGTGTGGCGTCGTCGCCTTTTACAGCCACGGTCTGAAACAGCGGGAAGGTCACGCCGTAGTTTTTCTCGCAGAACGAAGCCACTTCGGCGTTCGAATCCAGCTCCTGGTTGAAGCTGTTCGATGGGAAGCCCAGCACGGTCACCTTATTGCCGTACTTTTTCGACAACTCTTCCAATTCCTTGTACTGCGGGGTGTAGCCGCACTTGGAGGCGGTGTTCACGATAAGCAGCTTTTTGCCTTTGTACTGGCTCAGCTTCACGTCTTCGCCGTCGATGGTTTTGACGGTGAAATCGTACACGGTGGCGGGTGCGGGGGCGGCAGTTTCCATTTTGGATGGGGTGGCGATGGTCATGGCCGAGAGGCTGGCGACGGCCAGCGCGCCCAGGCCCAGCAGGGACAACAAAGGGTTTTTCATGAGAGTTGTGTAAAATGTAAAAGGTGTAAGGTGAGGAAATTACCGAGCCAACCGGCGCGGCGGCCCCAAGGTTTCCGGCTGGCTGCTTACGGCGCTAAGTAGTGCTCGGATTGAGCCATTTTTCGACTGGGGCCGGGCGGTAGGCGGCCAACTGGGCGAGCAGGCCGGCGGGGCTGTCGTCTTGCAGCAGGGCGGCGCGGTTTTCGGCGCGCAGCAGCTGGTCGTCGCGCATCCGGTCGAGGGCCAACAGCAGGTGGTCGTAGTAGCCGGCCACGTTCAGCAGGCCCACCGGCTTGCGGTGCAGGCCGAGCTGGCCCCAGGTGAGGACTTCGAACAGTTCTTCAAGTGTGCCATAGCCGCCGGGCATGGCAATGAAGGCGTCGGCGCGGTCGGCCATCAGCAGCTTGCGCTCGTGCATCGAGCCCACCACGTGCAGCTCGGTGCAACCCTTATGGGCCAGTTCTTTATCGTCTAAAAACCCGGGAATTACGCCCACGACTTTGCCGCCGTGGGCCAGCACCGCATCGGCCAGGGCCCCCATTAGGCCCACGCGGCCGCCGCCGTACACCAGCGTGAGGTTTTGGGCGGCCAGAACGGCCCCCAGGGCCTGGGCCTGAGCGACGTAAGCGGGGTTGGCTCCGGCACTGGAGCCGCAGTAAACGGCGACGCTGTTCATGGTTGTTAAAGATTGGCGGCGGGCGACCGGCTTTTCGCCGGCCGCCCGCTAATCGTTGAATCGTTGGCGGGGGCCCTCAATGCCCCAGCGATTACCGGGCAGCCGGCGAAAAGCCGGCCGCCCGGCCCAAACTACATCCGCTCGGGCACCTGGATGCCCAGCAGGCCCAGCGACGTTTTTATCGTGTCGGCGGTTTTGGCTGACAGGGCCACCCGGAAGGCTTTTTTCGCGGCGTCGGCGTCGGGGTTATCGAAAATGCGCAACTCCCGCACCGTGTAGAAGCGGTTGTAAGCCTTGGCCACGTCGTAGGCGTATTGCGCCACCACGGCCGGCGACAGCGACCGGGCCGCTTCGGCCACCACGGCGGGGTAGCGCGCCAGCTCCTGCACCATTTCGCGCTCGGCGGGGTGCAGCGCGGCCAGGCCGCTGAAGTCGTTGGCTTCGGTTACGTTTTCCTCCGCCGCCCGCCGCAGGATGGCGGCGATGCGGGCGTAGGAATACTGAATGAAGGGCCCCGTGTCGCCCTCCAGCCGCACCGACTCGGCGGGGTTGAAGAGCATGCGCTTCTTGGGGTCTACTTTCAGCAGGTAGTACTTGAGGGCCCCCAGGCCCAACTGGTGGTACAGCTCGGCCAGCTCGTTGTCGGTGAGGCCCTCGGTTTTGCCTTTTTCGAGGGTGGCGGCCTGGGCGGCTTCTTCCACTTCGCGCACCAGCTCGTCGGCATCGACCACGGTGCCTTCGCGGGTTTTCATCTTGCCGGTGGGCAGGTCCACCATGCCGTAGCTGAGGTGGTGGATGGCCGCAGCGTAAGGCTTGCCCAGCTTGCCGAGCGTGGCTTGCAGCACCTGCATGTGGTAGTTTTGCTCATCGGCGATGACATAGATGCTCGAATCGTAGCCAAAATCCTGGTACTTCAGCTCGGCCGTGCCCAGGTCCTGGGTCATGTACACGCTGGTACCGTCGGCGCGCAGCAGGAGCTTTTCGTCCAGGCCCTCGGCTTGCAAATCGACCCATACCGAGCCGTTTTCTTTACTGAAAAACACGCCGGTTGAAAGGCCTTCCTCCACCCGTTCCTTGCCCAGTAGGTAGGTGCCGGATTCGTAGTAAAACTTGTCAAAATCGACGCCAATAGCCTGGTACGTGGCGTTGTGGCCCTCGTACACCCAGCCGTTCATCTGCCGCCATAGGGCCACCACTTCCGCGTCGCCGGCTTCCCATTGTTGCAGCATCTGCTGGGCGTCGAGCATCAGCGGGGCCTGGCGCTTGGCCACGTCGGGGGCCACGCCTTCGGCTTCGAGCTGGCGCACTTCCTCGCGGTAGTGCTTCTCGAACAGCACGTAATAATGGCCCACCAAATGGTCGCCCTTGCGGCCGGCGCTTTCAGGCGTTTCGTTGTGGCCGAAGCGCTGGTAGCCCAGCATCGACTTGCAGATGTGGATGCCCCGGTCGTTCACCAAGTTCACTTTGGCAACGGTGGCCCCGGTGGCTTTCAGGATTTCGGCCACCGAGTAGCCCAGGAAGTTGTTGCGCAAGTGCCCCAGGTGCAGGGGCTTGTTGGTATTGGGCGAAGAATATTCGACCACCACGCGCCGGGGGCCGTCGGTGGAAACCGGCGCGGCAGCCGGCCGCTGTTGCAGTTCGGCGAACAGCTTTAGCCACTCGGCGTCGGCGATTTCGAGGTTGAGGAAGCCCTTTACCACGTTGAAGCCGCTCACGCGGGGCTCGTGGGCGGTCAGCCATTCGCCTAGGGCCCGGCCGATGGGCTCGGGGCCCTGGCCCAGCGTTTTGGTGAGCGGAAAGGTGACGAGGGTGAAGCTGCCGGCGAACTCCTTGCGCGTGGGCTGGAGCGAAAGGCTGGCGAGCGGTACTTCGACGTTGAAAACGGCCCGGGCGGCGGATTGCAGCGCGGTTTTGAGGTCTTGTTCTAGCTGTTGCACGCCGGCAAAGGTACGGCGAGGCCGGTGGGCCCCGGTGGCCGCGGGCGGGCGTTTTGCAGCCACCGGGGCGCCGTTTTGACCGCCGGGCCGGAACGCCGCTGCCGCCGGCCAGTGTTAGGAGGCCGGTTTACTTTTCTATTTTAAAGCTTTCTACGTGTCCATATTTCGTTTCAGGGCCCCAGCGCGGCCGGCGTTAAAATATCGTTTGCTGTGGCTGTCTGTGGTCTTGCTGGCCGCCCCGGCCTGCAAAACCAACGCCCCTGACCCCGTTGCCCCCGCCACGGCCGCCGACGCGCCGGCCCTGACGGGCAGCACGCTGGTGGGCGAGTACAGCGCCGCCACCCTGGCCGGCCGCGTGCAGGGCGTGCCGCTGGCGAGCGGCCTGGCGCGCTACTCCGTGCGGGTGTACCGCCTCACCTACCGCACCCACACGCCCGAGGGGCAGGAAACCACCGCCTCCGGGGCGGCACTGGTGCCGGTGGGCGCGGGGGCCCTGCCGGTGCTCAGCTACCAGCACGGCACCCTGGAGCCCGGCAGCGAAAGCCAGGCCCCTTCCTACTACGCCCCGGGCAGCGACGTGTGGTCGCTGGTGTCGGTGCTGGCGGCGGCGGGCTACGTGGTGTCGGCCCCCGACTACCTGGGCTACGGGGCCTCCAAAGCCCTGCCCCACCCCTACGAGCACGCCGCCTCGCTGGCCTCGGCGTCGGCCGACATGCTGCGGGCCACGCGCGAGTTCTGCCAGCAGCAAGGCGTGGGCGTCAACCAGAAAAACTTCCTGCTCGGCTACTCCGAGGGCGGCTACGCCACCATGGCCCTGCACAAGCTGCTGGAGGAAAAATACGCCGCCACGCTGCCCGTGACGGCCAGCGCGCCCGGCGCGGGGGCCTACCACAAAACGGCCTTCGCCCGCTACGTGCTGGGGGCTGCGCAGCCGCTCGGCTTCCTGGGTACCTACGTGTGGGTGCTGCGCACCTACGACCGCATCTACGCCCTGAACCGGCCGTATTCCTTTTATTACCAAGAGCCCTACGCCACGCGGCTGCAAGCCGACCCGTTCGCGCTGGTGCCCGCCCAGCAGGGCCAATTGTTTGCCGATACCTTTCGCCGGGCCGTGCTGGATAATGCCGACGCCCCGCTCGCCGCCGCCCTGGCCGACAACGACATTTACGACTGGAAGCCCCGGGCCCCGCTGGCGCTGTTCCACGGCACGGCCGACGATTACGTGCCCTTCTTCAACTCGCAGGACGCTTACGACGCTATGCAGAAGCGCGGGGCCACGCAGGTGGAGCTGCACCCGATTCGGGGCGGCGACCACTTCTCGTCGGCCCCGGCCTACACGCTGGGGGCCTACGCGTTCATCAGCAAATACTGAGGCAAGCTTGCCTGTTGCCCGCACCGGGCTGGGTACGGCCCCGGCGTAGGGGAAAATGGGGTCAGCAAAGCGCTAGGGACGCCCGCGCCAGCCGGACAAATAACCCACCGAAACCTGAAGTAACCAAAAGCCCCGCCAGTGTCTGGCGGGGCTTTTTGATTTGCATTAACGAAACTCGTGTTCGTACAGAATTGCTTGAACTTTAATTAGTAGACGATTTTTTCAAGCTCGGGTCTACCTAACAAGTTCTATTTTTACTTTATATAGAATTAATCACTAATTTAGATTAATAGTTTAGGAAAAGGGTTAAACTTTCACTTTCGACCGCCCGCTTGGCAATACTTCGCGAGGTATACTTTCGCCTTTTTTTGGTGATGCTGTGCAGCAGCTGCCCAATAAGCACAATAAGTGGAATCCTGTCGCTTGAATTTCAGTAGGCCCAAGTAAAACACGTCGTCTACAAATTCTTCATCCGCTGCGTCTTCAGGCACCAAAGAACCCACTTGGTAATCGGCTAGGGCGCGTCCGTAGTCCCCCCGGATGACGGCCAGTCGGGCGCGTTGGTAGTGGGCTCTCGGGAACTTACCGTAATAGAAGATAGCGCTGTCCGTGTCCACGAGCGCGGCAGTGGTGTCGCCAGCCTTCAGTCGGGCCCGGCCCCGATAGAAGTAGAAGTTCTCCATCGGCGTGGAGGGCAGGTCAGGCGAAAGCGTTCTGCGGCAAACAGCCAGGGCAGTGGTGTAGTCCCGGATGGCTTCGGGCAGGTTGTTTTTCGCCTCAAACACTTCCCCTCGGTCACCGAAAAGGCACCCGGCATTGTAGGTTGGCTCTAAGGCAATGGCTTGGGTAAAGTCCGCAAGGGCCTTTTCTAGCTGGTCCGTTTTGGCATATTCGTCGCCACGCCGCCAAAATACCCGGACGTTGGTAGGCTCATTGGCAAGAGCTTGAGTGTACAGCCGGATGGCTTCCTTTCCGGTGGTTTCTTCCCCTTCCTCGATCAGTTGGGCAACCGGTTTGTAGGAGCAGCCCCCGACTGCAAGTAGCAAAACACAGCAGAGCAGACGAATCATTGAGAGTATGAGAAAACGGTGGGATTTATAGTCTACTAACTCTTCACAAGGTAGTCTGCTTAATGAAATAACACACCCGAGAAAAAGCCCCGCCAGCTACTGGCGGGGCTTTCTGTTGCGGCCGCGGCTTAGGCAGCGGGCTGGGCGGCGGGGACGGTTTTGGGGCCGCCCTGGCCGAGGACGATGAGCTTGGTGTAGCCCTGGAAGCGCAGCCAAACCGCGTGCTTGGCGGGCGAGCTTTGGTAGGGCTTGAGCTGCACCCGGATTTCCTTGATGAGGTCGGCGTTGCGGCGCAGCAGGGCGATGAGGGTTTTGTGGTCGGTGCTGCCGGCTACGACCGTCGTGCGCTGGCTGGCCTGTTTCTGCTCGAAGCGGGCCAGCTGGCGGGTGGTCAGGGCCAGGTCGTCGGCGGTGAACTCGCGCTTGGCCAGCTCTTTGGCCAGCGGGGCAGCCTCTTTCAGCAGGGCCCCGACGGTGGTGGCAAAGCTGGCGTCGTTGGCCTGCGTGATGGCGGCGCGGCCGTAGCGCACGCGGCCGGCCAGGTCCTCGTCGGGGTTGGTGGTGCTGGCGGCGTAGGCTTGCAGGGCGGCGGCCAGGCGCGGGGCCAGGGCCTTGAGCTGGGTTTTGGCCCCGGCTTTTTGTTGGGTGGCGTCGGTGCTGGTTTCGCCCATCACGGCGTCTTCGAGGGTGCGGGCCTGGGCGAGGTTGGCGGCGTGCGCGTCGCGCAGGGGGGCGATGTCGGCTTCGAGGGGAGCGTAGCGGACCTGGTCGGCGCGCAGGCCATTGGCGGTAGCGGTGTCACGCAGGAGCTGCGCGTTGAGCTTGTTATTGTCCATGTAAAAGGCGGTGGGGTAGATATGAGGGTCAAACGTAGGGAATAATTGGGTATTGCCGAGCTTACGCTGGCTTCCCGGCCCCCGCCCCTGCCATCCCAATGCCCGCTAACCGTTTCGGACCACTCGCCAACCGCTTCGGACCACTTGCCAAGAGCTTCCGACCGTCCGCCAACCGCTTCGGAACGCCCGCCAACCGCTTTGGGGTGCCCGCCAATCGTTTCAGAGTACTCGCCAACCGCTTCGGAGGCACAAACATTCATTCCACACCACAAACCTTCGTTCCACACTACAAACCTTCGCTCCACTGCGCGGACCTTTTTGTTTGATTTTAGGCAGCTTAATCCACCTGATGCCCAGCTCGGCGATGAGGGCCTCTTCCTCGGTGTTGCGCCCCACCAGTTCGGAGCACCATTTCGGGGCCCGTTACCCGCCGGCAGGCTTTGGGTTTAAAATTTTAATTCCTCGGCAATGTTGTGGCTCCGGCCACGAATAGATAATATTGCCCATAATACATTGGTGCGTAGTGCCTATATCCTCGTCACGGACTTTCTTCGACGATTTTGATTCTTGATTACGCCCTCAGGCAAGTTCGCCATGCGCATAGTTTTACTGCCGCCGCTCGTACTGTTTATTGCTGCGGCGCACGCCCAAGCGGTTGATTCCGCGCGGGTCGTGCCGTTGGATGCCGTAGAAGTGGTGGGCGTGGGGCCCCTGCCGGGCACCGCCCTCGACCGGCAGCGCCTGCCCATGACGGTGCAAGTGGCCCGCGCCCGGCAAATCGACCGCAGCCAAAGCACCGACCTGACCGAGTTCCTGAACTACAACCTTGGCAGCATTCACCTGAACACGCCGGGCGGCAACCCGTTGCAGCCCGACGTCAGCTTCCGGGGCTTCCAAGGTTCGCCGTTGCTGGGCACGCCGCAGGGCATTGCGGTGTACCAGGACGGCGTGCGCATCAACGAGCTGTTCGGCGACGTGGTGAACTGGGACATGATTCCCAAACTAGCCGTCTCCGAACTGACCTTCACGTCGGGCTCCAACCCGATTTTTGGCTTGAATGCGCTGGGCGGGGCCCTCTCGATGCAGATGAAGTCCGGCTTTTCGGACTCCGGGCTGCGCGTTTCGAGCTACGGGGGGTCGTTCGGGCGCTTCAACGCGGAGGTATCGGGCGGGGGGAAATGGGGGAAATGGGCCTACTTCGCGGCCGGCCAGCATTTTAACGAAACGGGTTGGCGCGACTTTTCGCCCTCGCGGGCTTCGCTGGCCTACGGCCGGTTGAGCCGCAAGGGCGAGCGCGCCACCTTCGACCTGAGCTACAACGGCGGCAGCAGTCGGCTGCTGGGCAACGGCACGATACCCGACGACGTGCTGGCCCAGCAGCCCCGCGCCATACTGACCCACCCCGACCGGACCGAAAACCGATTGAACCTGCTCACGGCGCAATACGGGTACGCCATCCGCAAAGACGTGCAGCTCAACGCCGTCGCCTACGCCCGGCAAACCGTCACCAGAACCATAAACGGCGACTTCTCCCCCTATGAAGTGACGGACGACGGGTTTTTGATTCCGGAAGGCGACGATCAAAACCCCGTCCGCGGCCGGGACGGGGCCCTGGTTCGGGCCGCGCCCAACGACACGTCGGGCATAAACAACTACACGTATTCTCGGCAGCGCGGGTACGGCGCTTCCGCGCAGCTATCGGTTGGCAGGGCCCTGGCCGGGCGGGAGAGCCACCTGGTCGCGGGCGTGGCGTACGACGGCGGCAACATCGTTTTCAACTCCGCCACCGAGCTTGGCCAACTAACCGCCGACCGCGGAACCATTGGCAGCGGCCTTTACGACGCCGCTAGCGACGTCGGCGTGCGCATTCACATCCGGCACCAAAGCGTGTACGTGCAAGAAACGGTGGTGCCGACCAAAAACCTGACGGTGCTGCTGGCCGGCCGGCTGAATCAGTCCCGAGTAATGCTGGAAGACCAGCTGGGCACGGCGCTGAACGGCGACCACCGCTACACCGCATTCAACCCGTCGGCGGGGGCCGTGTACGCCATCAGCGAAAAGCTTAACGCCTACGCCAGCTACGCCGTTTCGGCCCGGGTTCCAACCCCCGTGGAGCTGACCTGCGCTGACCCCAACGCCCCCTGCCGGCTGCCCAACAGCTTCTTGTCCGACCCGCCCCTCAACCAGGTTGTGGCCCAGACGGCCGAAGCGGGCGGGCGCGGAAAATACCGCCGTTGGGAATGGTCGGCCGGCGTTTTCCGAACGGAGGTACGCAACGACATCCTGTTCGTCAGCGCGGGGCCCGCCCGCAACAGCGGCTACTTCACCAACGTGGGCGGCACGCGCCGCCAGGGCCTGGAACTGAGCGCGCGAAAAAACCAGGGCCGGTGGCGCTACTCGGTCAACTACACCTATTTGCAGGCCACGTTCCGCGACCGGCTCGAACTCAGCAGCCCCAACCACCCGTTGAGCGACAACAACGAGATTGAGGTAATGCCCGGCAATCGGATTCCCCTCACCCCGGCGCATTTGCTGAAGGCCACCCTGGAGGCCGACGCGTGGCACGAGCGCCTGACGGCGGGCATCGACTGGGTGCTGAACGGGCCCCAATACCTGCGGGGCGACGAAATCAACGCGCTGGCCCCCTTGCCCACTTACTCGGTGGTGAGCCTGCGGGCCCAGTACGCCATCACGCGGCACTGGCTAGTGTTCGGGCGGGCCAACAACCTGCTGAACGCGGACTACCGCTCGTTTGGGCTGGTGGGCTCCCCGCAGCAGCTACCCGGCTTGCCGGCCACCGACACCCCGCGCTGGGTGACGCCGGGCATGCCCCGCAACGGGCAGCTGGGCCTGACGTGGCGGCTGTAGCCCGGGGGCCCTACCGAAACCAGAGGCGAGGCTTAAAAGCCGCAACGCCGGAAATCTAGCCCTTCGATTGGCAAAGCACCGCGCCGGTTGCGCCGCGCAGCCACCGGCTGGCTTTGGTCCCAGAATGCTCTCGCGGCCGTACTCAGCCAGGGTCAAAAATGGGGTTGTGCAATAGTCAGGGGCCATCCTCCGACTTGGAGGATGGCCCCTGACTATTGCACAACCCCTAGTGGTTTGGGGTTTTAGCATAACCCGTTCGACTACAATCAAATCTAGCTAGCGCCGAAGCAAAAGCTTCTTTTTCCGCACCGTACCATCGCTGCCCTGAATGACCAGGTAGTACAGGCCGTCGCTGAGATGGCTGATGTCTACCGACCCAGTGGCGCTGGTGGTAGTATTCAATGGCTGGCCCGAATCGGCGTACACGGCTACCGTGCTCACCGTGGCCGGCGAGCTGCTCAGCACGTCGAGCTTGTTGGTGGCCATGTTGGTCCGCAGCGTAAAGTCGGTTTTGGAAGCGGCCGAAAGGGCACTGCTCGCCCCGGTTACCTTGATGACGAGCGGGGCCGAGGTAGTCGAAGCCCCGTCGAGGGCCGTGACTTTGGCAGTCACGGAGTACGTGCCCGCGGGCACGCCCTTCCAGCTGAAGGGAATTTGCACCGGGAAACCATACGCCAGCACGCTGGTTTTGCCGCCCACGGTGCCTATTAGCGTAGTGCCGCTGAAAAATTCCGCCGTACTAATAATGTGGTCGTTCGACCCCGTAAAAATCAGGATGTTAATCGTGGCCGGGGCCGCAAAAGTAGCATTGTAGCCGGGGCTGATTATATCCACGAAGGGCGAGAAAGGAACCGCGGCGGCGGGCACGACGCGCAGCGAAGAGGTAGCATCGTTCCAAAAAGTAGGAATGCCGTCGTTGCCCGACGCCAAGCAGGCTTCGTTGGCCTGCACCAGGGTTTCCAAGGCCCGAAAATTATCCTGACTATACAGCTCTACTTTGTAGCCGCTGCTCACCTTAATGGACGAAATGTCTTTGTCGGCAATGCCCTTGGCCTTCAGTTGCGCCGTGGTGTAATCGCCCGGTGCCAGGGCCACGGCCGCCCCGCCGTAGTTGCAGTCTTTGTAGAAGGTAGCCCCGGCCGGGCCAGCGGCGGGCGCAGCGGCGTTCACGGTCGTGACGACGGGCACCGTGGTCGTCACCTGCCCGTTGGAAGCGGTAAAGGTCGCCGTCAGCGTGTACTTGCCCGCCGCAACACCCGTCCAGTTAAAATAGAAGGTATCGGCGCGGTTGCGGAAAAGCACCTGTTCCCCGAGCTTAACACCGTTGCTGAAAAACACCACTTTCTGCGCCTGCCGGCCGCGGGTATTGTCCGTGGTGGCCACGTGGATAACAATGGTGGCCGGCTCCTGAAAAACATCGGTGGGAGTCGGGGTGGTAATCACGGCGCTGGCCGCCGCGGCAACCGGCTGCGCGGCAGCGGAGTGGGGGGCCCTGGCCAGCGCGGGCGCGGCTTGCGCCAGGCCCAGGGCCAGCAGCACCTGGCAGAAGTTGGCAAATTTTTTCATAGCAGTCTGGGGGTGGTAAAGGTTGGTGGAAAAGTGAAAAAAAAGAAAGACAAAGCCCTCGGCCTCGGCTCGTCTTCGCGTGATTTATTAATCTGGCGTTGAGGCTGGCCGGCGGCTACGCCACGGCTCCCTATCCGCGCGCCGAGCAAGCTGCCGCCGGCCAGTAGGCTGCGGGCAGTCAGCGGCAACGGGAAGAGTCGGCGGACGAGTTTCGGGGCGCTTGAGTCTGGCGAGAAGATCATGAGCGTTTAATGCTAGACCGACTACAAGTGAAGTGGCAAGAAATTCACTGCCAAGGCGAAGCCCGGTGTGAGGCCTGGCCTCGACTGGCAGGCCAAGTACTAACTAGCCACTCGGTTCAAGCACTGAAATGGTTGCCTGGCTGCTAGAAATATATTCTGGCAATGACGCTGGCGTCCTTCAAGGCGCTACAAGGCAGGCAAATACCAGAAGGACGCACGTCCCTTATTGTCATGGCAACAAAATCCAGCGGACCGTCGCCCATTAAACTGTGTGAGTGCATCGGTGTGCTAGCGGCTGCGTCTTACACCGAATGGGTCGACAGTTTTTAAACCAAAACCGTCCTGTGCAAAACCATAATACATAACAGGCCCCGCCGCTGGTAGGGGCCTGATTTTACTTACCGGCTCAGCACGTCTTCCAGCCGCAGCCGCCGCTCGATGGCATCCGTGGCTTTTTCCAGGATGTTGAAGGCGTTTTTGGCCATCGTGTTGCCGTTGTCGAGCGTGGGGTTGATTTCGACCATCTCGAAGCACACCACCCGCTCGTTTTCCAGCAGGTCCTGGCACAGGTTCTCGGCTTCCGACAGGTACAAGCCGTCTTCTACCGGCGTGCCGGTGCCGATGCTGAAGCTGGAGTCCAAGCTATCCACATCAAACGAGATATACACCAAATCGCAGAAGCGCAGGTGCTCGTAAATCTCGCGGGCCAGCTGGCGCGAGCCTTTTTCTTTTATTTCCGGCAGCTTGATCCACTTGATGCCCAGCTCGGCGATGAGGGCTTCCTCCTCCTCCTCGGTGTCGCGCACCACCACGTACACCAAGTGTTCGGGGCGCAGCTTGGGGCCCGGCTCGGCCAGGTTTTGGAGGCGGTGCCAGAAAAACTCGGTTTCGGCGTCGGGCTGGTTGCGCTGGTGGGCCCGGTTGTCTTCGCCGAGGGCGGCGGCCAAGGGCATGCCGTGCACGTTGCCGCTGGGCGTGGTGTAGGGCGAGTGCAAATCAGCGTGGGCGTCGATCCAGATGACGCCCAGTGTTTTCTGTGGGTAAGCGGCCTTGATGCCGGCGATGGTGGCGTTGGCGCTGGAATGGTCGCCGGCCAGCACCAGCGGAAACTCGCCGAAGTGCAGCGTCTGCTCCACGGCGCTGGCAATGCCTTTCTGCACGGTGTAGATGGCGTCGATGTGCTTGGCCCAGCGGAACGGCGTTTTTTCAAATAGCACGTGGTTGAGGTCGGGCACGACCACCGAGTTGTAGCGGCGGAAGTAGTCGGAGCCTTTGTTGAGGCAGGCCACGCGCAGGGCGTCGATGCCCATGCCGGCCCCGCGGGTGCCGGCCCCCAGCTCGGAGCGGACTTCCAGGAGTTTAATGCGTTTCATCGTGTGGGAATATTAGGGTAGCAAAAAGGGCCGCACCGTTCCAAGGGGCCCGGGGGCCGCCTTCGAGCGCTGCCTTGCGGCGGAAACAATCCGCCGTAGCCAAGTCGCTGGGTCCATCGTCACGATGCGCGGGGAAACACTTCTTTCCCCCGGCGGTAGTTTTGTGCCGCCGCCGCAAAGGTCGGCACCCCGCGCCGTTTTTCCTTCGCCCTAAATGGATACCTATCAAGCCCTAATTTCCCAAACCTTCGATTTTCCCACCGCCGACTTCGGGGTGCAAAACGACGAACTGCGTTTCCACGGCATCGACCTGATGGCCCTGGTTGAAAAATACGGCACGCCGCTGCGCCTCACGTACTTGCCCAAAATCGGCTCCCAGATTCAGCGGGCCAAGCAGTGGTTTGCCGACGGCATCGCCGCCACCGGCTACCGGGGCAGCTACTCCTACGCGTACTGCACCAAGTCGTCGCACTTCCGTTTCGTGCTGGAGGAGGCCCTGAAAAACGACGTCCACCTCGAAACCTCGTCGTGGTTCGACACCAACATCATCCGCACCCTCCACGCCGAGGGCAAGGTTGACAAGCAGAAGTTCATCATCTGCAACGGCTTCAAGGTCGAAGAATACAAGCGCGAGATTACGGCCCTCATCAACGACGGTTTTGTGAACTGCATGCCCATCCTGGACTCGCCCAACGAGGTGGAGTATTACCACGACCACGTGAAGGAAAGGTGCAACGTGGGGATGCGCCTGGCTTCCGACGAGGAGCCACGCTTTCAGTTCTACACCTCGCGCCTGGGCATCCGCTACGCCGATGCCCTGCCGCTTTACGAACAAAAAATCCGGGACGACCCGCGGTTTGAGTTGACGATGCTGCACTACTTTATCAACACCGGCATCAAGGACACGTCCTATTACTGGTCGGAGCTGAGCCGCTTCGTGCACAAGTATTGCGAGTTGCGCCGGGTGTGCCCCACGCTCACCACCATCGACATTGGTGGGGGCCTGCCCATCCAAACCAGCATCCAGCCCGAGTACGACTACCCGTATATGGTGGCCGAAATCCTGCGCACCATCCAGCGCATCTGCCAGGAAGAAGGCGTGCCCGAGCCCAACATCTTCACCGAGTTCGGCATTTTCACGGTGGGCGAAAGCGGGGCCATCATCTACTCGATCTTGGATGAAAAGCTTCAGAACGACAAGGAGTTGTGGTACATGATCGACGGCTCGTTCATCACCAACCTACCCGATACCTGGGCCCTGAACCAGCGCTTCATCCTGCTGGCCCTCAACGGCTGGAAAAAATCGTACAAGAAGATTCAACTCGGGGGCCTCACCTGCGACTCGCAAGACTATTACAACGCCGAAAAACACCTCTACCAAGTGTTCTTGCCCGAGCGCAAGCCAGCCGATAAGGAGCCGCTTTACGTCGGTTTTTTCCACACCGGGGCCTACCAGGAAAGCCTGAGCGGCTACGGCGGCATCAAGCACTGCCTCATCCCGGCCCCCCAACACGTCATCCTCGACCGCGCCGCCGACGGCACCCTTACCGACACTGTGTTCGCCCCGGCGCAGGACGCGGCCAGCATGATGCGCATCCTGGGCTACGCTTCGTAGCACGGCTTTGTACTATTATTTGCATTTTTCCGTTCGATGAGTAGCGGCCGTTACTTTGGTCTGAGTATCTTTGGCGCAACCCCCGTTCAGCACTCACCCATTTTGCATTATTTTATGAAAAAGCTTATTCTCCTGGCCGCCGGCGTCACCGCCCTGGGCCTCGGCTCGTGCAACTCTAAATGCCCTGCCTACACCAGCACTAAGGCCGCCAACCGCGTGGCTTCGCCCGTAACGGCCAGCGTCGCTGCACCCGCCGCCCGCCAATAGGTTCAGGGGCCCTGCACAAAAAAGGCCAGCATTTCGCGTGAAATGCTGGCCTTTTCGCGTCCGGCACTTTAGCACAATCGGGTTACCGGTTCAGAATAAAATCGGCAGCGGCGGACAAATCGGCCACGTGGGGCGTGAAGTCCGCCGCTTCGGTGCGGCCCACCAGCACGCCGCGCACGCCGAGCCGGGCCCCAGCATCCATGTCGCGCAGCCGGTCGCCCACAATCCAGCACCGAACCGGGTCGAGGCCAAAGCGGGCAATGGCCTTTTCCAGCATCCCCGAGTCGGGCTTGCGGAAGATGGACTCGCTCACGCTGGGGTGGCTGTCGCTGAAGTACAGCGCGTCCAGCGCGTGGCCGCAGGCAGCTTGCAGCTTGGCGTGGCAAGCCTGCACGTCGGCGGCAGTGTACAGGCCTTTGGCGATGCCGGCCTGATTGGTGACAACAACGAGGTAGTAGCCGGCGGCCTTGAGGCGGGCCAGGGCCCCGGGCACGCCGGGGCTGACGATGAACCGGTCGGGCTGCCACACATAATCACCGGTTTCGACGTTCAACACGCCGTCGCGGTCGAGGAAAATTGCTTTGTTGGGGCCACGCATGGGGCAAAGCTAGGGGCGGGCCCCGACCTTTGCGAAATGAAAACGGCCATCATCGGCGGCGGCCTTGCCGGCCTCACCTGCGCCTGGTACTTGCAGCAAGCCGGCGCGGCCTACGATTTATTCGAAGCCGAAACCCGGCCCGGCGGCAACCTGCTCAGCCTGCACACACCCGAAGGCTACGTGCTTGAAGCGGGCCCCAATTCGTTGCAGCTCAGTTCCGAACTGGCAGAATTGTTCGATGAGCTGGGCCTCACCGACCAGGTGCAGGACACGGCCGCCGTGGGCCAGCGGCGCTACGTGTTGCGCGGCGGCCGCTACCGCGAGCTGCCCGGGTCGCCGCCCGCTCTGCTCAGCAGCGGTTTTTTCAGCCTGCAAGCCAAGTGGCGGCTGCTGCGCGAATTTCTAAAACCCGCCGGGGCCCCCGCCCCCGATGAAACCGTGGCGCAGTTCTTTGCCCGGCGCTTCGGCCCGGAAATCGTGGACTACGCCGTCAACCCGTTCGTGGCCGGCATTTACGCCGGCGACCCGGCCCAGCTGCTGCTGCGCCACACGTTTCCGCAGCTCGCGGCCCTGGAGCAGGCGCACGGTTCAGTGCTGCGCGGTTTGGCCAAGGCGGGCAAAGGCGCGGGCCGGCGGCGCGTCGTCACCCTCCAAAACGGCGTTCAGGCCCTCACCGACGCGCTAGCGGCCCGCCTTGCCCACTACCACTCCGGGGCCCCGGCAACCGACTTGGCCCGGGCCACCGATGGCGCGTACACGCTACGGGCGGCCGGGTCCATGCAGGGCCCCTACACCCATTTGGTACTGGCGCTGCCCACTTACGCCGCCGCCCCGCTGCTGGCGGGTTTGTTCCCCCAGGCCAGCGCGGCACTGGCCGCCGTGCGCTACCCGCCCATGGCCGTGGTGTACTCGGCCTACGACCGCACGGCCGTGGCCCACCCGCTGCGCGGCTTCGGGGCCCTGCACCCCAGGGCCGAAAATGCCTACGCCGCCGGCTCGCTCTGGACCAGCAGCCTCTACCCCGGCCGGGTGCCGGCGGGGCAGGTGCTGTTCACCACCTTCGTGGGCGGCACCCAGTACGAGGCCGCCGCCCGCCAGCCCGAAGCCGCGCAGCTGGCGGCGGTTCACGCCGAGCTGGCCCGCTTCTACGGCATCGCCGGGGGCCCCCGGTGGCAGGGGCGCTACTATTGGGAGCGCAGCATTCCGCAGTTCGATGCAGCCATCGGGCCCGCCCGCGCGTCGGTTGACGCGCTGGGGGCCGCCAACATCGTGGCCGTGGCCAACTGGCAGGCCGGCGTGGGCGTGCCCGATGTGGTGCGCCACGCCCGCCGCACGGCGCAAACGCTGGCCGGCCAGGCCTGAGACGGCCTTTTTCTCTTGTATTTCCTCGGCCCTATATTTACCGTCTATGAACGATGGCCTCGTCCTGATACCTACCTACAACGAGCACGAAAACGCGGAGCTAATTATCCGCAAAGTATTTTCCCTGCCACGGGCCTTCGACGTGTTGATTATCGACGACGGCTCGCCCGACGGCACGGGGGCCGTGGTGCGCGGCTTGCAGGCCGAGTTTCCGGGCCGCCTGTTCCTGGAAGAGCGCCCCGGCAAGCAGGGCCTGGGCACGGCCTACATCCACGGTTTCCGCTGGGCCCTGAGCCGTGACTACGGCTACGTGTTCGAGATGGACGCCGACTTCTCGCACAACCCTGACGACCTGCTGCACCTCTACGACGCCTGCGCCGTGGACGGCTACGACGTGGCCATCGGCTCGCGCTACATCCAGGGCGTGAACGTGGTGAACTGGCCCATGGAGCGGGTCCTCATGTCGTACTACGCCTCGTGGTACGTGCGCTTGGTAACCCGCATGCCCATCCGCGACGCTACCGCCGGCTTCAAGTGCTACACGGCGCGGGTGCTGCGGGCCATCGACCTCGACCACATCCGCTTCGTGGGCTACGCTTTCCAGATTGAGATGAAATGGCGCGCCTACCAGCTCGGCTTCCGCATCAAGGAAGTGCCCATCATCTTCACCGACCGTACCCGCGGCAACTCCAAAATGTCGAAAGGCATCGTCAAGGAAGCCTTTTTCGGGGTGTTGCAAATGAAGCTCAACAGCTGGCTGCACCCGGCGAAAAGCAATTAAAAATTAAAAATGAAGAATTAAAAATGCTGTCAAAAGACCCATTTTTAATTCTTCATTTTTAATTTTTAATTGCTTTTCGGGGCCTCAACGGGGGCCGTGCCCGGCGAGGCGGGAGCGGCGGCCGGGGCCTCGGCCGCCTTGGTGGTGTTCAGCAAATCAATCAGGTTGATGCTTTCGAACTGGCTGCTGTCGGCCGGCGACACGGTGCGGGTGGTGTCGCGGGCCGTCACGATGTAGCCGCGGGCGGGGCCGTTCAGGTTCACGCCGTAGGTCAGGTTGTCGCGGTCATTCGCCGAAATCAAGCCTTTGGTGACCATAATATCGGCAATCAGCTTGAAGAAGTAGCGCGTACTGGTGCGCAGGTTGCCGTAGCTGTTGAACGAGTAGCGGTAGTATTTGGGCTTGGGGATGATGCTGGCCAGGTACAGGCTCTCGGGCAGATTCAGCTCGCCCGGGCGCTTGCCGTAATAAAACAGGGCCGCCTCCTTCACGCCGTACACGCCGCGCTTGCCGCTGGGCCAGCGGTACTTGCTGGGGCCCCACTCGATGATGTTCAAATACACTTCAAACAGGCGCTGCTTGCTCACGAGGTGGGTGTTTTCGATGAGCCACACGATCAGCATTTCTTCGGCCTTGCGGCCCACGGTTTTCTCGCGGCTCAGAAACACGTTTTTCACCAGCTGCATGCTCAAAGTGCTGCCCCCGCGGGCAAAGCGCTTTTCCTTGATATCCTGGATGGCCGCGTTCACAAACGCTTTTTCCATGAAGCCGTGGTGGGTGAGGAAGCGCGGGTCTTCGGCCGTCATGATGGCTGACTTGAGGTAGCCCGCCACGTCGTCGTAGTGCGTAAAATCGGGGTTGGAGGGCCCCACGGGGAACGTGCGCAGCGAGTCGCCCTTGTCGTTATAAGCAGTGTAAGCAAAGTCGCCGTTGAGCTTGCTCAAATCTTCGGCCCCGAAGCGGGTGATACGGAAGTCCTTGCTGGGCTGGAGCGACGAGTCGAGGTGCAGGCTGTCCACCCGCGCCAAGTCTACGTCGGCCCGCAGGTGGTAGGCGAGCGTACCCGTGCCCTGGGTGCCGGCCACCACGTCAAACATGCCTTCGGGCAGCGACGCGAAAAAGGCGTTGGTGGGGGCCGCGTCGGAGTCGATGCGCAGGCGCACGGCCAGCTTGGGCTTCAGCCGCACGGCTATTTCAGGATGAAACACTAACTGGTTGAGCACCACGCGCGAACCTTCTTCCAGGGCCACGGTGGCGCGGCCGAGGGTGGCCACAAAGTCCAGCTCGCCGCGGTGCACCACGATGTCTTCCGAGCCCAGGCGCGGCTGGTAAAGGCTGAAGTTGCGGGCCGCCAGCGAGCCGCGCACCGTGAGCTTGCCGCCGGTGTCGTCGTCGGTGAAATCCTTGCCCGCCAGGCTCACCAGCACCGTGTCGAAGCTCACCAGGGCCCCGAAGCGGCGCGGCACGTAGGGCAGCTGCACCGAGCCGCCCACCCCGAACACCCGCGCCGTGAGGGCGTAGTCGCTCGCCTCGACGTGCCCGCTGACGCCCAACTCGTTCACCACCGAATCGACGCTGGCCGTGAGGCGGCCGCTGATGTTGCCGTCCTCAATTTTCAGGCTCGGCATCGTCAGCAGGGCTTGGTGCCGGGCCCCGTCGTAGCGCACCACAAAGTCCTGGAAATCGGCCTGGCCGGGCACGTTGCCGAAACCGGCTTCGAGCACTTGGTTCAGCAGCAGGCCGTAGTTGCGGCCGCGGCTGGCGTCGTGGGGGGCCTCGGCGGGCGTCTTCTTGTTCAGCAGGAAGCCAAAATTGTCGCCGGTGGCCGTTTTGTGGGCCGTGAGGCGGGCGTGCTGGATTTGCAGATCCGAAAACACCGGCCGCCCCGCAAACAGCGATTTAACGCTCAGGCTCGCCTGCAAGCGGCGGGCGGTGAGCAGCGTGTCGGTGGGCCGGGCGGCGGGCACCACGCTCATGCCCCTGATTTCAACCGTGTTGAGGTCCGTGAACCGGGCCGGTCCCAGGGCCAGCACCACCGGGTACTTGCGCTCCACGCGGGCTTTGATCTCGCGTAGCGCCGCGTTCAACAGCTTTTGACGGTTCCATTGAAACAGGCCGAAAGCCAGCAGCAACAGCACCACGAAAGCGCCCGCCACGCCGATAAGAATGCGTTTGGTGGATGAAGAAATGCGCACTGAGCAGAAAAATGGGTTCGGGTAGTCGGGGCCAAAGGTAGGAAGAACGCCGGCCCCCCGGCGCGGGTTCGTGCCCAGCCGGCCGCAGCCGCCGGCCGGGGGCCCTACTTTTGCGCCATGCTTTCGCCCCTTACCGCCCTTTCGCCCCTCGACGGGCGCTATCACCGCACCACGGCCGCCTTGTCGCCCTATTTCTCCGAGCTGGCCCTGATGCGCTACCGCGTGCGGGTCGAAGTAGAATATTTCATTGCCCTGGCCGAGCTGCCGCTGCCACAGCTGCGCGGCGTTTCGCCCGCTATCTTCGCGGCCCTGCGCGGCCTCTACGAACGGTTTGGCGAGGCCGGGGCCCTGGCCATCAAGGCCCACGAGGCCGTGACCAACCACGACGTGAAAGCCGTCGAGTACTTCCTGCGCGACGAGTTTGCGAAGCTCGGCCTGGGGGCCTACCTGGAGTTCATCCACTTCGGCCTCACTTCCCAGGACATCAACAACACGGCCATCCCGCTCAGCCTGAAAGAAGGCGTGGCCGACGTGCTGCACCCCGCGCTGGCGCAGGTGCGCGCGCACTTGGCCGGGCGCGCCGCCGCCTGGGCCGCCGTACCCATGCTGGCCCGCACCCACGGCCAGCCCGCCTCCCCCACCCGCCTGGGCAAGGAAATCGAAGTGTTCGGGGCACGGCTCGACGGGCAGCTGGCGCTGCTGGCCCAGGTGCCCCACGCCGCCAAGTTCGGCGGGGCCACGGGCGGTTTCAACGCCCACTTCGTGGCCTACCCGAATACGGATTGGCACGCCTTTGCCCAGCAGTTTGTGGAAGGAACCCTGGGCCTGAGCCGCTCCTTCCCCACCACCCAAATTGAGCCCTACGACAACCTGGCGGCCTTCTGCGACGGGCTGAAGCGCATCAACACCATCCTCATCGACCTGTGCCGCGACGTGTGGCAGTACATTGCGATGGGCTATTTCCGGCAAACCATCAAGGCCGGCGAGGTGGGCTCGTCGGCCATGCCGCACAAGGTGAACCCCATCGATTTCGAAAACGCGGAGGGCAACCTGGGCCTGGCCAACGCCTTGTTGGAGCACTTCGCCGCCAAGCTCCCGATTTCCCGGCTCCAACGGGACTTGACCGACTCCACGGTGCTGCGCAACCTGGGCGTGCCGCTGGGCCACGTGCTCATCGCCCTCAGTTCGCTGCTGCGCGGCCTGGGCAAGCTGGCCCTCGACGAGCCGGCCCTGGCCCGCGACCTCGAAGCCAACTGGGCCGTGGTGGCCGAGGGCATCCAAACCATCCTGCGCCGCGAAAATTACCCCGACCCCTACACTGCCCTCAAGCAGCTCACCCGCACCGGCGAGGCCATTTCCGCCGCCACCATCGCCCGTTTCGTGGAGGAATTAAACGTGGAAGAAAGCGTAAAAGCCGAGTTGCGGGCCCTCACGCCGCAGGGCTACGTGGGCCGGTAATGAGATGGTTTTAAGGTAGCCAGCCGCTACAACGCCATCATCCAGTCGCCGGCGCTTCGCCCAACAGCCATCCGATTTCGGCCGTCTCAAAATTCAGCACGGCCAGCCGCAGCGCCAGCAGTGCCGCCGGGCCGGCCTCGCTGCCCAGGGCAAGGGCGGTCTTGCGCTCCAAATAGTCAAACGTGATTGCCACCGCATTACTTGCCACAATTTGCCTGGGCCCCTTGCGCGGACCTCGATCAAAGGATGTGATAAAAAATGAAGTAGTTCATCGTTAAATTAAACAGGGCGTGCGCGATCATCGCGCCAAGCACCGAACCGCTCTTCGCACGCGCTACTGAAAACAAGAGGCAAGTACCAAAGAGCGAGCCTACCCACAAGAGGGCCGGCCCCGGCAGCAAACGCCAAATCCCTCCCGTGTACACGAGCCCGAAATGCGCCAAATGCACGAGCGAAAAAGCCGCGCTATCTACTAGAGCGGCTTTTTTATTTCCTACCTCCGGCAGAAAGCACTCGTGCACCAAGCCCCGGTAAAATATCTCCTCCCCGACCGGGCTAAATACCATGCTGATAGCCGAGAAAACAAGAAAATAGGCTAGGCGGTCCGGGGCGCTCAGGACATGGGGCAATTTATAGGTTTTAGAGATGTAGACCAATGAATTTCCTTCGCCCAAGCCGAAGAACAACGTTGCGAGGTAGAAAAGCGCGGTGCAGCTCACGATGCCGAGTATGCCGCCAAGCAGCACCCCGGCCCACCGGGTGGGCCAGACCAAGCCGATGCGCTGGCGGCCGGCGCGGGTCAACAATATGAGCGGGAGCAAAGCCATTGCCACGAAGACGAACGCAATTGTTTGGTAGCTTTTCGTGACGTTGGCGTGAAGCGCCAACGCGAACCGAATAAAGCTAAATCCGGCAACGAGCAGGACACCCGTTCGCCCGTTGAAGCGGAGACGCTGCGCGACAAAGGCCTTGAAGCACGGCGGAGCAGGCAGTAATACGGAATTCGTCATTGGGCGCAAGGTGCTTTTGGGAGGATGTCCACTACCTGCTTTTTTCACATTTACCCATTGGGCAACAGGTACTTGCCAAATGTAAGGCAGGAACTGATTAAACTTATTTTACATCTTCCAAAGCACCATTAAAAACCGTTATTCTACGCCCGCCAACACGCCTAAGTGCCTGCTGGAAGCGCACCCCAACCGCTGAACCGTCCCCTTACTGGGCGCTCAAACGCGCGAACGGCTAATGCCAGCCGCTACGGCCGCTTTTCAAGCCTTCGCGCACTGTATTTTTCGTTTTCTGGGCGAACCCCTACTTTTACGCTTCGCTAACTCCCGCTGCCGCCCGTGCCTATTTTGCTGCAGGACCACTTACTCCGTCCCGATTGCCGCCACTTCCGCGGCGACCTGCCTTGCCGCCCCAACAAAGAGCACGGCTACACCTGCGCCGATTGCCCGGTGTACGCGCCCGTCACAAAGCGCATTTTGCTCGTCAAGCTCGGGGCCATCGGCGACGTGATCCGCACCACGCCCTTGCTGCGGCGGCTGCGCGAAGAATACCCGGGCTGCTTCATTACCTGGCTCACGCTCACGCCGGCCATCCTGCCCCAGCGCGAAGTCGACGAGATTTTGAGGTTTGATTACGCCAGTGCCTTGCAGCTCCAGGCCCGGCGCTTCGACGTGGCCATCAACCTCGACAAGGAAAAAGAGGCCTGCGCCCTGCTGCTTAATGTGCGGGCCGAAGCCAAGTTTGGCTACACCCTGCGCGAGTACGACGGCGTGCCCTGGCCCGTGAACGCCTTGGCCGGCCACAAATTCCTCACCGGCGTTTTCGACCAGCTCAGCCTGGTCAACACCAAGCCCTACGTGCAGGAAATCTTCGAGCTGTGCGGGTTCGATTTCCGGGGCGAAGAATACGTGTTCGACAACCACGACGACAAAGGCTACGCTTGGCCCGCCCTGCCGCCCGCCGCCGGGGGCCCCCGCATCGGCCTCAACACCGGCTGCGGCGACCGCTGGACCACCCGCCTCTGGAGCGACGAAAAGTGGATTCAGCTCATCCAGGGCCTGCAAGCGGCCGGCTACGCGCCCGTGCTGCTCGGCGGCGAGGCCGAAAACGCCCGCAACCTGGTGCTGCACGCCGCCACCGGGGCCGTGTACCCGGGCACCTTTCCCCTGCCGCAGTTCATCAACCTCATGCACCAGATGGCGGGCATCGTGACGCAGGTCACGATGGGCATGCACATCAGCATCGCGCTGCGCAAGCCGACCATTTTGATGAACAACATCTTCAACCCCCACGAATTCGACCTCTACGGCCGCGGCGAAATTGTGGGGCCCGACCGCCAGTGCGTGTGTTTCTACCGCGGCACCTGCCGCCTCGGCACCAGCTGCATGGAAGACCTGCCGGCCGAAAAAGTGCTGGCCGCCGTGCAGGCAAGCGTGCCGTTTTCCTTAGCTGTTGGCTGATAGCCGCTGGCTGTTAGCTTTTTTTGTTGTAATGAGGTTGAGAACCACGAAAAGCTAACAGCTGACAGCCATCAGCTAACAGCTTAGCCCAGGCCCGCTACTTCTTTCAGGGCCCCCACCATCACTTCCCAAGAGAATTTCGTGCGTTCCTGCCGCACCCCGGCAGCGAAGGCTTCCTCCCGGTTGTGGGCGTAAAAATCCACCAGCGCATCGGCAATGGCCGCCGCGATCGGCGGCACCACGTAGCCCACCACCCCGGCCGGAATCAGCTCGGCCAGCCCCCCCACGTCGGTTACCAGCATGGGCCGGCCAAAGTGATACGCTATTTGCGACACGCCGCTCTGGGTGGCGTGCTTGTAGGGCTGCACAATTAAATCGGCGGCACAGAAATAATTAGCGACCTGCTCGTTTGGGATGAAATCAGTGGCCCGAATTATTCTTTCCGCTAATTGATACTGTTGAATCAATGCCTCATACGGGGCCGCGTCTTCGTAAAATTCGCCCGCGATAATTAATTTAATTGGCAGGGCTGCCACCCGCACGTCGGCAAAAGCTTCCAGCAGAATGTCCAGCCCTTTGTACGCCCGAATAAACCCAAAGAATAACAAATAGCCCACGTTATCCGGCAGCCCCAGCGCGGCCAGGGCCTCGGACTTGGGCTTGGCCGGCCCGAAATTGTCGTAGAGCGGGTGCGGCCGGTACTGGGCCGGCTTTTGGTCGAAGCCCAGCCGCTGCAAATCTGCCAGTACGCTGCGGCTCATGGTCACGAAACCGTCGCAAGCCCGCAGAAAATAGCGGGCCAGGGGCCCATCGCCGGGCCGTTTCTCGTGTGGCACCACGTTGTCGGTGATGGCCACCACGCGGGTGTGGCCGTTGCCGCGCACCAGCCGCGCCACCGTGCCCAGCGCCGGCCCCATAAACGGCAGCCAGAACCGGAACACCACCAAATCGGGCCGCTCGCGCCGCAGCCGCCGCCCCACCGCCCACCACGACCACGGGCTCACCGAGTTCAGGCTTACCTCAATCGCCAGATCCGGGGGCCCCGGCTCGGTGCTGAACTGCGTCTGGCCCGGAAATAGAAAATCGGGGTACTGCAACGAAAACGTGACGAGCCGCACTTCGTCGCCCGCCGCCCGAAACGCCCGCGCCAGCCGCTCGTTGTACGTGGCCAGCCCCCCGCGCAGCGGGTAAGCCGGCCCGATAATGACCACCTTCATTTACGCCACGCCATTTAATAATTAACATTTATCATTTAACAACCCATTATAGTTCGTAAATAACAACAGCCTTTACATTCAAATCACAGTTGAAGTGCCTGTTAAATATTAATTGATTATTTGATGGTTTCCCGTACCAGGTAGTCGTTCCGATGCGAGCCGTTTAATTGCACCAATTCGGCCAGAAACCCAACCAAAAACAGCATTACGCCGATAATTACGGCCGTCAGCGACAGAAAAAACAGCGGCTGGTCGGTCACGTTGCGGGCCCGCAGGTTGTGCAGCGACAGGTACACTTTCTCGCCCGTCAGCCAGAGCGTCATCACCATGCCGATCAAAAATGACAGGGCCCCCAGCGTGCCAAAAAAATGCATTGGCCGCCGCCGAAACCGGCTCACAAACGTGATGCTGACCAAGTCCAAAAAGCCGTAAACGAAGCGCTCCAGGCCAAATTTGGTCACGCCGTACTTGCGCTCCTGGTGCTGCACCACCTTTTCGCCGATCTTCCGAAACCCGTTCCACTTGGCGATGACGGGAATGTAGCGGTGCATTTCGCCGTACACCTCGATGCTTTTCACCACCCGTTGGTCGTAGGCCTTGAGGCCGCAGTTGAAGTCGTGCAGCGGAATACCCGAAATCCAGCGCGTGGCCCCGTTGAAGAGCTTGGTCGGGATGGTTTTCGACAGCGGGTCGTAGCGTTTCTGCTTCCAGCCGCTCACCAGGTCGTAGCCGTCCTCCACCACCATGCGGTACAGTTCGGGCAACTCCTCCGGCGAATCCTGCAAATCGGCGTCCATCGTGCATACCACCCGCCCCCGTGCTGCCTGAAACCCCACGTTCAGGGCCGCCGATTTGCCGTAGTTGCGGTTGAAGCGAATGCCGCGCAAAGCGGCATCGCGGGCGGTCAGGGCCTCGATTACCGCCCATGAATCGTCCGTCGAGCCGTCGTCAATCAAAATAACTTCGTAGCTCAGGCCCCGCGTGGTCAGCACTTGCGCAATCCAGCGCGTCAACTCCGGCAGCGATTCGGCCTCGTTCAGCAACGGAATAACGATGGATATTTCCACCGCAAATGATGCGAGCGGCTTATTCAAATTCGGGTTTTGGGTTTTTAGTAACGGCGCTCACCACCAACGCTATGAGCAAACCAAACAGCAACGCACCCGCCACACCAAACAGCAGCAGCCAACCGCCGGTGCTGAATTTTTGCACCATAGCCGTTGCCTGCTCAATCTGCGCGTCCGACATATTGCCTTTTCGCTCCATTTCCGCGCGGGCCTTTTCCATCATCCGGGTCATGTATTCCGGGTCGATAAACGTCATGTATACGTAGGTAAACAACGTGCTGATAATGCCCGACACGCCGCTCAGCACAACCCCAGTAGCCAGGCCTTCACCATAAGCCATAAACCCACCATTTTGCTGCTTGAATTGCCGGTGAGCCAGGACCATGCCGCCCACTAAAATAACCAAGCTCATCCAACGCACCGGCGATTGGTCAAGGTTGGTGGCGAATAAGGCAAACGAGAAGATCACGTTTACCAAGCCCGTCAGCAGGCCGTAGCGCACCCCCACAGCCGAAGGCGTCACCGAAGTAGTCGTAGTCGTTTCCATTGAAGAAAAAATTTATTCCCGAAAGAAAATACCGCCCGGCAAGCTAAACACCAACCCGAGCAGCAATACCGTCTTAAAATTACTCACCGCTAAGTCATTTACCGTAATGCCGGCAATGGCCGCCCGTTGCGCTGGCGTTAGCGGCACCGCTTTATGACCTTTCGTGGGGCCCTGCTCCGTCTGCATAATCTCAGTGATTTCGGCGCGGTGCCGGGCCAGCGTGGGTTCGCCCACCGCGTGCCCTAGGCCCCATACGGCCCCTGCGCACAGCACCGCTGCCAGCAGCGTAGTGAGGCCGCCCACGGCCATCGACCGTGCCAGGCCTGGTTTCACCGGCAACAGTTGACGACGCAGCGCCCATTGGCTGGCCAGCGCCACAAAAGGCACCAGCAGTTCGGCCAACAGCTGCTTAGGGCCAAAGGCGTTGTTTCCGGTCAGGTGCAGACCTACAATCCAAAGGCTGCACGCCAACCCCACACCCCCGCCAAACCACAGCGCCACCCGCCGCACCGGCTCAAAAGCATCGGTCGCCGGGCCCGCTGGAACTGTGGATAAATCGGCCATGTAACTCACCAAAAGTAAGGCCGCAAGATACAGCCATCCCTTGTTTCCTACGACCTTCCCTATTTATTACGCTGCCACCATTACCCGGGCCGCACCTACCCGCGGCCGCCCAAAACGCAGCAGCAAAGCCTCGGCAAACAGGGCCGCCAACGCCAGTCCCAGAAAGTAGCGCCACAGCGGTTGGCCGCCGCGTTCGGCCTGCAGCTGCGCCAGCCCCACGTCGCCCACTCTTCCGCCATCCAACACCCGCACGTTGGGCCGGCCGGGGCCCACCAACGCCCGCAGCTCATCAGCCGAATACGTCGCCAGCTCCGATTCTTTGGGACTGCCATTGAAAGCTACCGTCGTCAGCACCTGTCCCGCCCGCTGCACTTGGTAAAACCCTGGCGCTTCCAATCCGGTCGGCACGCCGAGCCGCACCTCGCCGCCCTGTATTCGCTGCGCTGGCAACCAAGTAGTACCGTCGCGCACGAGCCGAAACGGGGATTGGTCACCGTGCCCCGCACCAGCCGTGGATACGGCAGGAAGCGCTAGGCTTACTGCATTTTGAGTTAGCCGATAGGCAGGTTGTTGCTCGTTGCGAAAACTGCGCATTGCCAACTTGTACAGCACCGGCACGAACAGCGCGTGGTTAGTAAAATCCGAGTATTCTTTGGCAAAAGGTGCCGAAAATACGTAAACCTTGCCCGTCCCGCTGGGAAATTCGGCTAGGTAGCTTTCCCCGTCGCGCATCCGAAGGATATCTGTACCCGTTCGTGACCAGCGCAATACCGGAGCTACCCGGGGCATTGCTACCGCCCGTGGCTGGGCCCCCAATACATCCCGAAAGAAGGATTCGCGTGCGTTAGGCAAGGCCACTTCATGCGACTCCGGTACGGCAGTAAGGGGCTCCCAATTAGCCGGTCCCATACCCAAATCCCGAAACAATTGCCCGTAAGAGGCCCGGCTGCCTACTGTACCGGTGGGCACTATTGCCACACTACCGCCCCGTGCTACCACTTCGCGCAACGCATCGCGCAATCCACCCGCCAGCAAAGGAACTTCCCGCAAAAAAACCAAATTGGCTTTACGTAATGCGTTGTAGTCAATATTCTCTGGTTTCGCAAAAGAATAGCTGAACAATGGCTCGCCTTTATAAACATCTTTGGCAACCGGAACCGGCCCTATTTCAACAACCCGGATAGTACTTGCGGCTTGCGCCGTAAAATAATAAGTATTATCGAACACCACCGGCGCATCCTCGGTCACTACTCGCCCAAGAACTACTCCCGTCTTCTCAGGCAATTGCACCTGCACCACCGAAACCATCGATTGCCCACCAAGCACTGTAGCCTGAAACGCCGCTGCCTGCTGCGCTCCCAAGTAAACCTTGACTGGGCAATCAGCTACTGCTTCAGTACCTCCGTTTTGCAAACGAATGTGCAAACCCAAATTGGTGCGGGCCCGCACGAGAGCTTCGTCAAACCATACACTATCCACGAAAACGTTACCCGTTTTCTCACCAGTTGAAGGCACTAGCACAACCTGCCGGGAGGTATTAGCTTGTTTTAAAAATAGTGGATTAAAAGTAGACTTTTGAAAATCAGAGAATATATACAAGGGGTTATTATGACCATCGTCAGACCCAGTTACATTGAGCCTGTTTAACGCCGACCCACCGCTTGTTGGGCGCAATTCAGTTAATTTAGCTTGATAGGCCGACCGTGTAGTGATTGCACTACTATTATTGAGTATTCGAAATCGCGCGCTAGAATAAATTTTTCCTAGCTCCCTTGCTTTTGCCACAGTTGCATCGAAAAGGCCCCTGTTTCCAGCAGGACGCTGCATACTAGCCGAATTATCAACTAATACGTCAACTGCGCTTGCCTCTAAAGATACCCGAGGCTCGTTCACCGGAATAAATGGTTGGCAAAAAGCTAAGACCAATGCAGCCAGGCCGAACACCCGTGCAGCCAGAACTAGCAAGTGTTGCAGCTTACGCTGCCGCACCGTCACTATTGCTACTTCCCTGATGAATTCAATATTGGTAAATAATAATCTTTGCGGCCGTCTCAAACGCAATAAATGAATAGTAATCGGTATGATCACTGAACCTAAGCCCAACAAAAACCAAGGATATGATAATTGCATCTTATCGAACAATTGATAAAGTCTAAAATACTTACTGTAAGGCTTAAATTATATGTAAAGTTTAAAATCTACATGATTTAAAATTAAGGGTTTTTTAAATGCAAAATGCTCCCATCTGCTAATAAAAGCAAACGGAAGCATTACAAAATAAAGTTGGCGGCGACCGACTCTCCCACCGGTGAAGGCAGTACCATGGGCGC
>CAXTBA010000018.1:0-64319 GCA_964242665.1 uncultured Hymenobacter sp.
CCTTCAACAGGTTGTCAATCTGCTTGATGGGCTTGAAGCCGTCGGGAATCGTGGTGAGGGCCCTGGCCACTTTCTCCACCACTTCCGCCGAAATACCGGTTTCCGGCGATTGGTTAAAATCATCCGGGGTGCTGCGGCGCAGGCTGCGCCATTCGTTTTCCAGGGCCTGGTACCTGTAAGGCAAGGCCTTCTGCTTCACCATATCCAGGCGGGCCTGGAGGGTGTCGCGGAACTCTTTGTCCATCTGGTTGGCCAGCTCGGCGTCCACGTCGCCGCGCCGCACCAGCGTGGCGTTGTACACCTCGCGCGGGTTCGGGTGCTTCGAGATGAGGTTGTAAAGCGTGGGCTGGGTGAACTTGGGCTCGTCCGACTCGTTGTGGCCGTGGCGGCGGTAGCACACCATGTCGATGAAGATGTCGGCGTGGAACTGCTGGCGGTACTCGGCGGCCAGCTGGGCCGCGAAAACGACGGCCTCGGGGTCGTCGCCGTTCACGTGCACCACCGGCGCGTCGATCATCTTGGCCAAGTCAGTCGAATAAATCGACGAGCGCGCGTCCTCAAAATCAGTGGTAAAGCCTACCTGATTGTTGATGACAAAGTGCACGGTGCCGCCGGTTTTGTAGCCTTCCAGCAGCGACATTTGGGTCAGTTCGTAGCCAATGCCCTGGCCGGCCAGCGCCGCGTCGCCGTGGATGAGGATGGGCAGGATTTTGTGGTAGTCGTCGGCGTACTGGTGCTCGATTTTGGCGCGCACGAAGCCCTCCACCACCGGGTTCACCGCCTCCAGGTGCGAAGGGTTGGGGGCCAGCTTGAGGTTGACTTTCTTGCCGTTGGCCGTTGTTACCTCCGCCGAGTAGCCCATGTGGTACTTCACGTCGCCGTCGCCCATGGTTAGGTCGGGCACGGCAGTACCCTCAAACTCTGAGAAAATCTGCTCGTAGGTTTTGCCCATGATGTTGGCCAGCACGTTCAAGCGGCCGCGGTGGGCCATGCCGATCATCACTTCTTCCACCCCCAAGTCGGCCCCCATGCCGATGATGGCGTCCAGGGCCGGAATGGTCGTCTCGCCGCCTTCCAGCGAAAACCGCTTCTGCCCCAAAAACTTGGTGTGCAAGAAGTTCTCAAACACCACGGCTTCGTTGAGCTTCTTAAGAATGCGCTTTTTGTACTCAATGCCGGGGTTGAACGCCAGGGCCTCGCGCTCCACCTTCTCGCGGAACCAGTCGAGAATCTGCGGGTCGCGGATGTACATGTACTCGAATCCAACGGTACCGGTATAGATCTTTTCCAGCGCCGCCACGATGTCGCGCAGCGTGGCTCTGGCCCCGAGGCCCAGCGTTTCACCGTTGCGGAAGGGCGTATCCAGATCAGCGTCGCTCAGCCCAAAATCAGGAAGGTCAAGGCGGGCGTGGCGGTCTTTGCGCTCGCGCACCGGGTTGGTTTTAGACCGGAGGTGGCCCCGGCTGCGGTAAGCGTGGATGAGGTTGCGCACGGCCGTCTCTTTGTCGCCGGGCGCGGTTTCGCCAGCCGCTAGGCTCTCGGGTGCGTTGTTAGTCGAAGCAATCGTGTTCAACACGCCATAGTCGTCGGCCTGGGGCGGGGCGGGCGTAGCGGGAGCCGCCACAGGGGCCGCCGGCGCGTAGGCCGCACCGTTGCCGTTGGCGTTCGGGGCCCCTGCTTCCGGTGGGAACTGCTGCGAAAAGTCGAACCCTTCGAAAAATTTACGCCAGCCAAAATCTACCGACTCGGGGTCTTGCTGGTACGAACGGTACAGGGTTTCGATGGCTACCGCATCGGCGTTGGCGATATAGGAATAAGCGTCCATAAAACGAAGTTGCTGAGTTAGGCGGGGTAAAATTAAAATACCTGATACCAAGGCGCAAACCCAAAATCGGTTTCGCGAATAATCTTGTTAATCAGACGAGTATTTAAAAATCTCGTCCTTAATCGCCGTTTTTCCAATGGCAAGCTATTAACAAAACGGCAGTGTGCCGCGGTGGTTGCGCAAAATGTCTGGAAATGGTTTGCGCTGGCTTTCAGCCAGCTGCCGGGGCCGGCGGCCAGCGCGGCAGGCCCTGGGGCGTACCGTCAGCGGCGTACAGCAGGCTCAATGGCTGGTCCGGATCGCGGCTAATTTCGGCCGGCGTGATGCCCCAGCGGTGCCACAGCTCGGCCAGCGCTTGGGCGTAAGCCGCGTTTTCCCACGGGTTGAAGATAGCCACGCCCACGTCGTCAATCAGGGCGTCGAACACGAGGTGGGTGTCGCCGGGGCGCGGGTGGCGCGGGTATAGGTCGGGCACCATGTGCAGCAAGTGGGCCCCGTAATAGACCCGCGCCTTGAACTCGGCCACCTGCACCGGGTGCAGCGGACGCTGGGCATCGGCGTACACCTGGCGCATGGCCTGGCCGATCAGTCCGATGTCGGCCAGGCAGGCCACGAGCACCGCTTTACCAAGCTTAATGCTGAATACAAGCGTGTTGAGGTCATCATCGTACTCGAACGAAATAATATCTTCGGCGGCATCTACCTCCAGCACGAACACCGACGCGGGCACAAAATCGGCGTATTCGGTGGGCACGCGCAGGCCCTGCAAGAGCTGAAAAAAAACCTGAAACTTGCGCAGCAGCGCCGCGTTTTCGGCCAGCGGGTAGCGGGACTTGATCAGCGGCTCGAACTCGTTGAGCAGCTCGGTGATGAAGATGCCGTAGAACATCTTGCCCAGCCACAAAAACAGCGTGTCGTCGCCCAAGGCCCGCAGGGCCCCGGGGCCCTGGGCGGCCGCGGTGGCCACGGTAGTTTCCAACGCATCAATGCGTTGGCGCACGGCGGCACTGGCCGGCAGGCGCAGGTCGCGGAAGCGCACGATACTCTGGTCGAGCAACTGGATAGGTCGCTCGGCCAAGCCGTAGCGGGCTTGCAGCCAGTCGGCAAACACGGGCACGGTGTCGGCGGGCCCCACGGGCTCGCCGCTGAGGAAACAGATTTCGGGGCCGAAGCGCATGCCCTCGAACGGGTCGTAAGGCGTGAGGTCGGCCGGCGTGAAGTCGGGCATAAAACAGGGGCGCGAACCTTGCCGCGGCAGGCGGCAAAGTTCGCGCCCCGGCGCGGAATGCTGATTTTTAGCCGTAAACAATCAACTGCCAATCATCAAAATACTTACTGGCAAGCAATTAGCTTATCGGGAAAGCGAGTTGGCCGCTTTGCGCAGCAACGCGCCCAGGTTGCCAAGGGGCCCAGCGTAGTCGCCGGGGGCAGTTTCGGCCACCTTAATGGTTTCGGCGCTGAGGCTGCCCAGCAGCTCGGCTATTTCGTGCGCAGCGGCGTCAGGACCGCTCAGCAGCTCGCCGAGCTGGCCCAGCTCCTGGGTAATTTTGGCCAAGCCGGGACGGTCGGACGCAGCCAGCACGGCGGCCCAACGCTCAATCTCGGCCGTACCGCGGTTAGCGGCCTTGTCTGAAAGACCTTTGCCCAGCAGCGTGAGCGTGTCGTCGAGCAAAGCACTGGCTTGCTGGTCGCTCACGGCGAGGGGCACGGCGGGCTGGGCAGCGTTGGACGGGGTAGAGGCAGTAGAATCCATGAGGCGATAGGTTAAGAGACAATAGTACCGGCTATACTTGCTGGCCGTCGAAAAAGTTGAACGTTCTCCGCCGCAGCCGGCTGTAGGGCTACCTTCTGCCGGTTCAAAATCAGTCGGTTGCCACCTCTAGCAACACGTCGTAATACGGCCGGCCCAGCGTGCGCGCGTACAGCCAGGCGTAAAAGCTCCGGGACTGCAAGTTTTCGCGTTCCAGGGGCAGAACATCGGACATCTGGGCCACTTTTTCGGCAAATTCGGGGCGGCGGGCGGCCTCCGGGTCCTCAAGAATTTTACGCACTAGGGCCAGGTAGCTCAGCACGTAGCGGTAGGGGCCCCCGGCGGGCACGGCTTCAGGAGCTGCTTCGGCGACAACAGCTTCGGGGGCCGCGGCTTCGGGCGCTACGTCGGCTTCGGCAGCTTGTTTTTCAGCATTTTTCACTGTATCATCTTCCGTCTCAATGGTTTCCATTGCGATGGCCGGCGTGGCGGGAAACTGCTCGCGCAGGGTGCGCTCGATGGCTTGCAGGCGGTGCAGGGCCAGGTCGGGGTGGCCCAACTCCAGCTGGATGAGCATTTCGCCGAGGTTGCGGTTCAGCAGCCATTCCAGGCCGAGGTGCCGCTCCAGCCAGTGGTCGGTGCGGGCAATGCTCATCAGCGTGTGGTTGGCTTTCGAAAACGCGCCTTCGGCAAAGTAGTGGAACGTGAGCTGCAGGCGGGCGGTAAGGTCGTCGGCCAGGGGCAGCGGCGGGGCCGCCCGCAAGGTTTTTTCCAACAGGCCAATGCCGTCGGCGTTGCGGCGCAAAAACGCATAATTCGCGGCCAGCAGCATGGTAAAGCGGGGCCCGAACTCGGCAAACTGCCGGCTGGAGGCCGCCGCCAGCAGGGCCCGCCCCTGCTCCAAATACGCCACCGACTGGGTAAAACGGCGCGAGCGGTACAAGGCGTGGGCCAGCATATAGAGCAGCTTGAGCTGGTAGCCGCGCTGGGCGGGCGCGAAGCCGTGGCGGCGCTCCATCAGCTTGTAGCACCGCTCGACGAAGGGCGCGAACGAGGCAAAATCGCGCCGCACGAGCATGGCGCTGCGGGCAATGGACATGAGCCGGCTCAGCAGCGACGGCGAGCGGGCGAAGGCTTCCTGCAAGTCGTATTCGGCCAGAATCTCGTGCATGATGGCGTCGAACGGCACCGCCGACCGGCCGCGCACGCGGGCCTCGCGCAGGCGCAGGCGCAACAGGCTGTCGGCGATGTTGGCCCGCTCCTCCTCGTCGGCAGCTTTTTTGTTGGCGTGGCGGCGGGCGATGATGCCGGGCAGGGCCTCGGCATAAGGCGAGTCGGCGTGCTGAATCTGAAGGTTGTACACCGCGTTCAGCAACTCGTACTGCTCGTTGGCGCGGGCCACCTTTTCGGCTTTGCACAGCATGTCCCAAGCCAGGCGCGGAATGCCGGCCTCGAACAGGTACTGGGCCAGGGTGAGCTGCCCACGCACCGAGGCGGCGGCCGTGGTGTCGAGCTGCCGCTGGCGCAGCAGCAGGTAGTCGGCGAGCTGCCGCAGCAGGCGCTTGCGCAGGGCGTAGTAGGCCACCGGGTTGGGCGCGGCGGGGTAGAGCCGGGTAATAATCTGAGCAGAAGACAGTTCGCTCGCCTGAATCAGCAGCGCGAAGAGCTTGGAATCGAGGCGGCCGACGGTTTTGCGGCGCTGCCGCAGGATGAACACGGCAAAGTCGCGCCGGTCTTCGGGGCTGAGGGTGAGCAGGGTAGTACGCAGGTCGTCCATCGGGCGGGCAAAGCAGGAAAGGAGCCGGTTTGTACGCGGCCGGGGCAAGATAGCCAGAATACCTAATGTCCGATAGAAGTCATTTATGGCTTTGACTATCAAAAGCATTTACTGTGAAACCTCTGCTTTTTAGAAGTCTGGTGAATTGATTTTTGATTGGCGGGAGCGGCCCAGGGCCCTCACCGTTGAGTTCACAAGATTCCGGCTTCGGAACGGGAAGCGTCAACCCAAGCCGAAGCGTAGCCGTACAATGGATACTTGCTTTCCTCCCACCCTGCCGTTCTTTTTTCACCCACCAAATAATTCCCCGTCATGGACGCTAACCAGGATAACATCAACGACAGCACCGAGCTGCAAGCCCGCGGCGACTGGAACCAGATCAAGGGCCAAGCCAAACAAAAGTGGGGCAACCTCACCGACGACGACCTGACCTACGCCAATGGCCAGCAGGACGAGTGGTTTGGCAAGCTACAAGCGAAAACCGGCCACACGATTGACGACATCAAGAACTGGTTCAGCGGCAAAACGGCCGACGCCACCACCCAGGCCGACGTAAAAAGCACCGAGTACCAGGCCCGCGGCGACTGGAACCAAATCAAGGGCCAGGCCAAACAGAAATGGGGCAACCTTACCGATGACGACCTGACTTATCGGGAAGGCCAGCAGGACGAATGGTTCGGTCGGTTGCAAGAAAAAACCGGCCACACCATCGACGACATCAAGGGTTGGTTTCAGAAGACTTTCTAAACCTGCTTCGATAAACCAACGCAAAAAGAGCCGCTCGCATGAGCGGCTCTTTTTGCGTTAAGCGGCGCTAAAATAGGACGCGCACCACATAGCATTTCCTGGGAAAGTTCGCCCATCTTTGCCGGCGGGCCGGGGCCCTACGGTTCCACCTTGTTTCCCAGCCAGATAAGACTTATCGCCAGCGCCTTGCCAGCCATGACCGAAGAGAACAGCGCACAGCTCTGGGACGCTTTCCGTTTGGGCGACGCGCGGGCCCTGGCCGGGATATTCGAGGCAAACTACTACGCCCTGTTCAGCTACGGCTTGAAGCTGACCGGCGACGAGGAGCTGGTCAAGGACTGCATTCAGAACTTGTTTCAGAAGCTGTGGCGGCGGCGCGAGGGCGTCCGCGCCACGCCGGTGGTGAAAGCCTACCTTTTCAAGGCCCTGCGCCGCCACCTCGGCGACGAAACCAAGCTGCTGCGGCAGCACCGGTACCTGCTGCCCGCTTACACCGACTCGTTCGAAGTCACCTACTCGCACGAAGAATTCCTTGTCAGCCAGCAGCGCGACGCCGAGCAAAGCGCCCGGCTGCTGGTGGCGCTCAATCAATTGTCCAAGCGCCAGCGGGAGGCCCTGTACCTGAAATTTTTTGACGGCTTTTCCTACGAGCGCATCGCCGAGGTAATGTCGCTGAATACCCAGTCCGTCCGCAACTTGATTTTCAACGCCTTGAAAGCGTTACGGAAAACCATGCTGCTGTCCTTGGCGCTGGTGCTGCTCTTGTGTAAGTGACGAAAATTGCGCGGTTGGCGCTGAGTTGCGGGCATTTACTCATTCGGCGTTGAAAAAATTTGGGGGAGCATGAGTATAAATGCCGGCTGGCACCGTGATGCTTGTGAACAGGGGCCCTAGTTGGCGTGGTCGGGCCCGCCTCCGCCTTTCTGTTCGGCCCGCCATTCGCTTATGAACTACGCCGCCTACTCCACCGAAGACTTTTTGGCCGACGAATCCTTCCAGTCGTTCGCGTTTGCGAGCGACCCCGAAGCGGTGCGTTTCTGGCAAGAGTGGGCGGCGCTGCACCCGGCCAAACAGGCGGAGCTTGACGAAGCAGTAGCGGTGCTTGAACTGCTCATCAGCCGCCAGCACCGGCCGGAGCCCGAAGCAGTGCGACGCGAAGAATTGGCCAAGCTCTGGAAAAGCATGCGTCCGCTGGGGGCCCCATGCGCCCAGCCGGCGCTGCGCACCGCCCGGGCCCCGAGGCGCGTCTGGCGCTGGGCGGGGGCCCTGGGGGCCAGCATGTTGCTGCTACTGGCGGGCCTGGGCTTGTGGCGGTGGCCCGCGCCGGCCGCACCGGCGAGCTACGCTACGCACGCCGGCGAACACCGGCAGGTGCTGCTGCCCGACGGCTCCCGCGTGGTGCTGAACGCTAACTCGGTGCTCCGGCTGGCCGGGGCCTGGCAGCCGGGCCAGGCGCGGGAGGTATGGCTCACGGGCGAGGCGTATTTCAGCGTGCGGCACACGGCCCCGGCCGGGATGAAAGCTGTGGCGGGCGCGCCCGAAAACCTCAAGTTCGTGGTGCACGCCGGGGCCCTGGATGTAGCGGTGCTGGGCACCCAGTTTAACGTGTTCAACCGGGTGGGCAGAACGCGGGTGGTGCTGAACAATGGGCAGATTCAACTGAGCCACCGCCAAGCGGGCCGCCTGGAACAGCTGCTGCTGAAACCCGGCGAGCTGGTGGAATACAACGAGGCGGCTCCTCGGGCCCCGTTGGTCAGGCGCGCGGTGAAGCCCGCTTTTTACTCGGCGTGGACCGAAGGACAGCTAAATTTTGACGGCACGCCGGTTTCGGAAATCGTCGCTTTGCTGGAGGACACTTACGGGCTACAAATCACGCTGGGCAACCCGGCCCTGGCGCGGCAGCAGCTGACGGGCTCTATTCCCAACGGCGACCTGGACGTGCTCCTGCATTCGGTAGGCAAGTCTTTGGATGTGAAGGTTCGCCGCCAAGGCAACCGGGTTTGGTTCGATTAGAATTTCTTGCTCTGCTCCGCGCTTCTCAACTCTCAACGTTTTTAGCTATGGCTCTCTCTACGAAACCGTTGAAGCTGCTTCCGCTTTTGCTCGTCGGAAGCCTGCCCACTGCCTACGCGCAAAACATGGCCATGGTCCCGCGCCCGTCCGCGCCACCCGAATCGTTCGGCGCACGCACGGCCCGAGGCGTTTCGCTGGAAAGTATTCTACAGGAATTTAAAACGGCGCACCACGTTTTTTTCCTGTACCGCAGCGAGCTGGTTAAAAACAAGTTCGTTGAAATTGATGCGCTGGCCTTCCGCACCTGGGAAGAAAAACTGACTTACGCCGTGACGGTGAGCGGCTTGCGCGTGGAAAAAACCGACCGCAACGTGTACGTCATCTCGGCCGCCAAAATTCCTGGCACCTCGTTGCAATCGATTGCAACTAATGGTGGGCCGGCGCTGGCGAGCCGGGAAACCGAATCGGCGGCCAGCCAGGCCCCAATTCAGGTGCAGGGCCGGGTGGTGGGGCCCGACAACACGCCCATTCCGGGCGTGACGGTGGTGGTTAAGGGTACCACGGCCGGCACGACTACCGACGCGGGCGGCAATTTCACCCTCAGCCTGGCCGACGCCGACGCGACGCTCGTTATTTCAGCCATCGGCTTCGTGACGCAGGAAATCAACCTGCAAGGGCGCACCCAACTCAGCGTGGTGCTGCAAACCGACGTGAAAGCCCTGGACGAAGTGGTGGTGCTGGGCTACACTACGCAAAAGAAAGCGGACCTGACCGGTGCGGTGGCCCAGGTGAACCAGCGCGACATTTCGAGCATTCCGGTGACCGGCGTGGCCCAGATTTTACAGGGCAAGGCGGCCGGGGTGGCCATCACGCAAGCCACCGGGGCCCCGGGCGAGAATATCGCCGTGCGCATCCGCGGGGTGGGCACTATTAACGACAACGACCCGCTCTATATCATTGACGGCGTGCCGACCAAGGACGGCCTCAACCAGATTTCGCCCAACGACATTGAGAGCATCAACATCCTCAAAGACGCTTCGTCGGCGGCTATTTACGGGGCCCGGGCGTCGAACGGGGTGGTGGTGGTGACCACCAAGCGCGGCAAGTCGGGCAAGGCCCGGCTGAGCGTGAGCGCCTACACGGGCGTGCAAACGGCGGCCAACCTCATCAAGATGGCAAACACCAGCCAGTACGTGGCGGCCTACAACCTGGCCGCGCAAAACGACGGCCGCGACCAGATTCCGGCGGCGCTGGCTGCCACGCTGCCCGACGTGAACTGGCTGAAGGAAGTGCTGCGGCCCGCCCAGCAGCACAGCGTGCAGGCCGACGTGAGCGGCGGCGGCGAGAACTCGCAGTACATCGTGTCGGGCAGCTACGTGACGCAGGACGGCTTAATTCGCAACTCGTCGTACGACCGCTACAACTTGCGCACGGCGGTGAGCAGCAGCCTGTCAAAGTACGTGCGCATCGGCACCAACGCCAACCTGTCGTACGCCAAAACCCGGCAGGTGGGCACCTCGGGCGACGGCTTTGGCGACGGCAACCCGGGGGCCAGCGTGGTGCGTTTCGCGCTGTTCCGCACGCCGGGCACGCCGGTATACAACGACCAGGGCCAGTTCGTGGACCTGCCGCAGGCCGGCGGGAAAAATGCTTCGGCCTTTCTCGGCGACGGCATCAACCCCGTGGCCCTGGCCGATGCCACCGACCGCAACTTCTACAACTATTCGCTGCTGGGCGACGGTTACCTGGAAATCACGCCCGTGGCGGGCCTACGCATCCGGTCGGACTACGGCGTAACCTTTCGCATCACCGATTACAAGCAGTTTTTCCCGACGTTCGGCATCGACCGCTCGTTCAACTCGCCGCCACAACTGGCGCAGTTCAATGCCAAGCAGTTCAACTACAACTGGACCAACACGGCGGTGTACGACCTGCCGCTGGGCAAAAGCACGTTCAGCATCCTGGTCGGCACGGAGGCCATTAAGAACGACGCGCAGGCCTTTTCCGCCTCGCGCCGGGGTTATGTTGACCAGTCGTCCACGTTCCAGTACCTCGACAGCGGCACCGGCGTTCAGCAAAACGGCGGCAACGAAGCACACTCGTCGCTGCTGTCGGTCTTTAGCCGGGTGAGCTACGACTACGGAGGCCGCTACCTGGCCACGGCCAATTTCCGGCGCGACGGCTCGTCGCAGTTTTTGCCCGGCCAGCGGGCCCAGAACTTCTTCTCGGGCTCGGTGGGCTGGAACCTGGCGCAGGAAGAATTCATGCGCGGCCTCGAAGGCATTTCGCAGCTGAAGCTGCGGGCCAGCGTGGGGCAGCTGGGCAATTCGGCCATCGGCGACTATCCGTACGCCTCGCTGGTGGGCGGCAACTTCTACTACCCGTTCGGTGGGGTCTCGACCCAGGGCCTGAGCATCGTGACCAAGGGCAACCCAAACATTCGCTGGGAAACCAGTACCCAAACCAACCTTGGGCTGGACCTGGGCCTGCTGAAGGGGGCCCTGCAACTGACGGCCGACTATTTCATCAAGAATACGTCGAACGTGCTGCTGTTTTTGCCGCAGCCCAGCAGCGCCGGCAACGGCGGCAACCCCGCCGTGAACGCGGGCAAAATCCGCAACCGGGGCCTGGAGCTGGAGCTGGCGTACCGCAACACGGTGGGCAAGGACTGGAGCTACAACGTGAGCGGCAACCTGGCCACGCTGCACAACGAGGTGGTGTCGCTGGGCAACGCCTCGCCCATCGTCGGGGGCCGCATCGACAACAACTACTACGCCACGCTGACCGACGTGGGCCACCCCATCGGCTCGTTTTACCTGCTGCAAACCGAAGGCATTTTCCAGAACGAGCTGGACGTGTTTACCCACGCGTACCAGGGCCCCGGCATCAAGCCCGGCGACGTGAAGTTCAAGGACGTCAGCGGGCCGGATGGGGTGCCGGACGGCGTCATCGACGACCGCTACGACCGCCGCTTCGTGGGCAGCCCGATTCCGTCAATCACCTACGGCCTGACGGCCGCCGTGCGCTACAAGAGCGTGGATCTGAGCGTGTTCTTCCAGGGCATACACGGCAACAAGCTCTACAACCAGGTGAACACCGACATCGAAGGTTTTTACCGCGCCTTTAACCTTACCGAGCGGGCGGCTACCAATTATTGGACGGGCGAGGGCAGCACCAACGAATTCCCACGCCTGTCGTGGACGGGGGCCACCAACAACAAGCGGGCCTCCGACCGCTTCCTGGAAGATGGCTCGTACCTGCGGCTGAAAAACGTGCAGCTGGGCTACACCTTCGGCGAAAACCTGTTGACTCCCTTGCACATCGCCTCGGTGCGCCTCTACGCCAGCGTGCAGAACCTGGTGACGTTCACCAAGTACACGGGCCTCGACCCCGAGCAGGGCACCAACAGCAACTCGCTCGGCGATGGGGTGCGGGCCACCGGCATCGACTTCGGCACTTACCCGTCGGCCCGCACTTTCACCGTGGGCATCAACGCGGGCTTCTAGTGGATTGCAGAGCATTTGTCATTGCGAGTGCAGCGAAGCGGAACGCGACAATCTTACCACTCGCGCCGCGGGGAAAAGCAAACAGGAGATTGCCGCGTTCCGCTTCGCTGCACTCGCAATGACAAACGGCTTTTCGACTGATAACTACTGAATAATTCAATTACCCATGAAAACCCAACCCACCGCCTTCCTGCTGGGGGCCCTGCTGTTTGCCAGCGCGGGCTGCAAGAATTTCCTGGACCAGCCCGTGCTGGGCCAGTACGCGGCCGGGCAGTTCTTTACGTCGGACGCCAACGCCGTGCTGGCCGTCAACGCGGCGTACGTGCCGCTTTCGTTCCGCGACGGGGGCTCCAACACCATTTGGGTGCTGGGCGACGTGGCCTCCGACGACGCCGTGAAGGGCAGCAACCCCGGCGACCAAGCCGATTTTGAGAACGTCGACCTCTTCAACATCACGCCCACCAACGCGGCCGTGGAAGCGCAATGGAGGCGCGACTACGACGGCGTGTTCAAGTGCAACGTGGTGCTCGACGGCCTGCCGGCGGACAACACCAGCGTCAGCGCCACCGTGCGGCAGCAGGCGGTGGGGCAGGCCCAGTTTCTGCGGGCCTACTACTATTTCCAGCTCACGGCGCTGTACGGCGACATTCCGCTGCACCTAAAAGTGGAAACCCCCGAGGAGCTGCAAAGCCCGGCCCTGCCCCAGGCCCAGATTTACGCGCAGGTGGAGGCCGACTGCCAAGCCGCCGCCGCCGCGCTGCCCGACGCCTGGACCGGCACCGACGCGGGCCGGGCCACGAAAGGCGCGGCCCTGGCCCTGCTGGCCAAAACGTACCTGTACGAGAAGAAGTGGCCCCTGGCGGCCCAAACGGCGCAGGCCGTGGGGGCCCTGGGCAAATACACGCTGCTGCCCGTGTTCGCCGACAACTTCCGGGCGGCCACCAAAGACAACAGCGAGGTCGTTTTTGCGGTGCGCCACACCAGCGGCCTCAGCCCCGGCCAGGGCATAACCTCAACCAGTGGTTTGCCCCGCGCCCGCAGAACGGCTACGGGTTCTTTGCCCCCACCCAGAGCTTGGTATCCAGCTTCGAGCGGACGGCGGACGGCGTCGTTGACCCGCGCCTGGACTACACGGTGGGCCGGGAGGGGCAATCCTTTTTTGGCGTGCCCTTCGACCCTACCTGGACCAGCACGGGCTACGTGTCGAAGAAGCACTTGCAGCCGCTGACGGAAATTCCGGTCAACATCAAGGGCGACGGCAACCTCGACTACGAGGCCATCCGCTACGCCGACGTGCTGCTGGTGCAGGCCGAAGCATTCAACGAAGTCGGCAACAGCGCTGAGGCGCTGGGGGCCCTCAACCAAGTGCGCAAGCGGGCCCGCGAAAGCTACTTGCACGATACCACGCTGCCGGGCGTAGGTACGGTGCCGGCCGGGCTGCTGCCCGACGTCACGGCCACTGACCAGGGCCAGCTGCGCGACCTTATCCGCCGGGAGCGGCGCGCGGAGATGGCGCTGGAATTTCAGCGGTTTTTTGACCTCATCCGCTACGGGCAGGCGTACGCTCAACAGGCGCTGAGCGACCGGCCCAATTTCAACTACGCCCGCAACATGTTTTTCCCGATTCCGCAGAGCGAGCGGGACACCAACCTGAAGCTGGGCAAATAGCCGCGGCGGGCCGGTTTGCGACTCGCTTTTTCCCTTTGCATTCTTTTCGTTTCCGCCATGAAAACGCGCTCCTTACACTTGTTGGTTCTGGCCGGGCTGCTGGGGGCTGCGGCGGCTTCTTCGTGCTCGAAGTCGGACGACTCGGGGCCCCAGGTCCCCGCCGATAAAGCCAAGCTCTCGGCGTTGGTTGATTCGCTGACTACCGTGTACAGCGCTGCCGCGGAAGGCAACAAGCCCGGCACCTACGCCACCGGCGCGAAGGCCGCCCTGAAAACGTCGCTCGACCTGGCCACCACGGTCAAAAACGACGCCGCCATCACGCAGCCAATGGTCAACGCGGCCGAAGCCAACCTGCGCCGCGCCGCCAAAGCGTTCCAAACTAACTTTATCCAGGAAGTGTCGGTGGCCAACTTGGTGGCGCAGTGGAAATTTAGTGGCAACGCCAACGACGCCACTGCCAACGCTAACAACGGCGTGCTGAAGTCGGGGCCCACGGGCCCGGGCACCGCGCCCGGCGACGGCGGCACGCTGCCGAAGCTGGTCGCCGACCGTTTTGGGCAAGCCGACCAGGCGTACGAGTTCACCAACGGGGCCTACATCGAGGTGCCGTACAAAGCGGCCTTGAACCCGCAGGCCATCACCCTCAGCCTGTGGTGCAACCGCTTCGACGCCAATTCTGACAATTACCTGGTGTCGCTGAACCGCTGGACGGGCTACAAATTTCAACTGCAAAGCCTCGGCAAGCCTTTCTTTACGGTGACGACCACGACGGGCATCTCCGACAAAGACGACGAAGCGGGCATCGTGGCGCTGAACACGTGGACGCACGTCGTCCTTTCTTACACCGACGGCAGCATGAAGTTTTACATCAACGGGGCCCTGGTGAAAACCTGGACCGATGTGAAGGGCCCCATGAAGACCGTGCCGCAACCCGTTGGTCTGTGCATCGGCCAGCAGCTGCCGAAGGAAATCTACAACAGCACGCCCACCGCCCCTACCCTGGCGGCCGACTACTTCCAGTACTACGGCCCGGCCTTTTTTAACGGCCAGATAGACGATGTTCGCCTCTACAACCGGGCTTTGACCGACGCGGAGGTGCAATCCATTTACACCATTGAGAAAACACTTTAGCATTGATTTGCAATAATTTATCCTTAATACTTTACCTAAGAAACCGGATGATTTCACTTAAGAAAAACCCTGTTTGCCTGGCCAGCAGCGCTGGCACCCTGGCGCTGGCCCTGCTGCTGGGCTGCAACGGCCCGGACCGTGCCCAGACCACCGCCGCCAGCCCATCCGCCGCTCCCACCGGCGACAGTTGGGCCCTGCTGGGTTTTGCTAAAGTGGACAGCATCAACCCCATCATGGGGCCCCGCCCAACGGGCAGCTTTCAGGACCCCATTTTGAAGCAGCCGGTGCGGTGGGAAGAAAAAGACGTATTCAACCCCGCCGTGGTGGTGAAGAACGGCCAGGTTTACATGCTGTATCGGGCCGAAAACAAGGTGGGCCAGTTCGCCAAAACCTCGCGCATCGGCTTGGCTTCCAGCCCGGACGGCATCCACTTCACGCGCTTGCCGGAGCCGGTGCTCTACCCCGACAACGACGCCCAAAAAAAATACGAATGGTCCGGCGGCACCGAAGACCCGCGCGTGGTGGAGGGCCCCGGCCGCGTATACTACATGACGTACACGGCCTACGACGGCAAGCTGGCCCGCTTGCAGGTAGCGTCCTCGCCCGACCTGCGGCACTGGACCAAGTACGGCAACGCGTTCAGCCAGGCCTTCGGCGGCAAGTACGTGGACAAGTGGAGCAAATCGGGCTCCATCGTGTCGCGCTACGAAGCCGATGGCCGCGTGGTGGCCGCCAAAATCAACGGCAAGTACTGGATGTACTGGGGCGACGCCCAAATCTGGCTGGCCACTTCGGACGACCTCATCCACTGGACGCCGATTGAGATGGCCCCCGGCGAGAAGCCGCCCGTGCCACTGCGCGCCCAGGCCCTCACCATGCCCGAGTTGAAGATTATCCTGCCCACCCGCGCCGATAAGTTCGACAGCGATTTGGTGGAGTCCGGGCCCCCAGCCATGCTCACCGACCAAGGCATCCGGCTGATTTATAACAGCCGCAACGAACCCTCGTTTGGCGACAAGGCGCTGCCCGTGGGCACGTACTCGGCCGCCCAGGCCCTGTTCGACGCCCGCGACCCTACGAAGCTACTGGCCCGTAGCGATACTTATTTCATCCGCCCCGAGCGGCCCTACGAAACCACGGGCCAGGTGAACCAAGTGGTGTTTTTGGAAGGGCTGGCCCGGTTCAAATCCAGGTGGCTTTTGTATTACGGCACGGCCGATTCCAAAATTGCCGTCGCCACCCGGCCGGCGAATTAGCGCTGTCGAAGAAGCTGGTTCGAATAAAGAATGGGACTTACGCAACGGCCGCTGCGTTTCTTTGCGCATGCGCTACGTTTCCCTCGACCTTGAAACCAGCGGCTCCGACCCGCTGCGCCACCAAGTACTAGAGCTGGCCGCCGTGGTGGAAGACACCAAGCGCCCGCGCCCGCTCGACGAGTTGCCCGCTTTTCGCCGCCTGCTGATGCACACCGAAATCGTGGGCACGCCGGGGGCCCTGGTGCTCAACGCCCGCCTGCTCGCCGAGCTGGCCGACCCCGCCCTGGGGGCCCCGGCCGAGCGCTGCGCGCCGGCCGAGGTGCTGCCGCAGTTGCGCGAGTTCCTGCTGGCCGAAGGTTTCCGGACCGACCCCAAGGACCGGGTGAGGTTCATATTGGCGGGCAAGAACGTGGCCGTGTTCGACCTATTGTTTTTGCAGCAGCTGCCCGGCTGGGGCACTGTCATCAGGTCGGAGCCGGCCGTTATCGACCCGGCCCTGCTCTACCTCAACTGGCGCAAAGACAGCCGCTTGCCCAGCATGAGCATTGCCAAAACCAGGGCCCTGCTACTCGACGCCACCGTGGCCCACGAAGCCTTGGCCGACGCGCTCGACGTGGTGCGCCTGCTGCGCCCGTTCTACGAGTTTGCGGTGTACAAGCGGGCACGGGGCGAGGAATAGCGGCTACATGGCCAGGATGAAATCGAGCAAGTTGGTGCCGGTGCTCAGCTCCATCTTCTTGCGCACCCGGTAGCGCAGGTCTTCGATGCCACGCACCGATAGTCCCATCAGCGAGGCCATCTCCTTGCTGTCCAGATTCATCCGCAGGTAGGCGCACAGCTTGATGTCGCGGCTGGTCAGCTGCGGGTACGTCTCTTTCAAGCGCTGCATAAAATTTTCGTGGAGCTGGTTGAACAGCTCTTCGAAGTGGTTCCAGTGCTGATCGGGGGTCACCTCACGCTCGATCAAGCGCGTAATCCGCACCATTTTTTTCCGCTGCTGCTGGGCGTTTTCCTCCCCGATGGCTTCCTTGATACTGTCTTTGATGGCGAGCAAGGTTTCATTCTGGTGAACGATGCTCATGACCGAGGTGGCCAGCTCTGAGTTTTTGTGGAGCACCTCCGTTTCCAGCTGGGCCTTGCTCAGCTCCACCAGTTTTTTTTCGTGCTGGAGGCGAGCTTCGCGCAGCTCGGCTTCCTTGGTGCGCAGCTCCTGGAGCTTTTCCAGGCGCAGCTTTTTTCGCAACGCATTGGTGCGCAGCAGGTAGAAGGCCGTTGCGCCGCCCAGCACCAGCATCACGGCCAGGGCCCGAAACCAAAGCGTTTTCCACCAGGGCGGCGTGATGACGACGGTGAGCGCCGTGGCGTGGGCCCCCCACAGCCCGTCGTTGTTGGCCGCTTTCACCCGGAAAACGTACCGGCCGGGGTCCAGGTTGGTGTAGGTGGCCTCGCGCCGGGTGCCTGAAAACCGCCAAGTGTCGTCGAAGCCTTCCAGCTGGTAGGCGTACTGGCTCTTTTGGGGATCGATGTAGTTCAGCGCCGCAAACTGGAAAGTAATGGCCGACGCTTTATAGGTCAGCGCTAAGGCTTTGGCTTCCGAAACTTGCTGCTGCAACGGGCTGCCCGGCGGGCCGGGCCGGAGCGAAGTGTTGAACACTTGTACATCGGTGAGCACCACGGGGGCCACGTTGGGGTTGCTCAGCAGCACGGTCGGCGAAAACACGTTGAACCCGTTGATGCCGCCGAAGTACAGGTTGCCGTTGCTGGCCCGCAGAGCCGAATTGATGTTGAACTCGTTGCTTTGCAAGCCGTCTTCGCGGTCGAAGCGCTTGCAGGTTTTGCGCGCCACATCGAAGCGGGCAAGGCCCTTATTGGTGCTCAGCCAGAGGTTGCCGGCCCGGTCTTCGACGATGCTGTTGATGACGTTGCTGGGCAAGCCGTTTTGGGTGGTGAAGCGCTGAAACGTTTTGCGGTCGCGGCTCATCAAATTGAGGCCCCCATCGGCCGTACCCACCCAGAGCCGCTTGTGACTGTCCTCAAATAGCACTTGAATGCGATTACTGCTCAATGAGTTGAGATTATTTGCGTTGTACTGCATGGCCGCAAACGTGCCGCTTTCGGGCTGGTACAGGTTGAGGCCGCGGTCTTCGGTGCCCACCCACAAGTGGCCGTCGCAGTCCTCGCGCATCGTCACCACGTTGTAGTCGCCGAGCGCACCGGGCCCTGTCCGGGGCTGAAACCGGGTGAACACGCCCTCCCGGGCCAGGTCCATCCGGCACAGGCCCCCGCCCAGCGCGCTCACCCAAAGGTGTTGGTGCCGGTCTTCGTACAGGGCCCAAATGCTGTTACTCGTCAGGCTGGTGGCCCGGGTCGAGTCGGTGGTGAAGCGCACGAAGCAATTGCGGGCGCGGTCGTAGCGGCACAGGCCGCCTTGGTAGGTGCCCACCCAAAGGTTGCCCCGGCTGTCCTCGCACAACGACTTCACCACGTCCGACGAAAGGCTGGTGGGGTCGGCGGGGTTGTGGCGAAAGTGTCGGAAGGTCTGGCGCTTGGGGTCGAACAAATCCAGCCCCCCGCCGTCGGTGCCCAGCCACACCTCGCCGCCCGAGTCTTGCAAGATGGCCAGCACCGACTTGCCATTGAGGCTGTTGGCGGTGTGCGGCAAGTGGGTGTACTGGGCAAATTTGGCCTTGTACTGGTTGTAAAAATTGACGCCTCCCCCAAAAGTGCCCACCCATACGGTGCCGGCCCGGTCTTCGTAGAGGCTGTACACGGCGTCGCTGCTCAGGCTGCCGGGGTTGGCTTCGTCGGCCCGCAAGTGGGCAAAGCCGTCGGTGGCTGGGTCGTACAGGTTGAGGCCGCCCCCGTCGGTACCCACCCAGAGCATGCCCTGCCGTGTTTGTAAAATGGCGCGGACCTGGTTATGGCTCAGGCTTTGCGGCTGCGCGGGCTGGTGCTGGTACTGGTGCGCTTGGCCGCCGCCGAAGCGAAACAATCCTGCTTCGGAAGTGCCTAGCCAGTACTGCTTTTGCTGGTCTTGGGCCAGGATGCGGGACGTTCGGGAGCGGGGCCACGGCAGGCCCGCCAGCAACCGCGTAAAGCTGCGCGTGCGGGGGTTGTAGCGGTTCAGGCCCGCCACGTTGGTCAGCACCAGAATCTCGTGCCGGTCGTTTTCGGTGATGGAATAAACCTGGTTGCTATTGAGCGAGGTGCTGTCGCGGGGCCGGGCGTAAAAGGACTGAAAGGAGCCGGTGGCGCGGTCAAACAGGTTCAAGCCATAGTCGGTGCCCACCCACAGGTTGCCCCGGCTATCCTCCATTATGCACTCTATCTTGTTGGCACTTAAATGATAAGGCGGCTTGCTCTCCTGGGTGTAGTGAACGAAGCTGTCTTTTGCCCGATTGTAACGGTTCAGGCCGCCCAGGTGCGTGCCCACCCACAAGTTTTGCTGGCGGTCTTCGTAAAGGTGCGTCACGGTGTTGTCGCTGATGGCCAGCGAGTCCTTGGCGTTGGACAGGTACGAGGTGATGCGGTAACCGTCGTACCGGTTGAGCCCGTGGTAGGTGCCGAACCACATAAACCCCCGGCTGTCCTGGCAAATGCTCAGGATGGAGTTGTTCGACAGGCCGTTATCAACGCTTAAGTGCTCGAACGCGTACTGCTGCGCGCGGCCAAGGCCTGTTACAAACTGAAAGGCAACGAGTAGAAACAGTGCAATTCTATTCATGCTTAGCAGGAAGCGCCAAGGCAAAAATGTGCCTGCTTGGTCGATAAGTTGGATGGGAACGGGCCCAAACTTAGCGCATCTCCCCCACAGTTTCCTGGCCAGGGCCGGCACGTACCGGGCACCGGCGCGGCGTGCCTCCGTTATGCAAAACGCACGGCGGCCCCGGGCGTGGGGCAGGCCCCGCAAAAAACAAAGCGGGCAGGCTGTAACAGCCTGCCCGCTTGGCATTTATTCCTCAACTGCACTTACTGCTTGATAAACCGCTGGGTTTGCACGGCCCCCGGGCTGGTGGCCCGAATGATGTACCAGCCCGCGCCCAGCCCGGACAGGTCCAGGGCGGCGTCGCTGGGCTGGGCCACGCGCACCTGTTTAACCAGGGCCCCGCGGGCGTCGTACACCCCGACCGTGGCCGGAAACGCGGCCAGCCCGGCCAGGGTGGCGGTGTTGGCGACCGGGTTCGGGAACAGGGCCAGGGGCCCTGCTGCCTTGGCGGACGGAGCAGCCAGGGCGGTGGCCCCGCGCGCGCCGACGGCCGTGCCGTATACCTCCAGCTCGTACAGTGAGTAGCCGTAGCCCGAGCCGCGCACCTTGCCGTTCATGCGCACGTAGCGGCCGGTGCCCGACAGGCCGGTCCAGTCGTTGGCCAGCACCGTGTTGCCGGTCACGGACTTAAGAGGCGTCCAATGCACGGTGTCGGGCGCAATTTCCACGTCGTAATCCTTGCCGTAAGCGCCCTCCCAGGTCAGCTTCACCCGGTTCACGGCGTAGGTCGCACCCAGGTCCACCCAAATCCATTGCTGGTCGGTGTGGGCGCTGGACCAGCGGGTGCCGCCATTGCCGTCCACGGCCGCCGCGGCGGGAAACTGCTGGCCGTTTTCCAGCGACGAAACGCGCACCCGCTTGTTCAGGGCTAGGTTCGGGCTCACCGTCGCTGTTGTTACCGTCACCGAAGCCGTGCCTTTGACGGTGCCGCTGGTGGCCGTCACGGTGAAGGGGCCGCCGGCCGTACCAGCCGTAAACAAGCCGCTGCTGCTGATGGTCCCGCCCCCGCTCACCGACCAAGTGGGCGTGGTGGCAAAGGCATTGCCCGCCTGGTCCTTGCCCTGCGCCGTGAACTGCTGGGTGGCCCCCGCCGCCACCGAAGCCATGGCAGGCGCCACCACAATGCTCGTCAGCACCGGAGTCGGGGTGCCGCCGCCCTGCACCGTGATGCTGGCCGCGCCGCTGATGCCCGCCGCCGTGGCCGTGACGGTGTAGCTGCCCGCGGCGGCGGCGCTGAATACGCCCGCGCCGCTGATGGTGCCGCCGGTGGTCGTCCAGGCCGGCGCGATGGCCGATGGATTGCCAAACTGGTCGAAGCCCGCCGCTTTGAACGTCACGCTCTTGCTGGTCGCTACGGTGGAGAAGTTGGGCGTGACGACGATGGATTTCAGCACCGGGTTTTGGTGCAGCATGCCGTACACCTGCATTTCGTACAGAGAATAACCGTAGGATGAGCCGCGCACGGTGGCCGTCATCCACACGTAGCGGCCGCTACTGCCGGCAAGCAGGGCGATGTCGTCCGTGCCGCCGTCGCCGGCGGGCTCGTGGTACGCGAGCCGCCGGGTTTGCACCGTGTCATCGGCCACCTGGATGTCGTACACTTTGCCGTAGGCAGCTTCCCAGTACAGCACCACCCGGCTCAGGTCGTACTTCTGGCCCAGGTCCACCCGAATAAATTGCGGCACGCTGTTGTGGATGCTGTCGCCGATGCTGCCCCAGCGGGTGTCGGGCGTGGTGCTGGTCGTAACGCCGTCGGTGGCGTAGAAGGCCAGCAGGTTGCCCTGCACCGACGAGGCACGCGCCGGCTTGTTGAGGGCCAGGTTCGCGGGCTTCGGCACCACGCTCACGTAGGTTGAGGCCGTGGCCCGTCCGGCTTGCAGCTTCACTACGAAGGTGCCAACGGTGGCCGACGTGAACAAGCCGCTCGCCGCGATGCTCCCGCCGCCGCTCACCGACCAAGTGAGGGGCGCGGCAATCGGGTTGCGGTACTGGTCGTAGGTCGTGGCCGTGAATTGCAGCGCGTCGCCCTGGTACACTTTGGCCGCCACGGGGCCCACCACCAGCGAGTCGGCCACCGGTGGCGTGCGCACCGTGATGGTGGCCGTGGCCGAGGTCGTGCCGCTGCTGACCTTCACAGCCGCCGTGCCCGAAGCACTGCTGGAAGCCGTCAGCAACCCGCTGCTACTAACTGTAACCCCCACGGCCCCCGACACCGCCCAAGTGGGCGTGAAGGCGAACGGGGCCCCGGTCTGGTCAACACCGCGCGCGGTGAGCGCCAGCGTGCTGCCTTGGTACACAAAGGTGGCCACGGGGTCAACGCTGAGGGTCGCCAGCTTAATGGCCTGCCCCACGAGCACGTCGGCTTTGCCCGTCACGCCGGTGCTGGTGGCCGATACTTTGAACGCACCGTTGGCCGACGCCGTGAACAAGCCGTTGGCGTCAATGGTCCCGCCGCCGCTCACGGCCCAGGTAACCGGCGCGGCAATGTTGGCCCCGAACTGATTTTTGCCCTGGGCCGCGAACTGCACCTTCTGCCCCACCGCCACATTTTGCGCCAGCGCGGGCGTCACGGCAATTGTGGTCAGCGTGGGCTGCTGCACCACGTTCACCGTCCGCAGGTTATCGATGTAATACGTAGTGCCCGTGAACTTGCCTAGCTCGAAAAGAATGGCCACGTGGTCGACCAAGTTGTCGGGCACGCTGTTGTCGGGCTGCGCGCCGAAGGTAAAGTACACGGTGTGCCAGGCCCCCTGCACGGTGGTAACGCCCTGGTAGTTGCTGTGCTTGCCGCTGTTTTCGGAGGTGCCGAGCAGGCTGCTGGCGTCCAGGCCCATCAGGATGGGCGTGCCGGCCGGGGCGTCGGTGTACACGTCGAGGGCAAACTTCTGGGTCCGGTTCTTGAGGGCCCCGGCGTCTAAGGTCGCCGCGTTCTTGTTGAGAATCAAGAAGTCGTACTGCGCCGTGGCGTTGCGCACGTACTTGGCCACGTTGGCCGAGGTATTGGTGCCCCCCGGCTTGGGGTTGGCGATTTTGGGCGAGTAAGCGCCGGTCGTGGAGGCGTTCACCGTCAGCAGGTCGTTGGCGTCGTAGTCTTCCAGCACGTTGGCCGTAACCAGCGTTTCCTTCGGGGCCGTCGAGTTGATGCGGATGTTGTCGAGGTAATACGTGTTGCCCGTGTTTGTCACCGGGTTAAACAAAAACACCAGCTTGTCCACGGCCGCGTCGGAGGCGCCCTTATCCGGGATTGAAGACAGCGAGAACGTCACCGTCTCCCACTGGTTTTGCTTGGTCATTAGGGCATCGAAGATGGCGTAGCGCCCTGTCGGGAATGAACTGCCAGTAAGGCTACTGATTTCAAAGTTCAGCGAAAGGCGCGTACCCACCGGGGCATCCGAGTACACGTCCACCGACACCGTGCTGATGCCTAATCGGAAGGGCCGGGCGTCGGTGATGGCTAATGTTTTGTACACCAGCGCGTCGTAGGATTCGGACGCGTTGCGCACGTACTTGGCTACCGTAGCCGAGGAGTTCACGCTGCCGGGGGCGGGGTTGGCCTGCACGGTGTACTGGCCGCTGGAAGCGTCCTTGGTGAGCTGGTCGTTGCCGTCGAAGTTCTGGAGCACGCGCGTATCGAGCGTGCGGGGCGGGCCGCCGGGTCGGCCGGTGCGCAGGTTGTCGTAGTAAAAGACGTTGCCCGTGTTGGTGACCGGCGCGAACAGCAAAATCCACTGGTCGACGTTGGCGGCGCCGGTGAGTGCGTCGGGCGAGTTGGCGTAGCTAAACTCCAGGGTTTCCCACTGGCCTTGCTTCGTCGTCACGGCGTCGAAGTTGGCGTAACGGCCGGTGGGGTAGTTGTCGGCCCGGGCCGCCTTGCTGTTCTCAAAGTTGAGCGACACGTGGGTGCCGGGCGCGGCATCGGTGTACACGTCCAGCAGCACGCGCCGGGTGCCGAGCACGAAGTCGCCAGCCGGGCTGGCATTAATGCCCTGCATGCCAATCACATCGTAAAGGGCCCCGCTGTTGCGGATGTACTTGCCCACTTTCGGCGACGGGTTCACAGCGTTGACCAGCGGGTTGGGCACGCCCTTGGTCAGCGAGCCGGAAAGGGTGGTGTAGGTGAAGGCCGGCGGCGACTCAAAGTTCTCGAACACCTTGTCGGCCACGAAGGGCGCTTCGGCCGTCACGTTGAGGGCGTAGCTGTTGGGGGTGCCGCAGCCCGAGGTTACCTGCGCCGTCACCGGGCCGCCCGCCGTGGCGGGGCCCCAGTCCACGCTGACGGTGCTGGTGCCCTGGCCGGCCACGATGGTCGCCCCGGCCGGCACGGTCCAGTTGTACTTGTACGTGCCGTCGTCGGTGGTCGAGACGGTGTACTGCTTGCTTTTTTCGCCCTGATAAACCTTCTCGTCGCCGCTCACGAAGGTGCTGTAAGTGCCCTTGTACACGTGCACCCAATCAATGTAAGCCGACATCGGGCTGACCGTGGTGGCGTCGGGCGGGCGCGAGTAGCTGCCGCCCATACCCACGCTCAGCAGGATGAAGAACGGCCGGTTGAAGGGCCGGTAGCCGTTGAGCGGGTTGGTCAAATCGAGCACGTGGTACGGCTTGGTCGGGTCGTCGATGTACCACTTGATGGCCGTCGGGCTCCACTCGATGCCCGTGACGTGGTAATCATCGGCCCAGCGCTGGCCGGGGGGCAGGTCGTACGAGCCCTGCGACGACTGGTCTTCCCCGTTGGGGCCCGCGAAGTGGGCCGTGCCGATGTTGTGGCCCGGCAGCCGGCCGGTGTTTTCAAAAATGTCCAGCTCGCCGCACTTCGGCCAGGTCACCGACTCGTAGTCCGAGCCCAGCGTCCAGAACGCGAAGCCGTTGCCCTGGCTGTACACGCCCTTCACCCGCGCCTCGATGCGGCCGTACTGGGTGTCGAGCTTGTGGTAGGTGCGCAGGCGGGCGCTGGTGTAGTGCAGGCCCTGGTACTCCTCTTTGCGGACGGTGAGCACGAGGCTGCCGTTTTCGATGTGGGCGTTTTCCGGGCGGTCGGTGGTGTAGTCGAGCTGCCCGGTCCCTTGGCCGTCGCCCTTGATTTCAAAGCTCCACTTCGCGGGGTCGATGTTGGGGCCGTTGAACTCGTCTTGCCAGGCCAGCTTTTCGCACTGGGCCCAGGCGGCGGGGTGCCCCAGCAGTAGAATCGCCAAGGCCAGCAGGGCCCCCAGCGTGCGCCGCTGGCGCGGCACTTGGCGTAGTCGGTTTCGTTTTTTTGTCAATGTCCGCATCATGGTAGCGTGGGGAAGGGTGGGGAAATTTCAGTAGCTGCGAAGCTAGGATTTCAGGCCCCCGAAGCGAAAAAAGCGACTACGGGTAGAGTACGGTACCCGAAAAGTTTATGAAAAAGCTCAGCCTTCACCCACCTTAAACCCTTGGATAAGAAAGACAAATTTATTTTGCTTTTCCACCGCCCGAACACCCGACCCGAACCCCACCGGGCGGGCCCGAAAAAGGAACCGGGGCCGTGAAGCGGCGGGGCTAGGCCACCCGGCCCCCGGTTTTTCCTTTTGTGGGGCCCCGCGCTAGGATGCCCACGCCCGGGGTTGGGCCTTTCGCCCCGCTTGGCCCCAGCCACGGCGCGTGTGCAGTTGCCCCGGCCGGTTGGCCAGGGTTTTTATTTTCCCCTTGTCCCTTTTCCTCTTCGTTATGGCCGATAAATAGCCCATCATCACCGTGGACATTCCCGCCGCGGTTCTCCAGCAGCTGGCCGACCTGGCCACCCAGGCCGAAGCCCTGGTGGGCCCCTACCTCGTCCCCCTCACCGCCGAGCAGCGCAAGAAGCGCCTCAAGATGGGCGACAAATCGGTGGCCTTCGTCACCAAAACCTTCAACTTCGCCACCGCCACGCCCGCCTACGCCCCCGACTTTGTGGACGTGCCCGGCCTGGGTACCAACCTGGCCACGGTGGCCGGACTGGAGCCCGTGGCCGCCCGCTTCGCCAACCTCGGCTACGGCCTCGAAAGCACCAACATGGTGGCCAGCGGCTCGGCCCAGGCGGCGGGCCTGCTCATCTACAACCGGGTGCAGGAGGCGGCCGACCAACCGTTGGCTGGCGGCCGGCCGTCTTTATACGTCGTCGAACACGTCGGCCCACTCCACGGCCAGGCCGGGCAGGGTGGCCACGGGCATGGGCCCGGGGGCGGCGTACTCGGCGGCCAGGCGGTACTCGTCGTTTTCCAGCACGTAGGTCGTCACCGTGTTGATGCCTGGGAATACAATCCAGTACTCGCGCACCCCGTTTTCCTGGTAGAGGTCGAACTTGATTTTGGTGTCGTGGCCAGCGTTGCCGGGCGAGAGGATTTCGATAATCCAATCGGGGGGCCCCACGCAGCCGCGGCCGTCGATTTTGGCCAGGTCGCACACCACGCAGATGTCGGGCTGCACCACGGTCCGAATCTCTTCGTCGCCGTTGGCCCCGCCCGTGGTCAGCCGCACGTCGAAGGGTGCAGCGTACACCCGGCAAGGCTTGCCTTTCAGGAACAGCCGTATTTCGGCAGCTAAGTTGGTGGAGTATTGCTGGTGGCGGGGAGTGGGAGCGGCCATCGGCCGCAGCAGCCGGCCCTTTATCAACTCCACAAACTCGCTGAACTTCCAGCCCAGGTAGTCGGCATAAGTGTACGTCTGGTTCGGGTCAAGCTGCGAGAGCTGGGTAATGGGGGCCATAGCGGAGTGCGTGGGTTCATCGTAAAGATAACGGTCCTACACCCCCACCGTCCCGGCCGCGTACTCCGCCAAATACCGGTACCGTTCGGTCAATTTCCCGCCTTGGGCGATGGTGGCCCGGGCCAGTACCCCGCCCGCGTCGCCGTTGAAAAACTGCGGAAACACGTGGTCCAGCAGCTGGCGGCCGAAGTCGCGGCTGGCGTTGCGGGGCAGCTCGCAGGGCAGGTTGTCCACAGCCATCACCGTAATATTTCTGGGCCCCGAGTAGGGCGGCTCGAGGGCCCCGGTGGCGGGATTGTAGTCGAAAACCGGGTCGGGAATGGTGCTATTGCGCTGCGTGACGGGCACGGAGCCGTTCACGTCGCAGGTCACGTCGGCAATGGTGTTGATGCGGAAATCGGGGCCCTGGGTGTCGGCCAACTCGAACAGGCGCGGGGCCGCCGGGTGCCAAAACGCGCAGGCAATGAGCAAATCCGTGGCCGGCACGAACAGGCCAAACGTGGACTCGTAGGCCTCCGGGTGGCGGTGGAAATCGGGCGTGTCCCACACCCGGCCGTCGCGGCGGCGGTTGTAGTCGGCCGAGCACAGCTGCGTGTACACCGGCTCGGCGTAGTCGTGGTAGAGGTAGTCGTACACGCTCACCCGCCGGATGCCCACGCGCTCGAGCACCTCCAGGGCCCCGCGGGCCACGCGGCCGGTGCCGGTCACGGCTATCTTGATGGGCGGCAGCTTCTTCACCTTGAAATATTCCTCCTGCATGTCGTCCATGTCCACGCACTCGTGGGCCGGCTTGAGGGCAAACAGCCCGTGCTTGCGGCCGTAGGTGAGCAGGCCGTTGTAGGCCCCCACGATGCCGGCGTAGCGCCCAAACGCCACCAGTCGCTCGCCGCGCTCGTTGGTGACCAGCTCGTAATCGACGAGCGTAACGTTCTGGTCCAGCGCCGTGCGCAGCATCCGCCGGTTGGAGGGCTGCTCCTTGATGGTGTGCGTGAAAAACAGGTACGTCTGGCCGGGCAGCAGCCGCTCGTAGGGCACTTCCTTCACGCCCAGCAGCACGTCGCAGCCGGCCACGTCGTCGCGCACTTCGATGCCCAGGTCGCGGTATTCTTGGTCGGTGTAGCTGCGGTGCGGGCTGCTTTGCACCACGATTTCCAGGCCGGGGTACGTGCTTTGGGCCTCGGCGCACTTCTTGGGCGTGAGGGGCACGCGGTGGTCGGGCGGGGTCTTGAATTCGCGGAGCAAGCCAATCTTCAGCATAAACGAACGGAACGGAGCGGGTGGGACGGTGGGGCAAAGCTACGGTTTGGGGCCCGCGCCGGGACGTTTCGGACGTACCTTTGTTAGGGTATTTTCAAGCCCCGCCCCTTACCACTTCACTTCCTGCTGATGCTGTTGAAACCCCAGCCCGCCGACGTTTTCGAAGCCCGCCACAACGCCCCCGGGGCCGATGCCCAAGCCGCCATGCTCCGCGCCATCGGCGTGGCCAGCCTCGCCCAGCTGATTGACGAAACCGTGCCGCCCGCCATCCGCCTGCCCCGGGCGCTGGACCTGCCCGCTGCCCTCAGCGAGCGGGCTTTTTTGGCGAAGTTCAAGCAAATTGCCGGCCATAACCAGGTGTTTAAGAGCTACATCGGCCTGGGCTACCACGACACTACGCTGCCGCCGGTCATCCAGCGCAACATCCTCGAAAACCCCGGCTGGTACACCGCCTACACGCCCTACCAGGCCGAAATTGCCCAGGGCCGCCTCGAAGCCCTCATCAACTACCAGACGATGGTGATTGACCTCACGGGCCTCGAAATCGCCAATGCCAGCCTGCTCGACGAAGGCACCGCCGCCGCCGAAGCCATGCACATGCTGCACTCGCAGACGAAGAAAAAAGGGGCCCACAAATACTTCGTCTCGGAGCAAGTGCTGCCCCAAACCATCGACCTGCTGCACACCCGCGCCACGCCGGTGGGCATCGAGCTGGTCGTCGGCGACCACCGCGAAATTGACCTCAGCGGCCCCGAGTTTTTCGGGGCCATGGTGCAGTACCCGGCCGCCGACGGCGAAGTTTTTGACTACAAAGACTTTATTGCCGGGGCCCACCGGCACGACGTGTTCGTGGTGATGGCCGCCGACCTGCTGGCCCTCACGCTCCTCGCCTCGCCCGGCGAGCTGGGGGCCGACGTGTGCGTGGGTAACTCGCAGCGCTTCGGCGTGCCGATGGGCTACGGGGGCCCCCACGCGGGCTTCTTCTCGTGCCGCGACCAGTTCAAGCGTGTCATTCCCGGCCGCCTGATTGGCCAGAGCATCGACGCGGCCGGCAACAAGGCCTACCGCATGGCCTTGCAAACCCGCGAGCAGCACATCCGCCGCGAAAAAGCCACCTCCAACATTTGCACCGCTCAAGTGCTGCTGAGCGTGCTGGCCGGCATGTACGCCGTGTACCACGGGCCCCAGCGCCTGCGGCAGTTCGCCGTCAACACCCACGCCCTGGCCCAAACCCTGGCCGCCGGCCTGCACGCGTTGGGCGTGGAGCAAACCAATGACCACTACTTCGACACGCTGAACCTGCGCCTGGAAAGCGCCGAGATGCAGCAGGCCGTGCGGCAGGAAGCCGAAGCCCAGGGCCTCAACTTCCGCTACTTCGGCGCGGTGCGGGTAGGCATTTCACTCAACCAAAACACCGAGCTGCGCGATGTGGCCGACATCCTCGACGTGTTCGGCAAGGTGCTGGGCAAGGAGACGGACGCGCCCGCGCCGCTGGAGGAAGTGGAGTTGCGGGCCCCCGCCGGCCTCGTGCGCACCAGCGAGTACCTCACGCACCCGGTCTTCAACACGCACCACGCCGAGCACGGGCTGCTGCGCTACATGAAGCAGCTCGAAAACAAAGACTTGAGCCTGGCCCACAGCATGATTGCGCTGGGCTCGTGCACGATGAAGCTCAACGCCACCGCGGAGATGATTCCGGTGACCTGGGCCGAGATTGGGGGCCTGCACCCCTTCGCCCCCGTGGAGCAAGCCAAGGGCTACGCCCAGATTTTCAGTGATTTGCAGGCTTGGCTGTGCGAAATCACCGGCTTCGCAGCCGTCAGCCTCCAGCCCAACTCCGGGGCCCAGGGCGAGTACGCCGGGCTGCTGGCCATCCGCGGCTACCACGAAGCCCGCGGCGACCACCACCGCACGGTGGCCCTCATCCCGGCTTCGGCCCACGGCACCAACCCCGCCTCGGCCGTGATGGCCGGCATGGAAGTGGTCGTGGTGAAAAGCACCGAAGACGGCAACGTGGACGTGCAGGACCTGCGCGAAAAAGCCGACAAGTACGCCGACCGCCTCGCCGCCCTCATGGTGACCTACCCCAGCACGCACGGTGTGTACGAGGAAACCATCGTGGAAATCTGCGAGCTGATTCACCAGCACGGCGGCCGGGTGTACATGGACGGGGCCAACATGAACGCCCAAGTGGGCCTGACCTCGCCCGCGGCCATCGGGGCCGACGTGTGCCACCTCAACCTGCACAAAACCTTCTGCATCCCGCACGGCGGCGGGGGCCCCGGCGTGGGCCCCATCGGCGTGGTGGCCGACCTGGTGCCCTACCTGCCCGGCCACGCCGTGGTGCCGGTGGAAGGCCGCGCCAGCGGGGCCGTATCGGCCGCGCCGTGGGGCTCGGCCAGCATTTTGCCCATCAGCTACGCCTACATTTCGATGATGGGCGGCGACGGCCTGCGGCGCGCCACGGAGTTGGCCATTCTCAACGCCAACTACATCAAGGCACGGCTGGAGGCCCACTACCCGGTGCTGTACACCGGCAGCCACGGCCGCTGCGCCCACGAGATGATTCTGGACTGCCGCCACTTCAAAAAGGCCGGCATCGAAGTCGAAGACATCGCCAAGCGGTTGATGGACTACGGCTTCCACGCGCCCACGGTGAGCTTCCCCGTGGCCGGCACGCTGATGGTGGAGCCCACCGAAAGCGAGAGCAAGGCCGAGCTGGACCGCTTTTGCGAGGCCATGATTGCCATCCGCCACGAAATCGCGGAGGTGGAAGCCGGCCGCGCCGACGCCAAAGACAACGTGCTCAAGCACGCGCCCCACACGGCCGCCACCGTGCTCGTGCACGAGTGGACGCGCCCCTACACCCGCGAGCAAGCCGTGTACCCGCTGGAATCCGTGCGCGCCAACAAGTTCTGGCCCAGCGTGAGCCGCATCGACTCGGCCTACGGCGACCGAAACCTGATTTGCAGCTGCACGCCCATCGAGCAGTACGTCGACCATGAAGAAGAGCTGGTAGCGACGGACAAGGGGCCCTCCTACTAAAAAAGTTGTGGGTTAAAAATTAAAACCGGCCCTGTACAATGCAGCAAGGCCGGTTTTAATTTTTAACTCTCAACTTTTAACTCACTTACTCCCCCGCATGCCGAAGCAGCGCCGGTCCATGTAGCCGGTGGAAGATTTGCCGTTCTGGTCGAGGCGCACCTTCACGAAATAGGCGTTGATGGTGTCGGTGACTTGCACCTCGGTTCCGCTGGTAGACTGGGCCAGCACGGTCGAGGCTTTGGTCATGCCGTCGTACACGGGGCAGTCCACTATGGTGGTGTGCGGCTGCGGTTTACGGTCGACGTTGGCCGCCCGCAGGCGCTCGTCGCGGGCGGCGGTGCAGGACGCCAGCCCAGCAGCAACTACTAGTAGCAGTACAATTCGTGTCATTGGATTGGGGGAGAAAGAGAACAGCGCGGGAAGATAGAAATATTAGCGGATTATCCAGCCATATTCTTGAGTTTCGCCGGAACGCGGGGCTTCTGTTTTTCGTTGAATTATCGACCGGCCACCGTTGAGATACGGGCGATTCCGGAAAGCCACTCACTCGCTTTTTCCACTTCAACATGAACCGCATTTCGCATTTCTTTGCCCGCCCCACCGCCCTGGCGGCCACGAGCTTGGCCCTGCTGCTGGGGGCCGTTGGCTGCACCGCGTCGCACGTGGGCGTAACCAACGATTTTGACCACGCCGTCAACTTCCGCGCCTACAAAACCTGGGCCTGGTACCCGCGGCAAACCGGCGACACCCAAGGGGGCCCCGCCAAAGGCTACGAGTCGTTCGTTGACCAGCGCATCCGCGCTGCTGTATCGGCCGACCTTGCCACCAAAGGTTTGACCGAAGTCGCCCAGGGCCAAGCGCCCGACGTGTTCGTGGCCTACAGCGCCCGCGTGGAAAACAAGCAGGAAATTTCTCCTTATTACAACGGCCTGGGTTATCCGTACGGTGGCTACGGTTACGGCTATGGCGGTTTCGGCCGCGGCTACGGGGGCGTTTCGCAGTACAAAGCCGGCACGGTCATCATCGACATCGTGGACGCTCGCCGCAAAGAGCTGGCGTGGCGCGGCACAGGCCAGGCCCAGCTGAACCAGAGCAACATCACCCAGGAGGAAGCCAGCCGCATCGTGACCGGCATCCTGGAAACTTACCCGCCCACCGATGGCCAGGCCCGTCGGTAGTAGCTTTCGCTAGCCAAGTTAACAAACAAACGGCCTCTTTCCGGATGGAAAGAGGCCGTTTGTTTGGACGAGCTCTTACAACTGCTCCGCTGATTTACCGCCAACCCCCGTGGGCGAGTTTTCTTCAAGAAAAACTAAGTGTGGCCGCTTGGGGTCGGGCCCAAACCGGTTGGGACCTATTGTGCCTTGCACCAGTTGCAGCCCGCCGCCCAAAATGTAGCTCACCACGGGCAGCACCAGCGCCAGGGCCCACCAAGCGCGCAGGTCGAGGTCGTGCAGGCGTTGCAAGGCTTGCACGACCACCAAGTACCCGATGATTACCAGGCCCCCAAACGCGAACAGCTTGGTCTGCGACGGGATGTCGGGGCCGTGCAGCAAGGCGGGCAAAGCGTAAATCACCGTGCCCACCGCGTAAAGCCCCGACACCCGCAACCAATAGGTTCGGCGGCGCAAGCGGCCGCCCGACGTAAAAAATGCCATCCGCAAATAAAGCAGGAAAGCTGCCTACACCGGCACGTTCACGTGGCGCTCGGCGTGGTAGGAGCTGCGCACCAGCGGGCCGCTTTCCACGTACTTCAGGCCCCGGCGCAGGCCCTCTTCTTTGTAGTGGGCAAACCGGTCGGGGGTGATGAACTCGGCCACGGCCAGGTGGCGCTTGGTGGGCTGGAGGTACTGGCCGAGGGTGAGGATGTCGAGGCCGTTGGCCACGAGGTCGTCCATGGCTTGGTACAGCTCGTCGGGCTGCTCGCCCAGGCCCAGCATGATGCCCGACTTGGTGCGGTGCCCGGCCAGCTTCGTGCGCCGGATCTGCTCCAGGCTGCGGTCGTAGCGGCCCTGGGGGCGCACCAGGCGGTAGAGGCTGCCCACGGTTTCCATGTTGTGCGAAATCACTTCCTGCCCGCCCGAAATCATGGTTTCCAGGGCCCCCCAGTTGGCTTTCACGTCGGGAATCAGCGTCTCAATCGTGGTAGCGGGCGAGAACTGTTTGGTGAGTACCACCGTCTCGCGCCACACGCCGGCCCCGCGGTCCTTCAGCTCGTCGCGGTTCACGCTGGTGAGCACGGCGTGCTTCACTTTCATCAGGGCGATGGCCTCGGCCACGCGGCGCGGCTCGTCGAGGTCGAGTTCGGTGGGGCGGCCGGTGGCTACGGCGCAAAACGAGCACGAGCGGGTGCAGATGTTGCCCAAAATCATGAACGTGGCCGTGCCCGCGCCCCAGCACTCGCCCATGTTGGGGCAGTTGCCGCTCTCGCAGATGGTGTGCAGTTGGTGCTCGTCGACGAGCCTGCGCACGGCGGCGTACTCGGGGCCCACGGGCAGCTTTACGCGCAGCCAGTCGGGCTTGCGGGGGCGGGCCGCCGCAGCCGTTTCGGGCTGGTTAAGGATGGGCAGGTCAATCATAGTTTGAATTATAAATTATGAATTATGAATTATGAATTGTTTCGCTGGTGCAGGAATAGGGGCCCAGGCAAGGAAAACGAAAGCTGAAGAGGTTGTTTTTCAGCTTACTGCCTCCCAAAAAAACTTATAATTCATAATTTATAATTCATAATTAATTTAAGAGCGGTGGCCGATGTACAAGGTGAGGTACACGGACGGGAAAAACTTGTGGTTGATGAGGTTGACGTCGCCTTGGGTGCCCGGGCTGAGGATGAGCAGGCGCTTGGTGTAAGACTCAAACAAAAAGCCGGCTTCGAGGCCCGCCACCGAGTCGCGGTAGCGGCCGTATTCGAAGCTGAGCGCGCCGCGCAGGTGAACCCCGGGCACGAACTGAACCTGGCCGATGCCGCTAAAAAACGGCGCGTGGTCGATGATGGCCCCTTCCTGCACGTGGATGGCGGGGTCGTACTGCTCGTCGCGGATGTCGTCGCCGTTGCCGAAATGCCCGGCGTTGGCCGCGGTGTAGTCGTAGCTGATGTAGTACGGCATCAGCAGCCCGATCGAGGGCCCCGCGCTGAGCAAGGCGTTGACCTGCACCCCCGCGTCGGCCGCTTTGCGGAACAGGATGCGCTGCACGCCAAACGAAGGCCGCAGCGCGAAAGCGTAGTTGGTTTTGCGGTAGGTGAAGCTGCCCCCGGTGTTGGGGTTGGTGACGCTCTCCTCCTTGGCATTTTTGAGCGATACCCCTTCCAGGCTCCAAAACCGCAGCCAGCGGTCGTCGAGCACCCGCGCCGAGCGGACGGACACGCCCCCGATCAGGCCGCCCTGGGTGTTGAAGTTGATGCCGTACACGACTTCCTTGTGGTATGATTGCTCGTCCGACGGCGCATCGGTAAGGGCGGGCGGACGAGTGGCCGCCGGGCCCGGGGCCTGGGCGCGGGCGGCCAGGGGTAAAGCGCCGGCCAACAGCAGGCCGGGCAATAAGCGGCGAAGGAACGGCATAAAGAACAAAATTAGGCGCTAAGGAATAACAATGAACTACCCTTAGAACCCGTGCACGGCCGGTTGGGTTCGGTGGTTGGGCTACCTTTGCACGGCCCTTGCCCCACTTTTTATCTCTACGTAAAGATACACGCAATGCCCACCGCTACCGCGCATTACCTCGGCCATCTCCGCACCGAAGCCACCCACGTGGCTTCCGGCACCGTCATCCGCACCGATGCCCCCGTCGACAACCACGGCAAAGGCGAAGCGTTTTCGCCCACCGATTTGGTGTGTGTGGCCCTGGCCTCGTGCATCGTCACCACGATGGGCATCGTGGCCGACCGCCACGCCCTCGACCTGTCCGGCAGCACCTACGCCACCACCAAGCACATGAGCACCGACGCGCCACGCCGCATCGTGCGCATCGAAGTGGCCCTACAGCTGCCCGCCGCCCTCGCTTCCGCCGACCGGGCCCTGATGGAGCGCACCGCCCGCACCTGCCCCGTGGCCCTGAGCCTGCATCCCGACGTGGACAAGCAAGTTGTTTTCAGCTACGAGCTCTAAATAATTAGAAGTCAATAGTTGTCAGCACTTTACAACCTGCCGACGATTCACAACTTTTAACCTGCAACTAACCCGCCACCGCAGCTTTCACAGCGTCGAGGCGGATGCCCATGTGCGAGGCGTCGTAAGTCGATTCACCATTTTGGATAAGCAGCAATTGGGGCGACTCGTGGCGCACGCCGAATCGCTCGGCAATTTGGACCGATAAGGGGCGGAAGCGCAGCAAATCGAGGTAATAAATCGGCAGGCCATCGAGGCCGCTGGCGTCCCACTGCCGCTCAATTTTGGCCTTGGCCGCGGCACTGATGGAGCAGGTGGTGCTGTGCTTAAAAATAAGGACGGGGCGCTGGCGCGATTCGTCGGCCAGGGCGGCCAGCTGGGCAGCGTCGGTGAGCGGAAGCCAGGGAGTAGGCATAAAGCAGAAGGTTAAAATACTAACTGATTGCAATTTAAGCAGCGGCAACGGGCCGGGTTCTCGTCCAGCGCCGCGCTGCTGGCGCTACAACACCGGCCGCTGCCAATCATTCCTCATTTCAACAAGCCAAGGATTATTTTTTCTTTCGGCCGAGGCCCAAAAAACCTTTTTTGTGGTTCACGGGGGCCCCGTAGCGGTAGCGCAGGGCGTCGGCCCCGTCGGGGCGGGGCTGGTCGCCGTCGCCCCGTTGCAAGCGGGTGCGCGCGATGTCGAGGTGGCTGTCTTTGTAGGGCGCGGGGGTGCGGCGGGCTTCGCGCTGGGCACGGCGGTTGGCGGCGTCGAGGCGGCGCGGGTTTTCGGGCGTTATCTGGGCCGGGGCGCGCAGGGCCACCAGGGCCAGCGCCAGGCCCAGCAGCCCGCGGCCCGCGCTAAGGCGTTGGCGTTGGGGCGGGGTCGGGGGCGTTGGGACGGGCTTTGCCATGGGGCTTGGGCTTGTGGTGGAATAGGTTGCGGATGCTCTTGAACGGCTTGAATGGCTTGCGGGGCTCTTTGTGGACGCGGCGGCGCAGGAGCTTGGGCTTTTTCATGAGCCCGGTTTTTTTGTCGTATTTCACCTTGTTGGCCTGCGACGGCTCCTTGGGCGCGGCGGCATCGGCCCCCGCCGGGGCGGCCCCAGTAGCTCCGGCGGCCGCGGCGGGAGCCGCATCGTCGGCATCGGCCTTTTCTTTGCTGTGCTTGCCAGCGGCGCGGGCGCTCTGCTTGCGGGCGCGCTCGGCGGCCTTGCGCTGCGCTTTCAGCTCGGGCGAGACGGGGGGCGTGGGCAGGCGGTAAGGGTGCAGCACGGAGCAGGCACTTAGCAGCGAGCCCAGCAGCAGAAGGAAAAACAAGCGGTTCACAGCACGCACGAAAATGAGGGCCGGAAGATACGCACCGCCCAGCGGCGGCCCCGCGCCGCGGCGGGCCGCATCTTGGCCCCCGACAATAGCATCTTACCCGCTTCCTATTTTTTCGCACAAAGGCCGCTTATTTATTGGATGAGCGGGGCAAAAGACCGGACCAAGCCGCGGGCCGCCCGGTTGGATTGCTGCGCCCCCTTGCGTTGCTTTGGCAGATTCTTTTTCAATCCAAGCCCCTGGGTATGTCCGATTTACTGCTTCGCCGCTGGCTGCCCCTGGCCGGACTGGTGCTGTTTGCCGGCTTGGCCGTGTACCTCGTGCGCCCGCCGCGGCCGGTGCTGGCCGGCGCCCCGGCTACGGCGTTTTCGGCCGAGCGGGCGCTGCGCGAAGTAGCCGTGGTGGCCCGCCGGCCCCACAGCCCCGGCACGCCCGCCAACGCGGCGGTGCGCGACTACCTGCTGCGCCGCTGCCGGGCCCTGGGTCTAACGGCTACCGTGCAGGACACCGTAGCCGTGGCCCCCGAGTGGGGCATAGGTGGCCGGGTGCAAAACGTGGTGGCCCGCCTGCCCGGCCGCCTCCCCGGGGCCCCCGCCGTGCTGGTGCTGACGCACTACGACTCGCAGCCCCACACGCCGGGCGCTACCGACGACGGAGCCGGCGTGGGCGCGGCCCTGGAAACCATCCGGGCCCTGCGCGCGGGCCCGCCCCTGGCCCACGACGTTATCTGGGTGTTCACCGATGGCGAGGAAGCGGGCCTGCTCGGGGCCCGCGCCTACGCCGCCGATACGGCCCGGCTGCGGCAGGAAGTAGGCGTGGTGCTGAACTTTGAAGCACGGGGCAACGCCGGGCCCAGCATGCTGTTCGAAGTGAGCGACCACAACGGCTGGCTGCTGCGCGAATTTGCCCGGGCTGCGCCCAACCCGGTGGGCTCGTCGCTAGCCTATGAGCTGTACCGCTACCTGCCCAACAACACCGATTTCACGGTCTTCCGCCAAGCAGGCCTGCCGGGGCTCAACTTTGCTTTCACCGGCGGCTACTCTTACTACCACAGCCCAGCCGACACGCCCGCCCACCTCGACCTAGGTTCGCTCCAGCACCACGGCGCGTACATGCTGGCGCTGGTGCGGCACTTCGGCACCATTACGCTGGCCCACGACTCGAAAGAGCCGGACTATACATTTTTCAACCCCTTGAGCACCTGGCTGGTGCGCTACAACGCCGATTGGAACGCGATGCTTAACATCCTGGCCGGGGCCCTGCTGCTGGCGGCCATCGTGTGGGCCCGGCGGCAAAGGCAGGTGCGCCTGCGCGGCCTGCTGGGCGGCGCGCTGGCCTGGCTGGGGGCTCTGGTAGTCGTGCTGGCCCTGGGCTGGGGCTTGCAGCGGCTGGTGTGGGCCGCCTACCCGCAGTACGCGGCGTTCTACGACCACACATTTTACAACGTGTCGGCCTACCACCTGGCGCTGGTGGCACTGGGCGTAGCCGGGTTCGCGGCGTATTATGGCTGGCTGAGCCGGTGGCTGCGGCCCGATTCGCTGGCGGGCGGCCTGCTGCTGGTGGTGGCTTTGCTGCAAGTGCTCATCCAAACCAAGGCGCGCACCTCGGGCTTTTTGCTGGGGTTTCCGCTGTTGTTCGGGGCCCTGGCTTGGCTGCTGCGCTTGGCCAGCACGCGCCGGCCGCTGCGCCGCAGCCTGGGCGATGCCCGGCCCCCGGCCGTGCCCATCGGGGCGCTGGGCTGGTTGCTGGCGCTACCGGTCGTGGCCATCCTGGGTCCACTGTTGGCGGCGCTGCTGGTAGTGGCGGGCCTGGGGCCCCTGCTACTGCCAGCGTTGGCGCTGCTGGCACTACTGCTGGGCCTCCTGCTGCCGGTGCTGCTGCCCACGCTGGGCCGCGCGGCGGGACCTGGACGGGGCTGGGTGGTGCCGGCCCTGGCGGGTGTGGTGCTGCTGGGGGCCCTGGCGGTGGGCCACGCCACCAGCCAGCCCACCGCCGAAAAGCCCCAGCAAACCCACATGTATTACCTGCTCGATACTGACCAAAAACAAGCCTACTGGCTATCGGCCGGGGCCCGGCCCGATGCCTGGAACCGGCAGTTTTTCCTGGCTTCTAGTTTTGCTCCTGTGCCGACGCTATTTCCAGGTTCGGCGCAAGCGGTGCTGCACCAAGCGGCCCCGCGCCTGGCCCTGGCCGCGCCGCTGGTAACGGTGGTTTCCGATGGTGCTACAGCCGGGGGCCGTTGGTTGCGGCTGCTGGTGCGACCGAACCGCGCCGGAGTAGCCAGCCTGCGCTTCACGCTGGCCACCAAAGGCCTGCGGCAGGTGCAGCTGGCCAGCCACCCGCTGGCGCTAAGCGACGCTGCGGGGCCCTACGCTTCTTTCAGTTTTTACGCGCCCGGCACAGCGGGAGTGTTTCTCGACCTTGAAACCGCCGCACCCGGTCCAATTAGTCTAACCGTAACCGACCGCAGCCTAGGGCTTCCCCAACTGCCCGGCCTGCGCCCGCTGCCGCCTACATTCGTCGCCGCGCCCGGCGATAACAGCTTCACTACGCAGGTGCGCAAGCGGTTTCGTTTATGATGAACACTACAGCAGCTACCACAGCAGATACTTCAGGCATGTGGGACGACCCTCAGCACTATTTCCCGCCGCTGCTGAGGTTTCTGAAGAAACACCGTACAAGTAAATAACTTGTCACTTCAACTTGCTTTCTATCACTCAGTTTTTTTAATAAAAATAAATAAATATATAATTATTTTATCAATATCAATTGCTGTATTATTGAACACAAAGTGCAGCGCACAAATTAACAGGTACCCTAAAGAAAATTGGTGTATTCAAAAAGCGTCTGACCAAGACAATAATTTAATTTTTATCACCTCAAATCTTGGCTATAAGGACTATCAATACAAGAAAGAATATCCTTGGTTTCTTTGGGTTAACATTACAACAATCGAACAAAATGATAATGGCCATCCTACAGCAAAAGAGGCAGTTCAATTGAATTTGACTGAAGATATTATTACTGAGACTTTGCAGAAAACAGGCGTAGTACATTACATAGGACGAACAACTGTTAAAGGGCACAGAGAGTTGTTATATTTCCTAGCTGATCCTGAAAAGGCAAATGCTGCTCTCTCACGTTTGTCTAGAAAAAAACAGCCCCGCGAGTGGGAGTACCGCATGGAAGAAGATGAAGAATGGCAGCACGTTAAAAGCTTTCTTGATAACCCATCAGAATGCTTATAGCATTGTCCTATTTATAAGCTAAGCTGCTTAGTCCTCAAATAACCCCACCTTGCCCAAGCGCGTCTAACGCAGTTACCGCCACACTGTAGCCGCTTGCCGATGAGCCTCTGGGAGATAATTTGCCGCCTGTACCCTTACGTGCGGCCTTACCGGGGCCTGGTCATCGGCACGCTGCTGCTGACGCTCGTGGGCTCGCTGGCGGCGCAGGTGAACCCGTTCGTACTGCGCTACACCGTGGACACGGTGCAGGACTTGCTAACCCGCAACCAGGGCCTCGGGCAGGGCATGCCGCTGTTGCTGGCTGTGAGCGCGCTGCTGCTGGGCAAGGAAATCGTCAACACCGGCATCCAGTTCGGGCAGAAATACTACGGCGAGAAAATCCGCATCAACGTGTCCACCACGCTCTCGGAAGACGCGGTGCACAAGGTGCTCGGCTACCAGCTCGGCTTCTACGCCGACACCGGCAACCAGACCGGCAAGCTCCAAACCCGCATCGACCGCGGCGTGGAAAGCCTGATGAAGCTGGTGCAAAACTTCTTCATCGACATCCTCCCGCTGTTTGCCAACGCTATTGTGGCCCTGGTGATTATGTTCTTTGCCAACGTGTACGTGGGCCTGGTGGCCGTGGTGGTGCTACCCGTGTACTTCTGGCTCAGCTACCGGCAGGCCGACCGCCTCAACGGCTCGCGCCGGGCCCTGCGCACCCTGCGCGAGGCCAGAAGCCAGGGCCTGGTGAACCTCATCGACTCGGCGGTGGTCATCAAAAGCTTCGTGCGCGAGGCCTACGAAGAAGAAAAGCAGGCCGGCTTGCAGCAAGAATTGCAGGCCGCGCAGCTCGAAACCCGCAAGGTCAACTTCCGCTACGACGGCCTGAAAACCTTCACCGAGCAGATCGGCGTGGTGCTCATCATCGTGCTCACGGCCTACCTGGTGCTCGACCGCCAGATTTCCATCGGGGCCATCATGTTCCACATCTTGCTGTTCAACAACGTGTCGGCGCCCATCCGGCAGCTGCACCGCATCTATGACGAGATGAACGACGCCCTCACCTACTCCGAGGGCTTCTTCGACATCCTCGACGCCGACGACGCCACCGAGCCCACGGGGCCCCGGCTGCCCGACCACCTGCGCGGCACCTTCAAAATGCGCCACGTCGATTTCACTTACCCCAGCGGCACCCAGGCCCTGCACGACGTGAGCCTGACCATCGAGGCCGGCAAAACCACCGCCCTGGTGGGCCTCAGCGGAGCTGGCAAAAGCACCATCATCAACCTGCTTTGCAAGTTCTACGCCCCCGACCGCGGGGCCTTGCTGCTCGACGGCCGTCCGCTGGCCGACTACAACACCCACGCCCTGCGCCAGCAAATTGGCCTGGTGCTCCAAAAAAACCACATTTTCAAGGGCACCATCGAGGAAAACATTCGCTACGGCGCGATGGACGCCGACCTGACGCAAATTCAGGCTGCCGCCCGCCAAGCCTATCTGCACGAGCAGATCATGCTGCTGCCCAAGCAGTACCAGTCCGACGCCCAGCAGCTCTCCGGCGGGCAGCAGCAGCGCATCGCCATCGCCCGGTTGTTCCTCAAAAACCCGCCCATCATCTTCCTCGACGAGCCCACCGCCTCGCTCGACGCCATCGCCACCGAGCAAATTAAGAATAGTTTAGAAGCCATCAAGCAGGGCCGCACCGTGGTCATCATCTCCCACAGCCTCGCCCAAATCGTCGATTCCGACTGCATCTACGTCATGCAGCAAGGCCGCGCCGTGGAAAGCGGCACCCACGAAGAACTCTACGACCAGCGCGGCACCTACCGCGAAATTTTCGACGCCTCGGCGCGGAGCTTGAATATTGAGAAATTAGCCCGCGTAATGGTAGACGATGGGGATGACGTGGCCAATACGGCGGGGTAAAAAAAGTGGTTAAGATTAACTGCCCGGTAAATAGATTCTTGCGGGCACCCCAAAGTCTTTGGCGACGCCTTGCACATAGCCGACGGCCTGATGGGTATCCTGCACAGAAAAGCGTCCTATAATGATACCCGTTGATTTATTCTGTATGGAAAGCATCACGATCAACTCTTTTGCTATTGTGGGTTTATCGTTCCAGATGCCCCAGCTATACGTGGAATCGGTTGGAATTACTTCTGAAAAATATTTCAAAGTCACGCCCGAAATAATAGGCAATTGTTGCCAACGCCCAATCCGCCAGCCAAACAGCGCATGGTACTCCCGAAAAGACCGGAAATCTGTGCTGAATTCTACCCCTACTTTTCCAAAAGAAGCAATTAATCCACCCAGCAAACCAACTCCTGCGCTTACTAGCGGGTTAACACCGCTTACAACGAGGGTAAAAGATAGTGCAATTGGTATGACAAAAAACCTAGACGAAAATTCGGCATGGGTTGGTGATGGAGTACCCAAGAACGATACAATTATGAATGGGTGAAAATATTTTGGTGAAAGATCATTAACTATATCGTGCAAAGGTAAAGAAAAGCTTCAATCACTCTAATATATCTATTCGATTTTGATCTCTATTCAATCTTGCACGCCTTACCTCAATCAGTGCAAGCTGCCAAAATCTCCGCAAGCTGGCCTGCGTTCGGTGCAGTTTTATGCGTGTAAGTTGCGCCAAAGATGACGTTGAGTCTATGCCTTTGCGGCCGCAATGTAGCAAGCGGCTTTTGCAACCGTTTAAGCGGAATGTTCTACGCGAGGCACAGCATCGCCCGAAAACTTGTCACGAGTTACGCTGCACTAAACTCGCGCCAGTCGTAGAGATTATAATGCCCGCGCTACTGTCTTAATACGCCTGCAGCCACGCTAACCGCTCCTTCAACCGCTGCTGGGGCAAGAAATCGGCTTCGAGGGGCGGGGCGAAGGGAATGGGTGTGTCGAGGCCTGCCACACGTTGCACGGGGGCGTCGAGGTGCTGGAAGCAGTGCTCGGCCACCCAGGCCACGATTTCGCCGCCCAGGCCCCCGGTGAGGGTGTCTTCGTGTAGCACGAGCAGGCGGCCGTTTTTGGCCACGGTGCGGCGCACGGCTTCGGTGTCCCAGGGCAGCAGGGTGCGCAGGTCGAGGATATCGGCGCTGATGTTCAGTTCGTTGCAGGCCGCCAGGGCCCAGTGCACGCCCATGCCGTAGGTGACGATGCTCAGCTCGTCGCCCTCGCGCACCAGGGCCGCCTGGCCGATGGGCGTGGTGTAATACGCCGCCGGCACGGGCCCGCTGAGGCTGCGGTAGAGCAGCTTGTGCTCGAAGTACAGCACAGGGTTGGGGTCGTCGAAGGCGGCGCAAAGCAGGCCTTTGGCGTCGTGCGGGTTGCTGGGGTACACCACTTTCAGGCCGGGCACGTGGGTGAACCACGCCTCGTTGCTTTGCGAGTGGAAGGGCCCCGCGGCGGTGCCCGCGCCGGTGGGCATGCGGATGACTACGTCGGCGGCCTGGCCCCAGCGGTAGTGGCTCTTGGCCAGGTTGTTCACGATTTGGTTGAAGCCGCAAGTCACGAAATCGGCGAACTGCATTTCCACCATCGCCTTCTTGCCGCGCACGCTCAAGCCCAGCCCGGCCCCCACGATGGCCGACTCGCAGAGCGGCGTGTTGCGCACCCGCGCTTTGCCGAACTCGGCCACGAAGCCCTCGGTGATCTTGAACACGCCGCCGTACTCTGCAATGTCTTGGCCCATGAGCACTAGCTCGGGGTGGCGCTGCATGCTCTGGCGCAGGCCCTCCGAAATGGCGTCGATGAAGCGGAGGTTTTTAGTTATGAATTCTGAATTATGAATTATGAATTGAGGATTATTACGCTCGATTTCTGCTTGATCAACCTCAGTTTCAGCAGCAGCAATTTTTAATTTATAATTTATAATTTTTAATTCAACCCCAGCGTCCGGCGTGAAGGGCGCGTACACGTCGGCCAGCTCGTGGGCCGTGTCGGCGGCGGGCCCCGGGGCGGCGTCGGCTTCGACCAGGCCGGCTTCGATTTCCTTTTTGAGTTGCTCGCGCAGGCTGTGGCGGGCCGTTTCGGTGAAAATGCCTTCGGCCAGCAGCCACTTTTCGTAGTTTTCCACGGGGTCTTTCTGGGCCCATTCCTGGAGCAGCTCGGCGGGCACGTACTTGGTGCCGCTGGCTTCCTCGTGGCCGCGCATGCGGAAGGTGAGGGCCTCCACCAGCACGGGGCGCGGGTTGCGGCGCAGGTCTTCGGCTAGGCGGTGGACGGTGGTAAACACGTCGAGCACGTTGTTGCCGTCGATTTGCACGGCTTCCATGCCGTAGGCGGGGCCCTTGTCGACGAATGACTTAAACCGGAACTGCTCGTTGGATGGCGTACTGAGGCCGTAGCCGTTGTTTTCAATCATAAAAATGACCGGCAGCTGCCACACCGCCGCCACGTTCAGGGCCTCGTGGAAGTCGCCTTCCGAGGCCCCGCCGTCGCCGGAGTACGTGAGCGTGACGCGCGGCTTTTCGTCCAATAGATCGGCCAGGGCAATGCCGTCGGCCACGGCCAGCTGGGGCCCCAGGTGCGAAATCATGCCCACGATGTGGTACTCATTCGTGCCGAAGTGGAAGCTGCGGTCGCGCCCCTGCGTGAAGCCCGCAGGTTTGCCCTGCCACTGCGCAAACAGCCGCCCCAGCGGCACCTGCCGCGCCGTGAACACTCCAAGGTTGCGGTGCAGCGGCAAAATGTACTCGTCGGCCTCCAAGGCCAAGGTGCTGCCCACGGAAATGGCCTCTTGCCCGATGCCCGAAAACCACTTGCTGACCTTGCCCTGGCGCAGCAGAATCAGCATTTTCTCTTCAATCAGGCGCGGCTTCAGTAGCTCGCGGTACAGGTGCAGCAGGGTGTCGTTGGCGTAGTCGCGGCGGTCGAAGGTCATGGAGAAGTGCGGGCGGGTTGGGGCAGCAAAGGTAGCGGCGGCTGTTTTTACGGATGAGGTGAATAAATTATGAGGTTTGGGGCTTTCGACTGTGGAATATGGCTTGCCATAGCATCTACCTTCGTGTCCCTCTCCTTCTGTACTTACTCCTTCACCATGCCCCGATTTCTACCCATCCTTTTTCTCTTAACAATAACTGCTCAGGCGCAACAGGTGGATACGCTCATTGCAGCAGCGCCTGACACAGCCGGATTCGCCTTGTCGGGACATGGCCTCACCAACGACCCTGCCGTTATAGAAACCCATTCTTATAACTTGCCGCCCTTCCCCACCATCCAACCTGCGCTGAGCCGGGTGGCGGGGGTGCAGTACACGCCCTTCTCGGGGGCCCCGGGGGCATGGGCGGCGGTGCGCATCCGGGGCGTGGCCAACGTAACCGGCAACAGCCAGCCGCTGTACGTGGTGGACGGCGTGCCGGTGTACAACACCGAAGTGACGCCGGAGGAATGGAGCGGCGCGGAGGCTTTTTTTCGCAACCTGCCCGTGTCTGCCGGCAACGGCAGCTTCTACGCCGGCACCACGCCCCACACGCCCGCCGCCAACCCGCTGCTGGACGTGCCGGTGGAAGACGTGGAGCAGGTGGAAATACTGAAAGGCGCGGCGGCCACCGCCCGCTACGGCATGCAGGGGGCCAACGGCGTCGTGCTCATCAGCACCCGGCGCGGGGCCGACGGGCAGGCCGGGCCCCAGCCGCTGCGGGTGCGCTACGCCGGCTGGGGCGGCGTGCAGCAGGTGCGCCAGCGCTACGAAGTGCTCGGGGCCCGCGCCTACGCCGAGCTGGCCAACGCGGCGGCCGCCACCCACGGCCAGTCGCCGGTGTATTCGCCCGCCGTCCTCGACAACCTGCCCGAGGTGGACCGGCAGGACCAGGTACTGCGGGTGGCGGGCGTGCAGAACCACCACCTGAGCCTGGACGGCCTCCACCACCACACCCGCTACTACGCTTCGGCCGACTACCTGCACCAGGCCGGCGTGGTGGACGAATCCAGCCTGAGCCGCTACCACCTGCGCCTCAACCTCGACCAGCAGCTGACCACCCGGCTGAGCCTGGGCCTGAAGGTTAGTGCCGGCCAGACGGACGCGCGCTACGCCGGCACCGAGCCCGACGCGGGGCCCCTGCTGCAAGGGACCCTGCTGGCCCCGCCTACCCCGCTGACCGGCCCGACCAGCGGCCCGTACTTCTTCGACCCGCTGCGCGTGTTAACGTTTTACGCCCGCGCCCCGCGCACGCGCCGCCTGCTCGTGCAGCTGAGCGCTACCTACCAGTTCAGCGACGCGCTGAGCCTGAGCGTGCGCGGCAGCCACGAGCGAGTCGACGCCCGGGAGTTGGGCTACACGCCCGACGATCTCACGGTCCCGGTGCCGAACGTGGTCGAAACCAGCACCTCGACTACCCACGCCCACAGCTGGGTGGCGGACGCCGCCCTGCGCTACCGGCGCACGTTCGCCGACCGGCACGCCGTCACGGCGTCGCTCACCTACCTGCGCCAGCAGTTCCAGCGGGAGCTGGAGCGCGACGATTACGACGGTTCCGGCCAACCCCTTGCCTTCAGCTACTACCGCGAGTCGTGGCGGAGCAACGGCATTCACAGCCCGGCGGTGGGCGTGGGCTACACCTACGACGGGCGCTACGAAGTGCAGGGCTCGCTGCGCACCGATGCGACTTTCAGCGACGATTACAGCCGGAGCGAGTACCGCTGGTCGCCGGGGGCCCAGCTGAGCTGGCACGCCCACAAAGAAGCTTTCCTGGCCGCGGCGGCGGGCCTGAGCGACCTGACCCTGTGGGCCGGCGCGGGCAAAACCGGCACGTACTTCGCCCCCGACCGCACCACCCATTACGACGCGGGCCTGCGCCTGGGCGTGCTCGGCGGCCGGCTCACGCTCGAAGCCGGGGCCTACCAGCGCCGCACCCGCCACGCCCAAACCCAGCTGGTTGTTGCGACAGTTTTTCAGCCCGGAAGGCAGAACTTCTACTATGTCTCCCCGGACGTGACGCTGCTCAACCAGGGCCTGGAGCTGGCGCTGAGCGGCACCTGGCGGCTGGGGCCCCTGGCCGGTACCACCCAGCTGGCCGCCGCCACCAACCGCAACCAAGCGGAAACCACGAGCCTCGACCCGGCGAATACGGGGCCCACTTTCGGGCTCGAAGCCGGCCAGCCCGTGGGCCGTTTCTTCGTGTTCGACCCCGACGGCACCTACCCCGTCGGCTCGCCCAACGCCGGGCAGCTGCGCTTCCGCGACCGCAATAACGACGGCCAGGTGGACTACCGCGACGGCTACTACCAGGGCAGCAGCCTGCCCCGCTACACCCTCAACTTCTACCAGCAACTGCACCTGCGCCGGTTTCAGCTGGAGGCCCAGCTCGACGGCCTGTTCGGCTACCAGCTGCTGAACCCTACGCTTCTGTCGCTGGACACGCCCACCGGCCTCACCAACAGCTCGCCCCGCGCCCTCGATTATTGGACCCCCGGCCACCAGGATGCGTCGGTGCCCCAGCCCGGGGCCTATCCTTCTTTGTACCGGGTAAGCGCCCAAGCCCTGGAAAGCGGCAACCACGTGCGCCTCACCCAGCTCACTGTCAGCTACGACGTGCTGGCCACCGGGCCCCGGCGGGCCAGCGTGTGGGTGGGCGGCCAAAATCTGTTCGTGACCGGCCACTACCGGGGCTTCGACCCCAACGTGAGCAGCGGCGGCAGTGCCCCGCTGTTTGCCGGCCAAGACGCCAGCGTGTACCCCGTGGCCCGCGTGTGGCAAGTGGGCGTGCGCGGGCAGTTCTGAGCCGGTGCGGGCGGCGGTAGCCCACGCTACCTTTGCCCGACGGGACCCGCTGCACCGAAATCTTTGGCGCCGCGTTACTGTTCAAGACCCGTTCAACCGCTCCTTACCTATGATTAATTTTCAGGAATTTACCCTCGCCAACGGCTTGCGCTGCATCGTGCACGAAGATTTCAGCACGCCGATGGCCGTGTTGAACGTGATGTACGACGTGGGGGCCCGCGACGAGGACCCCGGCCACACCGGCTTCGCGCACTTGTTTGAGCACCTGATGTTTTCGGGCTCCGTGAACATTCCCAGCTACGACGAGCCCTTGCAGCGGGTGGGCGGCGAAAACAACGCCTTTACTTCGCAAGACGTCACCAACTATTACCTCTCGCTGCCGGCCGCCAACCTCGAGACCGGCTTCTGGCTCGAATCTGACCGAATGCTGAACCTGGCCTTCTCCGAAAACGGCCTGGAAGTGCAGCGCAAGGTGGTGGTGGAGGAGTTCAAGCAGAGCTACCTCAACCAGCCCTACGGCGACGTGTGGCTGAAGGTGCTGCCCTTGGCTTACCAGGTCCACCCCTACCGGTGGAACACCATCGGCAAGGAGATTTCGCACATTGAAAACGCCGTGATGGACGACGTGCGCGGCTTTTTCGACAAGCACTACGCGCCCCAGAACGCCATTCTGGTACTGGCCGGGGCCGTGGCGTTTGACGAAGCCAAGCGCCTGGCCGAAAAGTGGTTCGGGCCCATCCCCGGGGGCCCCGCCTACGTGCGCGACCTGCCCCAGGAGCCCGTCCAAACCCAGGCCCGCTACCAAACCGTGCAGGCCGCCGTGCCCCTCACGGCCCTTTACAAAGCCTACCACGCCCCCGCCCGCCGCGACGATAACTACTACGCCGCGGACCTGCTCGCCGACATGCTCGGCCGGGGCAAGTCGAGCCGCCTGCACCAGCGCCTGGTGAAGGAGCTGGCCTTATTCAACAACATCTCGGCTTCGCTCACCGGGGCCCTCGACGCGGGCCTGCTCGTGGTGAGCGGCAAGCTGAACGCGGGCGTGGACCTGCACGAAGCCAATGCCGCCGTGGAAGCCGTAGTGGCCGAGTTTGTGACTTCCGACGTGGACGCCCACGAGTTAGAAAAAGTGAAAAACCAAGCCGAAAGCCACCTGGTATTCGGCGAAATCGACTTGCTGCACCGGGCCCTCAACTTGGCCTACAGCAAGCTCCTCGGCGACGCCAACCTGGTGAACGACGAAAGCCGCCGCATACAAGCCGTGGACTTAGCCGCCGTGCGCCAGGCCGCTGCGCAGGTGCTCCGCCCCGAAAATTGCAGCACGCTCTATTACGAAGCCGTGGGCGAACCCGTGGAAATGGAGGAGGAAATAGAAGCTGAGTAGGTCGCCAACAAATAAGGCCGTCCTGCTGAGCTTGTCGAAGCATCTCTCCTGCTGAACTAACCTAATCGACTGGTTATTTCAAACTGAAGAGATGCTTCGACAAGCTCAGCAGGACGGCCTTGTAATGCTTAACCTTTCCTACTTCCTTGCGGGGCTGAGTGTGTTATTGCCGCTGGGGGCCCCGGAGGCACCTTTTTTGGCGTAATGCTTGCGCGGCGGCACGTCGCCCATGTAGCTGTCGATGTGCCGGTGGTCGGTTTGGGGCAGCGGCATGCCGGGGGCCAGGTAGTAGTCGCCGCGCGAAACTTCCAGCTTGCGCTTGCCAGCCCCGGTGGCTTTGAGGGTGCCCGCGCGGTAGTATTTGCCTTTTTTATGGCTGGCCTGGCGCACCGTGCGCTTGTAGTTTTTGGAGCCCGTTTGGGCATGGGCCCCGAGTACTACGGCCAGCACGAGGACCCCGGCGAAGAAGGAACGAAACATTACGCAGCAGGATTAAAAACTGAGAGGGGCCCACCGGCTGGCGGGCCCCTCTTTACGTGTATTATTCGACCGTAGATTGACCGGCCTACCTAGCGCACGCCGGCCGACAGAGTGGTTTGGTTGGCAACGGGGGCCTTGCGGGGCGTGCCGTCGTAGTTATCCATTTCGTGGCCGGTGCGGATGTGGACGTTCATGCCGGGAGCCGCGTACACCGCGTCGCGGCCCTGGCGGGCCTGGGCATCGTCGTAAGCTTCCCAGCCCGTGGGCTGCGCGGCGGCTACCACCGGGGCAGCGGGCGACGGGGCGGGCCAGGCGGCCACGGCGCGGCGGGCGGTTTTGCGCACCGCGCGCTGGTTTTGTTTGGCGGCGCGGCGGGCGGTGCGGGTGGTTTTGTGGGCAGCGGCCGGCGTGGTTTGGGCGCTGGCTTCGGCCAACAAGAACACCGACAAAGCCAAAGTGAGGACGGAGCGGAACATGAGCGAAGAGGGTTGAGTGGTGGACGAATGACTGGTCGAAATACGAAGACCGTGCCAAACCTGAATTTCGCGGCCAGCTGCCCATCAGGCCACTAAAACCAATCGATTAGCCCGCAGGCCAGCCCCAATAAAAAGCGCCCCGCCCGGCTGCGTAAGCCAAGCGGAGCGTCTGGCAAAAACCCAAAAGCACGGGCCCCCGATGCTTATTTCGGCGAAAGCGTGGTGCCGCTGGGAGCCGCTTTGGCCGGCGTGGCCTTGTCGGTAGTGCCTTTGTAAGAGCCCACTTCCTTGCCGGGCGTCACGTCCACGGCCATGCCGGGGGCAGCGTACACGCCCTGGCCCTTGCCGTCGGCGTTGGCAGATGAGCCGGGGGCCCCGTTGCCAAAGCCGCCGTCGGTGGCGGCAGAGCTAGCAGCGGTGGCGGCGGCCGGCACTGGCGTAGTAGCCTTTGGGGGCCTGGCGGGTTTGCGCATAGCGGTTTTATGCGCGGGGCGCGGGGTCGTTTGGGCGGTGGCGGCCAGGGCGGCCACTGCCCATAGCAGCGTTAGGAACGAGCGGAGCATAAGAGCAAGAAACGAGGGGTGACTGAGAGACAACCGGCCCTGCCGGCGAGCAGGTCGTTGCGGGGCCTACGCAAAACCACCCGCCGGGGTGCCGCCCGGCCGTAACTTTGTGGCTATGCTACAGGAATCCATTGCCGGCCTCGACGCCGAAATCAGCGCCCAAGAGCTGGCCACCGCGGCCCAGCTCGACGCTTTCCGCATTGCTTACCTCGGCCGCAAGGGCCGCCTGGCCGACTTGTTCGACCAGCTCAAAACCGTGCCCACTGAGCAGAAACGTGCCGTGGGCCAGCAGCTCAACGCCCTCAAGCAAGCCGCCCAGGCCCGCCACGACGCCGCCCAGCAGGCCCTGGAAACCGCCGCAGCCGCCCAGCCCGCCGACGCCGGCTACGACTACACCCTGCCGCCCGTGCCCCACGCCCTGGGCACCCGCCACCCCCTGAGCCTGGTGCGCGAGGAGATGCTCCGCATCTTCGGCCGCATCGGTTTCGCCGTGGCCGAGGGCCCCGAAATTGAGGACGACTGGCACAACTTCACGGCCCTCAACTTCCCCGAAAACCACCCGGCGCGCGACATGCAGGACACGTTCTTCATCGCCCCGCCCGCCCCCAAAAGCCCGCTCGATCCGGCCGACTCCGGGGCCCCCGACGTGCCGCTTTTGCTGCGCACCCACACCAGCACCGTGCAGGTACGCGTGATGGAAACCGAGCCGCTGCCCATCCGCCGCGTGATGCCGGGCCGCGTGTACCGCAACGAGGCCGTTTCGGCTCGCGCCCACATGATGTTTCACCAAGTGGAAGGCATTTTCATCGACGAAGGCGTGAGCTTCGCCGACCTCAAGCAGACGGTGTATTACTTCGTGAGCGAGATGTTCGGCCCCGATATCAACATCCGGTTTCGGCCCAGCTTTTTTCCCTTCACCGAGCCCAGCGCCGAGATTGACATCACCTGCCTCATCTGCAAGGGCGCGGGCTGCAACATCTGCAAGTATTCGGGCTGGGTAGAAATCGGCGGCTGCGGCATGGTGGACCCCAACGTGCTCGAAAACAGCGACATCGACCCCGAAAAATACTCCGGCTACGCCTGGGGCATGGGAATCGAGCGCATCGCCATGCTCAAGTACCAGATCAAAGATTTGCGTTTGTTCACGGAAAACGACATGCGTTTTTTGCGGCAATTCGAATCGCTCTAAATCACAGATTGTGCAGATTTAAAAGAATTTCGCTGATCCAAATGGCGCGGCTGGGCGCGGGTAAGGCCCTGAATCATTTTGCTTTCAAATCCTGTTGGGTTGTCTTATGATGCACATCACCTTTCCCTTTGCTCCCGACCAGGAGTTGGAGCCGGGCCAGCATTTCAGTGTTCCCGACCGCCTGCAACGCATGACGGAAGACGAGTTTTTCGCCTTTTGCCAAGCCAATTCCCAGTTGAAGTTTGAGCGCCGCGCCGACGGCACCATCGATTACATGGCCCTAACCGGAGGCGACACGGGTCGCCGCAACACTAAACTCGTATCCCGGCTTGACCGCTGGGCCGAAGACACTAGCATGGGCGTAGTGTTCGATTCTTCCACGGGTTTTCGCCTGCCCAACGGGGCCGTGCGCTCGCCCGATGCAGCCTGGGTGAGCGCCCAGGCCTGGGGGGCCCTCAGCGAAGACCAGCGCAGCAAGTTTCCGCCCCTGTGCCCCGAGTTTGTGGTGGAATTGCTCTCAAATTCCGACTCGTTGTCGGATTTAATGCAAAAGGCGCAGGAGTTTTTGGATAATGGTTGCCGCCTGGTCTGGTTGATTGTTCCTAAAACCGAAACTGCCCGCATCTACCGCGCCGACGGTTCAGTGAGCGTCGTCAAATCGTTCGACGGGGCCCTGAGCGGCGAAGACGTGTTGCCCGGCTTCATTCTCAATTTAAGCACGTTACGCTAGGTTAATATATTTTGCAAATCATTCATCAGCGGGACAGCACTAGAATAATAATTAATTAGAATCAGCGAAATCACGGTTAATCAGTTTAAATCAGCGATTGTGAAAGTTAGAAATCAAAACCAAAACAAGGTTAATGTCATCACCCTGGGCTGCTCCAAAAACCTGGTAGACAGCGAGGTGCTGATGGGACAGCTCCAGGCCAACGACTTTGACGTGACGCACGAGGCCGTCAAAAACGACGCGAACATCGTTATTATTAATACCTGCGGCTTTATCGATAACGCCAAGCAAGAAAGCATCGACACCATCCTGCGCTACGCCGACGAAAAAGCGGCCGGCCGGCTCGAAAAACTGTACGTAACCGGCTGCCTTTCGCAGCGCTACAAGGACGAGCTGGAAATTGAAATCCCGCAGGTGGACGCCTATTTCGGCACCCTAGAACTGCCCCAGATGCTGAAGGTGCTGAACGCCGACTACAAGCACGAATTAATTGGCGAGCGGTTGCTCACCACGCCGCGCCACTACGCTTATTTTAAAATCGCGGAGGGCTGCAACCGGCCCTGCTCGTTTTGCGCCATCCCGCTGATGCGCGGCCAGCACGTGGACCGCACCATGGATGACCTCGTGCGCGACGCCCAGCACCTGGCCGCCCAAGGCACCAGAGAGCTGATTCTCATCGCCCAAGACCTGACTTACTACGGGCTGCAAGCCTACGGCGAGCGCAAGCTGCCCGAGCTGCTGCGCCGCCTTTCGGATGTGAACGGCATCGACTGGATTCGGCTGCAATACGCGTACCCGTCGCAGTTCCCGCTGGAAGCCCTGGACGTAATGGCCGAGCGCGCCAACATTTGCAAATACCTGGACATGCCCTTGCAGCACGGCTCGGATAACATGTTGAAAACCATGCGCCGCGGCATTACCCGCCGCCGCACGATGGAACTGGTGGACACCATTCGGCAGCGGGTGCCGGGCATCGCGCTGCGCACCACGCTCATCGCTGGCCACCCCGGCGAAACCAACGCCGATTTCGACGAAATGTACGAGTTTGTGCGCCAGACGCGGTTCGAGCGGCTGGGCATTTTCACGTATTCGCACGAAGACAACACACACGCTTACACGCTGGAAGACAGCGTACCGGCCGAGTTAAAGCAGGCCCGCGCCGACGCCATCATGGAATTGCAGCAGGGCATTTCGCTGGAATTGAACGAGGCCCGCGTGGGCCAGACGTACAAAGTGCTGTTCGACCGCAAGGAGAGCGGGCACTTCGTGGGCCGCACCGAGTTCGACTCGCCCGAGGTGGACAACGAGGTGCTGGTGCCGGTGGGAAAGGACACGTTCGTGCGGCTAGGGGATTTTGCCAATGTTGAAATCACGTCGGCCACGGACTTTGATTTGTACGGAAAGCTCGTTTGAGCCTCGGATTGGGCGGAGTCGTCGGGTTTTGGGGACGATTGAAAACGGCCCTGCGGGGCCGCTTTTGGTACGCAACGATTCATTCACTTGCAGAAGGCAGCCAAAAGGCTGCCTTTTTTGTTTACTCCCGACCTTTGCGGTGTGGCCCCGCAGGGCCGTTTTCAACCGTCCCCACAACCCGACGACTCCGCCCAATCCGATAAATCCGTGGTTCAGACAATCTCCTACGCCGACACCGGTGCTTTTTCCGGTTTACTAATCGATTACCTGGCCCAAAAGCAGGCCTTGGCCCCCTTCTACCACCGCTGGCCCGCCTTGGAGAACTTCGCGGCCCAGATTGAAGAAAAGAAAGCTGCCTACTCGCCCGAGGCCCGGCAGCGGCTGGTGGGGGCCCTGCACGCCCAGTACGCGGCCACCGGCGGCGCGCCGCCCGCCGTGGCCGCCAACATCGGCCTGCTGGAAAAAGACACCACGTTCACCGTCACCACCGGGCACCAACTCAACCTGCTCACGGGGCCCCTGTACTTTGTGTATAAAATTGTGTCGGCCATTAAGCTGAGCCGTGAATTGAAGGTTGCTTACCCGCAATACGATTTCGTGCCCATGTACTGGATGGCTACGGAAGACCACGACTTCGCCGAAATCAACCACCTCACGCTCTTCGGCAAAACCTACCAGTGGGAGGCGGCTGGCACCGGGGGCCCGGTGGGCCGCCTGCCGCTCGATGGCCTCGCCGAGCAGCTGCTGAGCCAATTGCCGCCCGAAGTGCCAGCCCTGTTCCGCGATGCCTACGCCGGGGCCGCCACGCTGGCCGAAGCCACCCAGCGGCTCGCCGACGGGCTGTTTGGGCAGTACGGTCTGGTGACGCTCGACGCCGACCGCCCGGAATTGAAGCAGGCACTCGTACCGGTATTAGCGCAGGAAATCCAGCACCAAGCTTCCAACGCCGCCGTGCAGGCCGCCAACGCCCGTCTCGCCGCCGCGGGCTACAAGCCGCAAGTGTACTCGCGGCCGCTCAACTTGTTCTTCCTCACCGACCAGGGCCTGCGCGAGCGGTTGGAGCCCGACGCCGGCGGGGCCGACTGCGTGGAGGTGACCGTGCGCAATACAGCCCGCTGCCATAGCCAGGCCGAATTGTTGGAACTGGCCCGCCAGCAGCCCGAGCGGTTCAGTCCCAACGTGGTGCTGCGCCCTGTGTACCAAGAAATTCTGCTGCCCAATCTAGTCTACATCGGCGGGGGCGCGGAAGTGGCGTACTGGTTCCAGCTGAAGGATGTGTTTGCGGCGTTTGGGGTGCCGTTTCCCATCGTGCTGCCCCGCAACTCCGCCCTGTACGTCAGCCGCGCCATTGCTGGCAAATTGAGTAAGCTGGGCCTGAGCCCGACCGATATTTTCCGGCCCTTACCGGAATTGAAGAAGCAAGTTGGGACCGCCCTGGGCCAGGAAGAAATCAGTCTGCAAGCCCAGCAGCAGGCCCTGGCCGCGACTTTCGAGCAGGTACAAGCCCTGGCCCAGCGCCTCGATGCCTCGCTGGTGCGCACCGTAGCCGCCGAAGCCCAAAAAGCCGCGGCGGGCCTTGCCGGCCTCGAAAAGCGCCTCAGCAAAGCCGCCGAAACCAAGCACGAAACCGCCTACGCCCAGCTCGCCGCCATCAAAGAGAAATTATTTCCCGGCGGCAGCTTGCAGGAGCGCACCGACAACGTGCTGAGTGTATTAATAAACAACCCCGGCTTTATTGAGCAACTGCTGGGGGCCCTGGAACCGCTGGCGCTGGAATTTGCGGTGGTAGAGGAAGAGTAACCACTTTTATGGTAATTTAGGGTATTAATCTTTTTTGCGACAGCATGAACAACAGCGCAGCACACAAAATTGTATTGGACGGTTATCTTAGCTTAGCAGCTAATCTGCCCTTCGATAGCAAGCTGGATTTAATTGCAAAACTGAGCTCATCAGTGAAGAATAGTGTGAATGAAGCGCAGAATAAGTTTTCTTTTAAAGCAGCGTTCGGTGCGTTTGAATCAGAGCAAACCGCCGAGGAAATTATTGCGGAGCTACGCGCCAGCCGCACTTTCACCCGTAAGATTGAGGAATTTTGAAGAGTTATCTATTGGATACCAACATCTGCATTTTTTACATGAAAGGAAAGTTTAATCTCAGTCAGAGATTGGAAAGAATCGCGACCGAAGACCTGTTCATTTCAGAGATTACGTTGGCAGAATTAAAATTTGGAGTAGAAAACAGCGAACACCCCGCCAAGAATCGCCAAGCACTGACTCAGTTCTTGGCCGGCGTATAACTACTGCCCATCGTGCAGGCTCTGGATATTTTTGCCAGAGAAAAAGCTCGCCTGCGCAAAGCAGGAACAGTTATCGATGATTTTGATCTTTTAATAGGCGCTACCGCTGTTGCCCACGGCTTAACGATGGTGACCAACAATACCCGTCACCTGGCTCGAATCGACGGCATTGACTTAGAAGATTGGACCCAATAGTTTAACCAAGTTCCAACCTGCCTGGGCCCCAAGTTGATCTTCCTACCCAAGCCCGCTCTTCGCCGCGTCGCCCTAACCCAGCGCCGTGCCCTCACCGCCGCTGAAGTGGCGCACCGAAGCGCGCAATTGAGCGCACAATTATTCCAAAACTTCCCTGTAGCCGAGTGGCGCTGGCTGCACGTGTTTCTGCCGCTGGCGGCTAAGAACGAGCCCGATACTTGGGCCATCATCCGCCGCGTTTGGGCCGAATGCCCGGCCGTGCGGCTGGCCGCGCCGGTGGTGCAGCCTGACGGCGTTTCGCTGAAACACTACGAATTGACGCCGGCTACGCAATTGCTTGCCAACCGCTGGGGCATCCCCGAGCCGACAGAGGACCCCGCCGCCGAGGTTTCGCCCGCCGCGTTTGATGCGGTGCTGGTGCCGTTGCTGGCCTGCGACGCGGCCGGGCAGCGCGTAGGCTACGGCGGCGGCTTTTACGACCGGTTTTTGGCGCAGTGCCGGCCGGGGACGGCGTTCATCGGGCTCAATATTTTGGACGAGCCGCCGGGGCACCCGCTCACCGACGCGCTGCCCACCGACGTAGCCATGACGGTCCTCGTGACGCCGTCGGGCGTGTGGCGATTTTAGGGCCGAGGGGCGGGCGCAAAAATATAGTGTGGCCAAGGCCAAAAGCTTAGCAATAAGGGGATATAGCGGTGCGTTGAAAGTTCATCTTTCATTCATCTTACGCAACGCCTATGGCTGCCATCGAACCGAAAGCTTCCGCCCCCGCCGCTAAAGGCCGCCGAAGCAAAAAGCGGCCGACCCGCATCGACATGACGCCGATGGTGGACCTGGCCTTTTTGCTGCTCACTTTTTTCATGCTCACCACCACGTTTGCCAAGCCTTACGTGATGCAGCTGACCATGCCGGTGCCCGACCACGCCCACCCATCCTACGTGGACCCGACTGATGCGCTGACCATCATTCTGGGCAAAAGCCACCGGGTGTATTACTACTTCGGCCTCAACCAGCCAGACAACCACCTGCTGCCGGGGGCCGTGCTGAAAACCACCAATTTCGGGGCCCTGGGCATCCGGCAGGTGCTGCTCGACCGCCAGCGGCGCGACCCTGTGCTGGTGATCATCAAGCCCAGCGCCGACTCGCAGTACAAGGACATGGTGGACATCCTAGACGAGATGAGCATCACCAACCAGAAGAAATACGCCCTCACCAAAATCTCTGCCGACGACCTCACCCTCTTAAAAACCGCCGCATTATGATGACCAATGCCCAGCTGGCCACGGCCAGCCTCGACGACATCGTGTTCGATGGTCGCAACCAAACCTACGGGGCCTATTTGCTCCGCCAGCTCTACCAGCGCCACCTGATGCGGGCGCTGCTCATTGCCTTGTCGCTGCTGGCGCTGCTGGTGGGCGGGCAGGCGTTGGCGCGGTTCATGAAGGGCCCCGAGGTGGCGGTGCATTACGTAGCCACAGGGCCCGTTAACCCCATAGTGCCGCCCCTGATTGAGGAAGCGGAGAAGTTTGTAGTACCTCCACCAGCAACACATCCACCGCGGCAGGTAGTGGTACCCACAGTTCAACTCACTCCGCCCAAAATTGTGGACGACCACCAGCAGGTAGCAGAAATTGTTGATCAGGACCAATTGAGCCACGCCAGAGTGGCTGCCACCACCGTGGTGGGCCCGGCAACGCTCGACACCGATGGACTAGCACCCGTGGAGACTCCTGCCGAGGTGGGCGACGTGATGAACAAACCAGAGGTTTTTGTTCACGTAGAACAAATGCCCGAGCTGCCGGGCGGCGGCGGCACGGCGGCCATCGTGGCGGCCATTCAAAAAGCGGCCCGCTACCCGGCCATGGCTCTGGCCAACAGCGTGGAAGGAAAAGTATTCGCCAGCTTCGTAGTGAACGCGCAGGGCGAGGTAACCGACCTGAAAATTGTGAAGGGCCTGGGCTCGGGCCTTGACGAGGAGACGCTGCGGGCCATTGCCAAGCTGCCGCGCTTCATCCCCGGCAAGCAGAATGGCCGGGCCGTGAGCGTGCAGTACACGGTGCCGATTTCCTTCAAAATCGGCAACTAGCGGCATATTGTTTCATGCACAGAAAAGCCCTTGACCAGCCGGCCAGGGGCTTTTCTGTGCCTAAAATCACCATCATTTATTCGGCACTTCATCGACTGCCACAATGCGGGCCTGGCCCCAGGGGGCGATGCGCACTTGCACCCGCAGCGGCGGGGCCCGGCGGGCCTGGCGCAGGAAGCTGGCGGCGGGCACGTAGTAGCGCTCCAGGCCGTAGCGCAGGCCCAGGGTGCGCGGAAACACGTCGGTGACCCAGCCGCGCAGCACGGCCTGGCCGGGCGCGGCGGTGGGCTCGGCGGCGAACACGCCGAGCACAGCGGCCTCGGCCAGGCCGTTGGCGGGGGCCAGCAGCACGTACACGCTTTGGCGGGGGCGGGGCGCTTCGGGGCCCCGCCACTGGGCCAGCGGCACCGTGCCCGCGGTGTAGCGCAGGCGCACAAAATCGGTGGTTTTCAGGGTGGTGAGGTCGGCGGGCGTGGCGGCCAGCACCACGGCCTTGCCCAGGGCCGTAGTGGCGTAGCCCGCGCCGGCCACGCCCAGCACGTAGAGCACCTGGGCCCCCACCAGCAGCCGGAGCAGCAGGGCGGTCCGGTGCGGAGGCGCGGATGCAACGAGGGTTTGAGTGGGGGCCATGAGGGCAGCGGTCAGGGTTGATTTTGATTATTTTCTGAAAAGAATTAACAGTTAAAAGTGAGGAGTTAAAACGTAGAGCGACTTTTTAACTCCTCACTTTTAACTGTTAACTCGTTTTCATTTCTCAAGAGCCGGGGCCTCGGCAGGCCCCACGGCGGCGGCCAGCACCCGGGCGTTGCGGCGGCGCAGGTACCAGCTTAGGCCCAGCAGCAGCACCCCACCGATCAAAAAAAACAGGGACTTGTTGAGGAACGCGCCCCACGTCAGCTTGAAAAACGCCACCATCGTGGCCCCCACAAACAGCACCGTGCCCAGGGTAAGCTGTTCGGCATTGCCCGAGCGGTGGGCCCGGGCCAGCAGCGAGCCGGCGTGGGCATACAGCACCACCAGCGTGGCCACGGCCAGCGGCAGCCCCCCCGGCAGGTAAAAGCCCGGCAGCAGCAGCAGCCAGTCGGGCAGGGTGTCGAGGCGGCCCCGGGCTTTCTTGCCGAAAACCGACAGGGCCAGCACCGCGCCCAGGGCCCCCAGGTAAGCCAGCAGCGGCGGGCGCAGCAGGCCGGCGTAGGCATCGGTTTCGCCGAACAGGGCCAGGCCCAGGGCAAACAGGTAGGCCGCCACCAGCGGGGGGGCCTGCGCGGCGCGGCCGGCGGCGCGGTCGGGCAGCCAGTCGCCGGCCGCGTACACGAGCATGGCTGGTACGAAGAACCAGGTGATTTTGGCGTGGGAAAGCGCCACCCACAGCGCCACTTGCCACAGCAGGCCGGCCGACAGCACGGTGCTCAGCAGGCCGTCGGGGCGCTGCCACCAGAGGTAGCCCAGCCCGCCGGCCAGCAGGGCCGCCGTAGCGTAGCTGTAGCTGCCCAGCGCCTGGGTGCAATACGTTTGCACCGCCGCCCCGATGACGACGGTGAGGGCCGCCAGCATCCGGCTGCGGTGGGCGTAGGCCAGGGCCACGCCGGCCACCACCCAGGCCAGCAGCCCGCTGATGTCGTACCCCACCAGCTGGTAGGTCTGGCTGACGAGGATGATGCTGACGCCGAACAACACCAACCCCAGCCCCACCAGGCCCCGGCCCAGGGCGCGGTTGCCGCGCCGCAAAAAGTAGTGGCCCGCCGCGTAGGCCCCCACCAGGCTGCCCAACAGCAGGGCCAGCCGGGCCACCGGCGGCAGGGCCGCCCAGTTGGCCGCCACCACGGTCAGGGCGCTCAGGGCCACCAGCAGGCTGCCCAGCAGCGGCAGCAGGCCCACGGCGGGCGCGGCATCGGGCGGGTAGCGGGCCAGCAGGCGCTGCCGCTGCGCCTCCGTGATGAGGCCCTCGGCCACCCAGGCCGGGCTTTCGGCATCGAGAAACTTGTGCGACAAGGGATAAAGGAGCGAAGCGGTAAATACGTGAGGGCCCGGGGCCGCCCACAATAACGGAAAAAAGACCCACGCCTGCCCGGCCCCGGGCTCCGTAGGTCCGTCCGCTGAACCAGTAGGGCCGCCCTCTGCGCTGGTAGGCCCGGCCTCCGTGCTGGTACGGTTGGCCCGGGTTCTGGTAGGATTGGAAGCTGTGCCCGTAGGCCCGGCAGTTGTTCCCGTAGACCCGTCCACAGCTCTGGTAGACTCGTCCAAAGCATTTTTCCGGTCTACCGTTGCACATTACCGGCTTTTTAGGAGAATCTCCCGATTCCGGCCGCACGTGCCCGCACCAGCCGTAACCGGAGCTAAGCAGCCGGCGCGCAAGGCCGCTTACCGCTTCCGCCTGGTCGTCTCAATCACTAATTCACCCATTCAGTCATTCGTCCGCGCCCGCGTCATCTCGCGCTTGCCGGGGGGACCGGGCAGCTTTTCGGTGCGCCAGCCGGCGGCCCGCAGGTTGCGCCGGAACTGGCCCTGGGCGCAGTAGCTCACCAGCACGGCCCCGGGCGCGGCGGCGGCGTAGAGCTTGGCGAAAACTTCCGCCGTCCACAGCTCGGGCTGCTTTTCGGGGGCGAAGGCATCGAAGTAAAACAGGTCGTAATGCCCGGCGGGCAAGGCCGCGGTTTGCACCGGCTCTTGCCTTTTGCTGAGCACGAAGCCCGGGGCCAGCGGGTGCGGCTCACCCCAGGGTTGGGCGTGCAATTGCATGAACAGGGCCCCGGCTGCCGCCGACTGGGCGGCCCACTCCCGGGCCAGCTCGGCCACCACGGGCAGCGGCTGGGTTTCGAGGCCGTCGTAGGCCACGGCGACCCCAGCGCGGCGGACTACTTCCAGGGTCAGCAGCGCGTTCAGGCCGGTACCCAGGCCCACTTCGAGGATGCGCAGCGGCCGGCTGGGGCCGGCGGCCAGCAACGGCCGCAGCCCGGCGTCGATGAACACGTGCGCCGATTCCTGCCGGGCCCCGTGCGTGGAGTGGTAGTGCTCGTTCAGGGCCGGCACGTAGAGCGTGGACGAGCCGTCCTCCGTCACCCGCACTTCTACCTTTGGCCCGTCCATAAATTGCTCACTGCTCATTGTTAACTGCTAACTACCCCCATGCCCCGCGTAAAAGTAGCCTTGCCCGATGCCTTTCCTTTTGCCACCGAAATTCCCGTGCGCATCACCGACCTCAATTACGGCGGCCACGTGGGCAACGACGCGCTGCTGGGCATTCTGCACGAGGCGCGGGTGCATTTTCTGCGCTCGGTGGGCGTGCCCAACGACTACGACGCCGCCACCAAGCTTGGCCTCATCATGGTCGATGTGGCCGTGGAATACAAGGGCGAGGCGTTTCACGGCGACGTGCTGCGCGTGGAAATGGCCAGCCTGGACCTGAGCAAGTACGGCTTCGACGTAGTATACCACGTGCGCAACCAAGCTGGCAAGGAAATAGCCCGCGCCAAAACCGGTATGCTGTGCTTCGATTACAACACCCACAAGCTGCGCCTGCTACCAGCAGAATTGGCGGCGCGGCTAGCCTCACCACATGTGTAGCTTGATACCCAGTAATTTTGCCAGTCTGGCGCCAACAGCAACCCCTTCATCCGGGGCCAATTCACCCAATTCATGTCCTGAATCGGGGTCGGCCACAAGGTTATCTAGTACCAGTTAAATGCGTCAGCTCAGTTGATCTTCACCCGTGGGTCGAGCACGGCGTAGAGCACGTCCACTACGATGTTGATGAGCACGAATAGGGCCGCCACGAACAGCGTGGCTCCCATCACGACCGGGAAGTCCAGGTTTTCAACCGCCCGCAGCGTGATGGTGCCCAAGCCCTTCCAGTTGAAAATGTATTCGATGAAAAACGCGCCGGCCATGAGGGACGCCAGCCAGCCCGACACGGCCGTGACCACCGGGTTCAGGGCGTTGCGCAGGGCGTGGTGGAGCACGGTGGCGCGGTAGCTCAGGCCCTTGGCCCGCGCCGTGCGGATGTAGTCCTGCCCCAGCACGTCCAGCATACTGGAGCGCGTGAGCTGGGTGATGACCGCCAGCGGCCGCACCCCCAGGGCCACGGCCGGCAGCAGCAGGTTGCGCAGCACCAAGTGCCGCTGGCCCGTGAACGGGTCGGTTTCGAACAGCTGCCCGGTCAGGCTCAGGCCCGTCCAGTGGCTCCAATAAAACCCAAACGTGACGGCGATGAGGATGGCCGCCACGAACGACGGCACCGAAATGCCCAGCACCGAAGTTGTCACCAGGGCCCGGTCCAAGGCCGACTGTGGCCGCAACGCCGCCGCTACCCCCAGGGCCACGCCCCCCACACTGGCAATGAGCATGGCCGCCAGCGCCAGCCATAAAGTGCCGGGGAAGTAATCGAGCAAAATGCGGAGCACGTCCTTATTGCTCTGAAACGAGCGTCGCAGGTACGGCACCTTCAGCACCAGCGCCCGGGGGCCCAGCGGCAGCAGCGCCAGGCCCCCGTAACGGGCCCGCGCGGCCGAGTCGCGCGGGTGCACGCCCAGCGGCGACACGTCGTTGAGGTAGCCCACTAGCCGCTGCGGCAGCGGCTGGTCCAGGCCCAGGTCGGCGTTGATGGCAGCCTTGGTGGCCAGGTCAGTGCGCTGGCCGGCCAGCAGGGCGGCGGGGTCGCCGGGCAGCACATTGAACAGGAAAAACACCGTACAGGCCACGCCCACCAACACAAGCAGGCCCTGGCCCAGGCGACGAAGGAAAAAGGTGAGCATGTTTTTGGTTGGTGGTGCTTGGTTGGTGCTACTTGGCTTTTAGTCCGTGGGGCCCTCTGTCATTGCGAAGAGGAACGACGAAGCAATCTCTCCTTCCAGTCGCGTCGCCCGGATCATCTAAGATTTTCCAACTGAAAGAAAGATTGCTTCGTCGTTCCTCCTCGCAATGACAGAGGGCCCCACGGACTAAAAGCCAAGCATCAAGCACCCCCACAAGCCCTAAAACAGCTTCTCCACCTCGTACAAGTTCGGCACGTCGTGGTAATGGTACTTGGCCAGGATGGCGCCGTCCTTGAGCACCATCAGGCCGGGGTTGGAACGCACCATGGACTTGAGCACGGTGGCGTCGGCGGTGTAGTAGGGCACGGCCAGGTTCACGTCGTGGCGGAAGGCGTCGAACTTGGCGGGATTGGTGCTGGTAATGGCCAGCACGCCGATGTGCCGGCGCGACTGCTCGGCCGCCGCCAGCAGGGCGTTGATGGGCGCGAACAGCTCGCGGTTGGCCTTGTTGCTGTTTTGCACGATGAGCACGAGCTTGTTGCCGGTCAGGATTTGCTGGGTCACGTTGTTGCCGTCGAGGTCATACACGGCAAAATCGGTGATGGCGGGGCGCGACTGCTCGGGGTTCAGCAAGGCCATCGACTGGTACTTCCAGGTGGAATCGGTGGGGAACTGGTCGAAGGTTTTCGTTTCGCCCCGGCGGGTGAAAGTGTAGCGGTAGCGGGCCGCTTCGGGGGCCTTCATCAGCCGTGGAATGCTGTTGCCCACCTTGTAGGGCAGAAAGTCGAAGTACGGGTGGTGGCCCAGGGCCCGCATGCCGATGCCCACGGCCACGGCCGTGGCCACGGTCATCGTCATCAGGCCCATGGTGCCGGCCGCGAAGGTGCGCCGCAAAAACCGCTGGTTCCAGAACACGACGCCCCACAGGGCCAGCAAAAACAGGTCTTTGGTGAACGAAGCCCACGGCGTGAGCTTAATAAAATCGCCGAAGCAGCCGCAGTCGGTCACCTTGTTGAAGGCGGCTGAGTAAAACGTCAGAAAGCCAAAAAACGTCAGCAAAGCCAGCAGCACCCACAAGGTTTTGCGCAGGTGCCAGCGCAGCAGCACGGCCACGCCCAGTATCACTTCGAGCGAGCTGAGAAAGATGGACAGGAACCGGGCCGCGTCCTTGAGGTTGAGGAAAAACGGGCTGAAATCCTTGGCAAATACCTCGAAGTATTCCTCCAGCTTGTAGGCTGTGCCCACCGGGTCGTTCAATTTAACCAGCCCCGAAAACACGAACACGGCCCCCAGCAGCACCCAGCACACGCGGGTGAAGTAGCGCAGCGGGCGCGGCGGCGACATCGGCGGTACGGACGCGGCGGCGGGGGCGGAAGCAGTGGAAAGGGCCATAGCAAAGAAACGGTAAGGTAAAGGCCACAGTTGCAGCCCGGCGGATCACGCCCCGCGCAAAATCAGGGCAAATACGGCGTAGTTGAGCATGTCGCGGTAACTGCCCTCGACGCCCTCCGAAACCTGCGCCGCGCCGCCCAGGTTCTCCAATTGCTTCACGCGGTGCAATTTCATCAAAATCAGGTCGGTGATGCTGCTCACGCGCATCTGCCGCCAAGCCTCGCCGTAGTCGTGGTTTTTGGCCAGCAGCAGGCGGCGGTTCCCGGCGGCTTCCTGGTCGTAGGCGGCGGCCACGGCTTCCGGGGCCAGTTCCAGGGGCGCATCGGCGGGCAGGTGCAGCTGCATAAGGGCGATGAGGCAGTAATTGACGATGGCCACAAACTCGTCGTCCACGCCGTCGGCAACCTGCTGGGCCCCAACTTCCTGAATGGTGCGGATGCGGTTGGCCTTGATAAAAATCTGGTCCGTAACCGAGGGCAGGCGTAGGATGCGCCAGGCCGTGCCGTAGTCGTGGGTTTTGGCCAGGAACAGCTGGCGGC
>CAXTBA010000019.1:0-61027 GCA_964242665.1 uncultured Hymenobacter sp.
CTTCGGTGAGGGCGGCCAGGGCCACCTTCACGGCCACCGCGTCGCGGGTGGCTTTGACGTGCGTGAGGCGGGCAATCTGGCTCGTGCGCACGGCATCGTTGTCGATGTCGAGCACTTCGACTTCGGTTTTTTCGTCGGTGCGGTACTTGTTCACGCCCACAATCACCTCCTTGCCCGCGTCGATGCGGGCCTGTTTGCGGGCGGCGGCTTCCTCAATGCGCAGCTTGGGCAGGCCGGTTTCGATGGCCGCCGCCATGCCCCCGAGCTGCTCCACTTCCTGGATGAGGGCCCAGGCGCGGTCGGCCAGCTCGTGGGTCAGGGTTTCGACGTAGTACGAGCCGCCCCAGGGGTCCACCACATGGGTCACGTCGGTTTCGTGCTGCAAGTACAGCTGCGTGTTGCGGGCAATGCGGGCCGAAAAGTCGGTGGGCAGGGCAATGGCCTCGTCCAGGGCGTTGGTGTGCAGGCTTTGCGTGCCGCCGAGCACGGCCGCCAGGGCCTCCACGGTGGTGCGGGCCACGTTGTTGTACGGGTCCTGCTCGGTGAGGGAGTAGCCCGAGGTCTGGCAGTGGGTGCGCAGGGCCAGGCTTTTGGGGTTGGCCGGGTTGAACTGCTGCATGAGCTTGGCCCAGAGCAGGCGGCCGGCGCGCAGCTTGGCGATTTCCATGAAGTGGTTCATGCCGATGGCCCAGAAGAAAGACAGGCGCGGGGCGAAGTCGTCAATCGGCAGGCCCACGGTCAGGCCGGCGCGCACGTATTCCAGGCCGTCGGCCAGGGTGTAGGCCAGCTCCAAATCGGCGGTGGCCCCGGCCTCCTGCATGTGGTAGCCCGAAATGGAAATGCTGTTGAACTTGGGCATCCGCGCCGCCGTGTAGCTGAAAATGTCGGCGATGATGCGCATGCTGGGCCCCGGCGGGTAGATGTAGGTGTTGCGCACCATGAACTCCTTCAAAATGTCGTTCTGGATGGTACCGGCCAGCTTTTCGGGGCCCACGCCCTGCTCCTCGGCCGCCACGATGTAAAAGGCCAGAATGGGCAGCACGGCCCCGTTCATGGTCATGCTCACCGACATCTGGTCGAGCGGAATCTGGTCGAAGAGAATCTTCATGTCCTCCACCGAGTCGATGGCCACGCCGGCTTTGCCCACGTCGCCCTGCACGCGCGGGTGGTCGGAGTCGTAGCCCCGGTGCGTGGCCAAATCAAAGGCCACGCTCAGCCCCTTTTGCCCGCCGGCCAGGTTGCGGCGGTAAAAAGCGTTGCTGGCCTCGGCCGTCGAAAAGCCCGCGTACTGCCGCACGGTCCACGGGTTTTGGGTGTACATGCTGGCGTAGGGCCCCCGCAAGTAGGGGGCCTGCCCGGCCCCGAAGCCGAGGTGGTCGAGGTGGGCCACGTCGGCGGCGGTGTAGCGGGCCTTCAGCGCGATGCCTTCGGGCGTGGGGGCCCCCGGCGTGGCTGCTGCCGACGCGGGCAGGGCCACAGCAGCGTCGTAGGGAATATTGGAGAAGTCGGGTTTCATAGGAGGGAATTAAAAATTATGAATTAAAAATCAGCCGTTCAACCAATTTTACCTTTGCTTCTTGGCGAAGAAGCAAGGCTGAAATCTGCAATTTTTAATTCTTGATTTTTAATTTTTAATTGAGCTCATCGTCCTTGCAGCCGGGCCAGTACTTCTTCGGTAGTATAGCCCTGCACCCGCATTTCCTGGAAGCCGAACACACGTACGGCTTCTTGCAGCGTGGCCATGTCGGAGGAGAGTAGCACCGGCGGCACGAATGCCTGGCGGTCGGTTGGGATGCGGTAGAGGAAGCGGGCGAAGCGCTGGAACTGCTCGGGCGTGGCGTACATGAGCGTGGCTTCTTCGGGCGACGAAAACAGGAACGACAGCGTGCCCTCGGGGTAGCCGTCGGCCAGCTCGGGGCGCTCGGGGGCTGGCAGCAAGCGCCAAAACGACTCCTCGATGAGGCGGTTGACGCCCGCGCCCAGCAGTACCAGGGCCGCCTGCCGGCTTTTGCGCTCGCGCCGCTCGAAGTGCAGGGCCGTGGCCAAGCGCAGCACTTCGGAAGGATACGTGGCGCGGGTGGCGTCGAAGGTGGCCGAGCGCAGCAGCTTCTTGGGGTTGAAGGGGTAGCGTTCGGCGCGGTTCTCGAAGCGGTTGGTGCCCACTACTACTTGCTTGCCGGCGGCAATGCGCCGGAACGTGTCGGTGGCAGCCGCGTGCACCGCCTCAAGTACCTGGGTGCGGGCGGCCGGCAGCCCGCCCGCGGCCTCGGTGTGCTGGAACAGGGCCCAGGCCGCGCGGGCCAGCCCGTCGGTCAGGGTTTCGACAAAGTAAGAGCCGGCGGCGGGGTCCTGCACGGCATCAAGGTGCGACTCTTCTTTGAGGATGAGCGAAAGGTTGCGGGCCAGGCGGCCCGAAAAATCGTTGGGCGCGGCAAACAGGCTGTCGAACGTGCCCACCGACAACGAATCGGCCCCGCCCAGTACGGCGCTCATGGCTTCGGTGGTGGCCCGCAGCAGGTTGGTATGCGCGTCGAGGGTGGTTTGCGTCCAGGAAGAAGTGGTGGCGTGGATGCGCAGACCGGCCGCAGCCTCGGGCGGCAGGCCATAGGCGTGCAGCAGCGTGGCCCAGAGGCGGCGCAGGGCCCGCAGCTTGGCCAACTCGGGGAAGTAGCTGGGGCCCACCGCCACGTGCCAGTGCAGGGCCGCGGCCACGGCGGCCAGGGGCGTGGCCGCGTCGGGCAATTCGGCCAGCACAGCGGCGGCCGTGTTCAGGCCGTAAGCCAACTGTTGCACGTCGGTGGCCCCGGCGTTGCCGAAATAAGCCGCGTTGATGGCCAGGGCGCGGAAGTCGGGCCAGTACTGGGCCAGCGCCACGCAGCGCCGCAGGGCCCCCGCGAAGCTGGCCTGCTCGGCCCCTTCGGGCCCCATCAGTGGGGCAAAGCGCAGGAAGCCGCGCAGGGCCGCGCCCGGGGCCGCACCGGCCAGGCGGGCCAGCAACTCGTCGGGGCCGCTGGCCACCGTGTAGCCCACAAACGTGGCCGCTAGCGGCAGCCGCGCAGCTAAATACGCCACATCGAAAGTGGCCGCGTGAGCCAACTCAAAATGCACCCCGTCGGCCCCGTGCGCCAAGGCCGTTGCGGCGCGCTCCACCTCAAAATGGCCGTCCGAGCTGGCCGGTACGGGCAGGGCGGGCACGTTCAGCCAGGGCCGGGCCGGGAAGGGCAGGGGCGCGGGCGGGCCGCCCAGCGCGTCCAGGGCCTCGCGGTGGTAAAACGGTTCCAGCACTAGGCCGTCGGGCAGGGACCAGCGCAGCGTGGCGGGGTCCTGGCCTTTGAGGTCGCGTGCCAGCCGGGCCCGCCATTCGGCGGTGGTCAAGGCCGGAAATTCAGTGAAGGCAACCGGCTGCGACGGCAGGAGTTCGGACATGGAGGAAGGGTGGAGTATTAAGGTTGTAGGCGGCCGAAATACTGGCCGCAAGATACCGCTTCGGGTCGGGAAGCGGCCGGTAGCCGGAGCCGCTGAGTTTGCCAGGAGCCGTATCTTCGTCCAGCAGTGGCCGCCCACTCGCCCGCATTTTGCCCACTGCTTCCACGCCCTTCATGCTGCGTTCCCTTCGTTTCACGGCTGCTGTGCTGGCCCTTGCCGCTGCCGCGGGCTGCCAGCGGGGGGCCTACCAGCCCACGTCCCACTTCGCGCCCGTCACGAGCCAGCCAGTGGCTAAAACACAGGCCGAAGACGCTGCCGTAGCGGCCCTCATCCGGCCCTACCACGACAAAGTGACGGCCGAGATGCAAGTCGTGCTGGGCACGGCCCCGGAGGCCCTCACTAAGAAACCCGGCGAGTCGCCGCTGGCAAACTTTGTGGCCGACTTGCAGCGCCAGCGCGCCGCCGACGTCTTGCACGAGGCCGTTCCGTTGAGCGTAATGACCAACGGCGGCCTGCGCGCCGGCCTGCCCGCGGGGCCCGTCACGCTGGGCAGTGTGTTCGAGCTGATGCCGTTTGAGAACGAGTTGGTGGTGCTTGACGCGCCGGGCGCCGTGGTGCAACAACTGTTCGACTACGCCGCCCACCTGAAAATGGCCGTGTCGGGGGCCACTTACACGGCTACGGCCGACGGCCACGCCCAGGACATTCGCATCGGCGGCCAGCCCTTCGACCCCGCCCAGGCCAAATCTTACGCCATTGCCATTTCCGATTACCTGGCTGGAGGGGGCGACAACATGGTGTTCTTCAAGGCCATCGCGCCGCGCCACACCGGCTTGCTGCTGCGAACTGCCATCGCCGACCACATCCGCGACCTTACCAAAGCCGGCAAGCCCGTCACGGCCCAGGTTGAGGGAAGGGTGAAATTTAATTAAAAATTAAAAATTATGAATTAAAAATTTGATGATTTTAGCGTTTGTAATTATCCTGCTTACCCATAGCTTTCAATTCATAATTTTTAATTCATAATTTCTATATGAAGCGCCGCGATTTCCTCCGCAATTCCCTGCTCGGCACGGCCGGCCTCACCGTGCTGGGGGGCCTAGCCAACTCGGCCGAAGCGGCCATCAGCAAGGCCCCCGTGCGGCTGACCATCCTGCACACCAACGACATGCACTCGCGCATCGAGCCCTTTCCCGACAATGGCGGGCAGTGGGCGGGCCTGGGCGGCATGGCCCGCCGCGCGGCCCTGATTGCCGACGTACGGGCTAAAGAGCCCAACGTGCTGCTGCTCGACTCGGGCGATATTTTTCAGGGCACGCCGTACTTCAATTTTTTCGGCGGCGAACTGGAATACAAGCTCATGACGCGCATGGGCTACGATGCCAGCACGCTCGGCAACCACGATTTCGACAACGGCCTCGATGGCCTAGGCCGCCAACTGCCCAACGCCGGCTTCCCGTTCCTGATTGCCAACTACGATTTCTCGAAAACGCCGCTAGCTGGCAAGTTTCAGCCCTACAAGGTGTTTGTGAAGCAGGGCGTGCGCGTGGGCGTGTTCGGGCTGGGCATCGAGTTGGCCGGCCTGGTGGGCGACAAAAACTTTGGTCAGACCCTGTACCTCGACCCCGTGGCCAAAGCCCGGGAAATGGTGGCCCAGTTGCGGGGCCCCGAAAAATGCGACCTGGTAATTTGCCTCTCGCACCTGGGCTACAAGTACGAAAACGAAAAAATCGACGACCGCAAGCTCGCCGCCCAAGTGTCGGGCATCGACCTGATTCTGGGGGGGCACACCCACACGTTTATGGACGCGCCCGAACCCATCAAGGGCCCCGATGGCCACGTCGCCCTCATCAACCAAGTGGGCTGGTCGGGCATCAACCTGGGGCGGCTCGACTACGATTTTGCCCCCGGCGCGAAGCGCGGCGGACTCGCTAGTGCCGCCGTAGTGCCCGTGCGCGGGTCCTGCTAAAAGCCCCAGATATGCAAGGGCCGCCCGACTTTTTTTACTGCTAAGTTTTCCACAATTTTGTTCCCCCCCGGCCCGAACGCTCCCGCGCGCGGACTGGGCTGGCATCTCTTTTTTTCTCGTTTGAACCCGCCCGGCTCGCTGGTGGACTTGTCCCATGCTCAAAGATTTTCGCACCGTTTGGGCAGGCTGTCTGCGCACGATTGCGTCCGAAATCGGCGAGCAAAGCTTTAAGACGTGGTTCCGGCCCATCGTGCCGATTGAGCTGAAAGACAACGTGCTCACCATCCAGGTGCCGAGCAACTACTTCTACGACTGGCTCGAAGAGCACTACGTGGACGAGCTGCGCCGGGCCCTGTTTCAGGAGCTGGGGCAAGCCGGCCGCCTCGAATACAGCGTGGTCGTGGACCAGGGCACGGCCCTCGACCAGCCCAAAACCCTGCACCTGCCGCCCGCCCGCAAGCAAGCGGCCCCCGAGCACGACGCGCCCCCGCCCGAAGCGCGGCCCCGCCCGGTGCCCGGCAACGGCCCCGCCAGCGGCCCGCGCTACTACCAAGCTGCCGGCAGCGCCCGCCCCGTGGCGGCCCCCACCGCCACCGCCGAAGTGGCCGCGCGCAACCCCTTCCAGACGGCCCGCGCCGTGGACGGCAACCTGGTGCCTTCGCAGCTCAACGGCTCTTACACGTTCGACAACTACATCGAAGGCGACTGCAACCGCCTGGCCCGCTCGGCGGGCATCGCGGTGGCCAACAAGCCGGGCACTACCAGCTTCAACCCGCTGATGGTGTACGGCGGCGTGGGATTGGGCAAAACCCATTTGGTGCAGGCCATCGGCAACCATATTAAGGCCTCCACGCCCGAGCGGTTCGTGCTGTATGTGTCGGCCGAAAAGTTCACCAATCAGTTCATTGAGAGCGTGAAGTCGCACAAGGTGCAGGACTTCGCCAACTTCTACCTGCAAGTGGACGTGCTGATTCTGGACGACGTGCAGTTTCTGGCCGACAAGGACAAGACCCAGGAGATGTTCTTCCACATCTTCAACCACTTGCAGCAGTCGGCCAAACAAATTGTGCTGACCTCGGACCGGCCGCCCAAGGACTTGCAGGGCCTGGAAGACCGGCTGCTCTCGCGCTTCAAGTGGGGCCTGACGGCCGACGTGCAAACGCCCGACTTCGAAACCCGCGTGGCCATCATCCGCAACAAGATGGAGCAGGACGGCATCGACATTCCGGCCCCCCACGTGGTCGATTACCTGGCCAACTCGGTGCATACCAACGTGCGCGAGCTGGAAGGCGTCATCGCCTCGCTCGTGGCCCAGAGCAGCCTTAGTCGCCGCGACATCGACCTGGAGATGGTGAAGCAGGCCCTGCGCCACATCATCGAAGAAGTAGAGGCAGAGGTAAACCTCGACTTCATCCAGAAGACGGTGGCCGCCTACTTCGGTGTGCCGGTGGAACTGCTTAAAGACAAAACCCGCAAAAAAGAAGTGGTAACGGCCCGGCAAGTGGCCATGTACTTCGCCAAGCACCACACCAGCCACACGCTGAAAACCATTGGGTTCCACTTCGGCGGGCGCGACCACACTACGGTCATGCACTCCGTCCAAACCGTGTCGGACTTGGTGGATCTGGACAAGAAATTCCGCACTCAGGTGGACGATTTGCGCAAGAAATTCGCCAAATAGGGGCCCCAGAGTTTTCGGTGGAGCGAGTTATCTTTGGAGAAACCTTAACCCTACCTCATGGAAACGCTTGCCCTGGAAGTTAGCCAATATGAGCTTGACCGAGGAAAACCTATGCCCAGCAAAAATCATGGTATCGTTCAGGCCAACGCAGTATTTGAATTAAAAACGCGCTACCGGAAGCAGTACCTGTTTGCATCGGAAATCAACATTGGCATTGCTGGCCGGGTGATGGTGCCGGATATCGGGATTTTTCCTTTAATGGATGTGAACATGGCCCAGGACCAGATTGTGATGGAGCAGCTACCGCTCACCACCATCGAAATTCTTTCCGAAACGCAAGCGTTAAACGACCTGATTGACAAAGCCAACGTCTATTTTCAAGCCGGCGTAAAATCCTGTTGGGTTATATTGCCCAAAATGCATGGCGTTGCCGTGTATGCTTCACCCACCGATTATACCTTCTTCCACGGCACCCAAACCCTGGCCGACCCGGCCACGGGCATCGAGCTGCCGCTGGGGCCCCTGTTCGAATAAAAGACTATCCCCGCAGCGGGTTGGGCTCGACTAGGGCGATGTGGTAGCGGGCGGCGAAGCGCCGCACCTGCTCGCGGAACACCATTTTGCGGCGCTTGCCCTTCACCTCTTTCATGTCGAGAGAATATAACTCGTTGTCTTTGAGGCGCACGCGAAGTACGGCGGACAGCAGCTCCAGGCTGGCGATGTTTTCGACGGCGAACACCTGCTTGGGCCGGAACAAGCCGTTTTTATGCACCAGGTAGCCGGGCGTGAACTCCAGGTAGCTTTGGGTACCGAACACCGGGGCGTTGTTCACCAGCACGTAGCCGATGTACACGAGGCTAAACACCAGAAATACCCAGTGCAAAAAGTGGTAATCGTGCGCCGTGGTGTCGCCCCAGGCCATGGCCGCCACGTACACCACCCAAAACAAGCCGATGGCTAACTGCCCCCAGAACGGGACGCGCGAAGTGTTTGCAGGACGGAGGCGGATGCGGGTAGAACCAGTGGGCATGGGGCAAATTTAGGGCTTGGCTTTTTGGTGCCTGGTTGTTAGTGCTTAGTGCCTGGCTCGCGGGGCCCCATATTGCCACGCTCCGCCGCTGCTCGACGCATGAATTGTTGCGCCTGCAATGACGAAACCAAGCACCAGACACCAACAACCAGGCACCAAAACCTTACGCCAAGCTGGCTTCCAGGGTCATCTCCGGCACCGCGCTCAGGGCCCTTGACACCGGGCAGTTGGCCTTGGCGTCTTCGGCGTGCTTTTGGAAATCGTCGGGCGTGATGTTGCCGCCCGTCACTTTGCCCACGGTGCGCACGTGGATGTGCTCGATGACCGGGTGGCCGTTGTTGGGGTTCATCGTCACGGTGGAGGTCGTGGTGATGTTCTCGATGGTGTGGCCGTGCTTGGAGAGCACACTGGTGAGGTACATGGTGTAGCAGCCGGCGTGGGCCGCGCCGATTAGCTCTTCGGGGTTGGCCCCCGGCTTGCCTTCAAAACGGCTCCCGACGGAATACGGCGCGTTGAGCGTGCCGCTGTCGGTGGTGAGGGTGCCGCTGCCTTTGATGTCGCCGTTCCAGACGGCCTTGCCTGCGTGGTCTGCCATGATGATAGGTGGATTTGTAAATGGGTGAAGTAACGGTTGGGAAACGGCAGGGTAGAGTTATAGGTTGTTAGCGGGCCAACGTTGGGCCCCTGGCGTACCTTCGCCGCGCTTCCAAACGGCGTTTTTGTTCGGTTTATGGGATTGAAATCTGTGCTGAGCCGGCCCTTGGCGGCCTACGTCGCGCACCGCGACCGGCAGTGGCAGCGCGACCCTGCGGGCACGCAGCTGCGGTTGCTGCGGCAGCTCGCGGCCGCCGGGGCCCCCACCGCTTTCGGCCGGGCCCACGAGCTGGGGGCCGTGCGCACGCCCGCCGACCTGGCCCGCCGCGTGCCCGTGCGCGACTACGAGGCCCTAAAACCGTACTTCGACCGCACCCAGGCCGGCGAGGCCGACGTGCTCTGGCCCGGCCGGCCGCTGTACCTAGCCAAAACCAGCGGCACCACGTCGGGCACCAAGTACATCCCCATCACGCGGGCCAGCATCGGCAACCACATCAACGGGGCCCGCGACGCGCTGCTGCACTACGTGAACGCCACCGGCCGCAGCCGGTTTCTCGACGGCAAGCTGATGTTCCTCAGCGGCTCGCCGGCCCTGGAAAACCACCACGGCATCGCTACCGGCCGCCTCTCGGGCATTGCCAACCACCACGTGCCTGCCTACCTGCACCGCAACCAGCTGCCCAGCTACGAAACGAACGTCATCGAAGACTGGGAAGCCAAGCTCGACCGCATCGTAGAAGAAACGCTGCCCGAAGACCTAACGCTGATTTCGGGCATTCCGCCCTGGGTGCAGATGTATTTCGATAAGCTCATCCAGCTCACCGGTCGGCCCATCAAAGACATTTTTCCGAACCTCAACTTGTTTGTCTACGGCGGCGTCAACTTTGAGCCCTACCGCGCCAAGCTCTTCGAAAGCATCGGCCGGCCCGTAGACAGCATCGAGCTGTTTCCAGCCTCCGAAGGCTTTTTAGCTTTTCAAGACCAGCCCGGCAACCCCGGCCTGCTGCTGCTGTTGGATAGCGGCATTTTCTTTGAATTCGTGCCCACCGAGCGGTTTTTTGAAGAAAGTCCGCCCCGCCTCACCATCGCCGACGTAGAACTAGGCAAGCAATATGCCGTCATCCTCACCTCTAACGCCGGCTTGTGGGGCTACTCGCTCGGCGACACGGTGCGCTTCGTGAGTCTAGCCCCGCCCCGCGTAGTGGTCACCGGCCGCATCAAGCACTTTCTCTCGGCCTTCGGCGAGCACGTCATCGGTGAGGAAGTGGAAGGGGCCCTACGCGAGGCCATGCGACAATTTCCCGGAGTAGAAGTGATGGAATTTACCGTGGCCCCGCTGGTGAGCGCCGATCCGGCCCAGCCCTCGTGCCACGAGTGGCTGGTAGAATTTGCCCGCGCTCCGGCCGATGCCGCCGCCTTCGCTGGGGCCCTGGACGGGGCCCTGCGCCAATTGAATACATACTACGACGATTTGCGAAAAGGTAGCATCCTGGTGCCGTTGCGGCTCACGCCGCTGCCAGCGGGCGCGTTCCAGCGCTACATGAAAAGCCTAGGCAAGCTCGGTGGGCAAAACAAGGTGCCACGGCTAGGAAATGATAGGAACGTGGCGGAGGGGTTGGTTAGAAACCCGTAACTTTAGCCATGCTCTGCCTCGATAAAATCGTTAGCCGCATGGTGCCGCTACGCCACGACCAAGACGCGGAAGATGCGGCTCGTTGGCAAAAGATGACTGCTGATGAAAAGTGCGAGGTATTGGCGTATTTGCGGTGGCAGGCAAAGTCACTCCACGCTATTCGGGAGGTAGGCCGAAACCAAGACCGTAAGAGAAGTGCAGTGAATTCAAAGAATACCGAATCAGCGACTTGAATGCGCCTCGCCTTCGACCTTGACAACACGCTTATTCGCTGCGGTCACGATTTCCCATTGGAGCAGCCCCGGCACAACCAATTAGCCCGGTTGTTGGGTAGTGAGGGCCTGCGGCAGGGGACAGTAGAACTGGTCAAGTACTGCCGCCAGCAAAATTGGGAATTATGGGTGTACACCACGTCCTACCGCAGCACTTGGCACATTCACCAACTGTTCTGGCTGCACGGCATCGGCCTGGATGGCGTGATAAATCAGCAGATACACAGTCGCAAGGTGGCGGTCCGTTGCACCAAACACCCGCCAAGCTTCGACATTGATTTGCTGATTGATGACTCAGAAGGCGTGCGCATCGAAGGTGAGCGGCACGGTTTCCGCGTGCTGGTAATAGCGCCGGAGGATGTTGGGTGGACTGAAAAGGTGCGGGCCGGATTACAAATTTTAGATAAATTCAAGGAGGGATGAAAGAAGGAATAATAAAATTCGCCGCAAGCGTAGATTATGATGGAGACTGCACATTCGACGTGACTATTTCAAAAGATAGAATAGAAACTCATGCACATTTTTATGGCATACCGACACGTGGAAATTTTTTGGAGAACAACTAATAAATTTTCCGCGAAACACTACCGAATGTGTTGTCTTTGATGCAAGACTTGACGGACAATACTTGGATTCCTTATTTTTTGAAATGTATTGCTACGATATATATGGTCACACTGCTTTGAATGTAGTTGTAGATAACAACAAAGACAAACAGCTTCGGCGTCGGCTTAATTTTTCAATAATGAATGGCTGAGGCTGCTTCAATTAATAATTTAGGAAAAGCATTGGTTAACTGGCAAGTTGAAAATGGGTCTGAAATAATATGGGAAGCGCAGACAAGTTGACTAAACCCCGCCTCCACGCCGCTTGCCAGGCCTTCGTTGAGCAGCGCATGGCTGCGGCTACCCAGGCCATGCAGGCGGCCCAGGAATCGGCCAACTCCGACACCAAGAGCAGCGCGGGCGACAAGTACGAAACCGGCCGCGAGATGGCTACCCAGGAGCGCGACCGCCACGCCGCCCAGCTGCACCAAGCCCGGCAGCTGGCCGCTGAGTTGGCCCGCATCAGCCCCGACGCGCCCTGCGACGCGGTGCGGCCGGGGGCCCTGGTGCACACCTCGCTGGGCTGGTTTTACGTGGCCATTAGCGCGGGCCGGCTGGTGGTGGATGGGCAAGAGGTCTTCGCCGTGTCGGGAGCCGCGCCGGTGGCGGTAGCCCTAAAAGGCAAGCGGACGGGGGAAGAGGCCGTATTCAATGGTAAAGCGGTGCAGGTACTGGCGGTGGCGTGAGGCGCGGCAATAAGGCATTGCCAGACGTTACCAGCCCAATTTTTCAACAGCTGCGTTGCGGTGCCGGGTGCTCCACTCGGCCAGTAGCGCGGGCAGGCGGGTGGTGCCGTCGGTGAGCCAGCGCATGGCCGATTCCGGGTCGGAGAAATAGTGCGACTCGAAACGAATGGAGGGCTGCACCAGGTCGTGGAGCGCGTCGATGGCCAGCTGGTTGTGAACTTGGTCGCTGCCGATGACCAGCACCAACTGCTCCAGCGGCAGTTGCACGATGCTGGGCATCCAGTGGGCCCCCAGCCACAACTGGTCGGCTACCGAAAGGTCGGGCACTGTGTTCATGTCCAGCAGCAAACGACGCACGGCCAAGTGGCGGGCCAGTGGCAGCAACAGCGCTGCGCTGGCGCGGAGCGTCCGCGTATTGGGCCCCGAAACCCATTCTAAACGCAACAGTCCGAGGGCCCTATCGTGTTGCAAACAAAAATCGGAAACAGCGCTGATGATCACAGAGAAATAGCCAGAAGCTTTTAGGATGCGAAAATGCCTGGGGGCTTACGTAAAAATGCGGCCACTTGGGTTTTGTCAGCGATGTGGGTACCGCTTAACTTTTTGTGTCGATTTTCGGCCGGAGTTCTGGCGGTTTTTCTAGGCTCGCGTAGCCGGCCAATGAGGCCGCGCCCTGCCGTTCTCATGGACTGGTAAAACATTGCAGGGGCCCGGCCGTCTGCGGCGGGACACATATGGGCCCCGCCCAGTTTTTTTCTGGATGAAAAGTTTAGGTAAAGCGCCTTCGGCTGCGCAAGCAAGTGAGTTTGCGGCGCTGCCCAACTACACGGCCGGCAAGTTTCAGAACCTGGGCGGGGTGAAGTTCAGCCCCAGCGACGCGCCGGTGGGCAAGCTATTGCGAGGCTTTTTGAGCCGGCCCAAAACTACCCGTCCCAGCCGCCCCATGCCTTCGGTAACGACCGACTTGCGGGCCCCTGGTACCGACCGGCCTACCATTATCTGGTTCGGCCATTCATCGTATTTGATTAAATACGAGCAACTTAATATTATGGTCGATCCCGTGTTCAGCGGTAATGCCTCGCCGGTGCCGGGCTCGGTGCGGGCGTTTACGGGCAGTAACGAGTACGGCGTGGCCGACCTGCCGCCCATCGACGTGCTCGTGCTCACCCACGACCATTACGACCACCTCGACTACGCCACCGTGGCCGCACTGCGGCCGCAGGTGGGGCGTGTGGTGACAGCCCTGGGCGTGGGCGCGCACCTGCGCGCCTGGGGATACGACGCCGCTCAAATCACGGAGCTGAACTGGCACGAAACCACCGCGCCGCTGCCCGGCGTGCAGTTCACGGCCGTGCCTGCGCAGCATATGTCGGGCCGCACGTTTTCGCCCCAAAACACGCTGTGGGCCGCTTTTGTGCTGCAACTGGGGCCCTATCGCCTGTACCTGGGCGGCGACAGCGGCTACGGTCCCCACTTCAAGGAAACTGGCGTGAAGTACGGCCCTTTCGACTTGGCTCTACTCGAAAACGGGCAGTACAACGAGTTGTGGCACGCCATCCACACCTTGCCCGAAGAGACGGCCCAGGCCGCCCACGACCTGCGCGCCGCCACGCTGCTGCCAGTGCATTGGGCCAAGTTTGTGCTCGGCTACCACCCTTGGAACGAGCCGGTGCAGCGCTTGCTGCCCGCCGCTGCGGCCCTGGGCCAGCCGGTAACGGTGCCCCGCATCGGCGAGCCTTACACCGTGGGCGACCCGGTGCGGGCAGAGCCTTGGTGGGAATTTGAGAAGTTTTGAGGGCTAAGTTTTGAGTGGCCGACTCTCAAAACTTAGCCCTCAAAACTCAAAACTTTTCCACTTCTTCGGGCTTGAGGATGCGAAACTCGACGCGGCGGTTCACGCGGGCGTCTTCCTCGTTGGCCTCGTCTTTGAGGGGTTGGGAACTGCCGTAGCCGCCGCTTTCGAGGCGAGCGGGCGCAATCTTCCCTTTTCGCTCGATGTAGCGCCGGATGGCTTCGGCCCGGGCCTGCGAAAGCACCAGGTTGGCGTCGGGGTCGCCCTTGGCGTCGGTGTGGCCCGCGATGCTAAGGCGGTAGGAGGGATGGTCGGCCAGGAAAGTAGCCAGGCGGTCGAGGGTGGCGTGCATGGATGGCAGCACATCGGCTTCTCCCGCTTGGAACTCGATGTTTTTGAACACCAAAGGCAGCTTGTAGTTCAAGCTGTTAGTCAGTAAGCTCACCACCGTGTCGCCTTTCAACTCAAACCGCTTTTCAACGCTAAAAAAATCGGGGCTTTGGATGAGCAGCACGTAGTGCGAGCCTTCCATCAACTCGAAGTCAAAGCTGCCGTCGGACCGCAAGTACTTGCTGGCCACTTCGATGCCGTTGTCGGTGTCAATCACACTCACGATTCCTTTCAACGGCTTGTGGCTCACGGAGTCGCGCAGGGTGCCAGCCACGGTGGTGGTGGCCAGGGGCTGGGCCTCCATCGGTAGCGGAAAGGAATAGAGGTCGAGGTTGTTGACGTCGGCGGCCTCCGAGCGGGCGTAGTAGAGGTTGCGGCTTTCGCGGTCGATGGTGAAGTAGTATTCGGGGCCCTTGCCGTTCACCAGGGGCCCGATGTTGCGGGGTTCCTGCCAGCGCCCGTTCACGCGATAAGTTTTGTAGATGTCGAAGTCGCCGAAGTTCAACAACTGCCCGCGCGAGCTGAAATACAGCACGTGGTAGAGCGGGTGGTAAAAGGGGCTGACCTCGTTCTCAATTGTATTCACCACAGGCCCCAGGTTCTGCGCGGGGCCCCACTGCCCATTCTTCTGCCGGGCGGTGAAGTAAATGTCGCTCAACCCGAAACCGCCCAGGCGGTCGGAGGCAAAGTACAGGGTGTCTTCGGTTTGCGACAGCGCGGGCTGCGAATCCCAGGCCACCGAGTTCACGGCGGGGCCCAGGCTGCGGGGCATGGTCCACTTGCCGTCTTTGCCGCGCGTGGCCGTGTACAGGTCGCAGTTGCCGTGGCAAGTGGGGCACTCGCAGCGGGCAAAAAAGATGGTACGCCCGTCTTTGCTGAAGCATGCCGAGCCCTCGTTGTAAGGCGAACTGATGGGCTTGGGTAGCGGCTCGGCGTCGGTCCAGCTCACGCCCTCACGGCGCGAAGTGTACAGCTCCTCGTCGATGGTGCCGGTCAGGCCCCGGCGCTTGCGCTTGCTGCTGAACAGCAGCAGCGAATCGTTGCCTGCTAGGGTGGGGCCGTAGTCGGGGGACTTGCTGTTGATGGCGTCGCCCATACTTGTGTACACGCCCTTGGGCGGATGGAACGTGTTGAGGTTCTTGCGGTACTCCACCATCTCGTAGTACGTTTTCAGCGGCACGTACAGCGGCGTGGTTTTTTGCTCCAGCGAATCGTAATATAATTGTACTTTGTTGATATCTGTCCGGTGATGTTTCAAGGCCAAGCGGTAATACGCTTTGGCCTTGATCATTTGGCTGTCGCGCTCCAGCAACTGGCCCATGCGCCAGAGCAGCCCAGTGCCGCGGGCAAAGTTTTCGGGTCCAAACCGGGCCACGTAGTCTTCAAGCAGCAGCCGGGCCTGGTGGTATTGGTGGTGCTTTTCGGCCCGAGCGATGGCGCGCAGGGCCTTTTTATCTTCGTAAAACCGGTAGCTGTTGGTAAAAACAAAGTCGGGCGTGCCGTCCGAGCGCAGGTGCAGCTTGCTACTGACGCGGCTATTAAGGCCGCGCATTTTGTAGGTGCCGGGCGCTACGGCCGGCCCTGGGGCCTGGGCCCGTGCCGCCAGGCCGAAGCCCGCGCCGCACACGAAGACGAGCAGCCACAGCGCCCGCCGACATAATATTACAGGCATGGCCCGAGGAAGAGGATAGGTTATTGATTAGAACCCGCAAGTTGTTCAAAAAAATATAATTATCCGGGTAAGCGCCGCTTTGGCGGGCCGTTGCGCCTGGCACGGCCCTTGACGCCCTGGGGCCGCCGGCGGGCTTATCTTGTCGGCTGGTTCTGTGTGCGCGGCGGGCTGCCAATCTGGCACCTGCGGTGTTTGCCTTCTGATTTTCTCTGCCATGCCTCTGGCTTTTGTTTCTGCCGCCGCGTCGCGCCCTTACCGGCTGCGCGGCGAAGCCAACCCCCAACCCGACGCCATTGCCATTATGGCCGCCGACCCCGACCATCTGCTCAACGGCGACGACGCACCGGCCAAGCTGCCGCTGCTACCCGTGCGCAACACCGTGTTGTTCCCGGGCGTGGTGCTGCCGGTCACCGTCACGCGCAAAAAAAGCGTCAAGCTGGTGCGGGCCGTCTACGCCAGCGGCGACAAGTTGCTCGGCGTGGTGGCCCAGCGCAGCCCCGATGCCGAAGAGCCCGCCGTGGCCGACCTGCACCCCGTGGGCACGCTGGCCCGCATCCTCAAGCTCATCGACCAGCCCGATGGCCAGGTCACCATCATCATCCAGGGTCAGGTGCGCTTCGCCATCGAAGAGGAGCTGACGTACGCGCCCCGCCTTACGGCAAAAGTGCGCTACTTTGCCGAGACGGCCCTCAACGTGGACGTGCCCGCCGAATTTGCTCTCCTGCAAAGCCTGCGCGAAGCCGCCGGCAAGGTGGTGGAGCTGAGCCCCGAAATCCCGGCCGAGGCGCGCGGCATGCTCGACGGCATCCAGTCGCCGGCTTTTCTCACGCATTTTTTGTGCTCCAACGTGCAGCTCGACCTGCTGGCCAAGCAGAGCCTGCTGGAGCAGGACGACCCCGAGCAGCAAGCCCGCCAGCTGCTCGAAGCCCTGCTGGGCCAGGTGGAGTTGTTGGAAATTAAGCAGGACATCCGCACCAAAACCCACACCGGCATCGATGCCCAGCAGCGCGAATATTTCTTGCGTCAGCAGCTCAAAACCTTACAGGACGAGCTGGGCCAGGAGGGCCCCGACCAGGACATCAGCCGCTACCGCGTGCGGGCCGAAACCAAGCAGTGGCCCGAAAGCGTGGCCCAGCACTTTGCCAAGGAGATGGACAAGCTGGCCCGCACCAACCCGATGGCCCCCGATTTTTCGGTGATTTCGAACTACGTGGAATTTCTGCTCGATTTGCCCTGGCACGAGTACACGAAGGACAAAATCAACCTCAAGCAGACCCGCAAAATCCTCGACGCCGACCACTTTGGCTTGGAAAAAGTGAAGGAGCGCATTCTTGAGTACTTGGCTGTGCTCAAGCTGAAGCAAGATTTGAAGTCGCCGATTCTGTGCCTGTATGGGCCCCCCGGCGTGGGCAAAACTTCCCTCGGGCGCAGCATTGCCACGGCCCTGGGCCGCAAATACGTGCGCTTGAGCCTGGGCGGCGTGCGCGACGAAGCCGAAATCCGGGGCCACCGCAAAACCTACGTGGGGGCCATGCCTGGCCGTATTATCGCCCAGATTAAAAAAGCCGGGGCCAGCAACCCGGTCATCATTCTGGATGAGATTGACAAGGTGAGCGCCGATTTTCGCGGCGACCCCAGCTCGGCCCTGCTCGAAGTGCTCGACCCGGAGCAGAACTCCACGTTCGTCGATAACTATTTGGAGGTAGAATACGATTTGAGCAAGGTGCTATTCATCGCTACGGCCAACTCGCTCGACACCATCCAGCCAGCCCTGCGCGACCGGATGGAAATCATCGACCTCACCGGCTACACGCAGGAAGAAAAGGTGCAGATTGCCAAAAAGCACCTTTGGCCCAAGCAGTTGCGCGAACACGGCCTGGGGCCCCAGGAAGTAAAAATTACCGACGCGGCCCTGCACCGCGTGGCCGACGACTACACCCGCGAGAGCGGCGTGCGCGGCCTGGAGCGCAAGCTGGCCGCCGTGACGCGCAACCTCGCCCGCCGCAAGGCCGGCAAGGAGCCCATGCCCGCCGCCATTGACCCCGCCGAAGTACGCAAAATTCTCGGTGGGGCCCTGTTCGACCGCGACATGTACCAGGACAACGACACCGCTGGCGTGGTCACGGGCCTGGCCTGGACCAGCGTCGGCGGCGACATCCTGTTCGTGGAGAGCCTGCTGAGCCGCGGACGCGGTAAGCTTACGCTCTCGGGCCAGCTGGGTGACGTGATGAAGGAATCGGCCATCACGGCCCTGAGCTTCTTGCGCAGCCGGGCCGACGAAATTGGCATCGACTACCGCTTGTTCGATCAGTACGATTTGCACATTCACTTCCCCGAGGGGGCCGTGCCCAAGGACGGGCCCAGCGCGGGCATCGCCATTTTTACCAGCATGGCCTCGGCCTTTACCCAGCGCCGGGTGCGCCCGCGCCTGGCCATGACCGGCGAAATCACGCTTCGCGGCAAGGTACTGCCGGTGGGCGGCATCAAGGAAAAGCTGCTGGCCGCCCGCCGCGCTGGCATGACGGACATCATCCTCTGCGTCAAAAACCGCAAGGACGTGGAGGAAATCACGGCCGAATACCTCCAGGGCCTGCACATCCATTACGTGGATCGGGTGTCGGACGTGCTGGGCGTGGCTCTGCTCACCGAGCTGGTGCCGCACCCGCAGAAGCTGCCCGTGCGCGACGAGCCGGTGCCCGCCGTGGGCCCCAGCGTGGAAGTGCAGTGAAAGGAATTAAAAATTAAAAATGATGAATTAAAAATTACTCATCAGGCCGGGTGCTTTTTCAATTTTTAATTCATCATTTTTAATTTTTAATTCGCCCAACAGGCCGATGAAGCACCTTTCCGCCCGCCGGCTCGCCGGTTTTATTGTTGGATTGACGGGTTTGCTCGGGGCCCTGCCCGCCGCTGCCCAACTCGGGGGGCGGTCGGTGATGCCGTTTCTAGGCCTGCCGCCCAGCGCCCAACTCGCGGCCTTGGGCGGCATGAGCCCCTCGGCCCGCAGCTCCGACCCCACCATGCTTTTCGGCAACCCCGCGCTGCTGAACGCCGCCATGGACCGCCGCATGGCCGTGAGCTATGTGGGCTACGTGGCCGACATCAAGCAGAGCACGGCCGCCTACGTATTTAATACTGCGAAGGCCGGCCGATTCGGCGTGGCCCTGACCTATGTGAACTACGCCGATCTTCCTAGCTACGATGCCGCTGGTAATAGCCTGGGTTCGTTCGTGGTGAACGATTACACCGCTGGCGTGAGCGACAGCTACACCAAGGGCAAGTTCACGTTCGGCCTCACCACCAAGCTGGCCGTGTCGAGCATTGCCGGCAGCCGCTCGCTGGCCGGCGTGGCCGATGGCGGAGTGCTTTATAAAAGCTCCGCGCAGGATTTTACGGTGGGCTTGGTGGCCAAAAACGCGGGCTACCAGTTCCGGCCCTACGACGGCACTGCCCGGGGCCCCCTGCCGCTCGATGTACAGCTCGGCACTACCGTCAAGCCCGAACACATGCCGGTGCGCTTCTCGCTCACGGCCCACCACTTGCAGCAGTGGGACATCCAATACCTCGACCCCGCCGCCGCCACGCCCGACCCGGCCGGCGTGGCCAAAGTGCCCACCAAAAGTTTTGGTGATAACCTGGCCCGGCACTTCACGGTGGCCGCGGCGCTGGTGCTCAGCGAGAATCTGCAACTGCGGATGGGGTACAACCACTTGCAGCACCGCGAGCTGCGCCTCGACAACACCGGCGGCGGAGCAGGCCTCAGCTTCGGGGCCATGGTGGCCATCAGCGGGTTTCAGCTCGACTATACCTACGCCACGCTGCAAGCGTCGGGGTCAAGCAACTATTTTACCCTGGCGCGCGCTTTGGCTAAGAAGAAAGAATAGCCCACGGGTCATAAAATAAAACATTCTCAGGGCCCCCAGTTGACGGCTTCCGCCCGCTCGGGCCACTTCCCGCTCCATGCTCCAAGAACATTTCCTGACCCCGGCCCAGATTGTGGCCGAACTCGACAAGTACATTATCGGCCAACACGAGGCCAAGCGCCACGTGGCCATCGCCTTGCGCAACCGCTGGCGCCGCTTGCACGCTCCGGCCGATATGCAGGCCGAAATCGTGCCCAACAACATCCTCATGATCGGGGCCACCGGCGTGGGCAAAACCGAGATTGCCCGCCGCCTGGCCCACCTCGCCGACGCGCCCTTCGTGAAGGTCGAAGCCAGCAAGTTTACGGAAGTGGGCTACGTGGGCCGCGACGTGGAAAGCATGGTGCGCGACCTGGCTGAGCAGAGTGTGAACCGCGTGCGCCAGCGCCGCCAGGAAGCCGTGCGCGCCCAGGCCGCCCAGGCCGTGGAAGAAGTCATCCTCGACGCGCTCATCCCACCGGTGATGCGGCCCGCCGGCAAAGGCAACGCCCGCCCCGTGCCCGGCTTCGGCACCGCGCCCACCGACGACGAGCTACTGGCCGACCCCCATGCCGACGATGCCGACCTGAACGAGCGCACCCGCGCCCGCTTCCGCGAGAAAATCCGCAGCGGCGAGTTGGACGACCGCCGCATCGAGATTCAGGTGGCGCAGTCGGGGCCCAGCGTGGGCATTATGGGGGCCCCGGGCATGGACGAGGCGGCCCTTTCTGGCTTGCAGGACATGCTGGGCAGCATGATGCCCAAAAAGTCGCGCAAGCGCAAGGTGACCGTGGCCGAGGCCCGCAAGCTGCTGCTCGACGAGGAAGCCGCCAAGCTCATCGACATGGACGAGGTGAAAGAGGAAGCCATCCGCCAAGCCGAAAACGCGGGCATCATCTTCATCGACGAAATCGATAAAGTGGCCACCAGCGGCGGCGGCAAAAGCGGGGGCCCCGACGTGAGCCGCCAGGGCGTGCAGCGCGACCTGCTGCCCATCGTGGAAGGCTCGGCCGTGAACACCAAGTACGGCACCGTCAACACCGACCACATCCTGTTCATTGCCGCCGGGGCCTTCCACGTCAGCAAGCCCTCCGACCTGATCCCCGAGTTGCAAGGCCGCTTCCCCATCCGCGTGGAGTTGCAAAGCCTGACGAAAGACGACTTCTACCGCATTCTCAAAGACCCCAAAAACGCCCTAACCAAGCAGTACGAGGCGCTGTTAAAGGCCGAAGAAGTAGAATTGACCTTCGACGACGCGGCCCTGCTGCGCGTGGCCGAAATTGCTTTCGACGTAAACGCCGAGGTGGAAAACATCGGGGCCCGCCGCCTGCACACCGTTATGAGCCGCTTGCTCAACGAGCTGCTGTTCGATGTGCCGGATAAGATCGGGGCTCACTCGCACATCCAAATCACCGCTGCGCTGGTAGAAGAACGGCTGGCCGGCATGGTAAAAAACCGCGATTTGAGCCAGTATATTTTGTGAGAGTTTCTCACGGGTGAAACATAAAAGAGCCCCAGCCGAGTTGGCCGGGGCTCTTTAGTTTTTTGCAGAATAGCCTAATAACTATAAAAAAGCCCATGCTCATTGAGTCCAGGCTTTTTTATGCGGCCGTAGTAAAATTCTGAAGTTTAGTACCCAGGATTTTGCTGGGCTAACAATACAGAATTGGTCTGCGTCTCTGAGCTAGGAATAGGCCATAGAAACAGTGGGCTACTATAGGCAACGGCAGGAATGGCCTGGCCGGTTAGCAGTGCAGGATTGCCGCAGCTGTAGCGTGATAAAACAACTTGGCCACTCAGCTGACCATTGTACTTAGCCGGAATGCCACCGCCTGGTACAGGCGCAAACTGCGCGTCCTTCGCAAGCCGCGAAATATCTCCCCACCGAAATCCTTCACCTACGAATTCAATTCTACGCTCATTCAAAATGGCTTGTACTAAGCTGTTATCACTTAGCGAACCAGCCGCATACTGATCGGCAGCAGCTACCGAACGGTTGCGAACGGCGTTGAGCAGGCTTAGAGCCATCGTGTTATTACCAGTGCGGGCTTGAGCCTCGGCTTGGTTAAGAAGAACTTCGGCGTAACGGATAATAGGAGCAAAATCCGTTGACGTAACGGCATCAGTATACTTTTTGAGAACGTAGGCGGTGCGAAGGCCCCCATCCGGCTGCATCATCACGGTGCGACGTAGGTCGTTGCAGGTGAAAAAAGCTGCATTGTACAAATTAGGGCTTACGGCCAGTAGGGCCCGTCCAGCGATGCCAACAGGTGCCGCTGCCGATGATCCGTACACGTTAGCCAAAGCACCGTTCACACCAGGATTGTCTTGGGAGCTGTTTTCAACCGAAAAAATATTTTCGGCAGTCACAGCGGTTCCACCTGGGAAAGCTGCCCGCTGAGTTGGCATCAACACATAGCTCCCGATTGGGCTGGTAAATGTGGTAGTGCCACTTATCAGCTTGTTGCCTTCCGTGATGGCCGCCGTCCAGTTGCCCTGATATAGGCGAATGCGTTGCTTGAGCGCGATAGCGGCTCCTTTTGTGGCGCGTGTGGCCGAGCCAAACGACCCCAACCCCGCACGGGTAGTCGGCAAGTTGGTTTCCGCGAAATCCAGGTCGGCCAGCATCTGGGTGTAGTCGTCGGCCACCGTGCCCCGGTCCTGCGCCGCGCTGGTTGCAACGTTAGCCACCGAGTTGTTGGCCAAGGTCCGGTAAGGGACCCCCGGGTTGCTGCCGTTACCGTCCGTGTAGGGACGAGCAAAATTAAGTACCAGCTCCAAGTGCGACAAGGCCCGTAGAAAGCGCAGTTCTCCCTCGTACACCGCCTCGTCGCTGGCGGTAATTACCCCGCCTGTAGTGGCTTGCTGGACGCCAGCGATGGCCACATTAGCCTTGTTGATAACGGAGTAGCAGTTGGCCCACATATAGGTTATGTTGGGGCTAGCCGCCGTGATAGAGTTCTGGAAGACGATGGCGAAAAAGCCGGCTTCGTCCGATACATCCTCACCGCGCGCATCTCCCTGCTCGTTGGCTGCTGCGCCGAAGGGGTAGCCACGCACCCCAGCTGCTGAGTTGTTGCCGTTGTAAAAACCAGATTGGGCAGCATCGTACACCCCCGTTACCGACAGAGCAACGTGTGGGGCGTCGCTGTAAGCAACAGATTCGGACACCGAATCAACCGGTACCACATTCGTAACGTTGCAAGCCCCCAGGCCCAACGTCAGCGTGAACGCGGCGGCCAAAGCACAGCTGCGGTTGCGGGCCGCAAAAATCAATATATTTTTCATTGAGTTGAGATAGACAAAAATTAGAAACCGATGTTCAAGCCGCCAGTGAACACGCGCTGCTGCGGGTTGCTGTTGTAGTCAATGCCGCGCAGGGTATTAGAAGTACTGCTGCTGACCTCTGGGTCCACTCCTTTGTAGTGAGTGATGGTGGCCAGGTTCTGTGCTTGGGCGAATATGCGCACCCGGCTCAAGCCGATTGGGACCACTATGCGACTGGGCAGGGTGTAGCCCAGTGTGATATTCTGCACCCGCACAAAATTGCCGCTCTCCACAAAGCGCGACGAGGCGCTGTTGGTAGTGTTAACGAAGGCATCGGTGCCGTACACGGCCCGGGGCGTATTGGTGATATCACCTGGCTTCTGCCAACGGTCCAGGATTTCTGTGCTGTTGTTGAGGAACGTCATCTGCAGCAGTTGCTGGCGGGTGGTGTTCATGATTTTGTTGCCGAAGCTGTAGCGCAGGAAGACATCTAAATCTAAACCCTTGTAAGAAAAGTTGTTGTCGAACCCACCGAAGATTTTGGGGTTCGTCTGGCCCAGGATAATCTTGTCAGCGGTCGAGAGCGACGACACCGTGGTGAGGGCGGTGGGGTTGGCCGGGTCGTACACATAGTATGTGCTACCACTTGTCTTAGGGTTGGTGGCGGTAGCGGCGGCGGCGAGGATGTTGCCCTGCACCAGCGTACCGTCAGCCTTTTTATAGAGCGGATTACCGTTGGCTGAGTTCACCCCTTGGTAGTCAAAGCCGTACAGGGAACTGATGGATTCACCCACCCGGGTAGCCGTGTATGTACCCCCCAGATAGGTGTTATATATCGGCGTGTTGTTGCCCCCCAGCGAAGTTACTTGGTTGCGGTTAGTTGAAAAATTAAAGCTTGTCGTCCAAGAGAAATTTTCGTTGCGCACGTTCTGCGTCGTAATGCCCAACTCGAAACCCTTGTTATACATCGAGCCCACGTTGTCATTATAAGAATTGTTCGGCACGCCCAACGAGGGCGCCGTAGGCACACCCAAAATTAAGCCGTCGATGAGGTTGCGGTAGTAATCGGCATTCACCGTAATGCGACCATCAAAAAAGCCCAAATCAATGCCGTAGTCTTCTTTTTTCGAGGTTTCGTACTTTAAGTTACCGTTGCCAAACTGGCTGTAGCCAATGGCAGCCTGCGAGCCGTACTGAACGGGCGAATAGGTGCCAGCGTAGGGAAAGACGCCAATGTCCGCGTTTCCTACCTGCGCATACGACGCCCGCAACTTGAAATCCGTCCAAAAGTTAGCCAGTGCCGAATTTTTGAAGAAGTCTTCCTGCGACACACGCCAGCCCAAGGAGCCGCCCGGAAACAAACCGCGCTGGTGGCCCGGAGCCAACGATGAAAGCGCATCCGAACGCAGCGTAAAGCTTAACAAATAGCGGTCTTTGAAGGAATAGTTTACCCGCCCGAAATATGACTGAAAGCCATTCTGGTAGTAATCACCGCCAATGGTCGGTGTCGTCAGCGTGTTGGTGATGATGCCGTGTTGGCCCAGCAAGCGGTCCGATATCCCGGTGCCTTGAGCGTAGAAGTTGTCAACGGTAGTCTTCTGATATTCCACCCCAACCACGGTGTTGATCTTGTGGTCTTCGGCGATGATGTTGTTGTAGGTGGCGGTGTTGATAAAGTTCCAGCGGATGTTGGGGCTGAAATACTGGTTCACTAGGCCGTTCACGCCGCGGCCGTCGCCCTGGCGTGGGTCATAGTAAAGGAAGTCGTCTTCCAGCTGCGTGTCCGTGCTGAGCTGGGTGCGCAAGCGCAGGTTTTTCACTGGCTCTACTTCCAGGTAACCGTTGCCCAGAATGCGGTAGCTGGTGGACCGGTAGACGTTGTTATCCAGGGCAAAGTCGATGTTGGGGTAGCTAAACGAGATGCCCTGCGCGTTGCTGCCCTGGCCCAGGGTACCGGACGCGGTAGAATACGGGGTACCATCGGCGTTGCGGGCCGGCACGTTCGGAAACAGTAACAGGGCTGCGGCCACGTTGCCCGACAAGCCGTTACCGGAAGTATTCAGGCCAATTGTCTGCGAGCGGGTCAGGCCAATGTTCATGCCAACGTGCAGCCACTTCTTTACTTCGGTATCGATATTCGAGCGAAACGTAAAGCGTTGCAGCGTATTGGGTTTGATTACCCCGCTCTGGTCGGTGAAGCCCGCTGAGAAGAAGTAGTTGGTTTTATCGGTAGCTCCCGAAACGGTGAGGGCGTGATTTTGCTGAAAGCCCGTGCGGAACACTTCGTTCTGCCAGTCGGTGCTCACATTGTTGTTAGCGCCAGTTGCGTCAGTAAAGGGGGCTGCCAGCGTACCCAGGCCACCGGCATTTAGGTCTTTCTCGTTGCTGATGGCGATGAAGTCGCTCGCGCCGAGCACGCTGTAACGTTTCAGGGTTTTGGCTGCACCAATGTACGTGTCATAGGTAACAGCCACGCGGCCTTTACGGCCGTGCTTGGTGGTGATGAGGATAACCCCGTTGGCCCCCCGTGACCCATAAATGGCCGTAGCGGAGCCGTCTTTCAGCACTTCGTAGGATTCGATGTCGTTGGGATTAATGTCGGCAAGGCCATTCGAGCCATTGCCGTCAACGCCACTGAGTTGGCCCGTGAAAATTGGTTGACCATCCACTACCACAAGCGGGAACGTGCCCGAAGAAATAGAGTTGGTGCCCCTAATTTGAATAATGGGCTGCTGACCGAGCAAACCGCTGGGGGTCTGCACCTGCACGCCGGCGGCGCGGCCTGCTAGCTGTTGGCCAAAGCTTGGCGTAGCCAAGTTAGAAATAGCCTCGCCTTTCACTGTAGCAACGGAACCTGTTACGTCGCGGCGCTCCTGGGTGCCGTAGCCGGTCACTACCACTTCGCTCAGTTGTTTCACATCTTCCACCAGGGCAACGGTAAACTGCGACTGGTTGCCAATGGGCAATTCCTGATTCACAAAGTTCACCGAGCTTATCACCAGCGTGCCACCGCTGGTGGGCACGTCGAGGCTGAAGTTACCGTCGGCGTTGGTCGACACGCCAGCAGTGGTTCCTTTTAATAGTACTGTAACGCCTGGCAGGCCCTCATTCGTTTTTTGGTCCGTCACCCGCCCAGAGATGGCCCGAGTTTGGGCCATTACGTGCTGAAATAAGGTGAGCATGAGCACTAAGCTCATGAGTAAGGTTTTTTTCATAAGAAAAAGAAAGTGGGAAATATGGATGTAGTTGTGAAAAATTGGAAGTGATTGCGAAAGAAATGATTTTAAAAAAAAGAATAAAGTGCGCCTTTCCAGCACAAGTGGCTAGGAGAGTATACTGCCAAAATAAAGAATGAAAAAGCCACCGTGAGAAGGCTCAAAGCCTGAATTCGTGTCCTAGTGGAGCGGGTACCAGTAAAGACCACGCTGGTTATCAAATAGATTTCTGATTGATAACCAGTCGATAAACAGCCCAAAAATTTACACTAGCTCTTGATTTTGGCAATTTTCCTGCTGTCATAATGCGGATTCACCAAGCAATATGTTTTGTGCTTTTTGTTGCTCCCTCTAATACCTCCCCTTCTGCAGAAAAGCTGCCGCAATATACTTGCACTTCACCAAAAGTTAGCCCGTTGAGCTTGGATGAGACAAAAATATTCGCGTTGAAAAACCGTTCTGGCTTTCCAACGCGAAAACACACGATACATAACTGCAACTCCGGTCCCCACTAATATTTTAGAGGGTCTCGCTGATCACTGCTGCATCAAAAACCCTTTGATGTACTCGTCCAAGTCTCCGTCCAGCACATTCTGCACGTCGGTGCGCTCGATGCCGGTGCGCAGGTCCTTGATGAGCTTGTAGGGGTGCAGCACGTAGTTGCGAATCTGGGAGCCGAAGTCGATACGCTTTTTGGTGGCTTCCACTTTGTCGCGCTCGGCGTTGCGCTTATCGATTTCGACCTGGTAGAGGCGCGAGCGAAGCATGCGCAGGGCGTGTTCTTTGTTCATGAACTGGCTGCGCTCGATCTGTACGGCGATGATGATGCCGGAGGGCGCGTGGGTGAGGCGCACGGCGGTTTCCACCTTGTTCACGTTCTGGCCGCCCGCGCCGCCGGCCCGGAACGTGTCCCAAGAAATGTCGGTGGGGTTGATGTCGATGACAATCGTATCATCCACAACGGGATAGGCGAACACCGACGCGAACGAGGTATGGCGCCGTCCGCTGCTGTCGAAGGGCGACATGCGCACGAGCCGGTGCACGCCAATCTCGCTTTTGAGGTAGCCATAGGCAAAGGGCCCGTCGATTTCGAGCGACGCCGACTTGATGCCGGCCCCTTCGCCGGGCTGGTAGCTGAGCTGGCGCACGCCGAAGCCGTGGCGCTCGCCCCACATGATGTACATGCGCATCAGCATCTCGGCCCAGTCCTGGCTTTCGGTACCGCCGGCCCCAGGGTTTATTTCGATAACGGCCGGCAACTGGTCTTCCTCGTTGGAGAGCATCCGCTTGAACTCCAGGGCCTCCACTTTTTGCTGAGCGGCGTCGAACTCGGCCTGAATTTCGGCTTCTGTGGCCTCGCCTTCCCTATAAAAGTCGAAGAGCACTTCGACGTCGGCCACGGCTTGCTGTACGGCCTCAAAGTCGTCGGTCCAAGTCTTGATGACCTTGATTTCCCGGAGCTTGATTTCGGCCGCTTTGGAGTCGTCCCAGAAGGTGGGGGCCAGGGTCTCGGCCTCGGCCGTAACTACTTGGTCTTTGCGGGTATCGTAGTCAAAGATACCTCCTTAGGGCCTCGGCGCGGCCCTTCAAGTCCCGCACGTGGTCTTGAGTCATTCTTAGGAGTGTTAAATGGTAGGGTGAGATTCTTAACGAGTAAAGGTCCGTAAAAAAAGGCAGCCGGCCCGAAAATGGACCGGCTGCCTTTTTGCATTGTTCAACGCCAGGCGGTCATGCTGAGCGCAGCCGAAGCATCTCTCCCGCAACAGTAATCATGACTAGTCAGCGGGAGAGATGCTTCGGCTGCGCTCAGCATGACCGCCTGGCGTTGGATACAGTGTCTTTAACAATTATTTATTCGCCCACCGGCACCACCCAGCCGTACGGGTCGGGAGCCTGGCCGGTGCGGATGGCCCCGAGGGTCGCGCTGATGCGCTTCGACAACGCGTCGGGGCCCGCAACGGGCAGTTCGTAGTCGTGGCCTTCGTAGCCGATGGTGGCAATGGGCGCGATGGTGGCGGCCGTGCCGACGCCAAAAGCTTCCTGCAAGGTGCCGGCCTCCAGGGCCCCGATGATTTCACGGCTGCTCACGCGGCGCTCTTCCACGGGCACGCCCATGTCGTGGGCCAACTGAAGCACCGAGCGGCGCGTGATGCCGTCGAGAATGGACGTGCTGAGGGCCGGGGTAACGAGCTTGCCATCAAGCACAAATACGATGTTCATCGTGCCCGATTCCTCCACGTACTGGTGCTCCGAAGCGTCGGTCCAGATAAGTTGGTTGTAGCCTTCCTGCTGGGCAAGCTTGGTGGGGTACATGGCGGCCCCGTAGTTGCCGGCATTTTTGGCGAAGCCCGCGCCGCCTTCGGCCGAGCGCACGTATTTCTGCTCGAAGCGCACGCGCAACGGCTTGGTGTAGTACAAATCGACGGGGCAGGTGATGATGGCGAAGCGGTACGTTTCGGAGGGCCGCACGCCCAGCATGCCGTCGGTGGCGAACATGAACGGCCGGATGTAAAGCGCCCCGCCGGGCACGTCGGGCATCCAGGGCGCGTCGAGGCGCACCAATTCTTTTAGGCCCTGCATGAATAGCTCTTCGGGCACGGTCGGCATGCACATGCGCTCGGCCGAGGCGTTGAGGCGGGCCCAGTTGTCGAGGGGCCGGAACAGGGACACGCCGCCACCGGCGGTGGGGTAAGCCTTCATGCCCTCAAAAATGGCCTGGCCGTAGTGCAGGGCCGAGTTGGCCGGGCTCACGGGCAGGTCGCCGAAGGGCAGAATCTGGGCGTCCTGCCACTCGCCGTCGCGGTAGTCCACGACGAGCATGTGGTCGGAAAACAGCTTGCCGAACTCCAGCGGCGCGTCGTCGCGGGTGGCGAGGCGCGAGGCGGTGGTACGCTGGGTGCGAATGGCGAGGGTGTCAAGCATAAGCATAAGAATTAAGGGCGAAAAGTGATCGGGTGGGATGGCGGCGAAGGTACGGCGGCGGGCCCGCACCCGGCCGGGCCACCCTACACCCGGGCCTTCCACGTTACTTCTTCCACGCCCAGTTCGTGGGCCATGTAGCGGCTCAGCACGAACAGGTAATCGGACAGCCGGTTGAGGTACATCACCACCAAATCGGCCACGAACGATTCCTCGCGCAGGTGAATGACCAGGCGCTCGGCCCGGCGGCACACGCAGCGCGCCACGTGGGCCTGGCTCACGGCGGGGTGGCCGCCGGGCAAGATGAACGCCCGCAACTCGGGCAATTCGGTGTTCATGCGGTCCATCTCCTCTTCGAGCAGCGTCACATCGGCCTCGTGCAAGTCAGGCAGCTTCATGCGCGACTTTTCCGGGTCGGCGGCCAGGGCCGAGCCGATGGTGAACAGCCGGTCTTGAATCTCCTTCAGCAGCGGCCGGCGCGGGGCGTTGATGTCCTGGTCGCGCAGCAGGCCCACGTAGGCATTCAGCTCGTCCACGGTGCCGTAGGCTTCGATGCGCAGGCTGCTCTTGGGCACGCGCGTGCCCCCGATGAGCGAGGTAAGGCCCTGGTCGCCGGTGCGGGTGTAGATTTTCATAAGTTAAATGATTTTATTGTTGAATAATTAAACTTTTGATGACTGAGTTATTAGTCACCGGATTATTTTTGATAGTTAAAAATTTAACCGTCAATATCTTAACCATTTAACAATAAAAGCATTTAACTCAACCGTGTACCGAATGCTGGTTGACTTCCGTGTTCACCTGGTCCGATTCCACGAGGCCGTCGCGTAGGCGCACGATGCGGTGGGCGTAACGGGCAATGTCTTCTTCGTGCGTCACCATGATGATGGTGTTGCCCTTGGCGTAGAGCGCCTCGAACAGGTCCATGATTTCGTAGCTGGTCTTGCTGTCGAGGTTGCCCGTGGGCTCGTCGGCCAAGATGATGCTGGGGTTGTTGACGAGGGCCCGGGCGATGGCCACGCGCTGGCGCTGGCCACCGCTTAGCTCGTTGGGGCGGTGCTTGGCGCGGTCACCGAGGCCCACGCTTTGCAAAGCGTGCATGGCGCGCTCGTCGCGCTCGCGCTTGCCAAAGCCGGCATAGATGAGCGGCAGGGCCACGTTGTCGAGCGACGAGGCGCGGGGCAGCAGGTTGAACGTCTGGAAAACAAAGCCAATTTCCTTGTTGCGCACTTCGGCCAGGGCGCTGTCGCTCATGCGACTAACATCTTGTCCGTTGAGCACGTACTGGCCGCCGCTGGGCGTGTCGAGGCAGCCCACGATGTTCATCAACGTCGATTTGCCCGAGCCCGAGGGCCCCATGAACGCCACGTACTCGCCGCGCGCAATCTGGATGCTAACCGAGCGCAGGGCGTGAATTTCCTCGGTGCCCATACGGTACACGCGGGAAATATCGTGGGTTTCGATGACGTTCGGAGACATAAGCAAGCGTGGAGAAACGGACTAATGAAACCTTTAAAAAGCCGCGTGGGCCGCTCGACGGGCGGCAAAACGGGCCTGGAGCGCCGCAAAGGAAGCCGCCGGCAGCTGCTGGCGCAATTTTGCCAGCGCTTCGGCGGCGTAGTCGGCCAGGCCGGCGTCGGCCGCCGCCAGCGCGTAAGCCTGCAACAGCGCCGGCGCGGCGGGGTTTTCGGCCAGCCCGGCTTGCAAGGCATTGTAGGCCCTCGGGTAGTCGCGCCGTTGGGTGTAAAAATCGGCCGCTGCTAATATAGCGACTTCGTTGAAAGGGGCTTCGCGCGCGATGCGTTGGTAAAGCGGCGCGGCCGCGGGTCCCGCGCCGGCGGCTCGGGCCTGCGCCAGCCAAGCGCTGCCCAGGCGCGGGTAACGGGCCGCGAAAGCGGTGCGCCACTGGTTCAGGTTGGCCGCGGGCAGGGCCCCGGCCAAGGGCGCGGCGGCCCGGCGTAGGGCCGTGTCGGGCGCGGCCGTGATGCGCGCCAGCGCCACGCGCGCCGAATCGGGCTGGCCGGCCAGCGTCAAAGCGGCCGCGCGGGCCAGCAGAGCAGTGGTGGCCCCGTGGGCAGCGGCCAGCGCCAGCTGGTCGGCGGCGGCGGCGTACTGGCCCTGCTGCAACTGCCACAGGCCCAGCAGTTGCTGGTAGTAGCCTGCCGTGGCGGTAGTGCCCGCCGCCAGTGGGCCCAGCAGTTGCCGGGCGGCCTGCTCCTGGCCCAGGGCATGGCGCGTCAAGGCCTGCAAAAACAGCAGCTGCTCGTAGTAAGGCTCGTTGGCCGGGCGGGCGGCCAGGCGCGCCAGCACGGGCAGCAGCGCCGGGCGGGCCTGGCCGGCAGCCACTAGGGCCTCATGGTACACGCTGGCGAAGGTGGCTGCGTCGAGGTCGCCGCCGGGCAGGGCGAGGGCAGGCGCAGCGGATTGGTGCCGCAACAGCCACAGCAGCGTTAGGTTGCTGGCCAGGGCCGGCTCATTAGCGGTGGGATGGAAGTTTTGGGCCAGCTTCTGGGCTTCGGGCAGCAGGTTTTGCTGCAAGAGAAACGCCAGCCGGTTGGTGCGGCTGGGGTAAGCGCCGGGGGCCAGCTGCTCGGCTTTATCCAAATAAAACGCCACCGAGTCGGTGAGAGCCGTTTGGGTGAACAACTGGGCCAGGTCGCCGGCCAGGGCGGCGCTGCCGGGCTGGCGGCGCAGGCCTTGCCGGAGCGCGTCGAGGTTGTCGAACAAGTCCTGGGGCGCGGTGCCGAGGGCGGCCAAGCGCAGCGACACTTTTTCGTTGGGCGCGGGCAGCAGGGCCCGGTGCAGGGCGTTAAGCTCGTTCTGGCGCTGCTCGCGGGCGCGGTACAGCGCGGCCCGGCCCAGCTGGGCGTGCAGGTTGTTGCGGTCGAGCACGTCGCCGCTTTCGGCGTAGTAGCGCTCGGCCAGCAGGGCCAGGCCAAGGTCGTTGGGGCGGGCTTCGCTTTGCCGGCGCGTGAGGTCGCCGAGGTAATTGTAGAGCCCGGCCCGCACCTGGGCCACCAGCGGCCAGCTCAGGCGCAGCTGCACGGCCAGCAGCGCGGCCAGGCTCACCACGTACACGGTGTAAAACGGCAGGCGCCGGGGCGCGAACACCACCCGGTACACCGGCAGCCGCTGCCGGATGAGCGGCCCGAAGTTGGCCAGCACATACCCCAAAAACGCGACCCCCAGCACCAGCAGCGCCAAGCCGCTGAAGCTGCGCGCCGCTACCAGCAGGGGTGTGTTATCGGTGGCCAGCGCGTAGGCAAGGGCCCCAGTGGCGGCCGATAGCAGCAAAGGGTACAGCTGCGCGGCCCCCGGCGCGTAAGGCAGCCAAGCGGCGTAGCTGGGGGCCCGCAGGCGCAAGCCCAGTCCGGCCACCAGCGCGGCCGGCAGCAGCAGCACGAGCGGGTCGAGACTCACGCCGCGGTACAGCGTCAGGTGGCCGTCGGTCCAATACCACCAGCCGAGCAAGCCGAGGTACAGCAGGCTGGCCACCACAAACTGGCCGATGCCCAGCCGGGCCCTGGGCGTGGCGGCCCGGCCGGCCAGCCACAGCAGGCCGCGCACGTTCTCGATGCCTACCCACAGCACCAGCGCTGCCACCAGTACAGCCCCGCCTGGGGTGGCGTAGGCGGCCAGGTGCAGGGCCAGGTCGGCGGGCGTGAGCTGGCCGCGGGCCAGGAGCAGGGCCCCCAGGCCGGCTACCAGCGCCGCGCACAGCGCCGCCCGCCCCGCCAGCGGCACCCGTTCGCCGTAGGCATGCAGCCCGAAGCCCAGCCCGCCCACCAGCACCAGCGTCAAGGTCAGAAAATACTGTTTCTCAACTGAAAAAACGCCCACCAAATCCAGGTTGAGCGACATCAGGAAAAAAATGACGGGCACCATCGCTGCCACGAAGGCCCCCCGGCGCAAGGTGCTGGCCACCGCTACCCAGCCCGCCAGGGCCCCCGCCAGCAGCCCCACGAACAAGCCCGCCGCGAGCGGTTGCGCGAAGGGCCCCGCCAGGTCGTGCGTCAGGCTCACCCCAAAGCCGCTGGCCTGCACGGGCAGCGCCACGGGCCCCACGGCCAGGGTTTGCAGCGTGAGGGGCAAGGGCAGCAAATGCGGCACCAGCAGCAAAGGCAGCGCGGCCGCCTCTCCGGTGAAGTAGTAGTACGCCGCCAGGCCCACGGCCAGCAGTGCCAGCCCGGCCAGCAAAACGGGCCGTGGGCGGCGGGGCGCGGTGCCGGAAAGTGCGGGGCGCGCCAACTAATCGAGGACTTTGGGCACCCGGAAATAATCCGAATCCTTGCGCGGGGCGTTGCGCAGGCCGTCCTGGTGGCTTACGGTGTTGCGGCCTTCGTCGTCGCGCAGCACGTTGATTTCCTGCGACAAATGCACCAGCGGCTCCACGTCGGTCGTGTCCACGGCTTCGAGCTGGGCCACGAAGTCGAGGATGTTGTTCAGGTCGCCAAGCATCTGCTGCTCGTGGGCTTCGTCAAATTCGAGGCGGGCCAGGTGGGCGAGGCCGCGCAGGGTAGCAAGGTCGGTGCTCATCTTTTTTTAATTATGAATTATAAATTATAAATTGAGCCAGGAAGTTGTGATTTTGCAGAAAGTGCTTCTGTGCCGACCCTAACGAACTTAAAGCTCGACCTTCAACACTCACAGCTTCCCCAGCCTGCTGGGACCCGGTTTTTTGGCTCCTTCGGGCAGGAAGTCGGCGGCGAGCTGGGCGGCTACGCGGGCCTTAAGGTCGGGCACGTCGGCGGCGGTGAGGCCGGTGGTGGGGATGGCGGGGTGAAACACGATTTTGAGGCGGTGGCGGCGCACCCGCAGGCTGCCCTTCACGTCGGGCATGAACATGTGGTTCAGCGGCATCCCGACGGGCACGATGGGCACGCCGGTGGCAATGGCCAGCTGAAAAGCGCCGTCCTGAAACGGCAGCAGCTCGCGCCCAGGCGTGGGCGAAATGCGCCCCTCGGCAAAAATGGCGATGCTGCGGCCGGCGGCCAGGCCCTGGCGGGCCGCCACCAAGGCCCGGCCCCGGCTCACGGCGCTGTTGCGGTCCACGGTGATGTAGGCCTTGGCAAACAGGGGCCCCCACAGCGGCACTTTGGCCAGCGTGTGCTTGCCCATCATGTTAAGGTAGCCGGGTACGGTCTTGAACAGCAGCATGATGTCGATGTAGGAGCCGTGGTTGGCCACGTACACGCACGGCTGGGGCAGGGGCCCGGCTTCCTCGTGCACCTCCTCAATCGGAATGCCCCACAGCGCCATCGAAAACCGGGCCCAGCCGCTGTAGATGCCGTGCAGGCGGGGGTAGCGGGCCGGCGTGCGGCCCAGCCACCACTGCACTGGGTAGGTGACCACGAACGGCAGCACAAACCAGAACGTGGCCCAGGTGGTATACAAGCGGTGGCCGAGGTAGCGAAACAAGTGGCGCATGCGGCAAAGTTAGCTTTGCGCGCGCGCTGCCAGTACCCGCTCGGCTTTCAGCAGGCCCGCCACGCTGATGCCGTCGGTGATGCGGTCGTCCATGGCCATGCGCACGGCCTCGGCCAGGGGCAGCTTCCAGAGGCGCAGGTCTTCGGTTTCTTCGGGCTCGGTTTCGCCCGCGGTCAGGCCCTCGGCCAGGAACACGAAGCCCTCTTCGTCGGTGACGGAGTTGGAGGTGTGCAGGCGGGCGATGCGCGTCCAGCGGGCGGCCAGCAGGCCGGTTTCCTCGCGCAGCTCGCGCTGGGCCGATTCCAAAACGTCCAATTCCACGGGGCCTCCGCCCATCGGAATCTCCCAGCTGTACTCGTTCAGCGGGTAGCGGTACTGGCCCACGAGCCAGGTGTTGCCCTCGGCATCGACGGGAACAATGCCAATGGCTTTGTTTTTCATGGTCACCACGCCGTAGATGCCCGCGCCACCACCGGGGTTCACGACGTTGTCTTCGCGCACTGAGATCCAAGGGTTTTGGTACTTTACGGTGCTGGCAAGTACGCGCCAAGGGTTGTGTGTTTCGTCGAAGCCAGAGTCAGAAGACATAAATTTAAGCAGAGCAGGACGGGTGAGGTGACCGACAAAACTACGTCCCACGCGCTGCCATCGCCACAACCAGTCTTCATTCGGAGGGTATTACAGTCATTTGGTCGGTTGAGTTAACACATTCGTCTAGATATAATGTTGGCTAGCATGTTTTTTTAATTAGCTTTGCTTCCATAAGTCCCCCGCACGGGCTGGAAATGTGGAAAGGAAGGACCTCTCGTGCGCTGGTGGAGTTAGCCAAAAAGCTGGGGTAGACAGCTTCCGGCCGGCTCCACCACTTATAAGGCCGTCGCCCTCGGGCGGCGGCCTTTTTTTATGCTCTAAACTCTGCTTGGACGCGCTGCGTAGACCCAAGAATCTCCGCGCCGCCTACTTCCCGGCCCCGGGGCCCTGCCCATGGCTCAGAACCCACCCAAAAAAAATGAAGCGGCCGGCCAGGACGCTGATCCGCTTTTCAACCTCAAGCACGCCCAGGCCGAAGCCGACCTGGCCGCGAAAACCAACGGCCTTGGCCCCACCACGAACGAATACGTAACCTCCGACGAGGACGAGGAAATATCCAACGCCGAGGGCCCCCGCGACAGCCAGGGCCAGCGGCGCGGCGAAGACGACGAAGTCGTCAAAGGCGATTCGGCTGGCAAGCACTAAGAAGTTAAAAGTTGAACGTTAAAAGTTAAGCCCCCTCGCCTCATGAAGAAGCCAGGGGGCTTGATTTTTAACTTGATTATCTTAGAAGCTGTTTGAGTTAGCTAAGAAGTACTCTAAGCGGTCATGTTGAGCGCAGCCGAAGCATCTCTACTGCGGCAGTAATCCACGAGTCAGCGGGAGAGATGCTTCGACTGCGCTCAGCATGACCGTTTTTATTAACTCAAACAGCTTCTCACAGCAGCCGAAACCCCATCCGGTGCAGCGGCGTCGGGCCGTGGGCACGAATGGCTGCCCGGTGGGCGGCGGTGGGATAGCCGGCATTTTGGGTCCAGCCGTAGGCCGGGTATTCTTGCGCCAGGGCCGTCATGCGTTCGTCGCGGAAAGTTTTGGCGAGCACCGAGGCCGCGGCGATGCTGCGGTACAGGCCGTCGCCGCCCACGATGCAGGTGTGGGCAAAGCCGGCCAGCGGCCGGAAGCGGTTGCCATCGACGAGCAGGTGCGCCGGAACCACGGGCAGCGCCGCCACGGCCCGGTGCATAGCCAAATAGCTGGCCTGGGCAATGTTGAGGGACCCAATCTCCTCCACCGACGCCTCGCCCACAGCCCAAGCCACGGCTTCGGCGCAGATGAGGGGGCGCAGGCGGTCGCGCTGCCGGGGCGTAAGCAGCTTGGAATCGTGCAGCAGGGGCGGGGCAAAGTCGGGCGGCAGAACAACGGCCGCCGCGAACACCGGGCCCGCCAGGCAGCCCCGGCCGGCCTCGTCAAGGCCGGCTTCGAGCAGCAGCCCGGTGTGGGTGGCTAGCAGAGACGGGCGGCGTCCTGGGGCCCTCATCCCTTCAACCGAATCAGGTCTAGGAACAGGCTAAACCCGTCGACGCTGGTGCCGCCTTCGCCAAAGGTTTCAAAGCTTAGGGGCTTGATGATGTAGCCACTTACGGCTAGCTGTTGCGCTTTGTAGCGGTCTGAGTCGAGGTCGGAGGTGGTCATAATGAACACATTCAGGTCGGCAAACTCGGGGTCGGCGCGCAGGGCCTCCAGTAGCTCCAGGCCGTTCATGCGGGGCATGTTGATGTCGAGCATCACCACGTTGGGCTTAGCAATTTTGGCCTGGCCGTTTTCGCCGCGCAGCATGTCGAGAGCCTCGCGGCCGTTGCGGGCGTGGGCGAGCGGCACGTCGATGTGCTGGCGACGCAGCTCGCGCTGCGCGTTCATCACGTCCATCTGGTCGTCTTCGACCAACAGAATGCTAGTGGGGGAGGATTCGGGCGGCATAAAATGAAAAAAAGGCCTCAAAGTAAAGTGCTCAAACAGCCAGCGCGGGCGCGGTGACGCTAGTCTTGGCGGCCTTAGGCTGGATGTCAGCCGGTTGCTTGGGCCAAGTGAAAAAAAACGTAGCGCCCTGCCCCAGGGCCGATTCTATCCCGATGGACCCGCCCTGGCGTTCCACGATTTTCTTGACGATGGCCAGCCCCACGCCGGTGCTTTCCAGCGTATCACGTTCCACCAAAGTTTGGAAAATAACAAAAATCCGCTCGTGGTACTCCGGAGCGATGCCCGGCCCGTCGTCGGCCACCGAGAACCGATAAAAGTCGCCGACGTCGTCGCAACCGATGCGCAGGGTGGCCGTTTCGGGGTGCTCGTGGTACTTCACCGCGTTGCTGATGAGGTTGGTGAACACTTGCTCCAGCTGCACCCGCGTGGTGACGAGCGTGGGCAGGAAAAACGGCATTTCAAAGTGTAGGTTGTCGGGCAAATTGAGGTTGGCCCCGATTTCGCGCAGCAGCTGGCGTACAAACACCGTTTCGTGAACCTCCGTGGCCCGGCCCACTCGCGCTAAGTCGAGGATGCCAGTGATGAGGTTTTCCATGCGGTGCACGCGCTGGCGCATCAGCCCCAGAAACTCGCGCACGTGGTCGGGTAAATTAGTCGGGCCCATGTCTTCCTCGATCCAGCGCGAGGCGCTTTCGATGCCGCGCAGGGGCGCTTTAAGGTCGTGCGATACCACGTAGGCGAACTGGTCCAGCTCGCGGTTGCGGGATTCGAGCTGGCCGATGTTGGTGCTGATGGTCCGGCCCAAACCGTTGAGAACGTCGGTGAGCACGCTCAACTCGTCCTGGTTGTGGTCGGCCAACTGGGCATCGTATTCGCCAGCGGCCAGGCGGCGGGCCAAGCCCACCAGCCCGCCCAGCCGCCGCGCCAGCAGCCGCACCAAGTACAACGCCCACGCCAGCCCAAGCACCAGTGCCGCCACAGCCACGGCCACCGAAATCCACTGGGCGCGACTAATGCTGGCGTCGCGCCGTGTGGCCAGCTGCCGGCGGGCGGCATTCTCTACCACGTCGAACTGGCCGAGGTGGAAGCGGATGTTGTCCATGATCTGCTTGCCGGTGAGGCCCTGGGCCAAGCTGCGGTGGGGCATGCCCTGCAAAGCCTCAAAATTGGGGTTTTGCAGGTGCACCTCGCGTTTTTCGGTGATAATGAGGTGCGTAAAATCTTCCCACTGCTGAAACAGGCGCTGCGAGCGGTCGAGGTGGCCTACCTGCGCCGGGTTGCGGGCCACCAGGGCACGCAAGTCATTGAAACTGCCCGTCAATCGGCGCTCGCCTTGGTAGTAAGGATCGAGCGACTGCTCGTTGCCCGTCACCAGGTAGCCCCGGAAGCCGGTTTCCATGTCGATGATGTTGCGCAGCAAGCCATCGGCTCCTTCCGACACGCGTTGCGATGCCGCCACCGCCCGGGCATTGAGCACCACTTGGTTGGCCAGCCGGTAGTTCACAAACAGCACCGCCGCAAACAGCCCCAACAGCAGCAGAAAGCCAGTAAATAGTTTGGTGCTTAAGTTAATTTTCATGAAGCTGCTGCGTAGCGTGCCCGACTAAAAAGCGAAACGCGGCTAAGCCCCGGTACGCAGCCCGCGCTCGATGGTTTGCAAAAGGACCACAATCGCCTCGGCCTGAGCCAGCACAGCCGGCAGGCCGGCAGCTGCCTCGGCCGAACGGCCCGCCAAGTGGTAGTCCATGAGCACGTTGGCGGCGCGGTGGATGCGGCGGTGCGCGGCGTCGAGGTCGGCCATCTCGGGCACGTGGGCGTAGGCCCCGGCCCGGCGCTCGGCAATCCAATGGCCCAGGCTGCATTGGTCGGGGTCGCGCAGGGGGCCCTCGTTGTAGCCGTTGCCGTACAAAAACGAGCGCAGCTTGGTTTTGAAAGAAAGGTGACGGGTCAGCGCCGATTCGAAATCCTGCTTGATGTTGTTGGGGTCCATAGAGGTAATAAAAGCTGGGACTGCCTACGGGCCCGGGCCGAAAGTAGCTACTTTCGCGGGCCGAAGCCGCAGCCGCGGCCGGCCCCATCCTTCTCCCCGCCATGACCGTTTCCTCGCTCAAAACCGTTGCCCTCGATGCCACCCACCAACAGCTGAGAGCCAAAATGGTGCCCTTTGCCGGCTACAATATGCCCGTGCGCTACTCTTCCGACCTCGACGAGCACCACACTGTGCGCCGGGCGGTGGGCATCTTCGACGTGTCGCACATGGGCGAGTTCCGGTTGCGGGGCCCCGGGGCCCTCGGCCTCATCCAGCGCGTCACGACCAATGACGCCGCCAAGCTCCAGCCCGGCAAAGCCCAGTATTCGAGCCTGCCCAACTTCACCGGGGGACTGGTCGACGACCTACTCGTATACATGCTGGCAGACGACGATTACCTGCTGGTAGTCAACGCTTCCAATATCGAAAAAGACTGGGGCTGGATTCAGGAGTTCAACACCGAAGGTGTGGAAATGGAAGACATTTCCGACCGCACCAGCCTTTTTGCCGTGCAGGGCCCCCGGGCCGTGGCCGCCCTGCAAGGGCTGACGAACGTGGATTTGAGCGCCATTCCGTACTACTCGTTCACGCAGGGCCCGTTTGCCGGGGCCCCCGACGTCATCATTTCGGCCACCGGCTACACCGGGGCGGGCGGCTTCGAGCTGTACGTGCCCAATGAGCACGCCCAGCAAGTGTGGGACGCCATCATGGTGGCCGGCCAGCCCTACGGCCTCAAGCCCATCGGCCTGGGGGCCCGCGACACACTACGCCTCGAAATGGGCTACTGCCTCTACGGCAACGACATCGACGACACCACCTCGCCCCTCGAAGCCGGCCTGGGTTGGATTACCAAGTTCACCAAAGACTTCACCAACAGCCTGGCCCTAAAAGCCCAAAAAGAAGCCGGCGTGCAGAAAAAGCTGGTGGGCTTCGTGATGGACGGCCCCGGCATTCCGCGCGGCCACTACGAGCTGGTGGACGCCGAGGGCCAGAAAATCGGCGACGTCACAAGCGGCACCCAGTCGCCAACGCTGGGCCGGGGCATCGGCCTGGGCTACGTCAGCAACAAGTTTGCCGCGCCCGGCAGCCAAGTGTTCGTGCAAATTCGGGGCAAAAACCTGCCCGCTACGGTACGCAAGCTGCCGCTTGTGAAAGGCACGGAGGAATAATTTTTTTAGTAAAATAACTTGGGAGCTGTCATCCTACACGCACTGAAGGATCTGAGAACCTAAGAACAATGCGCAGTAATATATATAGTTACTGCAAAACGTTCTGCCGTTCTCTGGCCTTTGCTGCATGCAGGATGAGAGTTATTAGATGTTTCTGAATTACTGATAAAAGCAAAAATGCCTGCCATAGATATTTGTTTTTCGCCCGATTTGATACCGTTGTATGATTTGCAGGGCCGGGTGGCCGTCATCGTGGATGTGTTGCGGGCCAGCAGCACCATTGTTACGGCTTTAGTGGCGGGCATCACGCACGTATTCCCGGTGGCCAGTCTCGACGAGTGCGCCGCGCTGGGGGCCGCCGGCTGCCTCACGGCGGCCGAGCGCGACGGCCGGCCCGCGGCAGGGTTCGACATGGGCAACTCGCCCTTTGGCTTCCTCGACCCGGCCCGGCCGGTGCGGGGCCGGGCCCTGGCCATCAGCACCACCAACGGCACCCAGGCCCTGCGCCGCTCCCTGGCGGCCGAGGCCCTGGTCATCGGCTCGTTCCTAAACCTGAGGGCCGTCACCAATTTTGCCGTGCAGCAGCAGCGCGACGTATTGGTGGTGTGCGCGGGCTGGAAAGGCCAGTTCTGCCTCGAAGACAGCCTGTTCGGTGGGGCCCTGGCGGCCCGACTGGCTCTTCAGGGCTTCGATGTACAAAACAGCGACGCCGCCCTGGCCGCCTTGCACCTGTGGCAGCGGGCCGAGGCCGATTTGCCGGGCTACCTGCTGCAATCGGCCGCCGTGCGCCGCCTCAACGCCCTCGAAGCCCACGACGATTTCGTGTTCTGTACGCGCGTCGATACCTACGCCGACGTGCTGCCCGTGTGGCGGCACGACAGGCTAGTGCTTGGTTGATTGCTTGGTGCTTGGTTGTCGGTGCTTAGCATTCCATTCCAATAACCAAGCACTAGGCACTAACCTTTGAGTTTCTCGTTGCCTTTGTGGCGCTGGCCGTCGCGCTCGGTTTTTTTGGCCAAGTTGCGGGCCAGCGCGTCGGTTAAATCGACGCCGGTTTGGTTGGCGAGGCAAATGAGTACGAACAGCACGTCGGCCAGTTCGTCGCCCAGCTCGCGGCCTTTGTCCGACTCTTTAAACGACTGCTCGCCGTACTGCCGCGAGATGAGCCGGGCCACCTCGCCCACCTCCTCGGTGAGGATGGCCAGGTTGGTCAGCTCGTTGAAATAGCGCACGCCGGTGGTGGTAATCCACTCGTCCACGGTGCGTTGGGCTTGTTCGATGGTCATGGGATTGGTCTTAATTGATTTGATCACAGGCTACGCAGGCGAATCGAGCACGATGGTGACCGGCCCGTCGTTGGTCAGGCTCACCTGCATGTCGGCCCCGAAGGTGCCGGTGGGCACGGAGCGGCCCAGCAGCTCGGCCACCAGCGCCACAAACTGCCGGTAGAGCGGCTCGGCCACCAGCGGCGGCGCAGCCGCCGCGTAGCTGGGGCGGTTGCCTTTGCGAGCATCGGCCAGCAGTGTGAACTGGCTCACCACCAGCACGTCGCCGCCCGTGTCGAGCACGCTGCGGTTCATCTGGCCTGCGTCATCCGGAAAAATACGCAGCTGCACCAGCTTGCGGGCCATCCAGGCCAGTTGAGCGGGCGTATCGGCGGGCGCGAAGCCGGCCAGTACCAGCAGCCCCGCCCCGATGCGACCCGTAACCGCCTCCTCAACCGTGACCTGTGCGCTGCGAACGCGCTGAATAACAAGGCGCATAGAAAAAATAAAAGTGAACAGCCGAACGTCCGGCCCAGCGCTGGCCAATGCCGACCTTTGCAGCGCCCTGGCCCCAGGGCCGGCCCCTCGCTATGCCCTTGCCCGCAAATAACGCCGCTCCGACGCCTTCCATCCCGCCCGGCGCACGCTGGGGCCTGGACTTGGCGCTGCTGGCCGTGCTGGCCCTGCGGCTATGGCACCTGGCCGCCGCCGGCCTGCCCGACTACGACTCGGTGCGCAACTGGCAGCTGGCGCGGGCCCTGGCCGGCGGCGACGGCCGCCAGCTGTTTTTCCACGCCGGGCCGGGGTTCAACCTGCTGTCCGCCTTGCTGGCCCGCGCCACGGCCGACGTGCGGGTGTTTCAGGTTGTCAATGCCTTGTTGGGCGTGGCCGGGCTGGGGCTGTTCGCGTGGTTTGTCGTGCAAGCCTCTGCTGCCGGGGGCCGGCATTGGCGGGGCAGCGAGGCGGCGATTCTGGTGTTGCTGGGCGGTACTGGGCTGCTGCTCACGTTTTCAGGGCGCGATTTCACGAGTGGCGCGGGCAGCCTGGTGCTAGCCGCTGGTCTATTGAGTAGCCACTACCGCCGGGTGCAGGCCGGGCCCCTGGCCGTGCGCCAAGCCGCATTGCTGGAATCGGCGGTTTGGTTGGCGGCAGGGCTGTGCTATAGCTACAAATTTCTGCTGGCCGTGCCTATTTTGCTAGCGCTGGAAGTGCTGCGAGCCGACGGCGCGGCCTGGCGGGGCCCCACCGCGTGGCTGGTGCTGCTGCGCCTGGCCGTGCCCTACGCGGTGCTGATGGCCGCCGGGGCCCTGGCCGCCGGGCTGCCTTGGTACCGCTGGCCGGCTACCTATGTGCGGCTGGTGCTACCAGCCGGCCCCAACTTGGCCGGCCGGCAGGCGGTGCTCAGTCCCGACGTGCTCTATTATTTCCGTTACCTGCTGGCGTTTGAGTCGCCGCTGCTGCTGCCGGGGCTGGCCGTGGGCGGGTGGCTGGGGTGGCGGCAATGGCGGGCGGCGGGCCCGGCGGGCGGGCGGGCGCTGCCACTGCTGCTGTACCTGAGCGTGTGGGCCGGGTGCTGGCTGGCGGGCATGTCGCTGCTGCAAAAAGCGCCCCGGGGCCTACTGTTCGCCTATTTACCTCTGGCGGCGCTGGCGGTATTGGTGCTGCGGCACGTGCCCGGCCGGTGGCGTGGCGCAGGGGCCGCCGTGCTGCTGGCGGCCCTGGTCCTGAACGGCTTCCGGCTTTGGGAGCATATTTATTGGTACCCGCCCAGCCGGTTCCCCGAAGCCGCGGCCTGGCTGCGCGCCCACGGGGCCCGGCGCGTGGCCAGCACGGTTGGCCTCGGCCTGGCCCCGTACCTGGCAGAAAACCAGCGCCTGACCAGCGTAGCCAACGAGCGCCAGTTCGGGGCCCTGCGCCGCCAGGGCTACGATTACGTGGTGCTGGACACGTACTGGCGGGTGGCCAACATCCCGCGTTTCGATTCGTTGCGCCGCCAACCCGCGCTGGCCGCCTGGCCCGAGCCCCGCCTGACCGAGCCGCTGCTTTTCCTCGAACACTCCGAGTTTACTGGTCTCAGCTTCCGCCAAACCCTCGATTTGCAACGGCAAGCCGCGCACGATTCGTCGCAGCTCCGTATCTACCGCCTGGCACCGCCGTAGTTTCAGTTGGCAATGAACATTTGGTGATGATGATTGATGGTCAATGATAACTGCTAATCACCGTTTCACGCCCAGGCTATCTAATTGGTGCTGGTAGCGGCGGGCGTTGCGCCTGTGCGCAGCATAAGTGGCGGCAAAATCTGAAAAGCCGCTGCCGTCGGGGCGGGCGCAGAAAAAGAGGTTGTCGTTGTGAGCCGGGCGCAGCACGGCATCGAGCGAGCTGGGCCGGGGCGTGGTGATGGGCCCCGGCGGCAAGCCCTTGTGGCGGTAAGTGTTGTAAGGCGACACCACTTTTTTGTCCACGTTCAGCACGCGTTTGCGGGTGCCCAGGCCGTGCAGGGGCCATAGCAGCGTGGGGTCGGCTTGCAACGGCTGGCCGCGGCGCAGGCGGTTGAGGTACACGGCCGCCACCAGGGGCTTGTCGGTGGGCTGGGCCGTTTCGCGCTGCACGATGCTGGCCAGCACGCTCACCTGCACCTGGCTGAGGCCCAGCGAGTCGGCCCGGGCCCGGCGCGTGGCCGTCCAGAACCGGCGGTGGGCGGCGGCTACGGTGTCCAGAAACGCGGGCGCGCTGGTGTTCCACAGCAGCCGGTAGCGGCCGGGCACGAACAGCGTGCGCACGGTGCAGGTGTCGAGGCCGAAGCGGGCTTGCAAGCCGGCATTGTTGTTCAGTAATAAGCTGAGCTTGAACGAATCGGTTTCCAACTGGCGGCCGACTTGCCGGGGCAGGTTTTCGAGGTAATGAAACGGCGTCAGCTCGAACTGCACCGTGTCTTGCCGGCCGCTTTCCAGCAGGTGCAGCAGGGCCAAGTTGCCCAGGCCCGGGCCCAGGCGGTAGCGGCCGGCGCGCACGTGCGCCGGGTAGTCGCGCTGGCGCGCCAGCCAAATGAAAGTGCCCGGCTCGCCCAGCAACCCCTGCCGAACCAGCGAATCGCGCACCGCCCCGAAGCCGCTGCCCGTGCGGATGTATAAATAGGCATCGCCCTCGGCAAAAGCCACCACGTTGGGCCGGTACAGCACCCGCCACGTCGTGTAGCCGCCCGCAGCCAGTGCAAGCAACACCCCAATTAATAGCCAGCTAAACTTTTTTGTCACAAAAAACGAAAGGTTGATGGTGCCCTACCCGGCTGGGTGTTGACAGCAACAAAGCAGGGCCCCCGCAGATTTTCCGGCGGAGTTTTTTCCTTACTCATTGGCTTGGCTAGAGGTTAGGCAACGCCGGGTGCGGCACCCTTTACTACCGAAGCGACTTCAAAAGTAAATCAGTTTCAACTGTCAGTAATTAGCTGTCAGGTAATTGCTGATAACAAGCTGATGGCTAACCATCAACGCCGGGCAACTTATGGCGGTGGAGCAACGCCAAAAAAGCCCCGCCGGCAGGCAGGGCTTTTGGTTGGTTAGGATAGTTGTGCTGAGTCAGTTCTTCGCCCGGCGCCCGCGCAGAAGCTTCACACCATAGGCAACGCCGCCGGCGAGAAGAAGCGAGGCACCACCGTCGAGAGGCACTTCGGTGGGGCCGCCGCTGGGGTCCGGGCCGGGGCCTGGACCGCCGCTGCCGGGGCCAGACTGGGCTACGGCCGTTGTCGCCAGACCAAGCATGCAAAACGCTATGGCGCACAGCGCGCTGATGTAAGTCTGTTTTTTCATTAGGAAGAAGGTTGGCAAGGGTTGGGAAATAAGTCTGGCCGGAGGGCCGGCCGGGCCCCGGGCCAACTGTTTTGGCCCGGGGCGGTAAGCGGAAAGCATTCGTTATTTTACCACTATGCGCTTCACCACCTGGCCGGTAGCCGAGGTAAGGCGCAGCGAATACACGCCCGGGGCGAGGGCCGACACATCGAACTGGGCGCTGGCACCAGCGGCAGTCATGGCCACCGTGCGCTCCGACACGAGCTGGCCGAGTTGGTTGATGACCTTAACCGATACTGGCGTGCGGCCCAGCTCGGCGGGCAGCAGCAGCGTGAAACTGCCTTGCGCTGGGTTGGGGTACAGCTGTACCTGCTGGGCCACGGCCGGGGCGTTGGCGGCCAGTACCCCGGCCGTTCCGAAATACAGGGCGAAGCGGCCCGGCAGGGCCGTGCTGCTGGCCTCAAAAGTGTAGCTCGGCTGCTGGGCCAGGTTGATGCGCGCCCCGGTCTGGGTGTCGAGCAGCAACACCGGGGCGTTGGCCCCGAAGTTGAGCAGGCTGGCCGCGTTCAGAATGTAGGTGCCGGTAGCGGGCACGTGCATGTTCAGCGGCACCGTGGCGGCGGCGGTCAGCGGCGCGAGGCCGTTCACCGACAGGTCGTTGCTGGCCGAGATGCTGCTCACGCTCAATCCCGACGAGTTGGGCAGCTTATAAGCATCGAAGTGGGCGTCGAAGGCCGACGAGGCTCCTTGCTCGAAGTACACGTAGGCTTCGTCGGCCAGGGGCCGGTTGCTGCCTTGTAGGTGCAGCTGCACCTGCGGGCGCGTGTCGGCGGTGCCGCGATTGAAAGCGGGCGTGTTCGCGGTTGTCCTCACCCGCACGTTGTTGTCCAGGCCCAGGCTGCCCGTGGTTTGGCCGTTGCTCACCCGAACGAAGAAGCCTTGCATGGCCGCCACCAGCGGGTTGCCCTCGCCGTTAACGTAGCTACGGTACTGGCCGGCGTATTGGCCGGTGCTTTGGTACACGTACACGGCATCGTCCACGTTGGTGCGCGCCACGCTTTCAGTTTGGCTGAAATCGATGGGCGACGGGTACGGGTTGCCCAGCAGCTGCCAGCCGCTTTGGGCCTGCGTGCCGCGGGCCAGACCGGTGCGGCTCACGGGGCCGTTGTTGAGGGTGCCCGTCAGGTCCACCACTTGGTTGGCCCCGATGTTCACGGTGTAGCCGCTCATTGTCCCCATCGCGTCGGTGCCCGTGGGCACGACAAAGCCCTGGTCGAAGGCGGTGGTCGCGTCGTCGGGGGCCGTCACGCGGGCTTGGTCGTACCCAAACACGTTCGGAAAAGGCCTTGCCGAGTTGCCCGTGGTATTATATTCCTGGTTAAAAACCGGCGCGAAGCCCGACGTAGCTAGGTCGCTAAAGTTAGCGTTGGCGACTGGCGAGCTGTAGTGGCGGTAGCCCATTCCGGCGTTGACGCTCGGGTCGATGTAGCGCTGCACGGTGGCCGCGCCGTTCACCGTGCCGCCGGTGTTGTCTACCAGGGCCGTGCCGGCCGCGTCGGAAAGCAGCGTTAGCGGCCGGCCGTTGGTGGTAAGGCTGCCACCGGCCAGGGTCAGCGCGCCGTGAACGCTCAGGGCCCCAGCCTGGGTAGCCCCGGCTTCGTTGGTGATGGCCAGGCCCCAAACCTGGGTGCTGCCGATGCCGCCGATTGACTGCGCTGCGGTGCCGCTCAAACCTATGCTGCCGCCGGTGGCGCTGATGGTGCCGCTGTTGGCCACGTTCTCTTTCACGTCGAGGATGCCGCCTCCCTGCGTGAGGCTGGCACCGGGGCCGATGGTCAGGCTTTTGGCGGCCGCGTTGCCGTTGGCAATCAAGGGGTAAGGCGAGGTGCCGGTGGGCACCACGGCGTCCAAGGTGCTAGTGGGCACACCGTTCGACCAGTTGCCGGACGTGAACCAATCCGTAGTACCAGTGCCAAACGGGTTGCCCAGCCAGAAGGTCTGGGTAATGACGGGAATTATAGCTGGCAGCGGTACGGTAACCGTGCTCGTAGTGGGCGAAATGGCTCCCCCCCGCGAAAGGCCCCGGCCTTCCAACACAGCGCCGGTAACCAAGTTGATGGCCCCGTCGACAAGCAGCGTGCCGCGCATCACAGAATTTTGCCCCAAAGTGACCAATCCCCTGATCTGCCAGTATACATTGTTAGGGTCAGCACCATTTTGCAGCACCACGCGCGAGTTGGCACCCGTGGTCAGGGCCCCGTTTACCATGAGAAAAAATTTCGCGTTCGGGTCGCCGCCCCCGTCCAGAATCAGCGTTCCGGCCAGGGTAGTCGCCTCTTTCACGAAATAAGAGCCGGGGAGCATCGTCACGGCTGGGGTGCCGCCATACAACGCTTTCTCCGTGGCGTAAGTGATGCCCGACATCTGGCCGTAGGCCGCCTGCACATCCGTGGCCGCTTGCGTAGCATAGGTGTCCCCCACGTGAATGTTGCCGTTCACCACGCCGGGCGGAAACCCGTTGAAGGCCCCCGCGTTGGTGCCAATGTCGCCATTGATGAGGCTGGGGCCTTGGTTGTTGACGGCCCCAACCGCGGTAAACAACGCAAAGCTGGACGCGCCACCCAAAGCCGGCGCGTTCTGTCCACTGCTTGCTTTGGGAAGAACCAGCAAAGCAGCCGACGCTACGATAAGGAGAAGATTTGTTTTCATTGTTTTGGATTTTGCCAGTGTGTATTTTTTTCTACGGGGCAAATTTCACGATCCAGGTTCTTGAAAACTTTACATAATCACGGAAATAGCTTGTATCATTCACACGTCTTCAAGCGCCAGGCGGCGCTTATACTGCTTGAGCTGTTTAAAATAGGTAGGCGTTAGTCCAGTAGATTTTTTGAATTGATTGGACATGTGGCCTAAGCTGCTGTATCCCAATTTATTGGCAATTTCAGTAAGTGAAAGCTCATCGTATAAAAGCAGTTCTTTCACCCGTTCAATCTTCTGAGCAATGATGTAATGCTCAATTGTAGTGCCCGTTGTTTCCGAAAAAAGATTAGCGAGGTAAGTGTAGTCATGGCCTAATTTTTCACTGATAAAGTCAGAATTTTTTGTTTTGAGCCCATCGTCAGTGTAATGCACTATTTGAACAATGATATTTTTTATCTTTTCAATGAGTATGGCCCTTTTGTCATTCATCAGCTCAAGCCCCGACTTCACCAGCGCGGCACCCAACCGGTCGCGCTGCTCGTCTGTAATGGGTTCCTTGATCTCTACTTCGCCCAACTCCACCGTTTCGTAGTGCAGCCCGAGCTTGTGTAGCTCATCTTGTACCAGAATTTTGCATCGTCTGCTTACCATGTATTTGATGTAAATCTTCATTTCTGCTGTCAGGTGGTGACTTGGGGCCTTATGCCAACCGGGTAGATTGACACATTGAAATTACGTTTTTAAAAAATAAGTAATTGATAGCGTTGTGTTTACATTTAAAATGCCACGTTTAAAACGCGCTTTCCGATGAATTAAAATGGGCGCTAGGCGAATTGAAACCCTTCTTTTCGAAAGGGTTAATCATGCTGCCCAAAAGGAGAAAAAATATTAATAAATCCATGCCTGAGATGGCCGGTGCCATGGACTATTAGGGCATTATTTGCTCGCGACCAGGCGGTAAAAGCTGCGGTTCGGCGTGCACGCGCGGCATTTTCGCCATTTGTGCCCCTAGCGTAGGGCCCTAATTGCCGTTATCCAGTTGCCTTGGGCCGTTGTAGTGCTGCCTGGCCGTTGCGCGTCCGTGAGCCGCAGACTCACTCCACTCGTAGGCCAGAAGTTGCGCGCCACGCGCTAAACTGCGGCCCGCCTGGGCGGCAAAACGGTGCGGGTGCGTTACGGCATGGGGCCGCAACTAACCGGGACTTGATCTGCGTGCCCCACGTCGATTTGCTTTGACCAGCAAACGCCAGGATGAAAAGGGCTGCTTCCAAGAGCAGCCTATTTAAGTGGCGCAATCTTTTTTAAGCGACGCAGCCTTCCTGGAATCCGCGATTTAGAAGGGGGCGGCCACATCGGTGTAGGCCAAGCCGTGCCGCTCGGCTATATCGCGGAGCAATTGCTGCTGCCAGGGGCGCAGGGCCGCATCGGCCCCCTGCTCCACAACGTCGGCGACGAGGCGGTTGCTGAGCACCATGTTAGCCATTATCGGGCCTTGGTCGGCAGTGAGGTGGGCTTTGAGGGCCAGCAGCAGGGCCTCGCGGGCCTCGGCGCGGGCAGCAACGGCCCCGCTGAGGCGGCGGCGGAGCGGAAACCGGCGCTGGTCGGCTGGCAGTGGGGGCTCGGGGGCCAGGTCGGTGGTGCCCAGCGCCAGCAGCTGCTCGGCGTAGGGGGGCCTCTTTAGTTCGGGGTGCAGGCCGTTGGCGGCGCGCAATTGGTTGGCGGTTTCGATGGGCTGGCGCGTCAGCTCGGCCAGTCGGTCGTTGCTCACGATGTGGTAGGGCGGGCGGTCGAGCTGCCGGGCCACCGTATCGCGCAGCTTGTATAACTCCCGAAACAGGGGCATTTCCTGGGTAGAAATCTTGTATTTGGTGGCGTTGCGCGCCCAAGGGCGTAGGTCATCGCGGCCGTAGCGCACGGTTTCCAGGGCCGCATTTTCTTCGGCGGCCCATTGGGTGCGGCCCAGCTCGGCGAGGCGAACGGCCAAGCGGTCAGTCAATTCGAACAGGTAAAGTACGTCGTTGCCCGCGTACTCTTTTTGGGCCTCGGTGAGGGGGCGCTTTAGCCAGTTCGATTTCTGCTCGCCCTTGTCTACTTCTAAGCCCAGTTCGCTCTGAATGAGACGTCCCAGCGAAATATTGTTGTCCTCGGCGGCCAGGAGGCTGAACTGCACGCTTGTGTCAACGATGTTGCGGCAATGTACCCCAAATACCTCGTCCAGCAGCAGGATATCGGACTTGCAAGAGTGAAAGACCTTGGCGACGGCGGGCTCGCGTAGCACCTCAAACAGCGGCTCCAGGCCCGCTGCCATGTTGGGCTCCAGCGGCAAAGGGTCTATTAGATAGACATCTTGCCCGTCGAACACCTGAATCAGGGCCACGTGCCGGCCGTAGCGGTAGCGCATATCGTCGAACTCAAGGTCGATGCCAATGCGGGGCAGGGTAGCAAAATGAGCGGCGGCCGTGCCGATGGCATCAGCGGTGGTGAGGTAATGAATGGTATGCATTAACGGCAAAAGTAAGGAATGCCGGTGCGGGGGCCGGTAGTTGAACGCATCAACGGAACAAGTAAAAATGCTCGCTAGCGATAAATGGGATAAAAAATTAACCATTCAATAAAGATTTTCACATTTTACAGATATCTTAGCCTTTAGTAAGAAGGTGCGCTGACTCTAAATCAATACGTTTACCCCTTAACACTGCTTATTTCTTTACCCATTCACTTTTTCAATTTCGTCATATGAAAATAAAATTCTTTACCCACTGCAAATTTCTGCTGTTGCTGGTGGGCTGGCTGCTGGCCGCCCCCGCCTGGGCCCAGACCCAGGCCATTAGCGGCCGCGTAACTGGCTCCGATGGAGGGCCCCTGCCCGGCGCTACCGTGCTGGAACAAGGCACTACCAACGGCGCGAGTACGAATGCCGACGGAGCCTTCAGCTTTAGTGTAAAGCCTAACGCTACGCTGATCATCAGCTCCGTAGGGTACACTACCCAAACCATTCCGGTGAGTGGCCGGGCTACGTTCAACGTGACCTTGGCTGCCAGCGCCACTGAGTTGGCGGAGGCCGTGGTGGTAGGCTACGGCACGCAAACTCGCACTGATTTGACGGGATCGGTAGCAACCGTGTCCGCTAAGGAAATCACAAATACCCCGGTAACTACGTTTGAGCAGGCCATTCAAGGCAAAGCTGCCGGCGTTTTTATTGAAAATAGCAGCGGCAAGCTTGGGCAGGCAGTCAAGATTCGTGTCCGCGGTACCACGTCGGTTAGCGGCAACACCCAACCTTTGTATGTCATCGATGATATTCCTATCACTTCGGACGACCAGTCGGGAACTTCGGCTCCCACTAATCCAATTGCTGACCTTAATCCTAACGATATCGAATCTATTAGCATCCTGAAAGATGCTTCCTCGACCGCGATTTATGGGTCGCGCGGGTCTAATGGAGTAATTCTCATCACTACCAAGCACGGGAAGAGTGGACCCACCAGGTTCAATATAGGTTACCAGACGGGCCTTAGTGAGCCAACCCATAAAAAATCCTTTCTGAATGCCACCGATTATGTCACGTTGATGCGGGAAGCGGCTGCAAACGAAAACCCACGCGACACTACGTTCGACTATGTAGCATTCACGGAAAGCCGCTTGAAGCGCTACTCGGCGGGTACCGACTACACGACCGGTGCAGTAAATCATGACTGGCAAAATGATGCTTTTCAACGGGCCCCGTTTAGCCAGTATGACCTGAATGCCAGCGGAGGCGACGCAAAAACACGCTTTTTTATCGCGGGAAATTATACTAACCAAAAGGGTATTCTTGTGAATAACAAGTTTGAGAAAATGAGCGCCCGCATTAATGTCGACCACACGGCCAGTGAGCGGCTGACGATAGGAATCAACCTCAATTTGGCCCGTACCGTTAACCATCGGCTCGATAACGATGACTCATTCGGAACGCCGTTGCAGTTGGTTGCCTTGTCGCCCATTACTCCGCTCATTGACCCCCGCACCCAGCTTCTAAGCGGCTCACTCGATTTGACTACTGGCCTGCCCAATACCAATTTCCCGGTTTACTACAATCCGCTTCTAAGCGTAGACAATGCTTCGTTTGTCACTACCGTTTACCGCACAGTAGGCAACGTATACGGCCAGTTGAAAATAGTAAAAGGGCTGTCGTTTCGTAGCGAAATAGGGATTGACTTGTTGAATCAGAACGAGAACTCTTATTCCGGGCGTCTTACGGCCCGGAACACCGATTTCACTAGTAACGGCAATGGCACGAATGCCTACGTTCAAAACAACCGCTTTACCACCAATAACTTCTTTACATATCAAGCTCATTTTAACGAACTACACTCGGTAGAAGCTGTGGTAGGAACTTCGTTTGAGGAACGGCGCATTAACAGTAATAGTGTATCGGGGCAGCAGTTTCCCAGCGATGCCTTTAAATATATAACCAGCGCGGGCCTAATAAATGCGGGTAGCTCCGGTAGTACAGGTAGCTCCTTAGTTTCTTATTTTAGTCGGATAAATTATTCTTTTGACAGCAAGTATCTGCTCACGCTTACTGGGCGTATTGATGGGTCTTCACGTTTTGGAAAAAACAACCCGTACGCGTTTTTCCCAGCGGCTTCGGTGGGCTGGATTGTTACGGACGAAGCGTTTTTGAAAGACCAAAAAGTTTTGAGCCTTCTTAAACCGCGCATTAGCTACGGAAAGTCTGGCAATGAGGGATTTGGTGACTTCATCTCCCGGTCTCTGTATTCGGGTGGCTCTTACGCTGGGGGCCCTACACAACGGCCCACCATCACGGCGGCTGGCGACGTTATTTTAGGCAACCCTGACCTGAAATGGGAATCGACTGCACAGGCTGACGCTGGCATTGAGTTTGGCTTGTTGGATAATCGCATTTCTGGTGAGGTGGACGTCTACCAAAAAAAGACGACAGGGCTGGTGCTGAATGTGCAGACAGCTAGCGCAATTGGCTACACCAATCAATACCGTAACGTTGGAAAACTTGAAAACAAGGGCATTGAGTTTGCGCTGACAACTCGTAACGCTGTTGGTGACTTTACTTGGACCACAACATTCAACGCATCCACTAATCAGAACAAAATAACCAGTTTGGATAAACAAATCATTAGCGGTGGTTATGTGAACCGGGCTGTGGAGGGACAGCCCATCGGAGTATTCTATACAGTAGAATACGCTGGTGTCGATCCAGCCAACGGTGATGCGCTATACTGGAAAAATACGCTGAACGGCGACGGTACCACGGTCATCGACCACACTTCTGGCACCACCAGCGACTATAATGCAGCGAACCGGGTAGTAGTGGGTAACCCTAACCCCAGGTGGACTGGCGGTGTAACAAACACACTGACGTACAAGGGAATAGAGCTAAACTTCACTTTTCAGGGAGTATTCGGCAACAAGGTGTTTGATGGCGGTGGGCAGTACCAGTCCGACAATGGTAGCAACGGTTTTGACAACCAAACCACGGATCAACTCAACCGTTGGCAAAAAACAGGCGACATCACCGATGTACCCCAAGCGCGCTTATTTGAAGGAAACGGGGCCGGCAACTCAACCCGTTACCTTTCCAACGGTAGTTACGTGCGCTTAAAAACTGCCACTCTGGGTTATACACTGCCTACCAGTATTGTCAGCAAAGCGTTGCTCGACCGAGTCCGCGTTTATTTCACGGGAGTCAATTTGCTTACGTTCACGCACTATAAGGGCTGGGATCCCGAGGTCAATGCCGACTACCAAGCCAGCAACATTGGGCAAGGCAATGATTTCTATTCTGCTCCACAAGCGCGTACTTACACTTTGGGCATCAACATTGGTTTTTAATCCCGGCTTCTTCGATTCATTCCCCATGAAAAACATATTTCATCCTCTTGCCTTGGCCGGGTGCTTCGTTTTGCTTGTATCAAGCAGTTGCAACAAGCGCCTTGATATTGCCCCGGTGAACTCTGTGCCTACTGAAACTGCACTCAGCACTTCTGCCGATGTGGAAGCGCTCTTGAATGGCGGTTACGAACTAGCAGGTAATCAGTACTTATACGGGGGCGGTTTTCAGTATTATTCTGATTTTCTGGGTGACAACGGCGAAATCCAGTTTGCCGGTACTTATTCCCAGCCCAAAGAAATCATAAACAAAAACATTCTGGTAAACAACTCCTTCGTATCGTTTACTTGGACGAATGCCTATCGCACCATCAACGTAGTCAATACGGTGCTGGGGGCCATCGATAAGGTGACGCCAGCGAAAATGAATGCAGTCACCGGTGGAGCAAAGTTTCTGCGGGGTTCGCTTTATTTTGACTTGGTACGTTTGTATGCCAAAGCTTGGAACGATGGAACACCGGCAAATAACCCCGGGGTAATAGTGGTACTAACTCCTACTAATACTGCCGATCCGTCCAGCGCCCTAACCGTAACGGGCCAAGCGAAGCGGAATACGGTAGCAGAAGTTTACGCGCAAGTAATTCAAGATTTACAGGATGCCGAAAAACTATTGCCGGCTTCCAATGGCATTTTTGCCAGTACATATGCTGCTTCCGCTATGCTTTCGCGGGTGTACTTACAGCAGGGGCGTTACGCCGACGCAGCTGCAGAAGCAAACAAAGTGATCAAATCTGGCGCTTTTGTTTTGGTAAGCAGTTACGCCGATGAGTTCATTAGCAGAACGAACACTAGCGAAGACATTTACGGTATTCAGCTAACCGCACAAAGCGGTACTAACGATTTAAACACGTTCTATTCCAGCACTGGCCGAGGCGATGTTGCGGTGTTGGATACCCATCTGGCATTGTATGAGCCCGGCGACGACCGTTTGAATCTGTTCGACACCAGTGGCGGATCCGACGCTGCCTTGACACTTAAATTTGACAACACGCATGGCAATATTCACCTTATCCGCTTGGCGGAAATGTACCTCACGCGAGCTGAAGGCAATTTTCGGGGAGGTACTTCTTTGGGGGCCACCCCTGTAGCCGATATCAACACGGTAAGGGCCCGGGCGCTATTGCCACCACTAGCCTCCGTTTCAGTACCCAGCATTTTGCAGGAGCGTCACCTTGAATTAGCTTTCGAAGGATTTTTGCTGCATGATTTAAAGCGCAATGGTCTTCCGGTTGGTTCATTACCTTTTAACTCCCCAAAATTGATTTTACCTATTCCGCAGCGAGAAACCGACTTGAATACCAATTTGGCTCAAAATGAAGGGTATTAGTTTTGTCAAATCTTACATTTTCAACAATAAAAAAGGTTCCGGCACTGCCGGAACCTTTTTTATTGTTGAAAATGTAAGATTATCTGTCGCCACCGATTAGCAGTTGCGGGGTGGCCCCGCGGCCGCCTCCCATGATGATAACCTTGGCGTTGGGCGAGGTGGCAATGGCTTGGTTGGCCTTGATGCTTTCGTATTGCAGCAGCTTGTCGCTCAACTCGGTGTTCACGATGCGCTGGTAGTCGGCGATGCCCTGGGCTTCTACGCGCTTGCGCTCGGCTTCCTGCTTTTCTTTTTGCAGCACGAACTGCATTTTCTGGGCGTCTTGCTCGGCGGATATTTTGCTTTCGATGCTGGCTTTTACCGACTGTGGCAATTGGATGTTGCGGATGAGGAGCTGGTCGAGCTGGAGGCCGTTGGCGCGGAAATCCTTTTCAATGGCGGCCAGAATACGGGCCTGAAATTCCTCGCGGCGCGTTGAATACAGGGCCACAGCGTCGTAGTACACGGCGTTGTCGCGGATGCGGGTGCGTGAGATGGCCCGCACAATTTTGTCCTGGTAGTCCTCGCCAATGGTGTCCAGGATGTGGGGGGCCTGGGCGGGCACCACATGGTAGAGCACCGTGAGGTCGATAACGACTTCTAGCCCGTCGGCCGACAGCACCCGAATGGCATCGTCACCGGACTGCTGGCCCTCGCTACGCACCGCCGACATGGTGTAGTTCTGGGTCCGGGTGTCGAAGCGGGTTACGTCGACGAGCGGGTTCACCAGGCTCAGGCCGGGCTGGAGCACGCGGGTCTGCACTTGCCCAAACAGCGTCTGGACGCCCACCTGGCCCACGCCCACCTGCGCCACCGTGCTCAGCGCCAAACCCAGCACGAGCAGCGCCAACCCTAAAAACACCAAGCCACCGCGCAAGCGCTCCAGCCGCTCCGAAAACCGGGCCGCGTTCAGCCCAACAATTAACAGGATAAAACCAAAAATGCTGAGGGTCATCGATTTATTTTAAAAGAAATAACAAAAAAGAACTGCTTTACTCGTCCTCGTCGGCACTGAAATCCAGGTTGCGGGCCAGGGCCACGCCCTCCTGGGCAATTTCGTCTAGCAGCGCGGAAGCGTCGGCGTCCAGGGTGCGACCGAACAGGTTGAGCAATTCTTCGCCCTGCTCGTTCACGTAAAGGTTATCGTAAAGCTGGTCGAAAAGCCGGGTTTCGCGGCCCACGATGCGGTCGATGTCCTGGGGCGAGCGGCTCTGCTCCAAGGCCCGGTGCAGCACTTCCTGGGCCCGGCGGCTTTCGTCGTGGTCGCCAAGGTCGGCCAATAGCTTGAGCAAGCCCATGGCAGTACCCAGGCGCAACTGTTCGAAGCGGAAGGGCTGCTCGCTGGCCCCGGCCGCCCGAAACTGGTCGTGGGCCCGCCGGGCGGTGGGGGTGAGGTAATGAGCTGCCTCGGCCGGCGTGGCAAAGGCGAGGTGCAAAAGCTGTTCGTAGGGCGACATGGAAAATAGGGGACAGCCCGAGGCCGCGGCGCGAGTAGGCGGCAGAGCGCAACCTTAGGGCCGAAAGTTACGATTGTAACAAAGCGCGGCCGGTTTTAGGTCGTGTTGACGAGCTTGGCAATCACCTTATTTTCGTATACCATGACGCACAAATCCAAATGGCTACTGTTTGCACCCGCCGGACTGGTAGCCGTGGGGGCCGGGGCCAGCCTGGTACACTGGGCCGGGGCCCTGAAGGACCGCCGGGTGCCCACCGTGCAGTGGCTGGCCGCCGGTACGGCCGCCCTGGTCGTTTTCAACGCTGGCCTCAGCCTGTTCGGCCGCGGCGTAGCAGAGAGTGTATTATACCAAGTTCGGGAAAAACAAACCGGAGCGCAGTGAAGGCAAGCTGAACACCAACAGAAAGGGCCCCGGAATCATCCGGGGCCCTTTCTGTTGGTGAGAATCGAAAGCTATTCGCTTTTCTCTTCCATTTTAGCGGTGCCTTTTTTAGCCTTGGTGCTGGCTTTTTCGCTGGTTCTCTTTACAGCGTGGCCAGCTTTTTTGGCCCCTTTCTTAACGGCTTTGCCAGCTTTTTTGGCGACGTTGCCGGCTGCGTCGGTTGTGTTCTCAAGGGCCTGGCCCACGTTGGTTTTACCGGTTTTGGTAACAACTTTTTTCGTGCCGTTGTCGCGAACTTTTACTTCGGTAGTGGGGGCCGTTTGAGCAAAAGTGGCAGTGGTGAAGGCGAAGCTGGTGAGCAGCAGAATTGCTTTTTTCATGATGTAAAGTAGAAAAGTTGTGATGGGGCCTTGTACGATCCTTAGGTGCGAAAGTTACTCACAAGGAGTATGCCAAAAGGACTAGATCAATGACAGAAAGTTGTCAGACGCCGGCTCGGTCCGGCAACAGCAGCGAGCTATCGCCATAGCTCAAGAACCGATAGTTGGCCGCCAGGGCGTGGTTGTACACCTTGCGCCACGTGGGCCCCAGCAGCGCCGCCACCAGCAGCAGCAGCGTGCTTTCGGGCTGATGAAAATTAGTGATCAGCCCTTGCACGAGCCGGAAGCGGTAGCCGGGCGCGATGAGCAGCCGGGTGCTGGCCTGTAAGGTATCGGTGCCGCTAACCTCCAGGTGGTGCAGCAAGGCGTGCAGGGCCGCTTCGGGGGCAATGTCGGCGAGGCCGTCGTAGGGCTGCCATTGGGCCACGGCCAGCACGGGGCCAGCGGGAATACCCGCGGCCAACGAGGCCCCCAGCCAGTACAGGCTTTCGAGGGTGCGCAGGCTGGTAGTGCCCACGGCGATAACCGGGCGGGGCAGCTGGGCCAGCAGCTGGCGCAGCAAGGCGGCCGTTACCAGCAAGGGCTCGGCGTGCATGGGGTGCTCGGCCATGCGGGCAGCTTTCACGGGCTGGAACGTGCCGGCTCCCACGTGCAGCGTGACGTGGGCCGTGCCAAAACCCCGGGCCGCCAGCTCGGCCAGCAGCTCGGGCGTGAAGTGCAGGCCGGCGGTAGGAGCCGCCACGGCTCCTTCGTGGGCCGCGTACACGGTTTGGTAGCGCACGGCATCGGCGGCCGTGTCGGGACGGCCCAGGTAGGGCGGCAGCGGCAGGTGGCCGGCGGCCTGCAGCACTTCGGCAAACGCGAGGGCCCCTGGCTCCCAGTGGAAGTCGATGAGGGCCGTGCCGCCCGTTTCCCGGGCCTGGCGCGTGGCCCGGAGCGTGGCGGGCCGGCCATCCGGCGCGGCAAATTGCACTGTTACGGGGCCCTCTTTCCAGCGGCGGCTGTTCCCCACTAGGCAGCGCCAGGTGCAGCTGCCGGTTTGGGCCAGGGCGGGCTCCAGGGCCCGGTGCGGGGCCACGGGTTCGAGGCAAAACAACTCTACGGCCCCGCCGGTGGGCCGGTGGGCCAACAGCCGGGCCCGCACCACTTTCGTGTCGTTGAACACCAGCAGGGCCCCGGCGGGCAGCTCACCGGGTAAGTCGCGAAACGTGCGGTCGTGCAGGGCCCCGGCCCGGCTCACCAGCAAGCGGCTGGCCGCGCGGTCGGGCAGGGGCGCAGGGGCAATGCGCCCGGGCGGCAGGGCGTAGGTAAAATCGTGGATGGCGAGCTGGCGCGGGTCCGTCGGCGGGTTCATGGGCCCAAAGGTCGGGCCGGCGCTTTTTGGGAATTAAAAATTGGGAATTAAAAATTAAAACGGACACATAAAAACCTCATTTTTAATTCTCAATTTTTAATTGCAAACCCGCGCTACTTCGGGCGGCGAAACAGCAGCAGGTGCTGCTGGGGCAGGGCCTCGTTCGACCCGATGAACTCCAGGCCAATGGCTGCCATTTCTTTGCGGGCCTGGGCCACGCTCATTTTGTGGATGCGCTTGATGGGCACGCTGTCGTCTTCGGCGCGGTATTCTACCAGGGCCAAGCGGCCGGTGCCGGGCCGCAGGGCCTGCCGGATGGCGCGGCCCATTTCGCGCGGAGAGTCGAACTCGTGGTAGGCGTCCACGATCAGGACCAGGTCTACGGCGTTGGCGGGCAGGTGGGGGTTGTCGGTTTGGCCCAGCACGGGTTGCACGTTGGCCAGGTGGGTTTTGGCCTTGTTGGCGTTCAGCTCGGCAATCATCTCGGGCTGGATATCAACGGCCAGCACTTGGCCCTGGGGCAACAGCCGGGCCATCCGAAACGAAAAATAGCCCGTGCCCGCCCCAATATCAGCTACTACGTCGGCAGGACGAAGTTTCAACTCTTTGAGCAGCAAGTCGGTGCCTTCCTCTTTGCTGCGGTCGCTCCGCTCCAGCCAATCGGCCCCCTCGTGGCCCATTACGTGGGCAATTTGCCGGTCCATGTAGTATTTGCCGATGCCGTTGGGGTCGCGGGGCGGGGCCAACTCGTAGCCGCTGGTGTCGGGCGGCGGAACGGGGGCCGACACCAGCGCGATGCCGCGGGTGGTGGTCGCAGCCGTTTCGGTGGGCAGTTGGGCGCAGGCCAGGGCCAGCAGGCATACGGCTGGCCCGAGTAGCCAAATCACGGAGTATTTACGCATGGGGAATGCAGCTATTTGCGCGTGGCGTAACATCAAACCTTACCGTACCGTTCAGCCCGTAGTGCAATTTATTTAGCTTATGTAAGCAAGTGCCAGGCCTAAATGCCAGCGGCAGCACGCTAGGGCTAAGGTTGAATAAACAGCGCGAAAAGTTATCAATATGTAGGTTTGTCCGTAGAACGCCCAAAGTTGCTTTTCATTTCCCAACCCCTTCACCCATGAAAAAACTATCTTCTCCCTTCGCCCGCTTGCTGGCCGTAGCCGGCTGCGCCCTCGCTCTGGGTAGCTGCAACCGTGCTGAATATGCCACATTACCCAAAACCTCAACTTATTACGGCGAAGCCGCGCCGCGCCGCGCCGTATCCGCGCCGGCCGTCGGCGAGCAGCCTGCTGTAGCCGTTGCGCCCGCCGCACCCGAAGCCGCTGCTACTCCGGCGGCGGTCGCGGCACCGGTTGCCAGGGCCCCCAAGCCCTTGGCCCAGGCCGTGCAGCCCGAAGCGGCCGCCGCCACGGTAGCCGCTGCACCAGCACCCAAGCCAACGCTGGTGCAACGCATGCTGGCCAAAAAGGTGATGAAAAAAATGGATAAGTTGGCGGCCAAGATGCAGCGCAAGGACGCCACTGCTGCCACGTCCCGCCTTGACGGGAACCTGCGAACTGCAATACTCTTCGGCTTAGTCGGTTTGATACTTGAGATTCTGGGGGGTATTGCCGGGGTCTTTTACGTAATAGGTACTATTCTCATAGTTATTGGGTTAATATTCTTGGTTTTGTGGCTGCTTGACCAAGTATAGCCTAGCTTCTACCACACGAGAAAGGGGCCCTGGCTACGTAGCCAGGGCCCCTTTCTCGTGGCGCAAGCCGGAACTTACATCGGGTCCACGTCCGCGACCAACCGGGCTTGCTTGAATTCTTTCTGGTCGCGCACCACGTCCATGGCCCCGGCAATCTGCTCTTTGGCGTGCTTGAGCACAGTGTGGGCGCGCTCCAGCTTGATGGTGATTTCCTGCAAAAAAAAGTTGCGGATGCGGAAAATGTAAGGGGCCTCGGGCCCCAGCACGGCGGCCCGGCCCAGGCGCTCCACCAGCTCGTGGGTGAGCAGGACGGCCGCCTGCTTGGCCAAGCCCTGCTCTACGTGCTTGACGGTGAGCTTGATGATGCGCGTAAAAGGTGGGTAGCCGTGCTCGCGCCGCTGGGTGATTTCGTAGTCGTAAAACTCCAAATAGTCGTTGCGCATCACCTTGTCGAAGATGACCTGCGTGGGGTCGGCGGTCTGAATCAAAACTTTGCCTTTTTTGCCCTTGCGCCCGGCCCGGCCGCTCACCTGCACAAACATCTGGT
>CAXTBA010000020.1:0-60706 GCA_964242665.1 uncultured Hymenobacter sp.
TGGTAAAAGCCGTTGATGAGCGAGTGCGTGGTGTGGTGGTAGGCCTGGCGCCAGGCCTTATGCACAGAGTCCTGGTTTTCGCGCAGCTGCGCAAAACTCAGGTTGTCACCCCGGTGCGGTCCGATGGGCATCACGTTGGTGGCCCCGTCGGAGAGGAAGATGCCGGTGCCGCCGAGCGCCACTTTAGTCATGTGATGGGCAAAGTCGCACACGGGGTGCGCCATGGTCTGGTAGCGGGCCGTGATGCCGCACGAGGCCGTGTAGTCGTAAGTGCCAAAGTGGGCCGCCACGCACCGCCCCTCCCCGGCCCGCACAATGCGCAGCAGTGGGTTGCGGCCCTCCTCGTCCATGATGATTTGGGTGGCCTCCACCATCGTTTCCACTTTCAGGGCCCCGACGGGCAGGCCGTTGGCTTTTTCCAACAGTTCAAACAGCCGCACGAGCGTCGTCATCTGCTCGGGAATGGTGACTTTGGGCAGCATCACCACGAAATTGTCGGGCAGGCGGCCCCCGGTTTCGGCCAGTAGCGTGGTCAGAAAAATGTCGAGCGTACGCACGCCCCGGGCCTTGTGGTCTTCGGTAAAGGGCTTGATGCGAATGCCAATAAAGGGCGAGAGGGTGCCTTGCGCCAGGCCCTTGGCCACTTCCCGGGCCGCCTGCGCGGCGGTAGCGTCTTCCTCGGCGTCGGGCCGGTTACCGAAACCATCTTCAAAATCGACCCGAAAATCCTCCACCGGCTCGCTTTTGAGTTTTTGCACAATTTTTTGGTACACTGCGTACGCCAGCCAGGCCGGCTCCTGCCGCCGGGCCCCGGCGGGCAGGGCGTCGAGGCGGGCGGCGAGGGCATTGATGTCCTTTTCTACCACCGGCAACTGCTCGTGGCCAGCGAGTTGCAGCACCCGCGCCAGCTCCACGAAGTTGGGGGCGTAGGTTTGGAGGTTGCGGAGCGCGATTTCGCCCATCCGCACGCAGGTATCGGCTTTGAACAGGTTGGCCCCACCATACACGGTGTGCACCGGCTGGCGGTCGGGCCGGTCGCCGGGATAGGTTTGCTGGAAGTGTAGATTGGCCGTGCCAAGCTGGTTCAACAAGGCGTCGGTATCGGTGCTGGGAAGGCTGAGTTTCATGAGAATTGGTAAATCAGGAGCCGCGGTAAGTGCTGTAGCCGAAGGGGTTGAGCAGCAGCGGCACGTGGTAGTGCTCACCACTATTCACGGCAAAACATATTTCCACGAACGGGTAAAAATTGGCCGTGCCTTCCAGCGCAAAATATTCCTGGGTGAAGAATTTCATTTTATAAACGCCTGTTTCCAGCAGCATTTTTTCGGGCAGTAAATCCACGATTCGACCGTCGGCGTTGGTAACGCCACGGGCCATTTCCTGCCAACTATCGCCGGTTTGCCGCGCCAGCGCGACGGTCACGCCCGCGGCAGGTTTTCCCTTCGAAGTGTCCAGAATGTGGCTGGTTATCTGGCTCATGCTAGTAATTTTTCCAGGCGCAGGCGCGTGATTTTAGCCTGCTCGCCCATGGCAATGTGTATTTCTTCTGTCGGCGCGTTAGGCAGCCGGGCTTGCAACAGGGCCAGCATTTCAGCGGCCGATTTGCCGGTGGCGCACACGATGAAGATGTAGCCAAATTTCTGCTCGTAGGCCGCGTTGCCCGCCACCAAAGCTTCCAGTGTGGCCGGTGCAGCTTGCTGCACCGCGCCTTGCTCGCCGGAGGCCCAGGCGGCGGTGCTGGCAAATTTTTCCTTTAACGCGTCCACGTCACCGATTCTGGGGTGATGGGCGAAAGCTTCGCACCAGTCGGCTTCGGCAAGGCTGTACCAAACGTGTTCGGCCTCGGTGAACAGCGCTTCGGCGGTGGCAAAAGGGAACCGTTGGTTCAGGGCCGCGACCCAGTTAGGGGTCCCGCAGCAAGCAGCCAGGGCCCCGGCGCGGGCAGCAGGCGTGAGGTTATTTAATTCAAAAAGCGGCATCGAACTTTGAGATGAGTACAATTCTGGGTGAGCCCGAACCCTGGAAATAAAAGTAACCAAGTCCGAACGCTGACGGACTTTTTCGGCAAAAACTACTCTGGCCGAAACGCCCAGAATGGCTACTGAAACGCCAGTTGCCAGACCTAATTTTCCACCCAACGCCAGCCACGTACCCGCGCCCGCCACTGCACCAATGAGCGCAGGCGAAATAGCTATTTCCAGCCATGCTGTCGCAGAAGTTAGCCGGTCAAACAAACCCATCAAATCACCGTCGGAAACCGGTTCACATTCTTATAATAGATGTACACCGACGGCTCCTTGCCGATGGAAGCGGCCCACTGCTGGCAGTACGGGGCCATCCAGATGGCATCTCCTTGCTTGACCGGATACCATTGCTGATCAAGCATGTAGATGGCCTGGCCCTGCAAATACAGCAGACCGTGTTCCATGATGTGGGTTTCCACCATCGGCAGGTGGCCGCCGGTTTGGTAGGTGAAAATATTGACGGCCATGTCAAAAGCCAGCTCGTTGGGCAGCAGCTCCTGGATGCGCAGGGCTTCGTCGTTCATATAGACGGGGGCTTTGCTATCGTCTTTTCCGCCAAAAAGCACCCCCGGGGCCGGGTAGCCCGGCAGCGGCTCGTACACCTTATGAAACGTCAGCAGCTGGGTGCCGGGCATGGCGTTGCCGAACTGGTAGGGCTGGCCCGGGGGCACGTAGGCAAACTGCCCGGTGGTCAGCAACTTGCTGTGGCTGTCGACGGCCGCTTCCACCTGGCCCGCCACCACGTAGAAAAAAATCTGGGACGCCTGGGTCATGCCCGTCAGCCGGCTCGCTTCCGTCAGCGTGACGAGCGTTTGGCAGAGCCGGGCCCCCATCTGCTCGTTGATGAGGACGTTGACTGTGCAGCCCGTCCAGCCGGGCACGGTACTATTGATGAAGCCGTCGGGGGCAATGACGGCGTGGTTGCGCCGGACAACGGAGCGGGTAAGGGCAGAGATTTCCATGGGTAGGTGGAAGGGTGAAAGAGAAGTATTTAGGCGTATTGGGCGGGCAAACACAGGTTTGCAAGTGGCTTTCCTGCGGGGGCCATTCACCGTTTCAGGGCTGGTACCGGGCGGCAAGAAGCAGCAAGAACTGCTCGGAAACCTGGAGCGCCGCCGCCACGTCGGCCGCTTCCACGTTTTCGAGTGGGTTGTGGCTGATGCCCCGGTAGCAGCGGATGAACAGCATGGTGGCGGGGGCCACTGCCGAGGCCGGCACCGCGTCGTGGCCCGCGCCGCTCACCAGGGCCACCACTTCGTGGCCACAGCCGGCGATGGCCTGGGCGAGCAATTCGTTCAGGCCGACATCACACGTCGCGGGCGCGGTGGCTTGGATGAGCTGCCAGTCCAGGGCCACGTTGCGCCGGGCGGCAATGGCGGCGGCTTGCACGTGCAGGGCCCCGTAGGCCGCTGCCAGTTGCCCGGCGTCGGGGCTGCGCAGGTCGAGGCTGTGCACCACGTGGCCGGGGATGACATTGCTGGCCGAATGCGCGATGCGCAACTGGCCCACCGTGGCCACCAGGCCCCGGCCGTGGCCCAAGGCGAAGGCTTCGGCGGCCAGCACCAGCTCGGCGGCGGCGGCCAGCGCGTCGTGGCGCAGGGCCATGGGCACGGTGCCGGCGTGGCCGGCCATGCCCCGCCAGGCCAGTTCCACGCGCTGCTGCCCGGCCAGGGACGCGACCAGCGCCACCGGCACCCGGTTTTCCCAGAGCACGGGGCCCTGCTCGATGTGCAACTCGAAGTAGCCCAGCCATTCGGCGGCGGGCAGGGCATCGGCGGCAATTTGCGCGGCGTTGCCGCCCATCTCGGCAATGGCCCGGTCCAGGGTGATGCCCTGGGCGTCGGTTTTTTGCAGCAGCGCCGGGTCGAACGCGCCTGTCACCACCTTGCTGCCCAGGTACGTGGTGTGGAAGCGCACGCCTTCCTCGTCGCTGAAGGCAATCAATTCAATGTCAAACGGCAGCTCAATTTGCTGCTGAATAATGTGCTCCACCAAATCCAGCCCCATCAATACGCCCAGGGGGCCGTCGTACTTGCCGGCGTTTACCACCGTGTCGATGTGCGAGGCCAGCACGAAGGTTTGGGCCCCCGGCCGGCGGCTGGGCAGCCGCCCGCGCAGGTTGCCGATGCCGTCGAGGCGCGGTGCCAGGCCGGCGGCCGCAAACCAGCTTTGCACCAAGTCGCGGCCCCGCACGAAGGCCGGCGTGCCGAAGGTGCGCGTCACGCCGTCCGCGTCTTCGCTGATGGCGGCCAGCTGCTCGATGCGGGCAAGGATGAGGGCAGTGCGGGCTTGGTAGTCGGGCATTTGTATTTTCGAAATACAGCGGATTCCCAATTCTGTATATGTTTTTGAAAGAAGTTAAAAGTTAAAATAGATCCTTTTTAACTCTCAGCTTTTAACTCTGCGAATGGAACGGGTAGCTGCTTTTATAGCAGCTGCCCCCGGTTGAGATGCAAAAAATCGGGGCGGCGAAAAACCTCCTCCCCGGCCAGGAACGTGCGCTCCACCACGCCCGCCAGCTCCTGGCCCAGGTAGGGCGACACCTTGTGGCGGTGGTGCAGCAGCTGCTCGGTTACGGGGAAGGTTTTGTCGGCGGCCAGCACCAGCAGGTCGGCGTCGTAGCCTTTGGCAATCTGGCCTTTGCGGTGGGCCTGGCCGATGAGCTTGGCGGGGTTGGCGCTCAGCCAGCGGGCCAGGTCGGGCAGGGTGGCCCCGCGCGGGCGGGCAGCGGTCCACAGCACGGGCAGGGCCAGCTGCAGCGAGGCGATGCCGCCCCAGGCGGTGGCAAAATCGCCGCTGGCCAGCTGCTTGAGGGCCGGCGGGGCGGGCGAATGGTCGGTGGCCACGAAGTCGATGAGGCCGCTTTGCAGGGCCTGCCATAGCCGCTCGTTGTTGGCCCGCTCGCGGATGGGCGGCGCGCATTTGAATTGCGTCTGGCCGTCGGCGATGTCTTCGGCGTTGAAAAACAGGTAGTGCTGGCCGGTTTCCACGGTCAGGGGCAGGCCCTGGGCTTTGGCTTCGGCAATGAGGCCCAGCGCATTGGCCGACGACAGATGCACGATGTGCACGGGGCCCCCGTACTCTTTGCAGAGCCGAACCATAAGCGCAATGGCCGCGTCTTCCCATCTTTTGGGGCGCGAGGCCAGGTAATTTTGGTACGAGCGAGTGTCGCCCTTTTTCCAGTCATCGTTTTCCTCCGACAGCTCGCAATGCACCAGCAGCGGCAAGCCGTGGTGGGCCAGTAGCGGCATCACCCGGCGCAAGTCGGCCTCGGTGGCGTTGGGGAAATCGGCGATGCCCGAGTGCGTCAGGAACGCCTTGAAGCCCAGCACACCGGCCGCAATCAGGGGCCCTACCTCGGCGGCGTTGCCGGGCACGATACCGCCCCAGAAGCCAACATTGGCGTGCAGCTGGCCCTGGGTGGCGGCCTGCTTAATCCGCAGATTTTCCACCGAAGTCGTCACCGGGGCCGCATTCAACGGCATGTCTACCAGCGTGGTGAGGCCCCCGGCCAGCGCGGCGCGGGTGCCGGTGTCGAAGCCTTCCCACTCGGTACGGCCGGGCTCGTTGAGGTGCACGTGCGGGTCGATGACGCCAGGCAGCAGGGCCGCGTCGCCGAGGTCGAGCACGGGCGCGGCCACGGCGGCATCGGGCGGCAGCACATCGGCGATGCGGCCGGCGCGCAGCAGCACCAAGGCCGGGCGCAAACCGGCGGGCGTGACGACGGCGGTACTTTTCAGGGCTAAATCGGTCATGTGGCGGCGGCTGGCGACTATCTTGCTCCCCTTCTCTTTGCGCCGCAAGCTACGCCCCATGCCTATCAAACTCGCTGCCAACGCCTACGGCAAAAACGCTGTCAACCTGTCGCGCGTCATCCGCCACGCCGGGCACCACGAGTTCCGGCAAGTGTCGGTGAGCGTGCAGCTCACCGGCGACTTCGAGGCGGCCCACACGCTGGGCGACAACGCATTAATTCTGCCTACTGATACCCAGAAAAACACCGTGTACGCCCTGGCGCGCGAGCATTTCACGGGGCCCATCGAGGCGTTTGGGCTGGTGCTGGCCCGGCATTTCGTCGTACAAAACCCGCAGGTGCGCCAGGCTCGCATTGAGATTCTGGAGCACCTCTGGCAGCGCATGGCGTTCGAAGGCCACGCGCACCCGCACGCTTTCACCGGCGGCGGCTCTGAGAAGCGCCGCGCCGTGATAGAGCTGCGCGCCGAGGGCCCTGCCACCGTGTATGCCGGCCTTAAAGGCTTGTTGCTGCTCAAAACCGCCGACTCCGGCTTCGTGGGCTACCCCAAAGACGCGTACACGACGCTGCCCGAAACCACCGACCGCATCCTGGCCACCGAGTGCGAAGCCGAGTGGGAATACACGGCCCCCGACCTCGACTTTGAACCTCAGTACCAGAAAATTCGCACCGAGCTGCTGCGCACGTTCGCGTCGCACCGGAGCCTGTCGGTGCAGCACACGCTTTACGCCATCGGCGAAAAAATCCTGGAAGAGAACGATACGGTGAAGGAAATCAGCCTCGTCATGCCCAACAAGCACCACATTCCCTTCAACCTGGAGCCGTTTGGGCAGGCGAACACGAACGAAGTTTTCGTGGCGACCGACGCGCCGTTCGGATATATCACCGGCACGGTGGTGCGGGGGTAGTTTTTGGTGCTTGGTTGCTGGTACCTGGTGCGTGGGGCCCGGTTGTCATTGCGAGGAGGAACGACGAAGCCATCTTTCCTTCCAGTCGCGCCATCAGCCATCAGCAAAGCAACCAAGCCGAAGGAAAGATGGCTTCGTCGTTCCTCCTCGCAATGACATAAACCAAGCACCAAGCACCACCAGCCATGCCCCAAAATCTTCCCCGCGACCTGCCCGCCTGGGCCCTGGCGGCAACCGCCCTGCGCGGCGGCCAGCTGGTGGCAGTGCTGTGCGTGGTGCGGAGTGAGGGCAGCAGCCCCGGCCGCCAGGGCTTCAAAATGGTGGTGACGCTGGCCGAAACGGCCGGGTCCATCGGCGGCGGCATCATGGAGCACAAGTGGGTGGAGCTGGCCCGCCAGCGCCTGCGCGCGGCCGATTTTGCGCCCCTGCTGCGGCCCCAGATTCACCGGCCGAGTGCCCTGGCCGACCGCTCGGGCCTGATGTGCTCGGGCGAGCAGGAAGTGCTGTTCTGGCCGCTGCAAGCCGAGGACTTGCCGGCGGTGGCGGCCATCGAAACGGCCCTGGGGGCCCTGCGCGGCGGCGCTTTTGAGTTGAGCGCAACGGCCAGTCTGCGGGCGCTAAGTGATGTTCCAGCCAGTTTTCACGAGTACCAGCCCGGACCCGCCTGGCGCTACCGCGAGCAGCTGGGTTTCCGCGATAAGCTGACCATCGTGGGCGGCGGGCACGTGAGCCGGGCCCTGGCGCGGGCCGCGGCGGCCCTGGACTTTGAAATCACCGTGCTCGACGACCGGCCCGACCTGCCCACGCTGGCCGCCAACGACGCCGCCCACCACTGCCGCGTGCTGAGCAGCTACGAGGCCCTGGCCGCCGCCGTGCCCGAGGGCTCCCACCGCTACGTGGTCGTCATGACCGTCGGCTACCGCACCGACGCCGTGGCCCTGCGCCAGCTGTTGGGCCGCAGCTATGCCTACCTGGGCGTGATGGGCAGTACCGCCAAAATAGCCGAGCTGCGCCGGGTGCTGCAAGCCGAAGGCTTTGCGGCAGCAGACCTGGCCCGGCTGCGGGGCCCCATTGGCGTGCCCATCAGCAGCCGCACGCCCGAGGAAATCGCCGTGAGCGTAGCCGCAGAGCTGATTGCGGTGCGCAATGCTGCCTGGTAGTCTGGAGTGGTTTTCGCCTTCGTGTACTTCTGTGTACCGAATTGAAAGTTAAAAGTGAAGAATTAAAACCCTGGGGTCGTTTAATTCTTCACTTTTAACTATTCTTCGAAGCTGTACCAGGGCCTGAGAATTGCTCCGGGTTTTACGGCTCCACGCCATCGGTGGCCCCGCCGTTGGCCGAGCCGTCCACGTTGCCGCCCTGGAAGTAGTTCTGGGTGAAGATGCGGTAGCGGTCGAAGATGGAGCGCACCGAGCGCACCAGCACCACCTGGCCGCGCACGCCCTCGGGCACGGTCACGCCCGAGGCGTAGCCGTTCCATACGGCGCGGTTGGTGTGGGCGTCGATGAGGGTGACGAGCAGCGTGCCCTCGGCCAGCAGCAGGCGCACGGGCTGATAGGTGTGGCGCTGGTCTTCGGGGGTGTTATCGTCTTCGGCGTCGTTGTTTTTGACCCAGGTGGTGATGTCTTCCTGGTTGAAGCCGTGGAAGTGCATATCGCCTTCGAAAATACGGAAGCTCACCAGCAAATCGGGGCGGTTGTTGCCGCGGACCGGGCGGTAGCCCTGGCCCCGCATCCGCTGCCGGATGGCGTCGCGCAGCACCTCGCCCAAGTGGCTGGTGTCGGCGGCCAGGCCCGTGCCCGTGATGAAACTGTAGGAGCGGTAGCGCCGAAACCGCCCGCCGTAGCTGTAATCCGATTCGACGCGGGCCTCGCGGGCCGCGATGCAGCCGGGAAGCAAGCCGACCGCCAATAGGCAGCCCAGCCAAAAAGCAAGGGTAAACTTCATACCAGTCGGGAGGGAAGAAATAGTGAGCCTACAAGTTACGAAATCTGCCCCGGTTTTGGCTTGCCTCCCTCAGCGTAACGCATTCATAACATAAACGCTACCTCTTGTCGAGTTCCTGCCCGACCCGGATATTCACCGGCCGAACCAGGGGCCCGAATCGGGGGTTGTGCGGCCTCGAATACCACCGGGCCCCACCCGCGCCGTTACGCGGCTTCGCTGGTTTCAGTGAGGGCCACGGGTTGCAGGTAAGCGTGCTTGATGGCGGGGTACGCTTGCCGGACCGCCGCGTGGATGCGCACGATGGCTTTGTTGATGGCGTCCGTGGTCAGGTCGTCGTGGAACGCGACGCCTTGCACCAGCGTGATTTCTTCGGGCCCCAGGTAAATGGTGGCGATGCGCAGGGACTTGACCACCGCGGGGTCGGCTTCGGTCAGGGCCACGAGTTGGCGGACGGTTTCCGCGTCGACGCCCTCGCCCAGCAGCAGGCTTTTGCTTTGGCTGGCCAGGGCCCCGGCCACGGCCATCAGCAGCAGCCCAATCAGCACCGAAGCCAGGCCATCGAAGTACGGGTTCTGAAAAGTATGACCCAAAAATACCCCTAGAAAGGCGATGAACAGGCCCAACACGTCGGACGAATCTTCGAATAAGACGGTAAATGTGGCGGAATCCTTGCTGTTTTTCAGAGCTTTCCAGAACGGTTGTTCTCCCCGTTGCGCGTTGAAAGCTTGCCAGGCCGTGCGCAAGGAGTAACCGTCCAGAGCAAACGCGACGCCCAGCACGAGGTAGTTCCAAAACGGGTTCTTCATCGGCTCCGGGTGCCGCAGGTGCACAATGCCTTCGTAGAACGAGAGGCCCCCGCCGACCGCAAAAATCAGCAGGGCCACCACGTAGGCCCAGAAATATTGCTCCCGGCCGTAGCCAAAGGGCCGCCGCTGGTCGGGCGGCCGCTGGCTGCGACGCAGGCCCAACAACAGCAGCAACTCATTGCCGGTGTCGACTAGCGAGTGGATACCCTCGGAAAGCATCGCGGAGCTGCCCGAGACGCTGGCCGCCACAAACTTGGTGGCCGCGATGCCCAAGTTGGCCGCCAGGGCCGTGTACAGCGCCGTTTTCGAAGAAGCCATGCCAGGTAATAAGTGGGAGCGGCTAAAATACAGCTTTGCCGCAGCGCGGCTGCTACCGGTAGCCGGCGGCTTGCAGGGCAAACAGCTCGGCGTAGCGCATATAGACGCGGCCGAATGCGACTTATTTGCTACCAGCGGCCATTATCTTTGGCTATGGGACAGGCCGAAACGCAGCAGCGCCGCTACACGGTAGCAGAATATTTTGCCTTGGAAGAAGGGGGCGATGCGCGCCATGAGTTTTTCGAGGGCGAGGTATTTGCGATGGCTAGGGCCAGCATTGCGCACAATACCATTGCGCTTAACATAGCGCTGGCTTGCCGACAGGCCCTGCGAGGCAAGCAATGCCGGGTACAGATGGAAGCCGTGCGGCTGTCCGTGGAGGAAAACCGCCACTACGCCTACCCCGACGTGATGGTAAGCTGCGACCCGCACGACCAGCGCGAAAGCCAGCAGCTATACAGCCCGGTGCTCGTCGTGGAAGTACTCTCGCCCTCCACCGAAGCCTACGACCGGGGGCTGAAATTTAACCAGTACAAGAAGCTGCCGAGCCTGCGCCACTACCTGCTGGTATCGCAAAAAACCTGGCTCGTAGAGTGGTACCAACTCACGGAGCACGGCGTGTGGGGCCATACCGCCCTGGCCGAAGCCGAAGACAAGTTAGTTATCCCGGAGTTGGGGCTGACGATGACGCTGGCACAGATTTACGAAGAGGCGGGCGTAGCACCGATGAAAACCGGCTCCGCGGCGGCCGACGAATCGTACGCTTCGCCAGATGAGGAGTAACCAGAGTAGCGGCGGCGTATAGTAGTGCTAGCCGAAATTGGGGTGGCGCTAGCCATCGTGATGTTTGGAGCGTCATCGAATGTTATAATGGTGCGGAGTTCTGAAATGAACATTCAATTGTCGAATTGGCCCATTATTTCCTGGTCATAATCGTATCTACTATCATTGGGAAAGCACCCCTTGGTATCTGGATAAATTAATTGTAAATACTTGAAATCATCATTCTTATAATATCTAATGCTTGTAAGCACTAATTCCGTTAATTTGTCTTTCGACACCTCTATCAAGTAAATTGGAAATCTATCAGTCAAGTTGCTTATCTTCTCATTCAATGGAATTGAGTCTGCATTTTTAAACTTATTTAAGTAATTTTCAATAAGTTCATGTGACAAATTCTGTGGTAAAGATGAAATAAGAAGTTCTGGTATTCCAAAATTTCTATAAATACCAGTCGAATAACAAAATGAGGGCGTAGTATTGGAAAAGACAAAAGTCGAGTTATAGCCAAATTTTGCAATATTGGCTTCGACCTTCTCATGATGTTGCTTTACTTGCTCGTCAGTCATAATCCCTGATTGATTTATTACGTCTAATACCGAGCTATTGCCCTTGTGCCGAAACCTACGAGTATACCCCACTGTCGGCATGATACCCGCAAGTTAGTAGCCCAAACCCCTACCGGTAGCCGGCGGCCTGCAGCGCAAACAGCTCGGCGTAGCGGCCGCCCTTGGCCAGTAGCGCTTCGTGGGCCCCGATTTCGACGAACTGGCCATTCTCAATCACCAGGATGCGGTCGGCCATGCGCACGGTGCTGAAGCGGTGGCTGATGAGGACGGCGGTTTTGCCGCGGGTGAGTTCGGCGAAGCGCTGGAATACTTCGTGCTCGGCGCGGGCGTCGAGGGCGGCCGTGGGCTCGTCCAATATTAGGAGCTGAGCGTCGCGCATGTAGGCGCGGCCAAGGGCGATTTTCTGCCACTCGCCGCCGCTCAGGTCCACGCCGCCGTTGAAGCGGCGGCCAATCATTTGGTCGTAGCCGCCGGGCAGTTTGGCAATCACCGAATCGGCGAGGCTCTGGTGGGCGGCGGTTTCGATGCGGGGCTGGTTGTGGCGCTCGCCGATGCGGCCCACGGCCAGGTTTTGGCCGGCCGGCAGCTGGAAGCGCACAAAATCCTGGAAGATGACGCCGATTTCCTGGCGCAGCTCGGCGGGATCGTACTCGCACAGGTCGTAGCCGTCGAGCAGAATACGGCCTTCGCTGGGGTCGTAGAGGCGGGCCAAGAGCTTGACGAGCGTGGTTTTGCCGGCTCCGTTCTCGCCCACTAATGCCAGCTTTTCACCGGCTCGCAGTTCAAACGACAAGTTACGAATGGCCCATTTTGTACCATTCTTGTACTGAAACCCGACGTTTTCAAACTGAAATCCCTGCCGGATGGGGCGCGGGAAAGGCCGGGCGGTCTCCACTCCCACCGCCTGGCGCGTGATTTTTGGCCGCAACGCAAAGAAATCAAAGAAATCCTGCAAGTACAAGGCCCCGTCGGCCACCGAGCTGAAGCGGCTCAAAATGCCTTCGAGCAGGGCCCGGAGCCGCCCAAACGAGCCGGCCAGAAAGGTAAGCTGCCCGATGGAAATCTGCCCGGCCACGGCCCGCGCCAAAATGTAGACGTACGCCCCGTAGTAGCCGGCCGCGCCCACGGCGGCGAAGAGCGTGCCCCACCCCGCCCGGCGCAGCGACAGGCCCTTGTTTTGGGTGTAAAACTGGTCGGAGAGCGTGCGGAAGCGGTCGGTGAGGAAGTCCGAGAGGCCGAAGATTTTCACCTCCTTGGCCGTTTCGTCGGAGGCCCCGGTTTGGCGCAGGTAGTCCAGCTCGCGGCGCTCGGGCGTCCAGGAGTGGCTCAGAGAATAGCTGCGCTCATTGAAGTGGCTCTCGCCCAGGAAGGCCGGCACCACGGCCAGCAGCAGCAGCCCCAGCAGCCACGGCTGGAAGGCCACCAGCCCGGCGGCCAGCAGCACGAGCGTCACGGCGTCCTGGCCCTGGGCCAGCACTTGGCTCATCAGCACCGAGCGCGAGAGCGTCTGCCGCCGGGCCCGCTCCAGCTTGTCGTAAAACGTGCTGTCCTCGAACTGGTCCAAATCCAGCTCGGCGGCGTGCTCCATGAGGCGGATGGACGAGGCGTTGGCGAACAAGTCGCCGAGCAGCGAGTCGAGCAAGGCCACGGCGCGGCCCGAGGCGTCGGCCAGCAGCACGAGGCCGAACTCCAGGGCGACCAGGGCCCCCACGGGCCCCAGCACCCGCTGCCCGGCCGGCAGCCGCGTGAGGTGCACCACGTCGTCAAGAATCAGCTTGCCCACGTAGAGCGTGGCCAGCGGCAGGGCCGCCCGCAGCAGCCGCAGCAGCACGTTGCCCACCGTGAGGGCCGGGCTGGTGTGCCAGATGAGTTTGAGGAAGGCCGGCAGGTGGCGCAGGGCCCCCACCCGCTCGCGCACGCTCACGGCGGGCTTCTCGGGGCCCCGGCCGCCGTTGGGGTTTTTGGCGGAGATAGTTTTCAGAAAGTCAAGCATTACCGGGCCCCGGGCAAGGTTGGGGCCGGAAGGCCAAGGCCGCCGTTTTGGCAGGGAGCGAAGCGCTGGCAAAAGCCAGGCTAAGCCGCCCCGTTGGGGCTCGCGTTTCCTACTGTTTCGCCGACACCAGCGGCCGGAAAAAGGGCTCCAGCTCTTTGGCCAGGAGGGCGTGGTCTTCCACGTTGGGGTGGCCACCGCAGCCGTGGGCCTGCATCGGCTGGAAGAAGTACAGGGCCACGGGCGGGTCGGTGGGGTGGCCGGCGTCGGTTTTGGCTTTGACGGCCGACAGGCAGTTTTGCAGGGTCGTCCGGTTGCGGACGTTGACCATCGGGCTGCTCAACAGGGCAATCCGGGCCCGGGGGTACTTGGATTTCACCAGCGCCACAAACTCCAGGTAGCGGCCCACGAACTGGGCGCTGTCGAACGGCAGCCGCTCGTGCTGGCCGTCGCCGTTGCTGAAGTCGTTTGTGCCCAGCGCGATGCTGACCACCGCGGGCGTGAAGGCGGCAAAGTCCCACCGCTGCGGGCTGGCTTCCTGAAAATCCATCTTTTCGTACACTTGGGGCATGGTGGGCCCGGCGCTGTTCCAGTTGCGGTACATGCCGATGCCGCTCACGCTGCTCAGCACGAAGCGGGCCCCGAGGGCCCGGGCCACCCGGGGGCCGTAGGCCTGGTAGGCATTGTGCTGGTCGTGGTACACGCCGGTGCCGCAGGGCACTTCCGACGCGTCCATCGCCGCGCCGCAGGTGATGCTGTTGCCGATGAATTCAATGAGCGGCGCGGCCGGCTCGCGGAGGGCTTTTAGCCGCTGGCCGGTTATTTTTTGGATGAAAATGGGCCCCGTGTGGGCTTCGGTGGCCTTGTACACCCACACCGTGTGCCGGCCCGGGCCCGGGGCCGCGAGCACCAGCGGGGCCTTCGCGTTGCCCTCCACCCGGATGCGGCGCTGGTACACGCCGTCCAGCTCGTACTGCAAATAATTGTGGCCGTCGGCCGCCGGCAACGACGCGTAAATTTCGCACTGCGGCCCCTCAAAGCTGAACCCAAAATGCACCGCCGAACCAATCAATTCGAGCTGTTGCGCGTCGTTCAGCCGGTACCGGCCGCAGGGTTGCAGCGCCGTTGCCGGCAAAGTATTGGTAGCACCGGCCGCGACGCCGGCCGGCGCGGCATTCAAGCCAAAACAGCAAATAACGAGCAGCAAATACTTGCTTATTTCCTTCATAAAAGCGGGGGATGCGTTCGTTTCAGCGGCGCATGCGAATGTAGGCCCGTAGTCGCTCACACGCATCACGGGCTTGCTCGCATGCATCACGGGCTCGCTTACACACAGCACGGGCGTGCTTACACGCACCACGGGCGTGCTTGCACACGCCTCGGACGTGCTTGCATGCATCACGAGTTTGCTTGCACGCGTCCCAAATCCGCTTACACGCGCCACGAACTCGCTCGCATGCATCACGGACGTGCTTGCACGCGCCTCGACTTCGCTTACATAGGTTTTTAAACCTTAAAAGACTTCTGCTTGCTACCAAGGCTGTTTTTGATGAAAAAACAGCAACCAAGCGCTTCGGTAACGCGCCGCTTGGCTTGGGACCAAGTACATTTCAGCTTCCCAATTCCCAACCCCTTCAATTTTTTATGAATACCCGAGCAACCTCTATTCTCAACAGCGGCCAGCGCGTGGGCCTGGCCGTGGCCCCCTACCAAGCCGAACTGAGCGATTTCCCGCCGCTGCTCGCCGCCGATGCCGCCCGCGCCGCGCTGGTAATGGCCATCGAAACCCAGCAGGCCACCCAGGACACCCTGACCCAGGCCAGCAGCACCGGCAAAGAAGCCGCCCGCGAAAAAATGGCCCTGGCCACCGCCACCCTTTCGGCCCGCGCCGTGGGCTACGCCCTGGCCACCGGCCAGCTCGGACTGAAGCAAACCTTTAGCCTTTCCTACGCCGACGTGCGCTACGGCGAGGCCACCGAAGACGTGAACCACGTGCGCGACCTGGTGAAAGCCGTGCAGGCCCTGCCCGCCCAGGTGCGCGCCGATTACCGCCTCTCCGACGCCATCATCCAGGCCCCGGCCGCTGCCGCCGACGAATTTGACGCGGCCAACGATGCCCAAACCGATGCCAAAGCGGCCCCGCGCCTCGCGTCCCTGGCCCTGCCCGAGCTGCTGCGCCGCCTCAGCGCCGCCCTGCGCCTGATGGACACGCTGCTCAAAGGCCAGCGCACCGACGCGGACCCGGGCTTCCGCTGGGCCGAGCTGTACACCGCTTTCGCCGATGCCAACAAGCGCCGCGGCGTGGTTGCCAAGCGCCGCGTTGCGGGCACGACGCCCGCGTTGTGAACCCCTTGCCGGCTTGGCGCAGCGGCAGCACGGCTGGTGCGGGGCTTTGCCCCGTGCCAGCCGGGGCTTGCGCACCGCGTGAACGGCAAGCTGCCCGAGGCCACCCTATACGAAATCAAGACCAGCACCCCGGCCGGTTGGCCGACCTGGTGCTGCTCAGCGCCAACCCGCTCGACAACATTGCCAACACGCGCAAAATCGTGGCCGTCATTGCCGACGGGCAATACCTGCCGCGCCCGGCGCTGGACGCATTGCAAAGCAAATTGAAGCTGGTAGCCGCCGGCAAGTAGGGCCCCGGCGCGGCCGGCATCGCTGCGCAGAATTTAACCGCTGTTCCGCGGTTGGCGCGGGGCTTTGCCCCGTGCCGGCTACGGGCGGGCCTCGGGCCCGCAATCGCTGCCCGGTTGGCAACAGCATCGTTCCAGGGTGCGGGCCAGAGGCCCGCAGCAACTCGGCACGAGGCAAAGCCCCGCGCCAACCGCGGAACGGCGGTTAGTCGGCCGGCCGCGCTTATTTCCCTGCCCGGCTCTTCTCGCGCGTGGCCCGGAACTCCGAAGTGGCTTTCCAGCTCGGGAAGGTGGTTTCGGAAGCCAGCTTCTGGCCGATGCGGAACAAGAGGCGGGCGTCCTGGGCTGCGCCGCGCAGGTCCCACTTGGGGTTGTACTGGTCGGAGGGCTGGTGGTAATTGTTGGCCTCGAAGTCTTCGCGCTCTTTTTCGGCGAAAGCTTTGCCGTGCAGGCGGCTCTCGAACGAGCCGCTGGCGTAGAGCGCCGGCACGCCCACTTTGGCGAAGCTGAAATGGTCGGAGCGGTAGAAGCTGCCGGTTTCGGGGTGCTGGTACGGGATGACGTAGCGGTTTTGCTCCTTGGCGGCGGCGCGGGCGTAGTCGTCCAGATCCGACTGCCCGTAGCCGGTGATGGTGAGGTCGCGCATGGGCCCGAAGGCCAGCAGCTCGTCCATGTTGATGTCGGCCACGGTGTTAGCCACCGGAAACAGCGGGTGCTGGGCGTAGTAGTCCGAGCCCAGCAGGCCCTGCTCCTCGCCCGTCACGGCCAGGAACACGACGCTGCGGGCCGGCTTTTGCTTTGCCTGCACAAAGCCGGTGGCAATGGCCAGCAGGCCGGCGCAGCCGCTGGCGTTGTCCAGGGCCCCGTTGTAAATCGAGTCGCCCGCAATGGCCGGCCCGATGCCCAGGTGGTCCCAGTGCGCCGAGTAAATAATGTATTCCTTGGGCCGGGTGGTGCCGGGCAACACGGCCACCACGTTTTTCGAGGTTTTGTAAGTGATTTTGTTGTGCAGTGTGGTGGTCAGGTTCAGGCCCAGCGCTTTGCCCTTGAAGCCGCGCTGGTTAGCAGCGGCGTAGAGGGCCTCGTAGTTCTGGCCGGCGGCGGTGAAGAGGCGCTTGGCGGCGTCCAGCGTCATCCAGCCTTCGAGGGCCACTTTGTGGGCCCCGTGGTCGGGCGTTTGGGGGTGCAGCTTGGCCCCGCCGTTGCTGCTCTGCACCACCGTCCAGGGGTAGGAGGCGGGCTTGGTGTCGTGGACGATGAGCAGGCCGGTGGCCCCGTGGCGGGCGGCTTCCTCGTACTTGTAGCCCCAACGGCCGTAGTACGTCATGGCCTTGCCTTGGAACATGGTGGTGTCGTTGCCCGCGTTGCCGGGGTCGTTGATGAGCACCACCACGGTCTTGCCCTTCACGTCGAGGCCGGCGTAGTCGTCCCACTGGTACTCGGGGGCCGTCACGCCGTAGCCGGCGAATACTAGCGGCGAGTTCTTGATTTCGACCGTGGGCTGCTCGTGCTCGGTCAGGAACATGTAGTCCGTGCGGTAGTGCAGCGTCAAACTCTTGCCGTTGCCGGCGATGGTGGCCGTCGAATCGGGCTTACCGGCAATTTCCACCAGCGGCACGGCCTGGAAGTAGCTGCCGTTGGGGCCCGGTTGCAGGCCCAGCTTCTTGAATTCGGCCGCCAGGTAGGCGGTGGCTTTTTCCTCGCCCGCCGTGAACGGCCGCCGGCCCTGGAACGCATCCGAGGCCAGCACTTTGATGTGCTGGGCCAGCAGCGCGGGCGTGATGCCGTCGGCCGGCGCGGGCACGCTGGCCGTGTCGGTGGGGGCCGCTTCGGCGGGCGCGCCGGCAGCGGAGGTTTCCGAAGTGGTGGTGGACTGGCCCTGGCAGCCTGCCAGCAGCAGGCCGGCCGCGACCGGCACCAGCCACCCGCGCAACGTGAATAAATGCATCGGCAAAAGAAGGTTATGCCCGGCCGGGGCCGGGACTGTCCGCAGCCGGGCAACAGGCCCGGCCGCCATCCCCGCCCCACAACAGGGCAGCGGCTGCGAATGTAGCGCCGCCCGAGCCATCAAAAGCGGAGGGCGGCGGCCCCGGCCGCCGCGCCACGACCCGGCGGCGCAACGCCAAACTCCCGGCCCGCCGCCCGACCTTTGGGGCCCTATGTCCCCCACTACTGCTACCGCCCCGGCCACCCGGCCCTACCAAACCGGATTTTGGCTGATGTGCCTCTCGTCGTTTCTGTTTTTTGCGAGCTTCAACCTGCTGCTGCCCGAGCTGCCCGAGCACCTCACGCGGCTGGGCGGGGGCGAGTACAAGGGGTTCATTATTGCGCTGTTCACCGTCACGGCGGGGCTGTCGCGGCCCTTTAGCGGGAAGCTGGCCGACACGGTGGGGCGCATTCCGGTGATGGTGTTCGGGTCGCTGGTCTGCTTTGTATGCGGGTTCTTTTACCCGTGGGCCCTCACCGTCACCGGATTTCTGGGGCTGCGGCTGCTGCACGGGTTCAGCACGGGGTTCAAGCCCACGGGCACGGCGGCGTTCATTGCCGACATCGTGCCCGTGGCGCGGCGGGGCGAGGCCATGGGCCTGCTCGGCGTGACGGGCAGCCTGGGCATGGCCGCCGGGCCCGCCTTCGGCTCGTGGGTGGCCCAGCACTATTCGCTGAACACCATGTTCTACTGCTCCAGCGGCCTGGCGCTGCTCTCGCTGCTGGTGCAGGGCACCCTCACCGAAACGCTGCCCGTGGCCCAGCGGCAGCGGTTCAGCTTCTCTTTGCTAAAGCTGAACTGGCACGAAGTGCTGGAGCCGCGGGTGTTCGCGCCGGCGCTGGTCACGCTGCTGTGCCTGTTCCCGTACGGGGCCGTGCTGACGGTTATTCCCGACCAAAGCCGGCTGCTGGGGCTGGTGGGGCCCACCAAGGGGCTATTTTACATCTGCTTCACCGTGGCCTCGCTGGCCGTGCGGCTGCTGGCGGGCAAGGCCTCCGATACGCACGGGCGCGTGCCGGTGCTGCGGTGGTCGGCGGGGCTGCTGGCCGGGGGGCTGGCGCTGCTGGTGTGGTCGCCGTCGGTGCCGGTGTTTCTGGCCGGGGCCATAGTATTTGGCCTGGGCACGGGCCTGAACTCGCCCACCCTCTACGCCTGGACCGTGGACCTGAGCCACCCCGAGCGCCGGGGCCGCGGCGTGGCCACCATGTACATCGCCCTCGAAACCGGCATCGGCCTGGGGGCCCTGCTGGCGGGCTGGGTGTTCGATAACCAGGCCGGCCGCCTGCCGTGGGTGCACGCCGCCAGCCTGGCCAGCGTGCTGGCCGCGCTGGCCTTCCTGTTCACGCGCCCCGCGGCGGTGCCCGCCGAGGCGACGTAAAAAATAAACATGAAGAAAAGCGGAATTTCTGGTGAATGCGATACTTTTAACCTCGTCTTTCCCGGCTTCCTTCTTTCTCCACCATGTCTTTTGCTTTATTGCTGCGCCGCAGCGCTTTGCTGTGGCTGCTGAGCGGGGCCCGGGCCCAGACGGCGCCGGACCCCATCAAATTCGGCCAGCCCGACGCGAAAGACTTCCGGCCTGAAACGTTTGCCGCCGACAGCGCGGCGGGGGCCGTGGTGCTGTGCGACTACGGCCGCTCGCGGCTGATTGGCTACCGCGACGGGTTTCGGATCGTGTTCGAGCGGGTGACGCGGGTGAAAATTCTCAAAAAGTCGGGCTACGACGCGGCCACGGTCGAAATCCCGCTCTACCACCGCGACGGCAAGCAGGAGCAAATCACCAACCTGCGCGGCTTCACCTACTACCTTGTGAACGGGCAGGTGCAAAAAACCGGGCTCGACGCCGGCGGCGAATTCCTGGAAAAGCGCAGCCCCCACGTGAACGTGCGCCGCTTCACGCTGCCCAACGTGCACGAAGGGGCCGTACTGGAGTACGCCTACACCCTCACGTCAGATTTCCTCTTCAACTTCCAGAACTGGGTGTTTCAGGGGCCCTACCCGGTGCGCTGGAGCGAGTACCGGGCCAGCATTCCGGTGTTTTACAAGTATAAAATCGTCATCCAGGGCAGCCGGCCGCTGACCCTCGACAAGCCGACCATGGGCAAAACCAGCTTGCTGGTAGAAAATAACGAAGTCGGCATCGGCCAGACCCAGAACACGCTGACCGTGTCGGCCCCCACCGAGCAGTACCAGTGGGCGATGCAGGACGCGCCCGCCCTGCGCCAGGAGCCCTACACCACGGCCGCAGCCGACTACGAGGCGCGGATTGACTTTCAGCTCGTGGGCGAGCAGTGGCCCGAGCGGCCCTACCGCGACCTGAGCGAAACCTGGGCGAAAATCAACGCCCGCCTGCTGGCCGACGACGACTTTGGCCAGCAGCTCGACGGGGCGAACTTTCTGAAGGAGCCGATGCGGGCCCTGGCCGATAAGTACCCCGACCCAGCCGGGCGCGCGGCCGCCGTGCGCAGCTTCGTGCTGGCCGCCGTGCGCTACAACGGCACCAACCGCTACGCCACCGAAAACGCGCTGCGCCGCGCCTACGACGCGCACAGCGGCACCTCGGCCGACGTGAATTTGCTGTTGCTGGCGGCCCTGCGCGCCGCCGGCCTGCCCGCCCAGCCCGTGCTGCTGAGCACCCGCGACCACGGCCGCGTGAACCAGACCTACCCGTTGCTCGAAAAATTCAACTACGTAGTGGCCCTCGTGCCGCTGGCCGGCGGCCAGGACCTGCTCGTGGACGCCACCGACCCCGGCCTGCCCTGCGGCGCGCTGCCCGAGCGCTGCCTCAACCAAACCGGCCGCCTGGTGGCGGCCGACGCCACGGCCGGCCGCTGGGTGAGCCTGAGCCCCGCCCAGCACCACGTGCACTACCAACAGGTGCAATTGACGCTGGATGCGCAAGGGGCCCTCGCCGGCACGGTCCACGAGGAATACAGCGGCTACGCCGGAGCCGACGTCCGCGAGGAGTTGGCCCGGCTGGGCGAGAAAAAGTACTTGGCCGAAATCGGCCGCCAGCACCCGGCCTGGGCCCTGGGCGCGCTGGCCGTGGCCGGGCGCGACGACGTGCAGCGCCCACTGGCCCTGAACTACGCTTTCACGCAAGCCCCCGACGACAACGCCACCGCTGGCACGCTTTATCTGAGTCCGCTGCGTGAATTGGCCGACGGCCAAAACCCTTTCCGCCGCGAAGACCGGCAATATCCGGTGGACTTCGGGGCCCCGCAGGACGAGGTTTTGCTCGTGACCCTGACGCTGCCCGCCGGCTACGAGCTGGCCGAAACGCCCAAGCCCGCCATCATCGACCTGGCCGACGGCGGCGGGCGCTACAGCTACAGCGTGACCGCCGTGGGGCCCACCGTGCAGCTGGTCAGCCGCCTCGCGCTGCCCAAGTCGGTGTACGCCGCCGAAGACTACACCCACTTGCGTGAGTTCTACCGCCTGATGCTGGAAAAGCAGGCCGAACGGCTCGTCATCCGGAAAAAAGCCTGAACCGAACGACCGCCGCACCGGGCCGGATCAACATAGCGCAAATACGATAATGTTGCGCTTATATTTAGCATCAAATTTCTTTCCTTTTCATTCTGCTGCATGACTGCAACAATACTTTTTCGGCGGCTTACGCTGCTGGGCCCGGCGCTGCTGGGCGGCCTGCTGGCCCAGGCCCAGCCCGAACCCATCAAATTGGGCAAGCCCGACCCCCAGGATTTCAAAGCCGAGTCTTTTAAAGGCGACAGCGCAGCGGCCGCCGTGGTGCTGTACGATTCCGGGGCCACCCGCTTCAAGCTCAACGGCAGCAGCTTCCAGCTGGAAACCGACCGGGTAACGCGCATCAAAATTCTGAAGAAAGCCGGCTACGACGCGGCCACCGTGCTGGTGCCGCTTTACCACCGCAACAGCTCGGAAGAAAAGCTTTCCGCGCTACGCGGCACAACTTACAACTTGGTGGGCGGCCAGGTGCAAAAAGCCAAGCTCGATGCCAGCAAAACCTTCATCGAGGAGCGCACGGCCAACGTGCGCATGCGCAAGTTTACGTTGCCCGACGTGCACGAGGGGTCGGTGATTGAGTACGCCTACACCGTAACGTCGGACTTTTACTTTAACCTCCAGGACTGGGCGTTCCAGGGGCCCTACCCGGTGCGCTGGAGCGAGTACCGGGCGGCCATCCCCGAATATTTCGATTACAAGATGCTGATGCAGGGCTACGTGCCCTTGGCTGTGAACACCAAGGAGGACGGCAGCGGCCAGTACTCGCTGCACACGTCGGGCGGCTTCGACGGCGAAGGCAACCGCGAATCGGCCAGCAACGAAATCATCACCTCGCGCCTCACCAACTACCGCTGGGCCATGAAGGACGTGCCGGTGATGCGCGAGGAGCCGTTCATGACCACGACCGACGACTACGTGGCGCGCATCGATTTTGAGCTGGCCGGCACGCGCATGCCCGGACAGGGCTACCACACGGCGGCCGGCACCTGGGAAAAAATCAACGAGGACTTGCTGGCCAGCGACGACTTCGGGCGGCAGCTCGACCGGGGCGGTTTCCTCAAGGAGCAGGTGCAGGCCCTGGCGGCCAAGTACCCCGACCCGGCCCGGCGCGCGGCGGCCGTGCGGCAAATTATCCTCGCCAGCGTGCGCTACAACGGCAACAACCGCCTGGTGACCACCGGCTCGCTGCGCAAAGCCTACGACGCGCACAGCGGCACTTCGGCCGACGTGAACCTGCTGCTCATCGCCGCGTTGCGCACCGCCGGCCTGGCCGCGCACCCCGTGCTGCTGAGCACCCGCGACCACGGCCGCGTTGACGAGCACTACCCGCTGCTCGAAAAATTCAACTACGTGGTGGCCCTCGTGCCGCTGGCCGATGGCAAGGAGTTGCTCGTGGACGCCACCGACCCCGATTTGCCCTGCGGGATGCTGCCCGAGCGCTGCCTCAGCCGGACCGGTCGCCTCGTCATGCCCGAGGCCAGCGCCAGCCGCTGGGTAGACCTGAGCCCTAGCCAGCGCCACGTGCATTACCAGCAAGCAAAGCTGGCGCTGGACGCACAGGGCGGCTTGGCCGGCAAGGTGCATGAAGAGCACGCCGGCTACGCCGGGGCCGACGCCCGCGAGGAATTAGGTCGGCTGGGCGAGAAAAAGTACTTGGCCGAAATCGGTCGCCAGCACACCACTTGGACCGTGCCCGAAGCCGCCATCGCCAAGCACGACGACGTGCAACAGCCCTTGACGCTGGACTATGCTTTCACGCAGGCCCCCGACGACAACGCCACCGCCGGCACGCTCTACCTGAGCCCGCTGCACGAGTTGACTACCGCCCAGAACCCCTTTCGGCACGAAGACCGGCAATACCCGGTCGATTTCGGTTCCCCGCAGGAAGATTTGATGCTCGTGACATTAACGCTGCCCGAGGGTTACGAGCTGGCCGAAACGCCCAAGCCCGCCATCATCGACCTGCCCGACAACGGCGGGCGCTACCTCTACAGCGTGGCCACCACCGGAACCACGGTGCAGCTCACCAGCCGCTTGGTGTTGCGCAAGTCCGCCTACGCCGCCGAGGAATACGTGCATTTGCGCGAGTTCTACCGCTTGATGCTGGAAAAGCAAGCCGAACGGCTGGTCATTAAGAAAAAAGCGTAAATATTCAGCTGTTAGCTGTTGGCTTATAGCTTTCAGTCCATTGAACAACGGCCATAAGCCAACGGCCATCAGCTAACAGCTACTAAAATTAATGACAGTGAAAGCCTTCCTACCACTGCTGCTGGCCCTGCCCCTGAGCAGTGCCCGCGCGCCCCACCCCGCGCTGCTAGCCCCGGAGCCTAAGTACCCTGTGGCGGCCATTCCGGCCGCCTTGCGCGAAGGGGCCCACGCCGTGCTGCGCGCCGACGACGAGGTGGTAACCGTAAAATCGGCCGGCCGCCTGGTCCACACCGTGCACAAGGTGATAACGGTGCTCGACCAGGGCGGCGACGCCTTCGGCCGCAATGTGGTGAGCTACGACGCCCTGAACGCCATTTCCTACCTGCGCGGGGCTGTGTACGATGCTGACGGCCGCCTGCTGCACCAGCTGCGGGCCAGCGAAATCCGCGACCAGGGCGTGGGCGACGCCGGCGGCAGCCTGATGACCGACGTGCGGGTGCGCTACGCCGACCTGCGCCAGCCCCAAGCCCCTTACACCGTGGAGTTTGATTACGAGGTGGTGTCCGACAACCCCCTGTTTTACCCCACCTGGCAGCCCCAGGACGAAGAGGGCCTGGCCGTGCAAACGGCTTCGCTGCGCGTGAGCACCCCCGCCGCCCTGCCCCTGCGCTACCAGGAGCAGCAGTGGCCCACCGGGGCCCCCGGGCAGCACACCAGCGCGGGCGGCCAGGAGCAGTACACTTGGGCCCTGGCCAGCTGCCCTGCCCTTGACGAAGAGGACGATGCCCCGTCGCTGGCCGAAACCGCGCCCGCCGTGGCCCTGGCCCCCGGCGATTTTGAGGTGCAGGGACACCGCGGCTCGGCCGCCACTTGGCAGTCGTTCGGCCAGTGGAGCTACGAGTTGAACGCCGGCCGCGCCGTGCTGCCGCCCGCTATGGTGGCCAAGGTGGCCGGGCTGATTAAAGACGCCCCCGACCCGCGCGTGCGGGTGGCCCGGCTATACGAGTTGCTGCAAGGCAGTACCCGCTACATTTCGGTGCAGCTGGGCCTGGGCGGCTGGCAGACCTTCCCGGCCAGCGCCGTGGCCGCCACCGGCTACGGCGACTGCAAGGCGCTGAGCAACTACGCCATGGCCCTGTTGGCCACCGCCGGCGTGCCGGCCTACGTGGCCCTGGTGGGGGCCGGCTCTGACCACGCCGACCTGCGCGCCGACTTTCCCAGCAACCAGTTCAACCACGCCATTGTGTGCGTGCCGATGGCCAAGGGTGGCCGGCCCGATACGCTGTGGCTGGAATGCACCAGCCAGACCAATGCCTTGGGCTACATGGGCAGCTTTACTGGCAACCGCCACGCGCTGCTGCTCACGCCCCAGGGCGGCAAGGTGGTGGCCACGCCCCGCTACCGGGCCGCCGACAACCGCCGCGAGCGGCGCATCGACCTGTACCTCGACGCGCAGGGGGCCGCCACGGCCACCGCCCGCACCCTGCGCACCGGCCAAGAGCAAGACGTGTACACCCAGCTGCTGCACGAGCTGAGCCCCGTTGAGCAGAAGGCCTACGTGGCCGAGCACCTGCGGCTTACCACGTTCACTATTAGCAAGTTTGGACTGGCGGCGGCCCCCGTGGCGGGCACGCCCGGAGTGGTTGAAATCCTGGGATTAACCCTGCCCGGGTTCGCGCCGCCCAGCGGCAAGCGCCTCTTCATCAGTCCCAACCTGCTGAGCCGGCTGTCGGCCCTGCCCGCGCAGGTGGGCACGCGGCAGTCGCCGCTGTGGTTGCCCCGCGCCAGCCTCCAGGCCGACACCGTGCGCCTGCACCTACCCGCCGGCTGCCACCCCGAAACGTTGCCCGGCCCCGTGCAGCTGGCCACGGCCTACGGCACCTACTCGGCTCATTACCAGACCCTGCCGGACGGCACCATCCAGTATGTGCGCCGCCTGGAGCTGCCCCGCCTGCACCTGCCGGCCGCGGCCTACGCCGGCTACGTCGATTTTCGCCGCAAGATCAGCGTCGCCGACCGGGCCCAGGTGGTGTTGCTGAAAACGGATGCCTGACATAGACAGCTAGCAAACGCCCTGCTGCGTTTCTTATCAGACCACGAAACAGACGACGCCCGCCGGGGGCCCAACGACGTTTGGAGTCGTTGGGCCCCCGGCGGGCGTCGTCTGTCGCCGTCGTTTTGTAGTTAGTCGATAAAGCGGGCAATGGCCATGTCAAATACGTAATTTGGGCGACTTTTCAAATATTAGAATATATAATTTTAAAAACTCATCCATTGCATTTTTCACTGCCTAATTGCCAGCACGCATGAAAACAGCCATCAAAGAATACCACCCCGGTAAGACAGTCACTTTTTGCAGATTGTTGCTGATCAGCCTGTTCGTTGGTGCCACGGCCTGCTCCAAAGACACCACGTCGGCCCCCGCCGCCGCTACCTCGCCCGCCACGGCTTCGTACCGCGCCGACGTGGCCGTGGCGTGGATAAATTTGCAGTTGAAAATCACCCGCACCACGCCGATCGTGGCGGCCAACGTCTTCGGGCGGACCTTCGGCTACAGCGGCATCACCGGCTACGAGGCGGTGGTGCCCGGCATGGCGGGCTACAAGTCGCTGGCCGGCCAGCTCAACGGCCTGGTCGGCGTGCCCGTGGCCGATAAAAACCAGGTATATAGTTGGCCCGTGAGCGCCAACGCGGCCCTGGCGGCCATCAACCGCAGCATATTCACCAACGCCTCCCCGGCCAACCTGGCAACGATTGATTCGCTGGAGGCAGCGACCAAAGCGGGCTACCAAGCCAGCTTGAGCCCGGACATCATCAGCCGTTCGGTTGAGTTCGGACAGCAGGTGGCCGCCGCCGTGATTGCGTGGGCCAAAACCGACGGCTACGACAACACGGCGGCGTACACGCCGCCCACCGGCCCCGGCCTGTGGGTGCCCACGCCCCCGGCCTTCGGGCCGCCCATTTTCCCGCATTGGGGCAGCCGGCGGACGCTGGTGGCCGGCAGCGGCGACGGGGCCGACCCCGGCCCGCCGATGGCGTATTCCGACGTGGCCGGCTCTCCTTTCTACCTGATGGGCAAAGAGGTATGCGACATCGCGCTAACGCGCACGGCCGACCAAACCGCCATTGCCTTGTTTTGGAACGATGCGGCCAACGGCCACAGCTTCACCCCGCCGGGGCATTGGAACTCCATCCTGGCGCAGGTGCTGGTCAAGGAGAACGCAACGCTGGACAAAGCCTTGTACGCCTACGCCCGGCTGGGCCTGTGCCTGAACGACGCGGCCATCAGCGTCTTCAAAGCGAAGTACACGTACAACCAACTACGGCCGGTGAGCTACGCGCGCCTGACGCTGGGCCTGCCCACCTGGACGCCGTTGATCATCACCCCTTCGCACCCCGAGTACAGCGCGGCCCACGCGACGGTATCCGCCGCTGCCGCCGAGGCCCTCACCGAAGTGTTCGGGCCCAACTACGCCTTCACCGACCAGAACTACGTGCCCTTCGGGCTGGGTGCCCGGTCCTACACGTCGTTCGAGCAGGCGGGTGCCGAAGCCGGCATGTCCCGCCTCTACGGCGGCATCCACTACCGCCCGTCCATCGAAAAGGGCCAGATGCAGGGCAAGAAAGTCGCGCAAAACATCGACGCGAAACTGGTTTTTAAATGATTATCAGCGCCGGGCGGCGGCCTGGGGCCCCGCCCGCGCCGCCCAGCACTTCATCCACCCGCTGGTGGAAGAGGCGGCCGATGGGCAGCTCCTGGTTGGCCACTTCGATGTGGCGGGCGCTGTAGGTGCGGATTTTGTCGAGGGCCACGATGAACGAGCGGTGGATGCGCAGGAAGTTGCTCTCCGAGAGCTTTTCTTCCATCGCGGCCACGGTTTGCTTCACCACCAGCGGGGGGCCCCCGGCCACGGTGTGGATCTTGACGTAATCTTTCAATCCTTCCACGTAGAGGATGTCGCGCAGCACCACTTTCACCATTTTGCGGTCGATGCGGAAGTACAGAAAAGCCTCGGGGTTGGCCGCGTAGGCCGCCTCGGGGGGCCCGGCCGGGGCATCGGTTTTGCTGGCTTTGGCCACGGCTTTCAGGAACCGCTCCAGCGACACGGGCTTGAGCAAATAGTCCACGGCGTCCAACTCGAAGCCCTCGTAGGCGTACTCGCGGTAGGCCGAGGTGAAGATGACCTGCGGCGGGTGGCGCAGGCTGCGCAGGAAATCGGTGCCCAGCATTTTGGGCATTTTAACGTCCAAAAACAGCAGGTCCACGGGCTGTTGCTGCAACACCCCGAAGGCCTCCAGCGCGTTGCCGCAGGTGGCAACCAGCTCCAGGTGGGCCACTTCCCGCACGTAGGCTTTGAGCACGTCCAGGGCCGGGGGTTCGTCGTCGACCAATAAGCACCGCAGTTTCATGGCTGGTTACGGGTTGGGGGCGGGTTGCCGGGCGGCCCGGGGCAGCGCGGCGGTGGCAGGCGGCGGGCCCGGCCGCAAGTGCAGGGCCGCCAAAAAATTGTCGGGCTCGGCCACCGTTTTCAGCTCGTGCCGGCCGGGGTAGAGGCGCGCCAGCCGCTGCCGCAGGGTGCCCAGGCCAGGGCCTTCGCTTACTTCGGCTTCGGCACCGTCTTGACTGTTAATTACTTTGAAGGTAACGGAATTATTTTTTGCCACCAAGTCGATGCTCACCCAGGGGCAATCGAGGAGGGCCCCGGTGCCGTGCCGAAACGCGTTTTCGATGAGTGGCAGCAGCAGCAGCGGGGCCACGGCGTGGGCGTCGAGGGCCCCGCTGAAGCTGAGCGACACGTCCACGCGGGGCCCCAGCCGAAGCTTTTCCAGGGCCACGTAGTGCTGCATCATCTCGGCTTCGTCGGCCAGCGGCACCGCGTCGCGCGGGCTTTCGTAGAGCAGGTAGCGCAGCAGGGCCGATAAGTGCAGCACCGCCGCTGGCGCGTCCGGCGATTTTTGCGCCGCGAGGGCGTGCAGCGTGCGCAGGGTGTTGAACAAAAAGGCGGGTCGAAGCTGGGCTTTCAGCAATTGCAGCTCGGCGTGCAGCTTGCGTTGCAGCAGCGCCTGCTGGAGCCGCCGCTGCGCGTACCAGTCGTTCACCACCTTGATGGCGCTGGCGGCCCCGGCCGTCACCATCAGCGTGAAAAAGGTGTAGGTCGGGTTCAGGTACTTGGTCCAGCGAAACGCCTGGGCTGGGGCCTCCCCAAACGCGCTGGGCACCACTACGTGGTCAAAAAATGCCTGGATCAGGCCAGTTAACCCCGCACTGGCCAGCACCCAGCCGGCCAGCGCCAGTAGAAAAACTGCCGGTTGCCGCCGCCGCAGCAGCCGGGGCAAAATTCCGTACAGCAACAGGTATGTGGCCAGCACGGACCCGGGCAACTGGTTAAGGAACAAGGTCCATACTTCCAGCTTGGTGCCCGCGATGAAATAAGCAGGCAGCTGAATCGAAAAGAAAAACCCCATTACGGCCGCCCAAAACAGCACGTGCCGGACGACCCGGTTCCGCAGCCACGTTTTCATGGGCGGGGCACTGCTGGCAGCTGGGCATGCGGTAGAACGGCCCGGCGGCTGGTGGCCGGTTTAGCGGCGGACCCCGCCGCCGCTGGCCGCCGGAACGTTTCTGCTGGCGCGGGGGCCCCCGGGCCCGGCAACAGCAGCGCCAGCCGGACGGTGAACGTGTCGTCGCGGGCCTCGATGTCGAAGCTGTGCCGCTGCGGATAGAGCAGTTGCAGGCGCTGGCGCACGTTGCGCAGGCCGATGCGTTCGGGCCCCGGTGCGGGGGCAGGGCCGGCGTTTTTGCTGTTGGTGATGACGCAGGTGAAGCGGTTGCCCTCCGCGGCCAGGGCGATGCCAATGTGCGCTTGCGCCACCTGCTCGGCCGCGCCGTGCTTGAAGGCGTTTTCGACCAGCGGCAGCAGCAGCAGCGGCGCAATGCGGCCGGTGGCGGGCATGCCGTCGGCCCGGAACTCCAGGGACAGCCGCGCGCCGTAGCGCAGCTGCTCCAAGGCGAGGTAGTTGCGGAGCAGGGCCACTTCGTCGCCCAGGGCCACCAGCGGGGCATCGCCCTGCTCCACCACAAATTGCAGTAGCCCCGTCAGGCGCTCGACCACCGCCGGGGCCTGGTCCGACTGCTGGAGCGTAAGGGCGTACAAGTTGTTGAGGGTATTGAAAAGGAAGTGCGGGTGAACCTGGGCTTTGAGCAATTGCAGCTCGGCCCGGTAGTTTTCCTGCGCGAGCCGGGCGTTGTCTTGCTCTTTCTGCCGCCACTGCCGAAACACCCGCAGGCAGGCGGCCACCCCGGCCACGAGCAGCGGCGGCATGTAGGCCCCGGTGGCCACCACGATGTGGTAGTCCGGAAAAAGGGAGGCCCGGTGGTGGTGCGACGGAATGAAAATGTAAAACCGGTGGGCGAAGGTCAAGGCCAGGTGCAGGGCCAGCCACCCCGCCAGCAGCAGCAAAAAGCGCCCGCCGCGCCCTTCCTGCCACAGCAAGGGCAGCACGCCGTAAAGCAAGACGTAAGTGGCCAGCAGCACCGGCGGCAGCAGCAGCAGCGAGTCGCGCAGGGCCAGGTGCCAGTCCGTGGTCGTATGCAGCGAGTAGAGAAACAGCCACGTCATCAGCACCGTGCGCACCAGCCAGAACAGCCCGTGCCGCAGCCACCACCGCTCGTCAATCGCCCGGAGGGCCGGGGCCAGCCACTGGCTTTCTGTCTGTGCCATGCCGATAAATGCGTTAAATCTGAGTAAATATACCGATTAGCCCACGGCCAATTCGCTGATAACCCGCTTTGTAGACCAACGGCAGCCCCGCGTCGACCAACAACCAAACCGGCGGTTGGTCGACGCGGGGTTGCCGTATTTCTCCGCCTCCGCGTCGACGGGCGAATAGGCAAGCGGTGGCCGTCCGCGGAGGCCATCTTTGGGCATGTTAGCGGCCGCCGGGGGCCCCCGGCGGCCGTTGCATCACTCACTTTTTCGCCCCAACCACGATGAAAATTTTAGCCTGCTTGCTATGGCTCCTGCCCTTGGGAGCCAATCCGCACAAGGAAACGGCAGGGCGCCCGCCGGCCCCAGAATTTGCCACTTTGGCCGAAGCCAAAGCTTTTTTTTACGGCCTGGACGACCAGCACAACCGCGCGATGATTGCCCGGGATTCGGCGTTTTTTGCCCGCCACTACGCCCCGGCGTTTTACAACTGCACCCCCCTCGGCGGGATCAACAACAAAGCCGCCGAAATCCAGACCCAGCTGCACGGGCCCTGGGTGTCGGTGGAGCGCATCGCGCCGCAGCTCGACGTGTTTGCCTACGCCGGCGGGCTGGCCTCGCTGGTCGTGAGCAAGCACACCCGGGTCCGCACCCCCACCGGAGTGCAGGACACCTACGTGCGGCGCACCATCATCTTTCAAAAAGCAGACGGGCAGTGGCAAGCCATTGCGGGCCAGGTCACCTACCTGCTGCCCCGCACCGTGGGCTTGTAGCCACGCCGGGTGCCAGGCCCGTTTTTCCGGGGGCCCTGGCTTTCGGAAATACGGGCACCGCGGCTGCTCATCGTCCCAGGTTTTCACGCAACAATTCCTTTCAAGCTATGAAAACTTTCCGCCCTTTTCGTCTAATTTCGGTCGTGTTTCTCTTGTTGATTTCGCCGCTCGCACGCGCCCAGTCGAGGCCCGCCGCCTCGGATTTGCCCGGCTACTGGAACGTTGAAACGAACCTCACTACCCGCGACTACACCATCGTGCGCTTCTACAACGGCCAGGACCAACTCGCATACGAAGAGCGCCTGCCCGGTTTGTGCCTCGACCTGAGCCACCGCTCCGGCCTTTGCCGCCGCACCAGCCGCCAACTCAACGCGGCCCTGCAACAAGTTTTGCGTGCCCCCGCCGCCGGCCAGGCCCCGGATTTGCTGGCCCGGCAATTCGGCCAAAACCGCCGCGTGCAGCGCGTGTACGCCGCCCGCTAAGCGCCGGCACTGTCCAATTTGCCAGCCGGGGCCCTGTTCCAGCCACCGGCCAGGTGTTGACCACTGCGGAGATAATTGCCTAAAAACGCATATTTTAGGGCTGCCCGGTGTACCTTGAGGCCGAATATCTGCCTCCCACCCCCCGTTCAGTAGCGGCCCCCATGGTGTTGTTTTTCATTGAAGTATGGCGGCGCGGCACGGCGCTGATTTGGGTGCAACTGCTAGCAGGGCTGGCCTTATTGGTTTCAATGCCAGCACGGGCCCAGCACGCTTGGTTTGCCGACCAGCCGCTGCCCTCAGCGGCAACGGCCCGACCACCTGCCGCCCCGCGCCCCGGCCGGGCCCTGCGCGTGGACCTGCCCGCCGTGCGGGCGGCCCTGCGGCCAGCCGGGGCGGTGCTGGCCCTGCCCCTGCCCGAAGGCGGTAGCCAGCGCTACCGAGTGCAGCCGGTGCCAGTGCTTGCCCCGGCCTTGGCAGCGCGGTTTCCCCAAATCCAGACCTACGCGGCCCAGGGCCTCGACGACCCCACGGCCACGGCCCGCCTCGACGTGGGCCCCGCCGGCTTCCACGCGCAGGTGCTGCGTGCGGGGCGGACGTTTTACATCGACCCCGCCGGCGACAGTACCCACGCCGTGGCCTTCGCGAAAGGCGACGCCCCCGCCGCCGGCTGGACCTGCCAGACGGCCGGCCGGGGGCCCCGCGCCGCGCCGGCCACCGCGGCCGGACAGCCCAACGGGGCCCAGCTGCGCACCTTCCGCCTAGCCGTGGCCTGCACCCCGGAGTACGCCCTCACCCAGGGCAACACGACGGCGAGTGTGCTGGCCGCCGTGGCCACGACCGTCAACCGTGTGAACGGCGTGTACGAGCGCGAGCTGGCCGTGCGCCTAGTGCTGGTGGCGGGCGAAGACCAGGTGATTTTTTTGAGCGGCAAGGCCCCGGTGGCCAACCCGCTGTACTCGAACAACGACGGCACGGCCATGCTGGGCCAAAACCAAACCAACCTCGACCGCATTCTAGGGCCGGCTAATTACGACATCGGCCACGTGTTCAGCACCGCGGGCAGCGGCATCGCCTACATCGGCTCGGCCTGCGATGCCACCGACAAAGCCGGCGGGGTGAGCGGCAAGGCCAACCCCACCGGCGACGGCTTTGACATCGACTACGTGGCCCACGAAATCGGCCACCAACTGGGCTGCACCCACACCTTCAACGGCACCGGCGGCGACTGCGGCGGGGCCAACCGCGCGCCGGAGTCGGCATACGAGCCGGGCAGTGGCGTCACCATCATGGCCTACGCCGGCATTTGCGCCCCCGAAAACCTGGCCCCCAACAGTATTCCCTATTTCCACTCGCGCAGCTACGACGAGGCACTGGCGTTTCTGGGCACCACGGCCACTTGCGCCACCGTCATTTCCACCGGCAACAGCCCGCCGGTGCCCGACGCCGGGGCCGATTACCGCATCCCGGTAGGCACGCCCTTCGCCCTTACCGGCCGGGCCACCGACCCCGACGGCGACGCCCTTTCCTACGCCTGGGAGGAGTTCGACCGCGACTCCCTTTCTTCGCCCATCGACAGCCCCACCGGCAACGCGCCTCTGTTCCGGCCCTTCGCGCCGGGCCCGTCGCCCACCCGCACGTTTCCGCAAATGAGCGACGTGGTGAACAACACCCACACCATTGGCGAACAGCTGCCTACCTACGCCCGGCGCATGGTGTTCCGCTTCGTGGCCCGCGACAACCGCGCCACCGGCGGGGGCGTCAATTACGACTCCACCACCGTAGCCGTGATCGGTGCGGCGGGGCCCTTCCGGGTGCAGGAGCCGAACGCCGGCACAACCACCTGGCTGGCCGGCGGCACCGCCCGCGTGGGCTGGAACCCGGCCGGCACCGCCGCCGCCCCCATCGGCACGGCCCGCGTCGACATCCTGCTCAGCACCGACAGCGGCTACACCTACCCCACCGTGCTGCTGGCTGGGGCCCCCAACACGGGCGCGGCCACCGTGGCCGTGCCCGCGGCCACATCGGCCACGGCGCGGGTGATGGTGCGGGCCGTGGGCAACGTGTATTTCGACATTTCCGACCAGAATTTCGCCATCGTCGCCGCCCTGCCCACGGCCGCCCAGGCCGCAGCGGCCGGCGCGTCCGTGTTTCCCAACCCCAGCACCGGGCTGACTACGTTGGCCGTGGCCAATGACCAGCGCGGCCCCGTGGCCCTGCGCCTCACCGACGCGCTGGGCCGCACGGTGCTGGCCGCCCGAGCCGTCAAAACCGCCGACGCCTGGCAATACCCGCTGGACCTAGGGCCCCTGGCGGCGGGCGTGTATTATTTGCGTGTCACGTTGCCCGCCGGCCCGCCGGTGGTGCTGAAGGTGGTGCGGCAGTGAAACAGCAGCGGCGGAACAGAAAGTCGGCAATGCGGGCGTGGCCGAATAGGTGTTGCATGGCTCAGAAAGCATGGGCCACAAGCTTACATTGCGGACCCCACTTTTAGAGCCATCAAAAAGGCCAGCACAGCGACGAATCACTAAGCCGGCCCTACGGGTCCATAAAGCGCACCTTATTGACCCACCTGCCCAGGATGGGCTTTACGTTCCTGGTAGGTGAAGCAAGAAATAGGCCTTGGCAGAAGCTGCGAACGGCTACCTGCCTCGTCCTACTCCCCTCCCTCTACTTTTGCTGCCCAGCTTTTGGGAGGCAACGAGTACTCGCTGCCCAGCCCAATACTTGCTTCTGTATGCTCCCTTTTCTTAATCTATGGTCCGTCTTGATTCTGCTCGGAGCCGCGCAAGGGCTGTTTCTGAGCGGGACGTTCTTTTTCTCGCCGCAAGACACGCGGGCCAGCAACCGGCTGCTGGGCTTGCTGGTGCTCAGCCTGGCGCTACTGGTGGTCGAGATACTGCTGTGCTACTCAGGATACATTCAGGTTGCCCCCTTCTTTGTGGGCCTCACCGAGCCGCTGAACTTCGTGGTGTCGCCGCTACTCTACCTCTACGCCCGCAGCCTCACCGAACCTGCGTTTCGCTGGCGGCCGCGCTACCTGCTGCTCCTGCTGCCCGCCGCCGCGCATGCCCTGTATCTGGTGCCCTTCTTTGCCCAAAGCAACGCCTGGAAGCTGCGAACTGTGGCTGAGTCGTTTCACCAGCCGCACCCAGCCACGTCGGTGGCCGATCATCCATTCTGGTGGTTTCACACCTACGACCAGTTCTACCGCGTTTTCTACCTCGTGCTGGGCAGCTACCTGCTGCTGTACCTGGGTCTGCAACTGCGCGTGCTGCTCCTCTACCAACGCCAGCAGGCGGCCCGGCCCACCCAGCCGGCCCCGGCGCTCGGGTGGCTAAAGCGCCTGGGCGTGGGGTTCGGGTTGCTGCTGCTCGTGTACCTGGGCGCCACCACTTACTTCCATTCCAACCCGGCCAATGGCACCGATGCCGGCGACGTGTGGGTGGCCTCGCTCATCTCCCTGCTCTTCTATGGCATGAGTGGCCGGGCCATCAGCCGGTCCTCCGTCCTGGCCTTGCAAACCCCGCCCGAAGAGCTGCCTACCGAGCCCGCCACCCCGCGCCGGAAGTATGAGAAAACCGCGCTAGCCCCGGAGGCCACCACCGACATCCTGCACCGGCTGCGTGCGCTGATGGACACCGACCGGCCCTACCAAAACCCCGACCTGTCGCTGGCCGACCTGGCCGCCCAGCTGCGCCTGCCGCCGTACCACCTCTCGCAGGTCATCAACGAGCAGTGCCAGCAAAACTTCTTCGACTTCATCAACTCCTACCGCATCGAGGAAGTGAAACGCCAGCTCCAACTGCCCGAAACGGCCCACCTCAAGCTGGAAGAAATTGGGTTCGCCGCCGGCTTCAACTCGAAATCGGCCTTCAACGCCGCCTTCAAAAAGAGCACGCAGACCACCCCGTCGCAATTTCGCAAAACCATGCTATCGCAATAAAGCCAACGTGTTAATAAAGTAGTCAAGTGCGAATTCGCAAGGTAGTACGCCGGGTTTGCGAGGCGTGTCGTGGCCAGGGGAGGGGTGCCGGTAGGTTTGAGCATCGATTCACCTACCCCCACCTCGGCCATGAGCCCAACCACCGCCCTCCCCGTCCCCGCCACCCGCCGCTACGACCTCGACTGGCTGCGGGTACTTGCCTTCGCGCTGCTCATCCTCTACCACACCGGCCTGGTGTTCGTGGGTTGGAAGTTCCACATCATGAGCCACACCACCAGCCCCGCGCTGGAACTGCCCATGGAGTTTCTGAACCAGTGGCGCATGCCGCTGCTGTTTGTGATATCCGGAGTTGGCGTCACCTTCTCCCTGGGCCGCCGCACCGCTGGCCAGTTCGCCGGCGAGCGGGTGCAGCGCCTGTTGCTGCCGCTGGTTTTCGGCATGTGCGTCGTCGTGGTGCCGCAGGTGTACTACCAGCGCCTGTCCGAGGGGGCCCACTATACCTCCCTGCTCGATTTCTACCCGCACTACTTCAACGGCGCCGCGCCCAAGGGCAATTTCACCTGGAACCACCTGTGGTTTATTGCCTACCTGCTGGTGTTCTCACTACTCAGTCTGCCGCTGTTTGTGCAGCTGCGCAAGCCCGCCGCCCAGGCCGCCCAGGCCCGCCTGGGCCAGTGGCTGAGCCGTCCCGGGGCCGTGCTGCTGTTTGCGCTGCCGCTCATCCTCATCCAGCTCACGCTGCGCCCCTACTGGCCCGATACCCGTAACTTGGTGTCCGACTGGTTCAACTTCGCCTTCTACCTCACGCTGTTCATCTACGGCTACCTGCTCGGCCCGCTAGCCGGTTTCTGGCAGGCCGCCGAGCGGCAGCGCTACCTGTTTCTGGCGCTGGGCCTGGCCGCGTTCAGCTTCTACTATTGGGGCGACGACTACTATTACACGCTAATCGGCGACGCCATCAAGCGCGGCGTGCAGGCCTTCAACTGCTGGTGCTGGATACTTGTCTGCATCGGTTTCGGCCGCCGCTACCTCAACCGCAACTCGCTCCTGCTCCAGCGCGCCAACGAAGCCGTGTTCCCCTTCTACATCCTGCACCAAACCGTGCTCATCGTGCTGGGCTACTACGTGCTGCAATGGCCCGCCACCAACGCCGCCAAATTCCTGCTTGTCGCCCTGGGCACCTTCGGCTTCACCCTGCTGCTGTACCTCGTTATCGAGCGTTTTACCATTCTACGGATGTTCTTCGGCCTTAAGCCCCTGATGCCTGGTCATAATAGGCCGCACCAAGCGCTGACAATACCTAGCTCACACCATCTTGCTGCTGAAGCTGCTAGTAAATAGGGACTTGAAGATTTTTTTAAGTAATTGAACAAAAGAAATAAAGCTGGCTTTTTTAGTTTATCATATCTCTTCCTTTTGTTCAATTACATAAGAAATCTTACGGACAAGTCTTGAAATAGGTACGGGTTTTAGCCCGCTCAGCTGCTGCTGCCGGCGTGGTACTTTTCCGTTATAAGCACTAAGGAATTGTGATGCCATTTTCCTGCTATCACCAGTAACTATATAAGACTAGGCAACCTTATCCTAGACGATGGCATCTGGCAAGCTGTTGCCAGCACCTTTTTCGTCTACATATGAAGATCATCCTATTGAAACTCATCCGGTCGGTGAGCAGTGGGTTCCGAGCCTTCGGGGCCCACGCGCCGAGCCGCTTCAGCACCCTCGCTATCTTGTTGCGAAACCGCCGGCAGCAACGCCCCATTTCGGGCCCACAGGTGGCCGTTATGCGGCACGGCCAATTCGTAAAACGGAGTGACTTTCTAGGTATAAAAACTAGCGGCACGATTCTTTTGCTTTTGATGGGGCGAATCGTGTCTGGTCAGGCACCCCAAGGACATTACGAAGGGGCCTTGACCCGCGACGGGTCCGTCCAAGTAATCGCCTTTGATTTTCAGAAAGACAACGCAACGTATGACATACCCGAAATAGGCTACAATAACGTCCCCGCGGAAAAAGTATTCTGGCGCAAAGACACGTTAAATGTCAAAATACTTTACGGCGATTTCTATTGCTTTCTAGACAAGAAAACAGGAGATTTAACCGGAGTAAGCAAGGAGATGAATCCCAAAATTCGGATTCATTTCAAACCAGCAGCTACCGAGAGAAAAAACTTTTTAGCGGAAGAAATTAAGTTTTCAAACGCCACTGTTTCGCTCGCAGGGGTTTTGTTTAAACCAAAAAATACAGGAAAGGCTATTCCTTACGTCGTCCTGCTGCAACGCTCCGGCTACGAAGACAGGAACACCCCCTGGTACCATTCGTTAGGGTATATTTTAGCAAGCAAAGGCATCGGGGTCTTGCTTTACGACAAGCGGGGGTGTGGTAAATCGACAGGCAATTTTTCAACGGCGGATTTCAACGATTTTGCAACCGATGCGGCGGCAGCGTTTAACTACCTGAAAGGCAGAAAAGACCTAAATCCTTCTAAACTAGGCTTTCTGGGTGCGAGCCAGGGCGGATGGGTTACCCCGCTTGCCGCCAACAAAGTAGCCAATTGCGGCTTCGCCATTCTAGTGGTTGGCCCGGCGGTTTCCCTTTTCGAGCAGGACATTAACCGGGTGCAGTACACCTTGCGGGACGAGGGCTATTCGAACGCAGCAGTTGATTCCGCCCTGCATTACTCCAGCCTGTTCTTTAAGTACATTCAGACGAATAAAGCAACCGATTGGGAAGAACTTAAGGCGTATACGCCGGCGATAAAAAGCAAAAAATGGGTAGATTATCTGGACATACCCCAATCGCAAAACGGGGAAGACGTACTGTGGTGGAGGAGAAACAAGTACGACCCAGCGGAAACTTTAAAGAAAATAAAATGTCCTGTTTTAAGCATTTTCGGAGAGAAAGATGTATTGGTGCCGCCCGCCGAAAATAAAAACAAAATGGAAGCTTACCTAAAACAAGCAGGCGTAAATCATAAAATTGTTATAATAAATAACTGCGGACACGACATGATTACAAGCGAAGGGCTGAACGGTGCTAATTGGAATTGGCCCACTGTTTACTGGCAATGGAAAAAACAGCCCCGGGAATTTGTCGATTCAATCGTTGACTGGATTGAAAAACCAAGCCAAAAAATGTAACGAATAACACCCAATTTGCTACTGAAGCATCTCAGCGTTAGCGTAATATAGCCGGGATTTACTCGTTTACAGAAGGGATAAGGGGCAATTGCTCAGAGCCGGGGGCCTCGGCGAGGCCTCGGCGCCTGCGGGGCAGCTTCGGGCGCTTCCCACTGCACGGCTAACTGAGAGGCCTGCTGCTCTTTCACAGCTACCTGTTGCTGTTCAGGGGCTTGCTGCACTGCCTGGCGCAGCTGTTCTTGTCGCAGCACCTGCGCCCGCAAGGCCGCGTGCTCCTCTGGGGTGCCGTGCTGCATCGTGTGGGCGTACTTGAACGTTTCGGTCAGGGGCCGCTCGTAGGCAAAGGCTTGGTCAAAGGCCTGCTCTACCCGGCCTTCTTATAGCAGCAAGGGGGTAAAATTACTTTAAGCTATTTCGAAGCAGAGCCAAAAAGTCGTAACTTATTGACCCTTTATATCTTGCGGTTTACCTAACCAGTTGGTCCAGCAAACAGGGTTCAGAAAGACAGTCCAAAAAGAAACACTTAGCTGATTTATTAAAACTAGCTTTTTGGACCAAGCAAAAATAGCATCTTCTTAAAAGTCAAGGACATATTGTATATACTATGTCCTTAGAGTAAGTTTGGCTCCTTGCTGCTATAAGAAGGCCTTATCGAATTGCTTGCCAATTGTACACACTTGTACGAAATACTTCGTACGTTTGCTTCTACGAAATTATTCGTACTAGTCGCCACGCTGAACGTGGTTCTCCTTCTCCCTTCTGCCCGGTTTATGAATTTCCTGCGGTTATTTGCTGGGCTCCCTCTGTGGGCCTTTCTGTGTGCTACGCCTAGTACCTGCTGGGCACAGCAGGCCCCTACGCCCGCGGTGAACGTCGTCCAGTTGATGGATTCCGTCGCCTTGCGGCTTCAGCAGCACTATATTTTCCCGGAGCAAGCCCAGCGTATGGGGGCGTACGTACAGGCACAGGCCCACAAGCAGACCTACGCCGCGCTGGCCACAACGCCCCTGCCGTTGGGCAAGCAACTACAAGCAGACTTGCAGGCTGTCCACCGCGACCCCCACTTGTTTGTGAGTTATAATCCGGAACTAGCCGCCAAGAGCCGGCAGCGTGCGGAGCCTACAGGGGCTGAATTAGCCCAGGCCAAAATCTACTGGAAAGCCAATAACTATCTTTTCAAAAAAGTCGAGGTGCTGCCGGGTAATATCGGCTATTTGCCCTTTTCGGGCTTCGTGCCGGACCTAGCCGGGGCGCAGCCCACCATCAGCGCGGCCTTGCAGTTTTTGGCCCACACCGACGCGCTCGTGCTGGATTTACGTGATAACATGGGTGGTAGTCCCGAGCTGGTCACGTTGCTGGAGAGCTACTTCTTTCCCGAGAAGACGCACATGAATGACCTGATTAATCGGTCAACCAACGACACGACGGTTTGCTACACCGACCCGAAGCGGGTTCCGCTCACGCTGGCCATGCCGGTCTACCTGCTAACTAGTCACGGCACCTTTTCCGGCGCCGAGGACTTCGCCTATGCCATGCAGCAGGCGAAACGAGCCCGCGTGGTGGGCGAGGTAACCGGGGGGGGCGCCCACCCGACCAAGCCCGTGTCGGTGGGCCAGGGCTTCGTGGTTTCCATCCCCTTTGCCCGCTCGCTAAACCCCGTCACGCATACCGATTGGGAGGGAACCGGGGTGCGACCAGATGTGCCAATCGATGCCCGTCACGCCCTTCAAAAAGCGCGGGAGCTAGCTTTGCAAGCCCAGCGGCAGCGCGTGTCGACGGAACAGGAAAAGCACCAGGTAGACTACTTGCTCGATGAGTTGCCCCGGTCACAGCCAACGCCCGTTCTGCCCGCCCGCGTCTTACAGTCCTACACCGGCACGTATGGTCCGCTGGCCATTTACGTGACGAATAACAAACTGCTTTGCAAGAATAGCGCGGCGAACAACTTGGTGACGACCCTAAAATACATTTCGGCTAACCGGTTCGTACTGGATGACAGCGCACATATCGAATTCGTAGCTGACGGCAACGGCGCCTGTTCCCGCGTTAAGCTCTATGTCAGCGATGGCAATGTCTTCGAAGAGCACCGCGTGAGCCGACGCTAAGTAGATAGAGTTCTAGACACGCCACATAGACCCTCTTACTAAGGGGGGTACGCCGGTTAGATTGGCAGTTTACTACTTTGCCCAGCTCGACGCAACATGTATTGAATAAAAGGGAGAAAACCGCCTATCTTCCGTTAGGCGGTTTTCTCCCTTTTATTCAATACATGTTGCGTCGAGCTGGGCAAAGTGATGGTTTTTGGCTTCTACCCAAAACGCGGCCGGCGTGGAAATTTTTAGTGATAGCGGTTACTTATTACGAAACTTATACTCATGATTAGGCTTCTTAGTCTTTTGCTACTACTCTTAACTTTCTCGGCTTGCACCGCCCAGAAACGAGGTGTGATACTGGCCGTAGACCAGGAGCATGTTAGGGAGCGAAAAGATTTCGACACGCAGGGCGACCAAGAGGATTATTGGGCCAGAAAGCTTTTCCAAGGGTACTATCGCTACCAGGTATATCCGAAGTTCAACGGTACTATTCGGGTCAATCTGGTCAAGCAGATACAGCTAGTCAGCTACAATAGTGACACCCTGCGGCTAGTTGACGTGGACGACGCTTTCTTGCTTCTCTTCACAGAGGGCACGATATATCCAACCGTTGCTGGACTGAATTTCCACCAGATAAGCGCTATTGAAGAGCTTAAAAACACAACTAACTCCCCGAAGAGAAGAAGATTTATGTTTATAGTTTTCAATCCCTTTACAGTCAATCCCACTAAATATATCTTCGAGGTCAAAAACGAGTCCGCAAGCAATAGCACTGACACAAAAACATTTATGCAAGGTGCTGTGCTGACTTTTATGAAGCAAGGATGGTTAATGATTTAAGCTAGCACTAGTGTTTTACAAGCTGTAAACGACCGACTGCAATACGTCAAAGCCCAGAGTAGTCGAATTTTATAGGGCCCTCAGAATTTATACCGCAGCTGCGCCTTCACTTCGCTGCGCACCGCGCCCTCGATGGTTTCCAGGCCGGTGCCGACGGTGAATTGGTGGCGGTAGCGGGTTTCGGCGTAGCGCAGCCACAGCGTGAGGGGCTTGCCCAGGCGGATTTCGGCCAGTGCGTAGGCCCGCGTGCCCTGCCCGTAAAGGGCCGGCACCGACACGGCCAGCCACACGTCCGACTCGTACACGTACTGCCGCGCGTCGTAGTCGTCGGCGTCGAACACGGCGTAGCGGGCCGTCAGCTTCAGGGCCCGGCCGAAGCGGTAGGCCACATCCTGGGCCAGCATGTAACCGGCCCGCCAAGGTTGGTCGTCGTTGGGGCGCAGGCGCGAGGCTTGCAGGCGGGTACGCACTTCCAGGGCCGGGGTCAGGGCCGCGTCGTAATAAATCAGCAGGCTCTGCTGCACGTAGTTGCCGGGCAGCGGCACGGGGCGGTCGGAGCTGGTAGGCAGGTCGCGGGGCTTGAGGCGCTGGCGCAGCTGGGCCGACAGGATGCTGGTTTTGCTGGGCGTATAGGCCACCCGCAGCAGCGCGTCGTGGCCGTGGCTGGGGGCCCCCACGCGGTAGCGCAGCCACGGGAAACTGAACTGGTCGTAATACGTGCTGATTTCCCAGCGCGCCACCGGGCGCACTTTCAGCCCGAAATACACGCCGCTCTCGTTGATGTTGCGGTAGTTTTCGCCGAACGCATTGCCGTAGAGCGTGTGGAAATCGGCCGGGTAATGGCGCACCAGCACGGCCGCGTCCACGGCGGAGCCCAGGCTGGCGAGCAGGCCGTTCACGGTGCCCAGGGCCCCGCCCGAGGTGCGCGCCGTTTCGCCAAACAGTAGCAGGTTGCGCCACACGTAGCTGTAGTGCAGGCCCAGGGCCAGGTTGTTTTTTCCACTAAACTCAAACAAATTGTAAGTTTCGGGCCGCTTGAGCAGCGGCGTGCCGTAGTGCGTGCCCACGGCGGTGAGGCCCAGGGCCAGGTCGCCGTTGGCGCTGGCGTAGCCGAGGTGGCCCCCGCCCACGGTTTCGGCCAGGCGGTGGCGGTTGGCCAGCTCGGTGGCCGTGCGGTGCAGCCCGGTGTAAATCAAGCCCGAGCTGAACTCGTTGTATTCGGCCAGCGAATCCTGGGCTTGGCGCAGGTTGGCGTCCACGTTGCGGTGCGAGGCGAAGGCCGTGGCCTCCCAGCGCGGGGCCAGCTGGTAGGTGGCCGCCCCGCCCCGAAAAAACGAGTTTTCGAGCAGCCCCGCGTAGGGCCGCACGCCCACCGACGAACGCCGCACGGTGGTAATCACCTCCGACCCTTTGCCCACTGCGAAGCCCGACGAGAGCAGCAACCCCTGCCCGAATTGCAGCTGGTAGTCGCCCAGGGCCAGGGTTTTCCAGCGGCCGCGCTCCTGCAACACGAGGTGGGCCGAGAGGTAGTCGAACCCCACCCGGCCCCGGCTCGGCTCCCAGGCCCAGGGCTCGCCGGCGTCTTTCTCCAGCGAAAACCCGACGCTGAAATCCTGGCTGTGGCTGGCCCGGTAGCGCAGGGCCACTTTGTCGGGGCCCCCGAGGTAGCGCAGCGTGGGCCGGCCCTGGTACAGCGTGGGGGCAGTGTAGCCCTGGCGGGTTTGCAGCACCCGCTCGTGGCGCAGCAGCAGGTAGGCGTTGTCCTCGTGCAAAATGCGTTGCCACAGGGGCCCCCGCGCGGCGCGGGCATCGGCCCCGGCCACCGCCACGAAGGGCAGTACTCGGGCAATGGTGCGCAGGTCGAACCCTTCGATGCTTTGCAGCTCGTACACGCTCAGCAGTAGTCCGTTGGCCTCGCGGTGGCGCAGCAGATTGGTAATCTGGGTTTCCGAAAGCAGCAGCAGGGCCCGCAGGTCTTCGCGGCTGGCGGCGTTGAGGTTGAGCGGGGCCTGGTAGTTGTTGAGCAGCGTCTCGTAAATGTCCTCCACCGGCACCTCGTCGCTCTGGATTTCGGCGAACAACTCCTGCGTCAGCCGGTCGAGGTCGGGCGGGCGGCGCGGGTAGTCCTGGGCTTTTGCTGAATTAAAAATTAAAAATGAAGCATTAAAAATGAGCACTGCCAGGGTCCCGGGACCCCATTTCAGGCCCCTGCCGTGCATGCATATCCGGCGCAGCCAATGCCTGAAAAAAAGTCGTAGCTGCCCCATTTTTAATTTTTAATTCCTAATTTTTAATTCTTTTCAATTACCCTTCCCCCACGATTTCGTCACGCTCAGGTGCTGGCTGAAGCCGAGGACCGATTGAAAAGCGGCCGCGTAGTCCAGCCCAAAATCCTTCAGGCGCACGCCGATGCCGGCGCTCAGCTGCTCGGTGGCGGTGGCGATGCCGAAGCGGGCGGCCAGGGCCCCCACCGGCCGGTACTCCACCCCGGCCTTGAAGTTGGCGGGGCGCTCCACGTCTTTCTCGGTTTCGACGGCCAACAGCACCTGCGGCGTGGGCCGATAGGCCAGCCCGGCTTTGAGCACGGTGGGCACCCGCTCGTCCTGGTAGCTGGCCAGGCGGGCCTGGCCGAGGTTGTAGCCGTACACGCCTAGGGTCAGCTTACCGGGCACCAGCTCGGCCTGCCCGCCCAGCGAAACCAAGGCCACGCGCCGGCTGCCCAGCCCTTCGATGCTGACTTGCAGCATCTCCACGCGCCCGCCCACGCTGAGCTGGCCCAGCCGGTAGCCGTAGCCCGCGCCCACCCGCGTTTCGTTGTAAAGCTGCCCGCCGAAACGCTGCGCCTCGAAGGCCACCACGCCCCGGCGGGCCCAGGTGCGCGACGAGCCCGGGGCCCCGGCCGGCGCGGCCCCGGGCTCGTCGCCGGCCGTTTCGGGGGCGGTTCCTGCGCCCAGCGGCAGCGCCACTACAGCTGCGCCCACGTTCAGGGCCGTGCTGAAATAGCGGTTTTCGGCGTAGAAGCCCACGGCGGGCCGCGCCAGGCTGCCCAGGCCGGCGGCGTTGTTGGCCACGGCCCAGGCTTCGCCGTCGAGGGCCACGGAGGCGTTGCCGAGCGCGGCGGCGCGGGCCCCGCGCACGCCGGGGCCGTTGCCCTGGGCGTGCGCGGAATGACCGGTCCCCCAGCTTAATCCGCCAATCAAAACTCCGAAAAATATAAGTTGGCGTAGCCGTTGGGGCATAAAATCAGCAAAAAGTCAGATGCCGCGCAAGGTAGTGTGGCGGAGGCGGAAAAGTGGGACGGGCAGGAAGCCGCAGCTTTGCCAGGGCTCGGAGCCCGGTGGTTTCGGCCGTACTGCCGAACTTTACTTTCCCATGCCCCACCCCTCCGCTCCTGCGCCGCGCCGCGAAACCGTCGTTCACCAGGGCCAGCCGCTCGACTACACGCTCGTGTTTCGGGCGCGGCGCACCATTGGTTTTGCCGTGCGGCCCGACGGCAGCGTGCACGTGGCAGCCCCGGCGGGCGTGCCGGTGGCCTGGGTGGCCCAGCAGGTCCTGAAACGCGCCGACTGGATCCGGCAGCACCTGGCCGAGTTTGCCCGCCGCCCGGCCCCCGCGCCCACCCGCCGCTACGAAGCCGGGGCCCTGCATTATTACCTGGGCCGGCCCCTGGCCCTGCGCCTCGCCGAGGCCCCGAAACCCACCGTGACTGCCACCGCCGCTGAGCTGCTGCTGGCCTATCCCACGCCCCACGCGCCCGCCCGCACCGAAGCCGTTTTGCTGGCCTGGTACGCCCGGCAAGCCCCGGCACTTTTCGCCGAGTCGCTGGCCCGCGTGTGGCCGGTTTTCGACGGCCTGCACTTGCGCCGGCCCACGCTGTTTGTGCGAAATATGCGCACCCGCTGGGGCAGCTGCACGCCCACCACGGCCCGCATCCGCCTCAACCCCGACCTGGTGCGCGCCACCCCCGGCTGCCTCGACTACGTGCTGCTGCACGAATGCTGCCACTTGCAGGTGCCCGACCATTCGGCTGCCTTTTACGCGCTGCAAACCCGCCTCCTACCCAATTGGGAGCTATGGAAGCAGCGGCTGAACGCGCTGCCGAAGTAGCGGCGGCAGTTTGTTGCGATTCAAGAGAGAAAGTCCCGCACTTGCTTACCGCTGGCGTGCTTCCAGGCCAATTGGCCATTTACCGAGCTACCCACTATTATTCTGGCGGCTGCGTTAGCCGATTTAAACAAGTAATCGGCAGCAAAAACCAGCCGCTGCCCTTGCGGTTTTAATACGCCTTTGTTCAGCAATTCCTGCCGGGCCAGGGCTTCGCCCGGTGTGAGGCTGGCATTTGCCGTGGCCGCCGCTATCGACCCAGCCATTACCAACAGACTTCCATTGGCTTGCAGATACGCCATAGCGTTTGCCGTGCTCTGTTTTAGGGTGAATTGTTCGCTCAGGGGCCGCAGATCGGGCGGCGCGGCGTCCACCAAACCCAGAGTTGGCGCTTCCTCAGCAACAGGCAGCTTTTTCAGCACCGTTTTTTTGGTTGGAGTCGCCGCAACAGGTTGTACCGGCAGCGCGGGCGCTGGGGCCCCCGCGGCGACCTCCCGCGTCGTGCCCATCAGAAAGGCTTGGGCTTCGGCGGGCGTGATGGTGAGCACCTTGGCGGCCAGCAGCTGCACCATGGCCGCCGGCAGCGACGGAAACGGCGGCTGCGACACCAGCTTCTGGGCGTCGGGCAGCACGTCTTGCATGGCGCGCTCTTTCTTGCCCAGCATCAGGTAGGCTTCGGCTTTGCGGCGGGCCGAATGGTTGGTGATGTTGTCGCGCCGCAAGAACGTGTCGAGGTAACCGGCCACTTCATTCAGCGCGTCCTGCTGCAAGTCGAAGGCACAGAAGAGCTTGTCCTTGAACTCGCCGCTTGTGAAGGAGAAGTAGAACCGCCAGTACCGCCCGTCGGTGATGACGGTGAACAGGGCCGTATGGTCGCGGTTGTAGTCGCGCAGCTGCTTCTCCACCGCCGCCAAATCGGCCGCGAACGCGCCCACGCCCTTGCACTCAATGAAAATGGCAGTATCCTCAAAATCACGCGTGAACAGGGCCACGTCGACCCGCGTGTTGTCTTCTTTTTTCGTTGCTTTGAATTCGGTGAAAACTTCCGTCGGATTCCAGATGTCCCAGCCCAGCTCCTGCACCACCCGTGCCACCAGCGATAGGCGCACGTGCTCTTCGTTTTTGTACTCTTTGCGGCGCAGGCGCTGCTGAATATCCAGTAAAATCTCGTGCATGAAATCAATCGGTGCTAAGCCAATTGCCAAAGAACGCACAAAACCGGCAAGCCCGGGGCCGTACCTTTAAGCAATGGTTCGCTCGTTGGCCCGCTCTTTTTTTTTAGCTCTTATCTGGCTTTACCGGCACCTGGTTTCGCCGCTCACGCCGCCTAGCTGCCGCTACACGCCTACTTGTTCGGCCTACGCGGCCGAGGCCATCACCCGGTACGGGCCTTGGCGCGGCGGGCGGCTGGCGCTGGCCCGCATCGCGCGCTGCCACCCCTGGGGCGGCCACGGCTACGACCCTGTACCGTAAGGCCCCCGGGGCCCGTATAAGCTGGCTTTCGCCCCTAACTTATGCCATTGTCTTCCTTTGCCCCCGCCAGCGTGGCGCTTCTGCTCATGGCTGCGGGCTGCTCGCAGGCCCAAACCGACCAATCTGTTTCTCAAGCCTCAGCCCCGCAGCAAGCGGCCCCGGGCAATGGCAAGAAAAGCAAGGGCGGCGACCACCACAAGGACAAAGCCGCCGCCGCCCTGATTCCGGGACTGCGGAAGGTGGGCTCCCTCAAAGGCGTGGTGCCCGAAAGCTCGGGCCTGTGCCCGGCCGGCCAGCCCGGCACGTACTTCAGTTTTGGCGATGAAGGCAACCCGCCCACGCTGTTCCGGCTCGACGCCACGGGCAAGTTGCTGGGAACCCTGGCCCTGGGGGCCCCCAACAATGACTGGGAAAGCCTGAGCCGCGACAACCAGGGCAACTATTTCGTGGGCGACTGCGGCAACAACGCCAACGACCGCCGCAACCTCGTTATTCACCGCTTCCGCCCCGAGCAGCCCCGCCAAGTGGCCGACATCAATTTTAAGTACCCCGACCAAACGGAATTTCCGCCCGAAAAGAAAAAGGATTACAACTTCGACTGCGAAGCCAGCCTGTGGCACGACGGCCGGGTGTGGCTCTTCAGCAAAGACCGGGGCCGCGACGCCACCAGCAAAGTGTACACCGTGCCCGACCAGCCCGGCACCTACACCGCGCAACTCGTTGCCAAGCTGGCCATTCCCGGCCAGGTGACCGATGCGGCCCTGCGCCCCGATGGCCGCCGCTTGGTGCTGCTGGGCCGCGGCGAGTTGTTCGTGCTCGACGGCGATTCCTGGGATGACATCCTCAAGGCCACGCCCCGCCAAGTAAGCCTAGAAGGGGCCGGCCAAACGGAGGGCGCAGTGTTCAAGGATGAAAACACGCTGCTTATCAGCACCGAGCAGGGCAGCTTTTACGAATACAAGTTGCCGTTTTGAAAAGCAAAAACTGAAAAGGCCGTCACGCTGAACGCAGCCGAAGCACCTTCCCCGCCGCAGCAACTTAATTACTTGCGCGATGGAAATGCTTCGCCTGCGCTCAGCATGACGGCCTTTTTGGCTGACGTTGTCCTCCCTACTTGCGGCCTGCCAGCGGCGCGGCGGCCGGGGGCCCTGCCGCCACGGTGGGCGCATCTAGGTCGCGGGGGGCGTAGCCGTAGGGGTTTTGGGGGTCTTTGCCGGCCCGCAGCAGCACCCAGATGCCAATGAGAATGAACGGGATGCTGAGCAGTTGGCCCTGGTTCAGAAAGTTGCCGTTTTCGAAGGATACCTGGTTCTCTTTCAGGTATTCTACCAGCAAACGGAAAGTAAAGAGCAGTACCACAAACAAGCCAAACAGCTGTCCGCGCGGCGTCTTTTCTCTCGTGCGGTTCCACATCGAGTAGAGCAGCACGAGCAGGAACACGCAAAACAGCGACTCGTAAATCTGGGTGGGGTGGCGCGGCACGGCCATCGGCGCGTCGGGGGCCACGGGCGTGCCGGCGGGCAACAAGCGGTAGCTGCGGGTGCCGTCGAGTAGCGTAACGGGCTGGGCGGCTACCTGCACGGCCCCGGCGGGCAGCGGGTGGCTAGCGGGCACGAGGTGCTCCACGTCGCGCGGGAAAGTAAAGGCCCACGGCGCATCGGTGGGCTTGCCCACGATTTCGGAGTTCATCAAATTGCCCATCCGAATGCAGGCCCCGCCCAGGGCCACCACAATCACGATGCGGTCGAGCGTCCAGAGGTAATCAAACTTGTTGTTGCGCGCGAACAGCCACACGGCCAGCAAGATGCCGATGGTGGCTCCGTGGCTGGCCAGCCCGCCGTGCCAGATGCGGAACACTTCGAGCGGATCTTTCAAAATGGCGGGCTCATAGAACAGCACGTGCCCCAGCCGGGCCCCCACGATGGTGCCCACCAGCATGTACACGGTGATGACATCGACCCACTGCGGGGAGGTTTTCTCTGACTTGTAGATGTGGCTCAGCACGAAGGTGCCCAACACGAACGGGGCCATGAATAATAGCCCGTACCAGCGCGGTGTGAGGGGCCCCACCTCCAGCCCGAACAAGTGCCACGGCCCCGCCGTGAAGATGATGGGGTCGACGTTCCAGAAAATGGCGGCAAGAGAAGACAGCATGCGTAGCGAAAATGAAAGATGGTTTCAAAGGTACTCAGCCCCCGGGCTTGCGGCCGGGCAAGCGCAGCGGCCCCCGGTAGCGACACCAAGAGCCCCCGCCCAGCTAGGGAATAAAATCAGCGCGGAAGCAACTGCGGGGCCCCTGTTTCGCTCCGAGAGCCGACCGCGGCCGGGCGCAACACAGCGCAATCGCCGGCAAGGGCCAGCACCACGGCCCCGCACAGCACGGCGTAGGCGGGCCGGCGCAGCCAGCCGGGCAGCGCCGGGCTTTCGGCGGCGGCCTTGGCGGCGAGCCGGTTCCGCACCCGGTGGTAGAAGAACGGCCGGGGCCGAGCACTTGGCTGCTCGCGCAACTGGCGCATCAGGTCGTCCCAATCGTCGTTGGGAGCCGGGCGAATGGCTGAATTAGACATGGCGAATTGGTGATTGCAGTTGTTTGCGAAGGGTTTGCCGGGCCCGGAACAGCAAGGATTCCACGGCGGGCACGCTGGTGTTGAGCACGGCCGCGATTTCCTCGTAACTCAGCTCCTGTTCGTGGCGCAGGGTGAAGGCCACCTGCTGCGAGTCGGGCAGGCGAGCCACGCGGTCCAGCAGCAATTGTAGTTGTTGCTGGCCTTCGAGCAACGCCAGCGGGTGCGCGTGGTCGGGCGGGTGGTGCAGCACGGCGTTGTCGAAACCCAACAGGCTGGTGACGTAAGCCAGGCGCTTTTTGGCGCGGGCCCGCCGGCGGTTTTTTAGGGCCCCCGAGGTGGCCAGCCGGTACAGCCAAGTGCTCAGGGCCGCTTCGCCCCGAAACCGGCCAATGGTTTGGTACACTTCCACAAAAACCTCCTGGGCCACGTCTTCGGCTTCCTCCGGTGAACGCAGCAGAGCCAGCACCGTCCGGTAGACGCGGTCTTGGTAGCGTTCTACCAAGTTGCGAAACGCCGCCTCGCTGCCCAGCCGTAGCTGCGCCACCAGCTCGGCATCGGCCACCGGGGCGCTGGCCCGGGCAGCAGTTGGCCGGCTGGGGGCCGCAAGCAGCGGAATGGGAAAAGTCACAGCGATGAGGGCGGAATAGTCGGTAAAGCGTGCATTCGATACCGACCCGCGGCGCGGCGGCTGAGATTACGGCACATTAGGTTCCACTTGCTCCAAAAACTTGCGTCTCCCTTCAAATTTATTTCACGCACTGGTTAAAAACGCATTTTTCAGACTCAAGCCGTTAGCATTTAGTTGGCCGCCACCGCTGCACCAGCTAAAGTCCAGGGCCCCTACAGCGCCGCCAATTCCGCTGCAAACCCACCGCTGAGGATGGGAAAGCGCAGCCACGAGCGCGGGTCCACGTTGTAGTCGTCGAGGTGGAAGCTGGGCGCGTACCGCTCGCGCTTCCACTGGTTGCGGCTCCACAGGGTGTAGAAGCGTCGCACGTAGGTGCGCAGCTGCCCAGCGTCGAGGTCGGGGGTTTCGGCCACAAGCTGGGCCAGCACGGCAGCGGGGGCCAGCCGCTCGTAAAACGCCAGCCGCTCGATGCGGTTGAGCAGCGGGTAGGGCATGAGGTCGCGCTCGTCGGTTTGCTTGTCGGCCAGCGGGCGCAGCTCGGCGGTGGGTTGCAGGGCGTTGACGTGGCGAAGCGCTTCGTAGCCCAGCTCGGTTTGGGCCCAGCGCAGCCATTTTTTCACAAAGTCCTTGTCGACGCCCGCGATGGGCGAGATGCTGCCGGCCGTGTCGCCGTCCATGGTGCAGTAGCCCACGCTGGCCTCCGAGCGGTTGGACGTGGTGATGAGCAGGCAATTTTGCACGTTGGCCAGCAGCCAGATGCCCGGGGCCCGCACCCGGGCCTGAATGTTTTGCAGGGCCAGGTCGTCGGTTTCCCAGCGCAGCTCGCGTTGCAGGGCCCCCGATATTTTGTCCACGTAGCCGGCCACTTCCTCGTCGATGGTCCAGTTGAAGAATCGGGCCCCCAGGCTGTCGGCCAGCTCCTTGGCCGACAAGAACGTGTCGTCTGAAGAGTTGACTGTGCCCTGGTAAGCGCAGGTCAGCAAGGCGTTGACGAGTTGTTGGTTTTCAGTGTTTTCAGTTAAAAGTTGAGAGTTAAAAGTTAAAACCTCATTTTCTATTGGTTGCGTCCCCGTGCGTTTTAACTCTTCACTTTTAACTTTTAACTCATTCCTCACCACTTGCGCCGCTACGCCACCCGCTCCGGCCTGCTCCACTATTGTTTCCGCCGCCGCTGGGAAGCAGCCGCTGCGGCGCTTGAACTCGCTCAGGCCCAGTTCTTCCACGCCCAGGCGCACCATCTCGGCCACGCCCACCGCGCAGAAACACGAGTCGGCCCCGCCGCTCAGGCTCAGCACGAAGCCGCGGCTGCGGGCCTTGCGCAGGTAGTCGAACAAGGCCAGGCTCATGGCTTGGTTCAGCTCTTTGTACTCGTCGGGCGCGGGCAGCGGCACGATTTCTTCGGCCGCAGCCGGGTCGTGGCCGAAGTCCACGTCCACCCATTCCAAATCGACTTCCTTGAAGCTCAGCAGCTGGTTGCGCTTGAGCAAGTGGCCGTTGCGGGCCACCAGGATTTCGCCGTCGTAGATGATGCGCCCGGCCTCGTTGCCCAATAAGTTGGCGTAGAGGTAGGTGCAATGAAAACTTCGCGAAGCCTTGAGCACCAGCTGGTAGCGCACGTCGGTTTTGCTCATCGCGAAGTGGCTGGCCGACGGGTTCACGATCAGGTCCACCTTGCCGCGCAGGCGGCAGGCCGGCCGCACGTCGTCGGCCCGCCACGCGTCCTCGCAAATCTCGAAGCCGAACCGCACCCCGCGGTGCTCAAAGGTGAGGTCGCCCAAGGGCCAGGTTTCGGCCCCGAGCGTCACGGTGGTCGTTTCGCCCGCCGCCCACGGCACGAAAAAGCGCGCTTCGTAATGCACGCCGTCGTTCGCCAAAAACTGCTTGGCCGCGAAGCCCAGAATTTGGCCGTCGCGCAGCACCGCCGCCGTGTTATAGGTGCGGTGCTGCAAGCGCACGGGCAGGCCCACGCACACGCAAATGCCATCCGTCCAGGGCCTTATCTGCTGCAAGCGCCCCAGGGCCTCGGCCGGCAGCCAGTCGCTCAGGAACAGGTCTTCGCAGCCGTAGCCGGTCAGGCACAGCTCGGGCAGGCACAGCAGCTCCACACCCGCCGCCTTGGCCTGCTCGATGGCCGCGCGAATGCTGCGCAGGTTGTTTTCCCAGTCGAAGGGAATTTGGTTGAGGGCAGCGCCGGCAATACGCATGGGTTGGAAAATGAATGCAGTGCTTAACTTAACAAAAATCCGCTTTTTTGTTCGTCCGCTGCCCTGCGCTTGCTGAAGGCCAGCACATATGCGGCCACCGCGCAGCCCGCCCGGTAGGCAATCGGCCCCACGCCCAGCCCCAGCAGGCCCCGGGTTATTTGCTCGGCCAGCCCGATAACCTGTTGCGCTTTGGGCGGCCGGATGCTGTACGACAGCCGGGCGTCGGCGTACACCGGCGCGCAAAAAAAGCTTTCCCCGAAGTCCCACTCCTCCGTGGCGGCTTGCAGCGCCTGCCAGGCGTGCATTATTTCGTCGTAATCGCGGCTGCCCGGCTCAAAAAACACCCGCACCAGCAAGTGGGGCTGCTCAACCCAGCCAAAAGAAACTTCCGTGGCGTACCCGTTCACCGCGCCCACAAACGCCAAGGGCGTCTCGGCGGCTTCGCCCAGCAACTCCCCGGCAAACGCCTCGGTGGTCGGCTCAAACCCCCAGCCGCGCAGCGCCAGCAGCGGCCCCCGGCGCAGGGAAGCGGCCTTGGTGCGGGGGCCCCACCGGGCGGCCTGGTACCAGAACAGGCCCAGCACCGCGCCAGCTACAGCCGCAATGAGGAGCAGGATGATCATGACTTTGAACAAACAAAAACGAGTTCGGCAAAGCTGTTGGCAGCTCTCTACTAACCCATTCCGAGCGCCGCAAGTGCCCGCTCGGCGGCCAGTTGCTCGGCCTGTTTCTTGCTCAGCCCCATCCCGGTGGCCACCACTTCCTCGTCCAGCAGCACCGTGGCCGTAAACTCCATCGTGCCGCCCGGCCGAGCCTCGCCGGCAATGTCGTAGCGCAGGTTTTTGCCCTGGCGCTGGGCCCACTCCACCAGCTTGCTCTTGAAATTGGCCGTGGTGGTGGTGAGCGTGTGCACGTCCACGAAGGCCTTCACGAGGCGGGTGAGGATGAACTTGCGGGCCGCTTTGTAGCCCAAATCGAGGTACACGGCCCCCACCAGGGCCTCCAGCGCGTTGCCGTTCACGGAACGCGAGCGGGCCCCGCGCCCCTGGGCGGCGTCGAGCTGCACCAGCTTGTCCAGCCCCAGCTTGAGGGCGATGTTGTTGAGGCTCTCGCGGTTGACGATGCGCGAGCGCACCTCCGTCAGAAAGCCTTCCTGCTCGTAAGGGTATTTCTGGAACAGGTATTCGGCCACCACGGCCCCCAGGATGGCATCGCCGAGGAATTCCAGCCGCTCGTTGGTTTGGTGGCGGCCTTTCTCGGGCTGCTGCCGCACCGCCGAAGCGTGCGTAAACGCCAGCCGGTACAGCCGGGCGTTGTCGGGGGCCTGGCCGGTAACGGTGCCCACGGCCCTGCGAAAAGCCTTGTCGGAACCGAGCAGCCGCGAAACGAAACCAATCACTGATTTTGGCTGATTAACCGTGGTTTCGCTGATTGCAATCGGCGGGTCAGCCGAGGCGACGAATATAGTACTTGGTTTATTCCTGTAGAACAGAAATCAGCGAAACCCTGGTTAATCATTTAAAGTCAGAGATTGAATCAGCGAAACCACGGTTAATCAGCCAAAATCAGTGATCTAGCTTGCGGAAAATCACCGACGTGTTGTGGCCCCCGAAGCCGAAGGTGTTGCTCATGGCCACGTTCACTTCGCGGGCCTGGGCCACGTTGGGGGTAAAGTTCAGGGCCTGGTTGATGTCCGGGTCGGGCGTGTGCAGGTTGATGGTCGGGGGCACCAAGCCGTGCTGAATGGCCAGGATGGACGCCACCGCCTCGATGCCGCCCGCCCCACCGAGCAGGTGCCCGGTCATGCTCTTGGTCGAGGAGATATTGAGGCGCAGGGCGTACTCGCCAAACACGGTTTCGATGGCCTTGATTTCAGGCCCATCGCCGACCGGTGTGCTCGTGCCGTGGGTGTTGATGTAATCCACCTCCTCGGGGCCGATGCCGGCGTCGCGCAGCGCGTTGCGCATCACCAGCACCACGCCCGAGCCCGTGGGGTCGGGGGCCGTGATGTGGTGCGCGTCCGACGACATGCCCCCGCCGATAACTTCGGCGTACATCTTCGCGCCCCGCGCCTTGGCGTGCTCGTACTCTTCGAGCACCAGGGCCCCCGCCCCTTCGCCCAGCACGAAGCCGTCGCGGTCCTTGTCGTACGGCCGCGAGGCGGAGGCGGGGTCGTCGTTGCGCTCGCTCATCGCTTTCAGCGCATTAAAGCCGCCCACGCCCGACTCGGTGATGGCCGCCTCGGAGCCGCCCGTCACGATGGCGTCGGCCAAGCCCAGGCGGATGTTGTTAAAGGCCGCAATCAGCGCGTCGTTCGACGAGGCGCAGGCCGAGGTGGTAACGAAGTTGGGGCCCCGGAAGCCGTTTTTGATGGAAATGTTGCCCGACGAAGAGTCGGCAATCATGCGCGGGATGAAAAAGGGCGAGTAGCGCGGCGTGCCGTCGCCGCGCTCGAACTGGAAGCATTCTTCCTGCAACGAGCGCAGCCCGCCGATGCCCGAGCCCCAAATCACGCCCACGCGGTCTTTGTCAACGCCGCTGCCTTCGGCCAGCAGGCCGGCGTCGGCAATGGCCTCGTCGGAAGCAATGACGGCGAACTGCGTGAACAGGTCCATCTTGCGGCCTTCCTTGCGGTCGAAGTACGTGTCGGGATTATAATCTTTTACCTCGCAGGCGAAGCGGGTTTTAAATTTGGCGGCCGGAAAGCGGGTGATGGCAGCGGCCCCGCTCACGCCATTTTTCAGGCCTTCCCAATAAGCCGGGACCGTGCTGCCAATCGGCGTGATGGCCCCCAGGCCGGTAACGACAACGCGTCGGATAGACGACATAAGCAAGCGCCAGCGGCGCAAAAAAGCGGCAGACTAAAACCAGAAAACCGGCCGGCGGCGAGCCGGCCGGTCATGGCAACTATAAAAGCGTAAAAACTATTTGGCGTGCTCTTCGAGGTAGCTCACGGCTTGGCCCACGGTCTGGATGTTCTCGGCCTGGTCGTCGGGGATGCTCACGTTGAACTCCTTTTCGAATTCCATAATCAGCTCAACCGTGTCGAGCGAGTCGGCACCCAAGTCGTTGGTGAAGCTGGCTTCTGGGGTCACTTCCGAGGCTTCAACACCTAGTTTGTCGATAATGATGGCCTTTACTTTTTCTGCGATTTCAGACATTTCCGTGGGGTTTAAAAGGGATTACGGCGCAAAGTAACGAGAGATTTTCTAACCGGGCCCGGTGTTCGGCTCCGCAGTGCGGGGGCAAGATAGGGGCCCGCGCCCGCGCCTGGCGGCCCAAACGCGCTTAGCTTTGCCCCGGCCGCCTCCCCACGGCCGCCGCCCGCCGCCATGACAAAAACTTTTACCCTGGACGTGGAGCTGGCCTGCGATTTCGACCTGTTTGGGCTCGTGTCGAGCGCCCGCGACTACTCGCTGGCCTGGGCCCTCAACCGGGCCCTGCGCCTGCGCTTGCGCCGGCAGCCCGACCTGCCGCTGCCGCTGGCCGGGCGCGAGCAGTTAGTATTCAGCCACTATCTGTACAATACGGAGGTGCTTACACTGCGCCTGTTTCGCAACCGGGCGCTGGTGCCTTCGGCGTTGCCGAAGCCTTTTCTGGCCCCCGACGTAAAGGAGTACGACTACCTGCTGGCCGTTACCAACGGTTGCGGTGAGCTGGCCGGGCCGGCGCTGGTGGGCCGCCTCACCGCCCTCGATGCGGTGCAGTACGCCGCCCAATTCGACCCCAATACGCTTAAGTATAAAGAGAACTTGATTTTGTAGGGCCCTGCCGGGCCGGCGTGGGCCGGCTTCTTTTTCTTAAACTTGCAGCCCGAACCCCTCCCCCATTCAATGGAAAACCGCCCCACCTTCAACAAGACTAAAATTGTGGCCACCGTGGGCCCCGCATCCAATACCTACGAGCGCCTCGGGACCCTCATCCGCGAAGGCGTGGACGTGTTTCGCCTCAATTTTTCGCACGGCACCCACGACGAGCACCTGGAGGTCATCAACTTAGTACGCCGCCTCAACAAGGACCTGCGCACCAACGTGGGCCTGCTCCAGGACTTGCAGGGGCCCAAGATTCGCCTGGGCGACGTAGAAGGCGGCAGCGTGGAAATCAAGCGTGGCGACCACATCAAGCTCGTGTGCGGCGAAAATGAGGTCAGCACCGCTACGCGCCTGAGCACGATTTATATGGGCCTGGCCCGCGACGTGAAGCCCGGCGATGCCATCCTCATCGACGACGGCAAGATCGAGCTGAAGGTGCTGGCCACCGACCGCGAGTCCGAAGTGGACGTGGAGGTTGTTTACGGCGGCGTGGTCAAGCCGCGCAAGGGCATCAACCTGCCCGACTCGAAGGTGTCGGCCCCGAGCATGACGGAAAAGGACATCGACGACCTCAAGTTTGGCCTGGCCAACGACGTGGACTGGATTGCGCTGAGCTTTGCGCGCCGCGCCGAAGACATCCGCTTCATCAAGCAGCTCATCGCCGAGGGCGGCAAAATCACCCGCGTGGTGGCCAAGATTGAGACGCCCGAGGGCCTGGAGAACCTCGACGAAATCATCGCCATCACCGACGCCGTGATGGTGGCCCGCGGCGACCTCGGCGTGGAGGTGAAGATGGAGGAGGTGCCGATGGCCCAGAAGATGATCATCGCCAAGTGCAACGCGGCCGGCAAGCCCGTGATCGTGGCCACCCAAATGATGGAATCGATGATTACGGCCCCGCGCCCCACGCGCGCCGAAACCAGCGACGTGGCCAACGCCGTGCTCGACGGGGCCGACGCGGTGATGCTCTCGGCCGAAACCGCCGTGGGGGCCTACCCGGCCGAAGTTATCCGCTCGATGGTGGCCACCATCCTGAGCGTGGAAACCCAGAGCCCCAGCCTGTTCAACCACTGGCACCCCGTCGATGCCACGGCCCCGACCTTCATGGCCGACAGCATCCTGTCGGCGGCCTGCCACTTGGCCAAAAATACGGGGGCCCGCGCCATTACCGGGCTGACGCACAACGGCTACACGGCGTTTCAGCTGTCGAAGTACCGGCCCAAAGCCAACATTTTCATCTTCACCGATAACCGCGCCCTACTCACGGCCCTGAGCCTCGTCTGGGGCGTGCGCGGCTTTTATTACGACCGCTACATCAGCACCGACAGCACCGTGGCCGACATCCGCTCCGTCCTCACCACCACCGGCCACCTCGACGCGGGCAACGTGTTCATCACCACGGGCTCAATGCCAATGCAGGACAAAGGCAAGGCCAACATGGTGAAGGTAACCGTCGCTTAACCGCTGATTTTCGGCCTTGTTGTCGTTCATCCATTATTGAATGCAAAGGAGCCCCGGCTGACCAGCCGGGGCTCCTTTGTGGGGCCCTCAAAACACTCGTTCCGGGCGCAGCGCGGAGTTCGGGTTGCCTTAGCAAAGGTCTCAGATTCCGTGCTGCGCTTGGAATGACCGCCTCTTTGATCGGAACAATCCTTTCCTACGATGCACAAAAAGCCCCGTTTCTAGTTGAAACGGGGCTTTTTGGTGTAATAGCGGAGGACCGGACCTTGGGGCGGCGCAGCCCGGCCCTCCTATTCGTTACGCGCCAAGCGCATTAACGAACTTCGTGAGCTTGCTTTTATTGTTAGCAGCTTTGTTTTTGTGGATGATGCTCTTCTTGGCCAGGCGGTCCAGCATCGACGACACCTTTTTCAGCAAGTCCTGAGCGACCGTTTTGTCGGTGGTGGCGCGCAGCTTTTTGATGGCCGTGCGGGTCGATTTGTGCTGGTAGCGGTTCAGTACGCGCTTGGCTTCGTTGCTACGGATGCGCTTGAGAGCCGACTTATGGTTTGCCATGACAGAAAATAACTATAAAAAACGGCGATTAGCCGTATCTTTTTGCGTTTGGGAGAGCAAAGGTAGGAAATATTCCCAAAACAGCAACACCAACGCCAGGAATTTTCCTTTGAGACTGTATCGGGTAGCTGTTCAATGAAGCAGCGGGCAGGCTAATTATTTCTCACCTTTAGATGGAGATACTTGCCTCGCAGCCTTGCTGCCGGGCTTCCCAATATTTGTTTGCCCATGCCCCTGATTCCGAACTCTGCCTACCAGCCGCCGCGCTACCTGTTCAACGGCCACGTCCAGACCATCGTGCCCAGCCTGTGGCGCTCGGTGCCCGAGGTGGCGTACCGGCGCGAGCGAATCGAACTGGACGACGGCGACTTTCTTGACTTGGACTGGAGCCAAGTGCCCGCCGGGCAGCTGGCCGACGGCTTGGCCATTGTTTCGCACGGCTTGGAGGGCAGCAGCGGCCGGGCCTACGTGCGCGGCATGGTGCGGGCCCTCAACCGCGCCGGCCTCGACGCCCTGGCCTGGAACTACCGCAGCTGCGGCGGCGAGATGAACCGCCTGCTTCGCTCCTATCACCTCGGCGACACCGGCGACCTGGCCCTGGTGCTGCGCCACGCCCTGGCCACGGGCCGCTACCGGCGCGCGTACCTGACGGGTTTCAGCGCGGGCGGCAACGTGACGCTCAAGTACCTGGGCGAAGACCCGGCCCTGGTGCCGGCCGAAGTGCGGCGGGCCGCCGTGTTTTCAGTGCCGACGGACCTGCGGGCCAGCTCTTTCCACATTTCCCGTCCTCAGAACCAATTGTACCTGAGGCGTTTCCTGAAATCGCTGCGTATCAAGATTCGCGAGAAGGCGGTGTTGCTGCCCGATCAAGTAGATGTGACGGGCCTGGACGAACTGCGCAACTTCCCGGAGTTTGATGGCCGTTACACGGCCCCTATGCACGGCTTCGCTTCGGCCGACGCGTACTACGAACACGCCAGCTCGGGGCAATATCTGGCCAACATTAAGCTACCAACTTTGCTGGTGAACGCCGAAAACGACCCGTTTTTGCCGCTTTCCTGCTTCCCGCGCGCGGTGGCGGCGGCCTCCGCATTTGTGTACCTCGAAACGCCGCTTGAAGGCGGGCACGTGGGCTTCGGCGAGGGCCCCCCGGACGGCGAATACTACTCGGAGCGGCGGGCGGTGGAGTTTTTGCTGGGCGAGCTGCCCCGGTAGCTAGCGAGCCCGCGAATTGGCGGGCACGAAGACCACCTTTTTGGTTTCGTAAAACTCTTCGGGGAAGAACTGCGCTAGGTCGGTAACGGTGGCCACCAAGCCCGACTCGGCGATTTCCTCGGCCAAGTCGCCGCCTTTGAGGCAGTACAGGCCGCTTTCCCGCAGGCCCTTGGGCTTGAACAGGTGGGCTACCCACGGGTGGAAAGTAGCCAGCCGGGCCACGGCGCGGCTCACCACGAAGTCGTATTTGGTGCGCAGCTGCTCGGCGCGGGTTTGCTCGGCCGTCACGTTATCCAGGCCCAGGGCCCCGGCCAAGTACTGCACGGCCCGGATTTTCTTACCGATGCTGTCCACCAAATGAAAATGCACTTCCGGGAAGGCAATGGCCAGCGGCAGGCCGGGCAGGCCCCCGCCGGTGCCCACGTCCAGCACCGCACTGCCTTTGGGAAACTCTACCACCTTGGCAATGCCCAGCGAATGCAGCAAGTGGCGCTCCGCAAAATGCTCCATATCAGGCCGCGACACCATGTTCACCTGCTCGTTGATGACGCGAAACTCGGTTTCTAGCTGCGCGAATGATTGGAGCTGCTGTGGCGTGAATTGCGGAAAATGCTGCTGGAGGTAGTTCATGGGTGCAAAGTTGCACGCTTTGGCGGCTTTACTCCGGTCGGTGGGGCCCCCGGCTGGTCACAAAAAAGCCCCGACCAGCGGGGCTTTTTTAGGCTTAAATAATCTGCTTCGTGTGCTTCATCATGTCGTAAAGCAGCTCGCGGGCGCGGTGCAACTGGGCTTTCACGGTGCCGAGCGGAGCTTTCAATTCTGTGGCAATTTCCTCGTAGCTCAGCTCGTCGAAGTAGCGCAGGCTTACCAAGCGCTGGTACTTGTCGGGCAGGCGCGAGACGACGTGGCGCATGATTTCGATTTTCTGGTTGCGCACGGCGTGCTCGGCCGGGTTGAGGTCGTTGTCGCGGAAATCGATGGTGATTTCGTCGCCGTTATCGACCTTGATGGCCGAGTCGATGGACATGGTCTTGATTTTATTCTTGCGGATAAAATCGATGCAGTTGTTGGTGGCGATGCGGAACAGCCAAGTGCTGAAAGCGTATTCGGGGTTGAACTTGTGCAGGTTCTTGAAGGCTTTGGCGAAGGCCTCGATGGTGAGGTCTTCGGCATCGTCCTGGTTGCGCACCATTTTCAGCACCACGTGGTACACGGGCTTCTTATAAATCTGCATCAGCTCGGCGTAAGCCTTCTCGTCGCCGTGGTCCACGGCGGCGCGGATCAGCTTGAAGTCGTGCTTGGCTTTGGCGGAAAACTGCTTTTGAATATCCTGGTTGTTTACTTCCATCGAAGGGGACG
>CAXTBA010000021.1:0-59403 GCA_964242665.1 uncultured Hymenobacter sp.
GCCTGGGCTTCGACGAGCCGGCCAACTTCAACTACTTTTTCAAGAAGCAGACCGGCCTGGTGCCCTCCGCTTTTCGGCGGGTTTGAATTTCATAAGCATCAGCTTGAATTCAATAAGCTCCTGCCGAAGTGGTGACCGGAACTTTGCACTTGCTAAACGAGCAACCCGCAAACATTCCTTACCCCCTTAGCATGGACACCCAAGCGAAAAACTCTCAAGTCTGGTTTATTACCGGGGCCTCGAAAGGCTTCGGCCTCGAATTGGTAAAACAGCTGCTGCAACAGGGCCACCAGGTAGCAGCTACTTCCCGCGAGGTCGACGAGCTGCGCACGGCCGTAGATACAGCGTCGGCCAACTTCCTCCCGCTGGCCGTGGAGCTGACCACCGAAGCCAGCGTGGGCGCGGCCATCGCGGCGACGGTGCGGCAGTTCGGCCGCCTCGACGTGGTGGTGAACAACGCCGGCTACGGCCAGCTCGGCAGCCTGGAAGAAGTGAGCGATGCCGAAGCCCGCGCAAACTTCGACGTCAACGTGTTCGGCACGCTCCACGTCATCCGCCACGCCCTGCCGCAGCTGCGCCGGCAGCAGGCCGGGCACATCGTCAACTTCTCGTCCATCGCCGGCATCCTGGGCGGCTTTCCCGGCTGGGGCGTGTACTGCGCCACCAAGTTTGCCGTCGAGGGCCTGTCGGAAGCACTGGCCGCCGAAGTGGCCTCCTTTGGCGTGAAGGTAACGGTGGTGGCCCCCGGCTACTTCCGCACCAACTTCCTCAAGTCGGGCTCGCTGAAGCTGGCCGCCGACCAGCTGCCGGCCTACCAGGTGGTGCGCGACAACGAGGCCTACCACGACCAGTTGCAACAAGCCAACACCCAGCCCGGGGACCCGGCCAAAGCCGCCGCGGCCCTGATTGAAGTGGCCGCGGCGCCCAACCCGCCCCTGCACCTGCTGCTCGGCGACGATGCCTACGGCCTGGCCGACACCAAAATTAAAATGTTGCAGGACGACATGGCCCACTGGCAGGCCCTCTCGCGCTCTACCGCTGCCGAGCCGGCCCACGCCTAACCTTATTCCCAGCTGCTGCGGCCGGACTGGTCCAGACAAGTAGAGGCCAGCCCAGCCGTGGCACACGGAAGTGCGCACCTTATGAGTTACTTAAAGCAAATTCACAGTCAGTGTACAGGCGCATCTTTGCGTCTCGCGTTAGTGAAGTCCTCTTAAAGGGTATTTGATATTGAAAATCATATTATTTAATACGTGTTGTTTTCGGTCTTTCCGGCTTATCCTAGCTCCATTTCGTCGCTTTGCATGTGAGCATGCGGCATCCTTTGACTAATAAACCAGCTTAAATGAAGGAAAACGCCGCCCGCTGGCCGCTATTCTGCAACACGTCTCGCAACAGGACTTAACCCAGTTGCTTCCCCTTTTCTCGGACTCGGTAGACTGGCACGTGCCCGGGGACGAAGGAACTGTTTCCTGGCTGGGCCGCAGAACCGGCCGGCAAGGAATTGCCGACTTTTACGAAACGCTCTGGAAAAACACGGAACCCGTTGCCGTCAATCTTGACAACATCTTTATCGAGGGCGAAAAGGCCGTGATTGCCGGGGATTTCTCCATCAAAATGCTGCCAACCAACGAAACGGTTGACTCCGTATTTTTCATTCAACTGACTATTGAAGCTGGTCAAATCGTAAAGCACCGGTTCCTGGAGGATAGTCATGCAGTACCGGTCGCTTTGAAGTTGAAGCAACCCGTGATGCCTGCGTAGCCAACACAACCGCGCGAGCAGCGCCGCACCGTTCTGCTACGCTGCGACCAGTGCCGCCGGCCCGCGTCGCTGGCGGCGTAACTCTTCGCGGGAAATCCTTCCCGCTCGCTTTGAGCACCTCAATCGCTTAGGCAGCTACGCCTTCCCACGTAGCGTGCAGGTGCAGTCCAGTGGTTACCGACCCTTATGTATCCTAATTGCCGGGGCTAAGGGCTTAGCGTGATTTTATTCCCCCGCTGCTACAAAAAGGTCTATACCAGCGCCAACAGGGCGGTATCCACTAAATCGCGCAGCAGCTGCGGGTCGGGGTTGGCCTTGAACAGCACCCGCATGCCGCTCAGCACGCTCATCAGCAGGCGGGCCTGGGCCCGGGGCGGGGCCGTGCGGCGCACCTCGCCGCGCTCCTGGCCCCGGCTGAGCAGCGTCGTGAACAACGTTTGCAGAAACTGCTGGTCCTGGCGGGCCAGCTCTTGGGTATCGGCGTCGTGGGGCACCCGCTCGGTAATGGCGTTGACTAAAAAGCAGCCTTTCTCGTACACCGTCAGCTCTAAGATTCGGCGAAGCTGGGTGAGCACCGATTCCTCGGGGTCGGCGGTGAGGGCCGTCAGGGTCTGGCAACTGCGCTGCTGGTAGCGGCGCAGGGCCCGCATGAACAGCGCGTGCTTGTCGCCAAACGTGGCGTAGATACTGGCCCGGTTCAGGCCGGTGCCGGCCACCAAGTCCTCCATCGAGGTGCTCCCGTAGCCGCGGAGCCAGAACGTGTCGAGGGCTTTTTGCAGCACTACCTCTTCATCAAATGCGCGGGGGCGGGCCATATTTCGGGGAATTACTACGCAGCAGAAAGCTCGAAGTAGCGGTAATAGGTAAACGGTAACCGGTTTGTTCAGCCGCGGGCCCTTGCTTGCCAGCCGCTTGTGAAGCGCTGCTGTTGGGCGCAAGATGGCTGCTTTCTCACCGCCAACGGGGAACCAGCCAAGCGGCATCCCGCCCGCCCCGGTTACGGAAGCGCCCGGGATGCCGCTTGGCGGGCCTTACTGCAGGCTGGGCGGCGGATGCCTAACGGGCTGGCTGGCGCAGCAAGGCCGGCGCAGCCCGGCAGCACCGGCGAAAAAAGCCGTCCGCCACCTAGCTAGCGGCCTTACTTGACGTTGCGGGCAGCCTCCTCAATAACGGCCGCAACGGCCTGCGGGTGGGATATGTACACCAGGTGGCTTGATTTCACCTCCGTCACTTTCGCGCCGGAGCGCTGGTACATAAACCGCTCCAGGGCGGGCCCCAGCGTCTTGTCGTCGGCAGCCACGATGCCGTAGCTTGGCTTGTCGTGCTAGGCCGCCGCCGCCGCTTTCGTGCCGAAGCACGCGCCGGCCGTGTAAACCTGCGCGGCAGCCATAAAATCGGTTTGGCTCTTCGGCAAATCGGCCCCCACCACGCCCGCGAAAGTTTCGGCCGCCAAGTGGTAGAAGTAGTCGCTGGTGGCCTTCATACCGAAGGGCACGGCCGGCGGCCGGGCACTCGTCAGGTCCGCCGAGCTTTCGCCCTTCTCGGGCTGCAGCGCCGCGACGTAGACCAGGGCCTTCACCTTGGGGTCGGTGCCGGCGACGGTGATGACCGTGCCGCCGTAGCTGTGGCCCACCAGCACGGTGGGGCCATCCTGTTGGTCGAGCACGCGCTTGGTCATGGCCACGTCGTCGTCCAGGCTGGTCAGCGGGTTCTGGACGATGCTGACGTGGTAGCCGTCCTTGGTTAAAATCTCGTAAACTTTTTGCCAGCCGGAGCCATCCACCAGGGCCCCGTGCACGAGCACAATGTTCTTGGTGGCCGGCGCGGCCGGGGGAGATAAGTGGGTGCCCGGTGCCCGGCGCCCGGCAACGGCAGTGGGGACGAAGGACCCAAGAGCGGCCAAGAGCGCCAGGGAAATTGGGAAATTTTTCATAAAAAGATAAGCGTGTAAGGGTTGCATTTTTGAACCCTTGGCGGGGCGGGCCTGCGCCAATTAAAGCGTGCCGATGCCCCCGCCGGCAATGATTTCTTCCCCAATCACGAACGACGAATCATCGGAAGCCAGGAAGGTGGCAATCGTGGCAATCTCCTGGGGCTGGCCCACGCGCTTGGTCGGCACCAAGTCAGCGTACCCGGCCTCGGCCTGCGCGGAAGCTTCGGCCGACATGCCTAGCTTGGTGAACATCTTGTGGTTGATCGGGGTCGCGATGGGGCCGGGGCTGATGGCGTTGACCCGGATTTTGCGGTCGAGCAGCTCCAGGGAGAAGGTTTTGGCCAAGGACACGATGGCCGCCTTGGTAGCCACGTACACCGAGATGCCCGGAAACGGCTTGTGCACGGTGGCCGAGGCGTTCAGGATAATCGAGCCGCCGTCGTTGAACAGGGGCAGCAGTTGCTGCACGGTGAAGTAGGCCCCCTTCACGTTGATGTCGAACTGCGCGTCGAAATGAGCCTCATCGACCAGGGCAAGGGGAGCGGCGTAGGAAACCCCAGCGTTAACAAACAGCACGTCGATGCGGGCGTGGTGGGCCTGCACCTGGGCGGCGAGCCGCTGCACATCGACCATGCTGGCCGCGTCCGAGACGATGCCCACGGCCTGGCTGCCGAGTTGGGCGACGGCCTCCTGTACGGCTTGGGCGTTGCGGCCGGTGATGACGACCTGGGCCCCTTGGGCAATAAATTCCTGGGCGGTGGCAAAGCCAATGCCGCTGTTGCCACCCGTGATGACGGCGACCTTATGCTGCAAACGATTCATACTAGAAAAGAAAAAGAGGTTTTGGAACAATTGTTCTACAAATGTACGTGACTAACTTCGATAATAGAACAATCGTTCTTAAATAAAATTAATTTTCCCTCGCGTGCCGCCGCGTGACAGCTTCTAATGCGGTCCTCGTTACAACGGGGCGAAAAATTACGTTAAGGGGCTTGCTGGCAAAATTGGGCATCAAGGCTAATTCCTTCTTGCGAAGTGGAGGCGGCAGAGCGGACTTTTTGCCTCTTCCGGAACGACTACGCTGCCTGACTACGGGTTTAGGGTTTTTATTGTAGGAAGTTAACAATGCTTCCTAACTCATGCGCGCGCACATTCCCACGTTCCCGCTTAGTATTCTTTCGCAGGCAGGGTCTACCGACCAGGAGTTGCTGCTGGTCAACCATCCCATTGAAACAGTGACTACGGCCATCCAGGCGCCTTATCGCAGCAACTACTACGGCATCGGCGTATGCCTGGCGGGCACGGCCGTGCTCCGCTCCAACCTGGAGACTTACTCGGTGGCGGCGGGTTGGATGATAACCATGTCGCCGCATACGATTAAGCATTAGCTCCACAGGTCAGCGGATTTCCATACGCTGTCCGTGTTTTTCACCAATGAGTTCGTCCGCACCGCCGCCCTAGGGGTCGAACGATGCTCATTTTTTGACACCGTGGTCCGGCACGCATTTCCTGTCTCTCTCGCCCAGCAGCAGCAGGTCGAAGCCACCCTGCAGTTGCTGCACCTTAAAAAAGCCAGCCCGCCGGCATGCCAAGCCGAGATACTCCAGCATGTGGTGCAGGTGCTGCTTTACGAAACGGAGGCCATCTACGCGCAATACCATCAGGTAGCCGCCGCAAGCCAGACGCGGGCCCAATAGCTGGCAACCGAGTTTAAGAAACTGGTTCAGCACTACTGCGGGGCGAAGCGGGGCGTCAGATTCTACGCGCAGCGGCTCTGCGTAACGGCCAACCACTTGAGCGAAACGGTGAAGGAGGCCACCGGTCAGACGGCCGGCGAGTGGCTGACCGGGGCCGTGGTGCTGGAAGCCAAAGTGCTGCTCCGCAACCCCAGCCTGAGCGTGGCGCAGGTGGCCGACAGCCTGCATTTTGTGGACCAATCGACGTTCGGCAAGTTCTTCAAGCAGGCGACCGGGCTTCCTCCCAGCAATTTCCTGCTCGTCGTAAGGCCGGAGCACCGCGAGGGCCAGCACGTGCTGGGCACTGGTCAGCGGCAGCGCAGGCAGCTGCGCGGGGGTGCTGAGCAGCGGCCGGTAACGCACCGGCCGGCCTTCTTCCTGCTACAAACTGGCCTGGTAGGCAATGGAAATGAGCTCCGCCACCAAAGCGGCGGCCGGCAGGGCGGGGGTCGTCGCGGGCCAGCGGGCGAGCAATTCGGGCGTCAGGTTGCCGGGGTAATAGCGCGTTTTCATCGAAAACCAAGTGGGCTGGTCGCCACTAAAAAAGACCGGGGCCGCCAGCGGCGGAAAGGCAAGCCGCCGGCGGGTAGCGACGAAGCCCCCCGGTCTTTACGGTTATCTTTCGTGGCGGGGTTTCCCAATCTACCCGTTCTCCAACCCGCCACTGGCCGGCGGCCGGGGCCTAGTGCGCTTCGGCCAGCGCTTTCGCCGCCAGCGCCACCTCGGCGGCCGTTTTCTTGCGGGTGCGCAGCAGGTAGGTCAGGGGCAATGCCACCGCGAAGAACAGGCCCACTAGCCGGAACGTATCCAGGTAGGCGAGGGAGTAGGCCTGGCGGTCTACCTGCAGGTCCAGGATGCGGTAGCCTTGCAGCACGGAGGTGCCCAGGTGCCGGAGCCGGTCGATTAGCAGCGGATTGCCCGCGTCGAGGTGGGCCACCAGGTCGGCGCGGTGCTGGGCGTAGGCGCGGGCCACGTAGGTGTTGGCCAGCGCGATGCCGAAGGCCCCCCCGAGCTGGCGAATCATGTTGTTGAGGGCAATGGCGGCCGGAAAATCTTTCGGCGTGAGCCCGGCCAGGGCCTGATTAATCAAGGGCAGCTGCAAGAGGGACACGGCAATGACGCGCAGCAGCTGCCCCCAGTAAAAGTCCCAGGGCCCGGCCTGCCCGTTGAACGTACCGCTGTAAAAGCCAAAGACGCTGAACAACGCAATGCCCGCGACGATGTAGAACAGCGGCGAATCGCCGGCCGACAAGCGGCGCCCGATGAGCGGGAACAGCGGCAGGCAGGTGAGCGTGGGCCAGAGCAGCGAGACGCCCGTCATGGTGGGCGAAAAGCCGTTGATGCGCTGCACCAGCACCGGGTACACGAACACGGACGTGTACAAGCCCAGCCCCGCCACAAAGCTGAAAATGGTCGTCATGCCCAGCGTGCCCCGGCCCAATAAGCGCAGGTTGACGACGGGGTGGGCCGCGGTGAGCTGCCGCCAGACGAAGCCGCCCAGCCCGACCACTGCCAGAAAGCTGCACCACCGAATATAGGAGTCCTCGAACCAGTCGTCGGTCTGCCCTTTTTCCAGCACGTACTGCAAGGCCCCCACCCCCATCGCCAGCAGACCGATGCCCAGGTAGTCAATCACCAACTGGTTTTTGCGCTGCCCCTCGCCCGGCTTTTTGACAATGTAGAAAAAGGTGAGCAGCGCCGCTACGATGCCCACCGGCACGTTGACGTAGAAAATGTACGACCAGTGGTAATTGTCCACAATAATGCCGCCCAGCAAGGGCCCCAGCGTCGGGCCCACGACGATGCCCATGCCGAAAATGCCCGCGGCCACGCCGCGCTGCTTGGGCGGAAAGGCGTCGAAGAGGATGGCTTGCGAGACGGAGAGCAGTGCCCCGCCCGCCAGTCCCTGCACGAAGCGCCAGCCCACCAGCTCCACCAGGTGCGTGGAACTGGCGCAGCCGTAGGAGGCCAGGGTAAACAGGATGATGGAAACCAGGTAATAGTTCTTGCGCCCGAAGTACTCCGCCAAGAATCCCGTCAGGGGAATGATGATGACGTTGGCGATGGCGTAGGCCGTGATGACCCAGGCCACGTCTTCGATGGTGGCCCCGATGGCACCGGCCACCTGCGTGAGGGCCACGTTGACGATGGTGACGTCCAGCAGTTCCATCACCGCCGCCGAGATGGTCGTGATGATGATGATGAGCCGCAAAAAGCCGGTGGGCGTGGCCACCGCGGGCAGGGAAGGAGACATAGAAAATAGATGAAAAGCACGGGGGGCGACGGGCCCGCTAACGAGAGAAACACGTATCGCCCACGAGGTCGGCGAGCAGTCCTGGCCGCTCCGGACACCAGCCCAGCCGCCGCTGCGTTTGCTGGCTGGAAGCCCGCAGGTCCAGCGCGGCGAACGGTGCCAACCAGCCAAAATGCGCCGCCGCGGCTTCCGTCGGTTGGCTGACCACCGGAAGTTGCAGGCGTTGGCCGATGGCTTCGGCCAAGGTTCGGAAGGCCACGCCTTCTTCGGCCACGGCGTGGAGCCGGGTGCCGGGTGCCGGCGCTTGCTCCAGTGCCAGCCGAAACAGCCGGGCCACATCCAGGCGGTGCACCGCCGGCCAGTGATTGTCGCCGGCCCCTGGATAAACCGACACGCCCGTGGTGCGAGCCAGTTGGATAAGCGCGGGCACGAAGCCCCCCGCGCCGTGCCCGTACACCACCGGGGGCAGGCGGACCACCGACACGCGCACGCCATCCGCGGCCACCGCATCGGCCGCTCGTTCTGAGGCGGCTTGGAAAGCAGCGTGGCCAGCCGCGGGCTGGTCGTTTTCCCGGGCTAACCGCCCCGGTACCAGGACGTCGAGCGTGGAGCTGACGACCAGGGGCCGGTCGGAGCCCGCGAGCATCGCCCCCAGGGACTTAACGGCGGTCCAATCGGCCAGCGCATTTACCTGGCCGTTGGCCAGGTCAGGCGGGCAGGCGGTGTGGATGACGCCATCGGCCGCCTCTACCCCGCGCCGCCACCCGTCCCGGTCCGCCAGGGCCCCCGGCTGCACCTCAGCCCCCATCGCGCGCAGTGCTTTGGCCGCCGCTTCAGAGCAGGCGAGGCCGAGCACCTGATGGCCCGCCCCGAGTAGCTCCTGTACCACGGCGGAGCCCACGAAGCCCGTGGCTCCGGTAACGAAAATGCGCATGGTGATAGACCTTTAAGTGGGAAAAACAACTACCCCGTCAAGGGCTAATGGACATGCAGGGGAAGACTTCGTGCGTCAACCAACTGCGCTCGTGTGCCAGCCTGTAAAGGCGCTGATGGACAGTGCCTGCCCGGAGCGCCAGGCTTTCCTAGTGGCTAGTCTGGCCCACCTTATGGGGTTGTGCGGCTGGGCCTGAGTGCTGCGTGGCCGATAATGCCGTGAGTGTCGGCCGCTGGCCGCAAATGAGGCTAGTGTAGCCTAACGTGCCGCTTACGGCTCGTGGCCGAGGTCGAATGGGACGTTTCTGCTGGGCGCTTACTAATTCGAAAGGCTCGTTTGGAGAAGGGGAAAGGCGGCGTGTATTACCACTACAAAGGTCCCACCTAGCCGTGAGCGAGCACAATTACTTTCAAACCAATGTATACTAAATTCAAACATTGGGCAGCCCTGCCCTCACGCGAACTCTTTGGTGCCAGCGGAGCGGAGTTCCGAAGGGGTACGTCCGGTGTGCTTCTTGAAGAAGTTGTTGAAATTGGTCGGATGCTCGAAACCCAGGCTATAGGCGATTTCGGCCGTGTTCCAGCTCGTGTGGTGCAGCAGGGCCTTCGCTTCGGTGAGGAGGCGCGCCGCGAGGTGGGCCGTGGTTGTTTTGCCGGTGAGTTGGCGCACGGCCCGGTTGAGGTGGTTAACGTGCACGGACAGGTGCGCGGCAAAATCGCTCGCGGCGCGCAGCTGCAGGGCGCGGTCAGGCGAGTCGATGGGAAACTGCCGCTCCAGCAAGTCGAAGAATAAGGCCCCGAGACGCCCCGCCCCGGGCGGGTGCTGGTAGTAGGTGGCCCGCGGCTGCATCTTCAGCGCTTCGTGCAAGATGATGTGGACGTAGGAGCGCAGCAGGTCCTGTTTGTGCAAGTAGCCCGAGTCCATCTCCTTAAGCATCTGCTGAAACAGGTATTCCAGCGTGGTGTACTGGGCCGCGTCCAGGAAGAAGACGGGGTTGCTGTCGAGCCGGAACAAGGGGGATTGCTGAAGGCTCGCCGCGCGGTTCGCACCGAACAAAAAATCCTCGGCAAACAAGCAGAGGTAGCCGCCCTGTTCCTCCGAAAGCGCTTGCCACGCGTACGGAATCAGCGGGTTGGAGAAGACCAGCGCGGGCCGGTCAATCAGCACGCCCCGGGTGGCGTAGTCGAAGCGGCTGGTGCCCGTGAGCAGGGAAATCTTGTAAAAGTCCCGGCGGTTAAAACAGGGGACTTTGTTGCGCAACAAAGCCCGGTCATACAGGTTGAAGCCGCCAACTTGGGCCGCTTTCGGCGACCAGGTGGAACTGCCGACGGCAGGGTGGTCGAGTGAGTGGTCAACAGCGGGCAGGTTTTGCATAGGATAAGGTTACCTAAATCAAACACAGCGGCAATTGCTATTGTTCTAACTCGGCTTAAGTAGCCGACTCGGTGCTTCAACCGCTTGTTCTGCCCCACCGAACGGCCAAATAGTAACTTTTGAACCATACGACTAGCTGGCACCAATAATGGCCTTGGCTAACGGGTGGTCCACCTATTAACCAAGGCCAGTTTAACCCGCCCGCCCTTTTTACTCAGCCGGGCACAACACGGCTTTCCCCCCGCTTTCAGCGCTGAATTGCAGCGCTTCCGTGATTTCTTCTAACTTAAATCTCCGGCCTACTTTAGTAGCGAAGTGGGGCATGTGAATGATTGCCCGGATGGCCTGCAAGGCGTGCGCTAACTGCTGCGGTTGTTGGACCGTGGCCGTTTTGGTATTGCTGAACCGCTTGATAATGAGGCCCCGCATCAAGGCGCGGGTATGGATGGTCAACGGTGTGCTACCCCCTAAATAGCCGTAGCAGTAGACAGTGGTATTGGCCGGGACGACTGGCAGTATCCGGTTCAGGATTTCGCCGCCCACCCCATCAAAAACGGCGGTGGCAGCTAACTCCTGCGCCACTTGCTGGAGCTGCGCTGCAAAGTCGTCGTCGGCCTGCACCACTATGTGCGTGGCCCCCAGGGCTTCCAGCTCTTGCTTGCCGGCAGCCGTGCGCACAATCGACACCAGGGGCACGCCATACGCCAGGCAAACCCCCAGCAGGGCAATGCCCGTTGCCGACGTGCCCGCCGTGCAGACGACGCCGGTGTGTCCCTCGCTGGCAATTTGTTTCAAAAAGGCATAGGGCGTGATGATGTTCACCAGCGAGCCCGCGTACGCTTCGGCACTTACGTCATCGGGCAGGATGACGCAATCGAGGTAGGGCAAGTGGGCATAGTCGCTCCACGTGCCCACGAGGTGCTCGCTGAACTGCAAGGACCGGTAGACGGCCACCTGCTTGCCGGCATACTCCGGCGGCACCCCCGGCCCGACGGCCAGCACCTGGCCCGCCCCGGAAGCCCCGTAGATGTCGTATTGGCTGACGGGAATGGAGCTGGGCGCAAACGTGCCGCCGCCGATGAACGCCTTGTCGCCGGGGTTGATGCCGCAGGCCCGCATTTTCAGCAGCAGGTGGCCGGGGGCCGCGTGGTCAGGCCGGGGCACGGGCTGCACGGCAACCCCGTTGGCAGCGCTTACGCAAATGGCCTGCATTACTTGTTCCATATACTTTGGTGGTTTTTAGTGGGTAATTGTGGCCACAAAAGTCCGCCGGCGCTTACTTTTGCACAAGTACTCACCCTAAAGTAGGTAGCCATGACCGCCGTCAAGCTCGCGTCCACCAACCAGGTCAACAAGCGCGCAACTGCCACCAAGTGCCCCGTCACGTTTACCCTCAACAAAATAGGTGGGTGCTGGAAGCCGCTTATTATCAACCGCTTGCTGAGCGGCACCAAGCGCTACGGGGAACTCAAGCGGGAAATACCCGCCATCACCGAGAAGATGCTCATCCAGCATTTAAAAGAACTGGAAGCCGATAAGCTGATTACCCGGGTGGCCAAGCCAGTAGTGCCGCCCCACGTGGAGTACAGCCTCACCGATTTCGGCCTGGACTTGAGCCCCGTCTTGCTGGCCATGAAGCACTGGGCCGCCAAATACAATGTGTGAAGCAGACGCAGAAGTCAGCAGCAGATATTCACTAGCTGCCGAAGAGTAAAAGGACGATTAGTTAGTCGTCAGGTAATGAACGTACGCCTTTCACTACCTGGCGACTAGCTCTTAAGTCGGGGAATCATACACCAGCACTCATAGTCTCCAACGAGCCGCCACGGCCGGTGTGAAAGCCTGAACCGTGGCAGCCAAGCCACTAAATCAGCTTTTTCTACTCGGAGTGCCGGCCCCGTGCTACGTGCGCACAACCAGCCGCGTACCCGGCGCGGCCGCTTGCGTCCAGGCAGTGGCAATGTTGGCCAAATCCGTTGGTTCGGTCGCCAGGCTTAGTTTACCGGCGGCGGCCAGTTGGAATAGCTCCGGCAGCACCTCGACGGTAAACTGTTGCCAGACGGCGGGCGCCAGGCTGCCAATGCCGGAGCCGGCCAACTCAATATTATTGCTTCTTAACAAGGTGGAGGCTAGCGTAATATCGTTACCCGCCATGCCACCCACGGTAATCACGCGAACGGCGGGAGCCACCGCGGACACACTGCCTTGCAGCGCGGTTAAAACCAATTCGAGCGGGTGGCCCCAGAGCAAATCCAGGACACTGGTAATGGGGGTGCGGGCTTGAATCGCGCGCAGTTGCTCAACCACCGCGTGGTCGTCCTGTTGCAAGGATACCACGTGGTCGGCCCCCAGGGTTTGGGCCCTGGCCAGCGAGGCGGCCTGGCGGCCGGTGGCGATGACGATGGCGGCCCCGTAGTGCTTGGCGAGTTGCACCGCCAGCTGGCCGGTGACGCCCGTGGCCCCGTTGATCAGCACGACGTCGCCGGGCTTAATGCCGGCCCGGAACCGCAGCGAGAGCGCTGCGCCCACCGCCGCGTTGGGCAGGGCCGCCGCCGTCAAGTCATCCAGGCCATCGGGGACGACCACGTAGGTACCGGCCCTAACCAGCGCTTTTTCGGCCAACATGCCGCTGAGGCCCTGCGCGTACACCCGGGTGCCGTCAGCGAGCCGTCCCACGCCGTCCAGGCCGATGACGGTCGGCAGATTCGTGTAATTGAGGTAGTGCGCGCCGGCGGCCCGGCGCTTGTCCAGGTTCGTAATCGCGGCCGCTTGCACGGTGAGCAGCAATTGGCCCGGCTACGGCACGGGGTCGAGAAAATCTTCGTAACGGGGGCTACTGCCCAGGGCGTGTAAGACGGCGGCTTTCATCGGTGGTTGGTGTTTTTTAAACGGGAAGTGGCGCTTTCTGCCGGACCCTGCTGAAATAACCGAGTTCCAGCAATGCACAAATGTATTGCGCTAACTTATGCGGAGCGTTAGCTTATTATCAAAATAAATGCATTTAATCATTTGAATTACAAGTATTTATTTAGATTAGACAACCTAAGTGACTAACTCCAAGCGCTCGTTGCTTCCCTCCTACTTGATAGCTACGCTGGTAAAAGCAGTGAGTTTCTCTTCGCCAGCGTAGACCCGTACCGTAGCGGCCGCTCAGGACTTATTCCCGGAACTGGCTGAGAGACCCCTGAACCACCAAAAAAGGCCTTCGCTGGCTGGCAAGTACCTCACCCGCTTAAACCTGCTCCGCTACCGGCGCTGCCTGGAGGGCTTCCAAGCGCTGCTGATGCTGGAGGCCCCACGTTTTCAAGACTTCGATGACGGGGTCGAGCGAGCGCGCGTACGGTAAGACGTGGTAGTCGACCACTACGGGCGGGCCGGGGTGCACGGTGCGGGCGATGAGTTGATGGGCTTCCAGCTCTTTCAACTCCTTGGCCAGCACCTTGGTAGAAATACCGGTCACGCTCCGCTCCAAGCCGCGAAAATGCCGGGTGCCCGCGCGCAACGCCACAATGATGGGAAGTTTCCACTTGCTGTTAACAACCGGTAAGGCGTTGCGCAAGGCCTGCATCGTCACGACGCAGACGGGGGTATCGGAGCTATTCATGGTTAAAAGAGGCGAAAGGTAAATCAGCTAAGCTGCGTGATTACCTACTGGTAATCAGGCTACCGGTCAGTAATCTGGACTTGGCGAAAAGTACTAACAAATCGCCAGCTGATTGCTTGAGGTAATCAGCATACTCAACAGCGCATCCAACCGCTTAGTTGGCGAGCAGCGGTGGCGAGCCGGCGCGTCAAGCGCTAGGGGCTTGCCTTTTATTCTCTTCATTTACCTCTTTCCCATGCAGATTCTGCAAATCATTGCCAGCGCCCAGGGCGCCAATTCGTACAGCACGCGCCTCAGCCAGGGCATCATCGACAAGCTGCTGGCCGCGCACCCCGGCAGCACGGTCGTCGTGCGCGACCTGGCCCAGCACCCGTTTCCCCACCTGGAAGAAGCGCACCTGCACGCCTACTTCACCCCGGCCGAAGGCCGCTCGCCCGCGCAGCAGCAGGCCGTGCGCCACTCCGACGAGGCCATTGCCCAGGTCATGGCGGCCGACGTGCTCGTCATTGGGTCCCCGTTCTACAACTTCACCATCGCCTCCTCGCTCAAGGCGTGGCTCGACCACCTCACGCGGGCGAACATCACGTTTCGCTACACCCCCACCGGCCCGCAGGGGCTGATTACGGGCAAAAAGGTGTACGTGGCCATCGCCAGCGGGGGCATTTACTCCGAGGGGCCACAGCAGCCCTCCGACTTCGCGGCGCCCTACCTGCGCCATATGCTCGGCTTCCTGGGCATGACCGACGTCACCGTGGCCCGCGCCGAAGGCGTGAAGCTGCCCGAGTTCCAGCCCACCGCCCTGCAGAAAGGCATCGACAGCGTAACCGTGTAGGCCCCGCGGGCGGCTGCGCCCGGCGAGGAATTTATCCATTGGCGCACTCAGGCGGCGAGTAAACCTGCCACCCCAGCCTATTCCGTGCAGCAGTTTCTGCCCCAACTCAAAACCCGGCCGTCGGCAGCTATTCTGAACGTTACCTCCGGGCTGGCCCTGGTGCCGTATCCGTTGTCGCCGGTGTACGCCGCCACCAAAGCCGGCCTGCGCTCCTACACCCAATCGCTGCGGGTGCAGCTCCGAGGCAGCCCGGTGAAGGTGTTCGAACTAGTAGCCCCGGCCGCGAAAACGCCGCTCAACGACAAGTTTGCCGGCGACGTGAAGGACAGCAACCTGATGGACCCCGGCAAGCTTATCGCACAGACGGTCAAGGGAATGCAGGAAGATGCCTGGGAAATATACCCCGGCCTGGCGCGCGTGCTTCGCTACGCCAGCCGCCTCGCGCCGGGCCTGCTGCTGAGCCAGCTTAGCAAAGGCGTGGCCGAATCGTTGGCCCGGCCCCAAGCCAAGCCACAGTAGCGGCCTGGGGCAAAAAGATAGGTTAAAAGCTGTCTTTGCCGCCTTTGCCGAGTACTCCTATTCTGCCAGCCTGGACGGTGCCAGGCCGTAGGCCTTTTTGAAGGCAAACGAAAAGTGCGACAGGTCTTCGAAGCCCACTGCGAGGTATACTTCGGACGGAGTCTGCCGCTGCTCTTTCAGCAGAAAATGGGCTTCGCGCAAGCGGCGCTGCACCAGCCAGCGGCCGGGCGGCTGCCGGAACACCTACCCAAAATCGCGCTTGAACGTCGCCAGGCTGCGGCCCGTCAGGTACGCAAACCGGCTCAGGGGCACGTTGAAGCGAAAGTTCTTTTCCATGAAGGCGACCAAGTCGATTTTGCCCGGCTCACTAAAGTCGAACAGCACGTCCTGGAGGGCGGGCGTTACTTGCAGGAGCACCAGCGCCGCCTCGCGCACTTTGAGGGCTTGCAGGGGCGCCTGGGCCGGCTGCGCCAGCTGCTGATACGGCCGCAGCGAATCGAAATAGCTGTGGTACAGGGCGTGGGGCGCAAGCGGCAGAATGGCCGGGGCCGGCGGGCAATGCCCCGCCGGGTAGTTGTATTCCTGGCACAGGGCCCGGAGCAGGAGCTGGCCCAGGCACACGGCCACCGTGCGAAACTCGCCCCCGCCGGCCGGGGGCTGCTTCGTGAACTTGAACAGGTGGTTGCGGCGAATCAGCCGGAAGGAGTCGGCCTCAAACAAATGGGTTTGGGCCCCATCGCTGACCACCGACTGCCCCGCCAGCTGGTAGCTGAACACGTGGTACGGCACAAATTGCTCGCCCGTGCGGCGGCGGTGGTCGTAGCAGGCGTAGCTAATCCGGGAGGGAGCCGAAGGGTCAGGGTAGGGAGCTATTGTAGAAAAGAATCAGGCCAATAACCAGCGGCCCACCGGGCGCGGCCGGTAGCGTTCCGTCCGCGCCAGGTGGGCCGCTACCCCGGAAAAATAACGCCGGTTGCCTGCTCGGCATAGTGCCACAGCGCACGGGCCACGGTTTCGTCGAGGGCGTGCGGCGCGATAGTCGCCTCGGCGGGGTAGCCCCGGTAGCCCCCGTTTTGGTCGGGGCTGTAGAACCGGCCGCCGCTGGCTTCGGGGGCAACTGCCGCGTAGAGCGTGGGCAGGGCCCCCTGCCAGGGCTCCATGGCCGGGCCGCCCCAGCGCGCTTCGGCGGCGGCCAGGTACTCGGGGCTAATGTCCACGGCCCAGGAAGTGCGGTTGGCGCCGGGCTGGGCCGCGAGCGAGCGCACCTGCCCGTGCGTGGCGACTATGCGGCGCTGCAATTCCAGGGCAAACAGCAGGTCGGCCAGCTTGCTCTGCCGGTACTCGCGCAGGGCGTCGTAGCCTTTTTCCAGGCGCAGGTTGGCGAAATCGAGGCGGCCGTCGAGGTAGCCCAGGCTGCTCACCGTCACCACCCGCGCGCCGGGCGTGGCGTCCAGCAGCGGGTACAGGCGGCCGGTCAGGGCGAAGTGGCCCAGGAAGTTCACGCCGAATTGCAGCTCGTAGCCCTCGGCAGTGGTGCTGGCGGCGGGCGGCACCACCGCGGCGGCATTGTTCACCAGCACGTGCAGCTGCGGATGTTGCCGCTGCAAGGTGCCGGCGAATTGCGCAACCTGGCGCAGGCTGGCCAAATCCAGGTGCGCTACTTCCAGCGTGCCGGCCCCGCCGGCCTGCTCCATCCTCGCCTGGGCGCGGTGGGCGTTATCGAGGCTGCGGCAGGCCAGCACGACGTGCGCGCCGGCCCGGTAAAAAGCCAGCGCCGTTTCGTAGCCAGTTCCGGAGCTGGCCCCCGTGACGAGTACCGTTTTGCCGGTTAGGTCGGACATTCGCTGCGTGGTCCACATAACTAAGCGGGTTGAGTTCCCGGCAAAGGTCGGGCCGGGCCCCAGCAGCGGCTTTGTTGAACGGCTCAAATACGGTTTGTTGAACGGCTCACGTTGAGTGGCCGACGAATAGCTCCATTCTACGCATCAGCCCCCAGGGCTCCCAAACCAACATGCTATCCAAAGCTCCGTAGCAAGCGGGCCCACGCCTGCGCGAAGCCGGGCGTGCCCGGCGCAAGGATTGCCTGGGTAATGTTGCTGCTCAGGGGATTTGCCAAATGACCAGTGTCCAAGACGCTCTTGCGAGCAGCTGCTTATGTACGCAGACCGCGCTTGTCGCCTCGGTGACCTGGCGGCTGCCTGGTACCGCGGCCGGGCTTCGCGAAAGCGCCGCGTGCGTCTCGCCGGCTGGGGCCTCGGTTAAGCTACAAACTTCCGCAATCCGGCTACGCGGGGCCGGCCGCCGGGCCAGACCTTTGCCCTGTTCACTCACACAAACACCCCTGATTTATGACCCCTCAACCACACCCCGCCGGGGCAACCGGCCCGGCACCAACCACTGGCGCGGCTCCTAAAATCTGGTTCATCACGGGCGCTTCCCGCGGCTTTGGCCGCGTCTGGACGGAGGCCGCCCTGCAACGGGGCGATAAGGTCGCCGCTACCGCCCGCCAGCTGGAAAGCATTGCCGATTTACCGGAGAAATACGGCGCCAACGTGCTGACGCTGGAGTTGGACGTAACCAACCCCGCGCAGGTCAAAACGGCCGTGGCGCAGGCCCACGCGCACTTCGGGCGGCTCGACGTCGTGCTCAACAACGCCGGCTACTCCCTGGTCGGCACCGTGGAGGAAGCCAGCCTGGACGACATCCGGGCGATGTACGAAACCAATATTTACGGGGCCGTTTCCGTCATTCAGGCCGCGCTGCCCTTCCTGCGCGCGCAGGGCAGCGGCCACATTCTGGGCACTTCGAGCGGCCTGGGCCACGTCACGCTGCCGGTCATCGGCTACTACTGCTCCTCCAAGTGGGCGTTCGAAGCGATTCACGAAAGCCTGGCCGCCGAGGTCGCGCCGTTTGGCGTCAAGGTCACCCTCATCGAGCCGGGGGCCTACGCCACCGAGTTTGGCAGCCCCGAGTCGTTGCGCTTTGCGGCTGGCCTGGAGGCGTATGCCGACTTCAAAAACCAGTTTTTCGCCGGCTTGGGCAGTATGGAACGCGGCGACCCGGCCGCGACCCCCGCGGCCCTCTTTGCCGTGGTCGATGCCGCGCAGCCGCCCCTGCGGCTGTTTTTGGGCCGCCACAACCTGCCCTGGGTGCGCGGGGCCTACGCCGAGCGCTTGGCGACTTGGGAAGCCTGGGAAACCGTGGCCAACGCGGCCCAGGGCGCAGCCAAATAATCCACTCTCGGCCGCCGGTAGCCGGGCCTGGCTACCGGCGGCTTGGGGTACCACCTTCGGGAAATGAAAAAGCCAGCCAACGCCCCGCTCCGGTTTACTTCCTTATCGGAGGCGCACCGGGCCCTGGGCGTGCCGCCGCCCCTGCATCCGCTGATTAGCCTGCTGCACGGGGCCCACGCGCCCGCCGCGCGGGCGGGCGTCCACCAGGCGCACGTGCTGAGCTTTTACAAAATAGCTTACCGGCCCCAGCTGAGCAGCCGGCTCCGGTACGGGCAGGGCCATTACGATTTTGAGGAAGGGGGCCTGCTCTTGGCGGCCCCCAACCAACTTATCGGGGGGAGCGAGGAGCCCACGGGGACGGCCTGCGCGCACTTCACCCTGCTGATTCACCCGGATTTTCTGGCCAGCTACCCCCTCACCAAAAAAATCGGGCACTACGGCTTCTTTACCTACGCGGCCAACGAGGCACTGCACGTGTCGGAACCGGAGAAAGACCTGCTCCTGGCTTTGTTCAGCACGATGGAAGCGGAGCTGGCCAGCCGCCTGGATGAATTCAGCCAGGAGGTGGTCGTGGCCCAGCTCGAATTGCTGCTGACGTACGCGAACCGCTTTTACAAGCGCCAGTTTCTCACCCGCAAAGCGGTGCACGGCGACTTGCTGCAACAACTGGAAGAAATACTAGCGGACTGCTTCCGCAGTGAAGACCTGCCCAGCCGGAACATTCCCACGGTGCAGTACCTGGCGCAGCGCCTGCACGTGTCGCCCAGCTACCTGAGCGACCTGCTGCGCACGCTCACCGGCCAAAGCGCCCAGCAGCACATCCACGACCAGCTCATCGCGCAGGCGAAGGAACAGCTCACCACCACGGGCTTGTCGGTAAGCGAAGTGGCCTATGGACTGGGTTTCGAGCACCCGCAATCCTTCAGCCGGTTCTTCAAAACCAAGACGGCCCTCTCGCCGCTGGCCTTCCGGCAGTCTTTCCAGCCCAATTAAGTTAGGCTCCTATCCCCACGGTGCCGTGGTACGGTCAAACACCTTTTTTGCTGGTCTGTTAATCGGACGGCGCAGACACGGAAAGGTGGCGGGCTCTGCCCCCGGCCGGAAACGGTAGCCGAGCTGGAAGCTGCGCGGCGGCTGCGCGTACAGCACGCCCTGCGGGTAGCCGCCCGCGAAGTTGCGGGTGTTGACCAGGTTGTGGGCGTTCAGGGCCAGCGTGGTCCCGCCGTAGGCGTAGCTCACGGCCGCCTCGTGGCTCGCGTAGCCGGGCAACCTCAAACCCTGTGGCCCCTCGATGACCTTGCGGCTAGCGAAGTTGCCGCCCGCGCCCAGGCCCCGTAGCGGGCCGCGACGGGCCCCGTGTACTTCAGCTCAGCCACGCGGGGCCATCTGGCGCGGGGCGTTGGGCAGCCCGTTGCCCACGTGGTAAGGGTCGTCCTGCGTGATAAGGGCCTAGGTTGTAGGCGTGGTTGGCCACGGCCGAGAGGCAATTTGCGGCCGCGCTGCGTTGATCAATTGCTCGCCGGGCACTTCCGAACCAATAGTCCCCTCGCGAGCCCCGGCAGCTGCGCGCAGCCGGCTCGTTTGCCTGGTTGCGGCGCGCGACTGCTCGCTAACTTCACTTCGTCATTGCCTGCCTCGGTCCACTGGGTTACTGCGTGGCGGTGGGCCCCTTTTCTTTATGCTCCTCCATCAACATTCTAACCTGCGGGTCGGCATCGTTTTGCGCGCCTTCGGCAACGAGCGCAAAGCGGCCCAGTGCATCGGCCGCCTGTTGCGCCTGAGTCCGGAGGAGACAGCCGCCGTGCACCTGCTCATGCACCAAGACACCGTCGACGGTCACTGGTTAGTGCAGGCCCTGGCCGCCTTTGACCCCGCGAAAATCAGCTACGTCGCCGCGGCTACCCCCCGAAAGTTTTTTTACCAGGGGCCACGCCAACTGCTTGGGAAAAGGGCGGAGATTAGCTAGAGTGGCCTCCACCAAGAGCCACGTTCCGCTCATTGTGGGCGCTGGTTGAAAAATTAATGCCGCAGTTACTCCCTGCTTATCGCATCGATGAACGGGCCGAGGACATCAAAACGCGTTCTTGGCAGCCCCTCCCCTGCCTGACTCGTGTCTTTCCTTATCGCTGCGCACGGCCAAATACGGCACCCGCCCTGCTTATCATCTAAATGGTGGACTTTGGTTACGGCGGCCGACTGCTGGGCACCCCAGCTTAACGGGGCCGTTCAGGTGATCTTTAAACCAACTTTTTAACCGGAGCCACGCCTCATCAACCCCACACCGACGGATACCCAGAAAGGCCGTCTTCACTCAAGGGTTTTGCCCGCTCGCCCGGGGCCAGGCGCTCAGCTCCCTCCTCTTCCACTGCCCGTTTGTCCTCTGGTCAGCATTTTCGGTTCCCGGCGGCATGGCCCGCGGCAACTGATTCTGCTCGGCTTGGTCGGGAATGCGTGCCAACTGGTTAGCCTTCGCTGTCCACCCGGAACCGAACGGCTGGGCCTTATTGCCAAGGTTGCGGCCCGCTAACGAAATGCTTCGCTGCGGAAGCCTACTTGTCCGCGTCCCTTGGCATTTTATATTGCCATATATGTCGTATTGCCATACGTACACCTTATCAACAATACAGACAGTTATCAATATACCTTACCGCCAATATAAATTATCTCTCGCCAATGCCTTATAACGGCCAATACCTGCATAACAGCCAATACCTACCATACATATTTTATATAATTACGTATTTACAGTAGTATGCCAGCACGGTAAAAGAGCAATACGTTATGGTGTAAAGACAGATGTTTGACAATATGGCTTACTGTGTTTATAGTTTGTCGTCATTATTACTTGTTGGCAATACGTATTGCCATCTAGCTGAGATTTGTATATTTGCGAGGTACTAAACTCGTAGCCCATGCAGATTCTCACCTTTGCCAACAACAAGGGCGGGCAAGGCAAGACCACTTCCGCGCTGGGAGTCGCGCACCGCCTTGCTGCCCTGGGCCATTCGGTCCTCTTCATCGACGCCGACCCGCAGGCGAACGCGACACTCACCCTGGGGACCGACCCGGCGCGGGGGCACTTAGGCGATGCCTTGCTGGACGCCCCCGACGGGCGTCCCAGCCCCCACACCCTCGCCACGCTGAGCCAGCGCCCACAGGCCGCCCGCTCCCTGGCGGTGGTGGCGGCCAACCGCCTGATGGGCCAGCAGGAAAAGATCTTCGGAACGCAAGCGGACTACATCTTTTTTTTCAAGCGCCAGCTCGTCGGCTTGGCGGGCCAGTACGCCTACGTGGTCATCGACACGCCCCCGAGCCTGGGGCCGCTGACGCTGGCGGCGTTGGCGGCGAGCAACGCGGTCTTCGTCCCCCTGGTCCCGGATTTATTCGGCAGCGCGGGCATGGCGGCGCTGCTGGAAATGGTGGAGCGCATCCGGCAAAACTTCAACGAGCGGCTGCGGGTAGGGGGCATCTTTTTCACGAAGTACGCGCCCACGTACCGCCGGGCCCTGCACCGGCAGTACGCCGGCGACCTGCAAGAGGACCCGGGCCTGGCCGGGCTGGTGCTGACGCAGACGATTCGGGAAAACGTTGCCCTGGCGGAAGCGCAGAGCATGCAGCAACCCGTTTACGATTACGCCCCGGGTTCCTCCGGCGCGGCCGATTACGCGGCCCTCACCGACGAAATTTTACTCCGCCTCTCGTGATGCAAAAGCCCAAGCTGACCGGCAATCGCCCGCCCGTGCCCCCGCCGGCCGCGGCCCCCGCCATCGACGCGCACCTCTTCGGCACGCCGGTGCCCGCCCCGGTGGATGCCCCCGCCGCCGAATCGTCCGCCGCGACGGAAACAGGGGAGGCCGCCACGCGGGTCATCTTTACGAACCAGCTCAAGCCGGATGTGTACGTGATGCTCCGGCAGTACGAGCACCATGCCGAGGCAGAGCTGCAGGAAATCTTGGACGCGGCCCTGCGGGCTTACTTAACCGATAAGCCCCAGGCTCACCAACCACTCCCGCCAAAAGCAGCGGCGAAGCTGCGGGACAAGCTGAAAAAAAAATGAGCGGGTGTTAAAACGGGCCCATTTTTAACAATACATAATGCTATAAATATGGCAATACAATTACCATCACTTTGCCGTCAACCGGTTTAGTCGAGTGCTTACTGTTAGCAACGCGCGTTGCTCACGCCTTCGCTTGCGAGCAAAAGTTGACCAAGGGTCACCGTGGACAGCGCTCATCGGATGGCAGCGCTCATCGATGCAATAGGGGAGGGGAGGGGCCGCGTGAATCGGTCACGCGGCCTTCGTTCGCCCGTCGCGGCCCGTCCCACAATCGGTCGCGAAAACGCGGTTCCGTAAACCGCTCTTTAAACCGTTCTTTTGGCCTTTTGGCAACGGGCTGCGAAACTACCCGGCTTTTTTATGGCAACCGGGGGATAAACCTACGCTGGTTTCAGGGCATTACGCCCCGCACGCGCCCCGGGGATGCGGCGGCCAAAACCCCTGATTAGCCGACCAAACCGTGGCCAAAATCGACCGGCTACTCCGCGGCCGCCGCCCCACGGTACGCCACTGCCGCGCCCCCAGCGGCAATTGCCAGGCAGCGGGGAACCAGCGCAATTTTTCGTCCCGTTGCCGCGTGAACCCAAAAGCAACAAAGAAAAACCGCCTCGGGACCGGCGTTGGAACGGCCCCGGGGTAATTACCCCGCGGCCCGCGGCCCAACGCTACCCCTTCACCAGCCAGTCCACGCCCTCGCTGTCGCGTTCTTGCCGGAAGCCCTGGGTGAGGTAGACCAGTTGCAAGTTCTCTTCAAAAGTGGTCCCCTTGGCCGTCTTCAACCGCGCCATTACCTCGTAAGCCTCCTGCACTTCCTGCAGCCGGTAGCGGGTCGCCGGCACGGAACGGGGAACGCTCGCCTTGCGGGCGGGGGCCTTCTGCCGCAACTGCTGCGCCTTGCGGTATTCCTCGGCCAGGTGCCCTTTGGTAACGGCGGTGAAAACGGCCCCGGCCAAGCTTTTAATCTTCCCCTGGCCGCTTTTGAGGCGCTGCTGTTGCACCACGTACTGCACGTAGCCCGGTTCGGCTTCGCCTTTTTCGATGAGGTCCCCGATGGCCACAATGCTGCTGGCCGATACGCCCACTTCGAGCAGGGCTTTTTGCCATTCGGCCGTGGCCGGCAGCGACGGCAGCAGCACTTCGCTGGCCACCGGGGCGAAGCGGAAGCGGATTTCTTCCACGGCGTTGCCTTTGCCGCGAATCAAATCGTACTGAAAGGCAAGGTTGGTTTGGCCCAATTCGTGCTGCGAGCGGTCGAGGACGCGGAGCTTGAAGAGCGGAAACTGCTTGTACTGCCCTTCCAAATCGAGCACCCGCTTCAATTCGTCCACCCGGATGGTGCGCGTGCCAAAACTTCCGTACTGCTTCAGCAACCAGTAGATGCGGTAGGAGTGGGCGCTCTTGAGCTTCAGCAGCTGCATGAGTTGGGCCTGGGTGAAGTTGCCCTCGTTTAGTTGCAGCAAGTGCTCCCGAACCCGGTCGTTGAAGCGCACGACCAGGGCCCGCTCTTCGCTGCTGTAGTCGGCGTAAGCCATCAGGGGGGTGTTGGAAAAGCTGGGCGCATCCTCGACGACTTGGCCCGCCCGTTTTGATTTTTTCTTGCTGGGCCGCTCCACGTAGATCACCCGGGAAGCCAGCAAGGCGCACATGTCCTTCAACTGCTGGTAGTCGTTGCCGCTGGGGCGGCGCCCGGACAAAGCCACTACCTCGGTCACGGGGATGCTCATTTCCTGGAACTCGGTGTCTTCCCGGTCGATGCGGGCGAGCATGGCCATAAAAAGCCGCATTTCCAGCGTGGTCAGCGCAAACCGCGCGTTGATCAAGTCGTTGCGCTGAACCACCAGTTTGCTGACCGGTTCGGGTTTGGTACTGGCGAAGAGTTCTGCCTGCATGAAGAGGGGAAATAAGGCCGCGGTTAACGCAATGATATTACAAAAAAAATACCTGTAATAGGCTTTCGTGCTTTTGGTAATAGGTGGGGGGCCTTGTTTCGTGCTTTTGGTAAGGGGGGGTTCGTGCTTTCTGTAATAGGTCTTCGTGCTTTTGGTAATAGTCCATTCGTGCTTTTGGTAATAGATATTGCTTGCATCATACTGATAATTAACGCGTTATGGACCCCGTAATATAGGTAATGTTTTAAAATAAGGTAAACTACCGTTTAAAGAGGTCGATTTTTTTAAGTTTTTGGTAACTAGCCGCTTAAAGCCATCCTGGCGGCCCGTTCTACCGTTAGGGTTCCGCACCAGGCGCGCAGCGATGCCATTCGTGCTTTTGGTAATACCCCCTACGGCAACGATTGTAATCTAAAATACTGTATTACAAGTAGTTAATTATTAAAAAACTAGCTGTTTATGTTAATTTCCCCCTACCTACCCCTATTACCAAAAGCACGAATTGCCCGGATTAGGGCTTTATGGGGGGGTGCCTATTACTAAAAGCACGAAAAAAATGCCTATACCAAGTCGGAGGCCAAGCCAAGCCGTCAATTCTTCGTGCTTTTTGTAATAGGGCGACGCGTAATTGCCAGCGGTGGGGATCGGGCAAGCCTCGCGGGCCCGAAGGTTTTACTGGCAAAGCCCCGGGCCGGCAGCTCCGGCGGACGGACCGAAAGCCTCATTGGCCGCGCGATGGCTTCCGGCCGGGCTCGTAGGGCACTCAGGCCCGGGCTTGCAACCCAATTCTTCCGCTACGGGGCTAACCGAGCGAGAATTGGGCCGCCAATGCTGATTGACAGGTGTACGCCTCCCGCTAAAGAGCGCAGTTGTGAGTAGAGAAAGGCTTACTTTTACTGCCTGACGACTGGGACATGAAAAAGGAACGATTCAGCGAGGCCTAAATAGTGGCCATTCTGCCACAGCAAGTCAGTGGTCAGCCCGTGGCTTGGCTCGTGCGCGAGCACGGCTTGAGTGAAGCCACCTTATAGGCCTGGAAAAGCAAGTACGCCGGGGCCCGCGTCGCGGAGCTAACCCGCTTAGACACCTGAAAGGAGAGAATCGGCGACTCAAGCAGCTGTTTGCTGACCTGCGCTTGGAGAAGCAGGCGATCCAAGCGCTCCTGCGAAAAAAGTAGCCAGCCCGGCGGCGCGGCGCCCGGCCGCGCCGGGCTTAATGCGCAAAGGCTGGCGCCAGCGGCGGGCGTGTACACTGGTCGGGCCCGTGCGCGGCAGCTACCACCGGGCGCTGCGGGCGTTAACCGGGCGAGGGCTTCTGGAAACTAACCCACCGCTTGTGCAAAAACGGGAAGCTGGCCATTAAAGGCCCAAAACACCGCCTTGGCCGACCGATTCATAAACCAGTTCACGGCCCGGCCCATACCCGCAAGCTTGAAAACCTTCACTGCCAGGGCTGGCCGCCCCTAGCTGGTGCGATGCGCGTCCCTACCCCCAAGCCGACGAACCGCGCCGGCTGCACCGCTTTTACCAGAAGGACCCGCCCTGCTCTACTATCGCGCTGTTGATTTCGTCCTGGGCGATTAGGGTGCAGGGAGGTTTCACCGGTAGCGCCCACGAAACTCGCTAATATTTCGTGCCCCTGCTGTTCGCAGCCATCTCCGTACTAACCGTGCTGACCATCCGCGACCTCGATAACCCAGCGCCGGGCTTTACCCGGCCTAGCTACGGCAACCTCCGGGACTTGCAGCACCTTGTGACGCGGGACTACCCTCCCCGCCACCCGCTGCGCGGCCAAGGCTGTGGGGCGGGTGGCGTGGCGCTACACGGGGCTGACGAAGGCCAGGATAACGCTGACGAGCGTCCCGACGAAGGTACTCAGAAACATGAATACCGTCAGCAGCTCGGCGTGGGGCAGCAGGGGCAGGGCGGGAATCATGCGGGAGGAGCGTTAGGGACGCGGGCTTGTTTTCAGCGCTAACCACAAGCCAAAAGTTGGGCAGCTCGCCGCCACTCCGCGCTATTTTACTGACCTATAGCAAGATGCGAAATAATTTTTAAACGTGCGCACCGGCGCGCTACTTCCGCTGCGCACCCCCGGCCCTGGTTGAAAGCTTGGGTCAAAAATCACCCCGACCCCCAGGGTAGTGCGAAACCCTGACGGTAAACCTATCGGATCAGTGATGGGCTTATTAAACAGCGTGTTACCTTTGGAGGACACCTACCGGAACCGATATGGCTGCGCTGGCGAAACGGGTACCCGCAAAATCAATCTTTGGTGGCCTCACCGCGGCGGCGGCCTGGTTGGCCGTCCTGGTGCAGTGGGCGCTGACCACCGAAAGCTTCGTCAACTTCTTGAGCTACTTTACGATTCTCTGCAACTTGGCCATTGCCGTGAGCCTGACGTTGGCCTTGGGCTGGCCGGCCTCCGCCCCCGGCCGCTACTTTTCCCGGGCGGGCGTCCAGGCCGCCATTGCCCTCTACATTTTCATTGTGGGGCTGGTCTACAACACCGTCCTGCGGAGCCTGCAGGCGTTCACCGGGTGGCAATGGCTGGTCGACAACGCGCTCCACGTCGGCGTGCCCGCGTTATATGTGCTCTATTGGCTCCTGTTTGCCCCGCGGGGCAGCTTGGCGTGGCGGCACGTTTGGTCGTGGCTCGGCTTTCCGGCGGCGTACCTGGCCTACTCCCTGCTCCGCGGCCCGGTGGCCCACTGGTACGCTTACCCCTTCCTGAACGCGCCCAGGATTGGCTATGCGCGCGTGTTTGGCAACATCGGGCTGATGCTGGCGTGTTTCCTGCTGGCGGGGCTAGCCTTTGTTGCCCTCAACCGTTCGTTAAAAAAGAGCCAAGACAAGGGTCTGACGTAGGCATTCGGCGAGATTTTTCCCGGCGTTTCGCGGTGCGCTGGTAGCCACTGCGCCCTTTGGATCGACTTCCTGCCCGCGGCCAGGCGCGCGCAGCAATTATCTAATCGCCGCGCAGGCACGCGGCCGGAAAGCAAGCGGAACCAGCTCATTGCTTTGTAAAGCAGGTTTTTAACGACAAAAAATTTCTGGTGCCTGGGCCAGTCCTGTTACATTTTACAAAGTGTGACAGGACCGGGGCCCTCGGGGCTTGCCGGCCGGCCGGCCCCCCTCTACTATTGCAGCCGAAGGCGACCGACGACTGAGTAGCGCGGCGCGGGCTTCCCCGAAAAGGGCCGGTGGGCCGGGCGTTTCCCAACGTTTCCTCTGCTGCTGGGCTGGGTTCCGCCCGCCGCCGCTGATTTTCCCTTTCGCCCATGAACCGCTTGTTCTTTTTTTGCGCGCTGGTGCTCGCCCTGCCCGGCGCGGCGCAGGAAGTGGTGCAGCCCCCGCGCCCGCAAGTGCAGCCCCCGCGCCCGCAACCGCCGCAGCCGGCTATTCAGCCGCCGCGGCCGCCCTATCCGCCCCGGCCGGTAATTCAGCCGCCGCGCCCGCCCCACAGCGGGTGGGTGCCCGTTGCCACCCTCGCGGTGCGGCAGCCGGTCGGGCAGGCCGGCGCGGTGCTGGACGGGGCCTACCACAGCTTCCGCTACCTCAAGCTTCGGGTCAACAACCGGCCCCTGACGCTGGACCACCTGCTGGTGAGCTACGACTACGGGGCGGCAAGCAGCGTGCCGCTGCACTACCGCCTGCGGCCGGGCCACGAGGGCCCCCCGCTCAGCTTGCAGCGCCCGGGCGGCCGCCGCATCCGCCGCCTCGACCTCTGGTACAGCAGCGGCGGCGGGCTGTTCAGCCCGGCCGTCGTGACCGTCCTCGGTTTGCGCTAGCCTGGCGGCCCGGGGGCTCCGCCCATCGTCCGCCCATTTTTCGAATTTCTCATTCTTCTAACTTTCAACGCTTATGGAACGCTTTTCAACTTACTCGGAGCAGCTGCGCGTGCTGGTTTTGTTGTATTTGCCGCGCGTGGCAATGGCGCTGGTGGTGCTAGTGGTGGGCTTCTGGGTTATCCGCTTGGTGAGCCAATTGGCGTCGCGCGCCATGGCGCGCCTCGATGTGTCGTTGCGCGGCTTTCTGACCAGCCTAGTGAGCGTGGTGCTCAAGGTGCTGCTCGTTATCAGCGTGGCCGGCATGGTAGGGCTGCAAACCACCTCGTTTGTGGCCGTGCTGGGCGCGGCGGGGCTGGCCGTGGGGCTGGCCTTGCAGGGCACGCTGGCCAACTTCGCCGGGGGCGTGCTCATCCTCATGTTCAAGCCCTTCGCGCCGGGCGACGTCATCGAAAGCCAAGGGAAAACGGGCGTGGTGAAGGCCATTCACATCTTCGATACCATCCTGAGTACGCCCCAGGGCGACACCATCATTATGCCCAACGGGGCGCTTTCCAACAACATTCTGGTCAATAAGACGACCGAAAACAAGGTGCTGGTGGAAGTGCTCCTGGACGTGGACGGCCAGACCAACCTCAACGAGCTGCGCGCCTTGGTCCTGCCCCTGCTGACGGGCTACCCGCAGGTGCTCGCGGAGCCCGCGCCCAGTGTGGGCGTCGCGGCCCTGGTGCCCGGCGGCATGAGCGTGGCCTGCCGGGCCTACACCTTGCCCAGCGACAACGCGGCGGCCTACGGCACGCTCATCGAGCAAATCCAGGGCGCACTGCTGCGCCACGGCGTTCAGGCGCCCAGCAAGAAAAAGAAGGAGAAGAAAGCGGCGTAGGGGTTTCGCCGTCCGCAGGCAATTTCATGAAACACGACCACCGCCCGGCCGCCAGATTCGTTCCGTACCAGCGCTGGCTGGGATTCCTCGCGGGGCTGTTGCTCGGGGCCGGCCTGGCCGGGGCCCAAACCCCGGCTTCGGCCCCGCGCCCGCGCATCGGCCTGACGCTGAGCGGCGGCGGGGCCCGCGGCTTGGCCCACATCGGGCTGCTCAAGGCCCTGGACTCGGCCGGCGTGCGGGTCGATTACGTGACGGGCACGAGCATGGGGGCCATCGTCGGGGCGCTGTACGCGGCCGGCTACTCCGGGGCCGAGATTGAGCGGGTGGCCCGGAAGCTGGACTGGAACGCGCTGCTCACCAACGCGGCGCAGCTCAGCACCATCACGCTGCCGGGCAAGGACGACTTCGGCCGCTACCTGCTGGAGCTGCCGGTGGCGAAGGGCAAGCTCCAGTTTCCCACCGGCGTCATCGAATCGGAGGAGCTGTGGCTCACGCTCAGCGAGTTGTTTTTGCCCTACTACCGCACCAAGGACTTCGCGCGCTTCCGGCGGGGGTTCCGGTGCGTGGCGACGGACATCATTTCCGGCGAGCCCGAAGTGCTGGGCACGGGCGAAGTGGTGGCGGCCATCCGGGCGAGCATGGCCATTCCGTCGGTGTTCACGTCGGTGCTCTACCAGGGGCACCGGCTGGTAGACGGCGGGGTGGTGCGCAACTTTCCGGTGTCGGAAGTGCAGGCGATGGGCGCGGCCGTCGTCATCGGCAGCAACGTGTCGGCCGGGGCCTACACCGAAGCCAGCCTGCGCAGCCCCGTGGACGTGCTGCTCCAGATTTCCTCGTTCAAGGACAACGCCGACTTCAAGGACCAGAAAGCCCGGTGCAGCCTCTACGTCGACTACCCGCTGGGCGACTACTCCAGCGGCAGCTTTGCGGCCGCCGGGCCCATCACGGCGCTGGGCGTGCGGCAGGGCCGGGCCGTGTTTCCGAAGTTGAAGGCCCTGCGCGATTCGCTGGACGCGCGCTACGGGCCGGCCCTTCCCGACCCGCCCGCGGCCCGGCGCGCCGACTCTGTGTACCTCGAAGACTACCAAGTGCAGGGCCTGCCCCCGGCCTCGGAGGCGCTGCTGCGGCGGCAGCTGCGGCTCCGCCCCGGGCGCTACTACGCGGCCCCGCAGCTGTCGGCGGCCGTGCGCGACGCGTTCGGCACGCGGGCGTTTCGCAAAATCACCTACGCGCTGCTGCCGGCCTCGGATTCGTCGGCCCGGCTGGTGTTCGACGCCGAGCGCAGCCCGGCCGCGCGCATCGGGCTGGGGCTGAACTACAACTCGCTGACCGGCATCGGCCTCATCGGCAGCCTGACGCGGTGCAGGACAAGCTGGCGTCCGCCTCCGCGAGCCAAGTGGCGCTCAACATCGGCGAGAACCCCCGCCTGCGGCTCAAGCACATCCAGTACTTCACCGAGCACCAGCGCCTGGTGCTGCGCCTGCTGGCGCAGGGCGAGCGGGTCAGCATCACCACTTACAGCGCGAGCTTTAAGAAAGCCGGCCTCTACACGCAGAGCTACGCGCTGGCCAACGCGCAGCTGTTCCGGCTGCTCGACCGCAACCGGGGCCTGGGCCTGGGCACGTGCTACGAGTACGGCCGCTTCACCCCCGAAATCACCGCGCGCCTCCAGCTCAACGGCCGCATCAGCCTACTCAACAGCTACTTATTTTACGAAGAAAACACGCTTAACGCCGTGGCCTACCCCACCCGTGGCCGCCGAATCGACGCCGAAATCGGCGGGGTGTACGCCCAGCGGCCCCGCTTTCAAGTCCTGAGCGATACCACCGTCGTCGGCACCGAGCAGTCGCTGGGTTTTTCGTTCCGGCCCTACGGCCGCTCACGCCTCCACGCGGAGCAATACCTGCCCCTTGGCCCGCGCGCCACGCTGCTGGTCCAGGCGCAGGTGGGCCTCAACTGGCACTACCAGCAGGCCATTGCCAACGACTTCGTGGTGGGCGGCCTCACCAGCGGGCTGCGCAACCAGCTCACGTTCGCCGGCCTGCCCGAAGCCAGCCTCTACACCGGCAGCGCGGTGGCCGGGCTCGTGGGCTACCAGTACGCGGTGGGCCCCAAGCTCCTCGTCACGGCCAAGGCCAACGCCCTCTACCACGACTTTATCGCCAACGCCGCCCGGCCGCAGCCGGCCCGGATGGTTTACGGCGGCGCGCTCACCCTGGGCCTGAATTCGTTTTTGGGGCCCATCGACGTGAGCCTGATGTACTCGAACGCGGCGAAAAAGCTGCTGCCCTACTTCAACATCGGGTTTCCCTTTGGCTACCGCTAGGCGGCCGCGCTTTCCGGGGCGGCCCCGGGGGCCATTCAAAAAACGCCGGGCGCTCGCGCGGCAGATGCGCCGGCTGCGGCAGCGCACGATAGAACCGGTGTTTAGCAGCTTACTCCAGCACTACGGCCTGCGGCGGGTCAATACACGGGGCCGCAGCAGTGCGCACAAAACGATGCGGCTGACCGCCATCGCCTTCAACCTCAAGAAGCTGCTCAAGCACCGGCCTAAGCAGGTACTCCGCCTGGCCATCGCCCGGCCCGGCCCACCGTATGAGAGCCAGCTCTTGCCCTTCTGGAGGAGGCGCCACCGCCCTCGGTATCAGTTTGGAGACAGAAATTGAAGGAGGGCTAGGAGTTCTGCAACAGCCACTGCACCTTTCGGCCCCCCGCCCATGCGCGGTAGCGGGCGTGAATCGGCCATCACCTGGCGACCGGTAACCAGCGGCCCGTTTGACTTTTGGACCAACCTTTTACCCCACGCCAAAGGCCGGCGCTCCTGCCGGGCGGTACCCGTGGATGAGCCGGTGCCTTGCGCCGGGTGAACCGGTGGGCTGCGGTACGCGGAGCGGGGTGGCGCGCAAGCAATAAGCGCTGCCCTATTTACTGGCAACTGTCCGCCCCTTAAAATTATGAATCGATTGACCGCTGAACAACAGCCGAGATCAACTCAATTGCTTGATTTTTAATCTTATGCAAGAAATAAACTTCCTGAGCGCAGGGGCGTAACCCGCTTAGGCCTGGTTGAATTTTGCCGCCTGAAACGGCACTCCTGCAAGCCGGCCTTGCGCGGCCCGGGGTGCTGGCGGCGGCTCCGCGCCACCAAGCCCAAACCGCCGCCCGCAAAACGGCCAGTCAATTCCACCGATAAGCCAATAAACAATATGGGAAAGCTCACCGGAAAAGTGGCCGTCATTACCGGCGGCACGTCGGGCCTGGCCCTGGCCACCGCCCAATTATTTGTGGCAGAAGGGGCCCACGTCTTCATCACGGGCCGCCACCAGGGCAAGCTCGATGACGCCGTGCGGGCCATCGGCCACCACGTGACGGGCGTGCTGGGCGACGCGGCCAACCTGGCCGACCTCGACCGCTTGTACGAGACGGTCGAGCGGGAAAAAGGTAAAATCGACGTGCTCTTCGCCAGCGCGGGGGCCGCCGGCTTCGGCAAATTGGGGGAAATCACCGAAGAGTTCTTCGACACCATCTTCGACCTGAACGTGCGCGGCACGCTCTTTACCGTGCAAAAAGCGCTCCCGCTCCTTACGGCGGGCGGCTCGATCATCCTCAACGGCTCGGGGGCCTCCATCAAAGGGTACCCCGTCAACAGCGTGTACAGCGCGAGCAAAGCGGCCCTGCGGGCCTTCGTGCGCGGGTGGCTGGTGGACTTGCAGGACCGCCGCATCCGGGTCAACCTGCTAAGCCCGGGCGCGATTGACACGCCCATGATGGCCGGTGCCGGCCCCGAGTTCAGGGCCCAAATCGCCGCCCTGATTCCGCGCGGCGAGATGGGCCGCCCCGAGGAGATTGCCGCGGCCGCCCTGTTCCTGGCTTCTGCTGACGCCAGCTTCGTGAACGGCATCGAACTCTTCGTGGACGGCGGCATGGGCCAGATTTGAGTAATGCCCTTGCCATCCTTTCCCTTTCGGAGCCGTGTCAGTAGCTTTTTAGCCGGGCCGCCCCGCCTTGGGGGAGCTAGCGCACCGGGCAAGCGACCCAAAAGCAGCGGCTGCCCGTCCATTTTCATCCCCCTGTGCTGCCCTAACCAATCAGGAGTGCCATGACCCAGCAAACGAACGCCGCCTTCTACACCGCTTTTGGGGGCCCCGACGTCCTGCAAGTCGGCCGGCTGGACCTGCCCGCGGTCGGGGAAGGCGAGGTCTTGCTGCGCGTAAAAGCCGCCGGCCTCAACCCCGTCGACTACGTCGTCCGGGAAGGAGACTTTCAGCAAGCCGTGCCCTCGGTTTTTCCGTCGGTGCCGGGCTTTGACGCGGCGGGCATCGTGGAGCAGGCGGGCCCCGGCGTGTCGCGCCTGGCCGTGGGCGACGAAGTGTACGGCATGGTGTACCGCCCCACCGTGCAGCACGGCACTTTTGCCGAGCACGTCGTCGTGCCGGAATGCTACCTGGCGCTGCGCCCCCGCAAACTGAGCTGGGAGGCCGCCGGGGCCCTGCCGATGCCGGGGCCCTGCCGATGGTGGGGGTCACGGCCCACCAGGCGCTTTGCGCGCACGGCCGCCTGCAAGCCGGTGAAACGGTCCTGCTGCTGGGCGCATCGGGGGGGGTGGGCAGCCTGGCCATTCAGCTGGCCAAGCACGCGGGGGCCACGGTCATCGCCGTGGCCAGCGCCAAAAACGCCGATTTTATGCAGGGCCTGGGGGCCGATTTCACCGTGGACTACGCGGCCGGCCCGGTCGCCGCGGCGGTGCGGCGGGTCGCGCCGGGGGGCATCGACTTGCTTTTCGACACGGTGAGCGGCGACACGCTCGCCCAGAGCCTGGCGGCGCTCAAGCCCACCGGCCGGCTCGTGTCGGTGGTCGAAGACGGCGCGGCCCTGGCCCTGCCGGCCGGGGTGCGCTTCACGCACGTAGTGGCGCACGCCAGCGTGCCCGACCTCGACCACCTGCGCGGGCTGGCCGAGGCCGGCCACTTGCAGGTGCCCATCGCCGCCACGTTTGGACTGGCGGAGGTCAAGCAGGCGTTCGCCCAGATTGAGTCGAAGCACACCATGGGCAAGGTGGTGCTGGTGCCGTAAGCAGCCGCGCCCGTCGGGCCGGGTTCTAAACAAGTAGGGTGAACCCGGTAATGGGCATTACGGCGCGGGGATACTGAACGCGTTCAGCACGACGCAGGTCATGTGGTAGCGGGCGGCCAGCAGCACGATGTCCAGCAGGCCGCGGGGCCCGTAGTGGCCCTGGGTTTGCTGGTACAGGTCTTCGGCTACCCGCTGCTGGCTGGTCAGCGCGTACGTGAACTGGTAGGCCAAGCGTTCGTCGTCTGCCAGGCCGGCGACAAGGTGCCCGTCGGCCAGCGCCTGGGCCTCAGCCGCGGAGAAACCGGCCTCCCGCGCCTCCGCCTGGTGCGCGTACAGCTCGTAGGGGGACTTCCAGTAAGCGCCGACGGCCAGGATAACCAGCTGGCGCACCCGCGCCGGCAGCGAGGAATTAGCCACTTCCACGCCCGCGTAAGCCAGGAAGCCTTCGCCCAGCTCGGGGCTGTAGAGCAGCGCGTTGAACGGCCCGATAAGGTGCCCGTCGGGGAGCAGCGTTTGGTAGCCGGCGTGCGTGGCCTTCGGGGTGATCACCGTCGTGACGCGCTCATAAACCCGGCGCTGCGCGGGGGTGAGCGCGGCGGGGGCCAGCAGGGGCAGCCGCCCGCCGAGCGCGGCCGGGCCGGGAGCAGGGGAGGAAGGTGACATGGTAGGAGGGGTGGTTAAGGTAGGAAATAAGGCGACCGGCGGCTACTCAGCTGCTTCCGGAGCCGGGCGGTAGGCAGCGAGGCCCTGCGTGAGCAGGTCGCGGGCCGGGCTGCTGCCGTCGAGCGGGAGCAGCGTGCAGCGCTGAATCCGCCAGCCGGCCGGGGTGCGGCGCAGGTGCCAGCGGTTGGCCAGCACCCGGTGGATGCGGTAGCCCTGAGAAAAGCCGTGGTTGACCAGCTCGCGGCTTTCTCCCTGCTGGTCGGGGTGCAGGATTTGCAGGTAGGACGTCACAAAGGCCTCGTCGCCCGCCAGCTGCACGTAGGGGAGGCCCACCACGTGCGCCAGCCCCCCGTGAATGGCCTGCTGGTGGGCGGGCGTCAGCATAAAGGCCCCAATCGCCTCGTTGCCCCCGCCCCCGGCAGCTCGCCCCGGTCGAACACGCCGTCGGGCAAATGCATCGTGCGGCTGTAGTAGTCCGCTCCCGTGTCGGCGCTCAGCGGGTGCCCAGCGATGAGGTTATAAATTTCCAGCTGGTCTTCGATGGCGCGCAGGCGCGCTTCCAGGGAAATGGGTTGTTCGGAGGAGGGCATAGCGAAACAGATGGCCACCAGAGGCAGCAAAAAAAAAGGAATGAAAAAGGAGGATTATGGGGTTATGTATTATACGGCGTCGGGGCGGGCACGATGCCGGCGAACGCCAACAGGTCCGCATTGAGCCGGGCGCTGGCGTTGATGTTGAGGCCGTGGGGCTGGCCCTCGTACACCTTCAAGGTGGTTTCCCCCGGCACGAGCGGCACGGAGCGCTCCACCGTGGCCGAGAGCGGCGTGTTGACGTCGCCGCCCCCGTGAATGAAGAGCGTATGCCTCGGTCAGGCGGGTCGGGTTCAGGGTCATGGGCGTGGCAATCAGGCCCGGCACCAGGGCATTGACGGTGATGTTGTACTGGCCCAAGTCCAGGGCCGCCGACTTCATAAACCCGATGATGCCCCACTTCGAGGCCGCGTAGCTGCTGCCGTCGCGGAAGCCTTTTTTGCCTTGCCCCGAAGCCGTCAGGATGATGCGCCCCTGCTTACGGGCGGCCATGAGCGGCGCGAAAGCGCGCACCGTGTTGGCCGCGCCGCTCAGGTTGGTGTCAATCACGTCGTGCCGCTGCGCGTCGCTCATTTCCAATAGCGGCGCAAACAACTGAATGCCGGCGTTGTCCACCAGAATATCGACCTGGCCCAGCTCCTGGACAGCCTGCGCCGCGGCGGCTTTAAGAGCCGCCAGGTCGCGGGTGTCGGCTACCACGGCCACGAACTTGCGGCCCTGGGCCCGCACCAGCCGGGCGGTTTCGTCGAGGTCGGCGCGGGTCGGGGCCGGGTACTTGGCGGTAAGGCTGGCCGGGGCGGCGATGTCGAGGCCCATTACGTCGGCCCCTTCGCGGGCGAAGGCCACGGCAATGGCCCGCCCGATGCCGCGGGCCGCGCCCGTCACCACGGCTTTCTGGCCCGCCAGCTGGCCCGCCGGCGCGGGTGCGGGGGTCGGCTGCGCGTCGGGCGACGCGGCCGGGGCCGGCGGGCCGGCCGCGGGGATAGGGCTAGCGGCGGCGGGTTGCAGGGCATTGGAAAGGGCACCGAAGGCGGTGAGCCCAGCCCGGGCAGCGGGCAGCTGCTTGCTTGAGCATGAGGCGGCGGTTAGAGTTGGGGGTGGAAGTAGTGCGTTCACAGCCAAAAGAGAAAGGGGGAAAGCTGACAGGGCGCGGGGCTGGCGGCCGTTACCGTAGCCCGATGCCAAGGGTATGGTCTCAAGGTGAGGTGGCGCGGCGTGGGGGTAGAACGGTCGGCTACTGCGCCGCCTTGCGGATGAAATCCAGGTTGTAAATCACATTGAGCCGGAAGCCGTTGTTGTCCTCAAACACCGGCCGGCCCGAGGCCGGGTCGGGGCCGGCGTGCTGGCTAAGCTGATAGAGGTAGTTCAGCTCCACCTTGGCACCTTTCGTGAACTGGTAGCCCGGCCCGGCGGAGAGGCGGTTTTGGTTGAAGACGTTGTTTTGCACGTTCGGCCCGAAGCCCATGAACAGCTCATCGAAGAAGTTCAGGTACCACTCGCCGTCGCCGAGGGTCGGCCCTTGGAGGGCAAACTCGCCGGAGAGCTGGTAGCGGATGCGGTTCTGGTAGGTCCACTTCTCCACTGGCCCCGCGCCGCCGTTGCCGCGGGTGCCCAGCCAGCGCTGCTCCAGGCGGATGCGGTGGCTGAGGGCGAGCCGGCCCAGGGGGTCGCTCAGCGTCACGTCTTCGTAGAGGCGCTGCTCGGGCGCGGCGCGGTGGGTGGCCACGCCGGGGTAGTCGCCGTAGCGGAAGCTCTGGAAATAGGTGTAGCCGCCCGACACCTTCACCCGGTCGGTGAGGGTGCGGCCCAGGCCCAGGCGCGATAGCTGGTCCTGAGGCACCCGCAGCCAGTCCACCCGCCGCGCCTGGTACTCGGTGTGCAGCGTCCACTGCTTGGCAATTTTATGGTCGCCCACGTACACGAGCCAGCCAATCGTGTTGTGGTCGGTGAGGCGGTTGTTCTGGCCGTAGCCGGTCGTAGCCGCCAGGCAGCCAGCCAGCAGGAGCAGGAGCATTTTCATAGGCGAGGTCGATGAAAACAACGGAAGGGACAGGCCAGCAAAAGGCGTCGCCGCGCGCGGGCCAGCGGGCTACTGCGTGTCGCGCACGCGCCGGGCTAACAGGGCCAGCAGCAGGCTAAAACCAACGGCAATGGGCAGCGCCAGCACCCCCCGCTGCACCAGCAGCGCGCCCCCGGCCAGCGCCCCGCCCAGAAACGCCAGCCAGAACGTGACAGGCCCCGGCCAGCCCTTTTCCGGGGTGCGGCCGCTCACCAGGTCGGCCAGGCCCACGCCGAAATGCACGAGCGTGCCCGTAACGTAGGTGAGGCTGACCGCCACGGCCCCTTCCTGGTGCACCGTGGCATTGAGCGCGCCCATCGCCAGCGCCAGGCCGGCAATGGCCCCGGCCGGCCAGCCACCAGCCAGCAGCAGCAGGGCGGCCACCACGAGCAAAACAACCGTGCGGCCCCACGGCCCGGCCCAGCGTGCGAGCAGGTTGCCGCCCATCACGCCCGTCACGAACAGCGCAATGACCCCGAACAGCAACACGACCTTGCTGGCGTCGTGCTGGGCAATGGCCACGCCCAGCGAGGTCGTGTTGCCGGTCATAAACGAGACGTACAGCTTGTCGTAGCGCAGGTAGCTGACGGCATCGACGTAGCCCGACAGCGCCACCAGTGCCAGCGTGAAGCCCAGCGTAGCCAGCGGGGCGGCGGGCGCTGCCGGGGCAGGCCCCGGGGTAGGTGCAGGCGGGCTGGGCGCGGCGGCCGGGGCGGGGACGGGAGAAGTAGTTGCCATTAACTACTAGTAATTGGGAGGTAGGATAGTTTTCTGGCAGGGCCACGCAGGCGCTTTACTACCTCTAGGCCCCTCCCGAAACTCCGGGCCTAGCTCCCTTCAACTAAAGAGGAGGCTATTTTCCGAGGGGTCTCGTGAGGGGTCCGTTGGCTGGTATTTACGTATTTATGGCTTGACGACGACTTGCTTGACCTTTTGCAGCTTCTCAATGAAATCGTCGCCCACGTTCAGGTGGGCCTTCACCAGCGCGGGCGGCGTGAGCGCCAGCCACTGGTTGAGCGAGAAATCGGCGTAGCGGTCGCTGCGGAACAGCTCCAGAAAGCGCAGCGGCGTAGTACCCGTGTTTTCCACGTAGTGGCCCATCGCGAAGGGCACGTAGCCCACGTCGCCAGCCTGGAAGTCGAAGGTGCGGGCGATGCCGCCCGAGGCAAACACGCCCATGCGGCCCTGGCCTTCCAGGTAGTACTGCCACTCGTCGGTGTTGGGGTGCCAGTGCAGCTCGCGCAGCCCGCCGGGCTCGACCTCCACCAGGGCCATTGCGATGGTTTTCGACACCGGAAAATTGCTCGAATCCACGATGCGCACCGTGCCGCCGGCAAGCTGCTTCAGCGTGTCCTGGGCTTGCATGTGGAAGGAATACTGCGTGGGCGACGCGCCCTGCGGGCCGGCCACGCGGTCCTGGTCCAGGGGGCCAGGCGTAGGAGCGTCCAAAATCCACAGCTCCTTGGCAGGCAGGTCTTGAAGCATCTCCTCGGCCATGCCGAAGTTCTTGGCCAGCACCGATTTGGGCACGTGCATGAGCCAGTCGGACAGCAGGAAGGTAGCATTTTCGGAAAACGTGCCGCTGTCGAAGGCCAGCAGAAACTCGCAGCCTTCGGCCAGGGCCTGGATGGAGTGCGGCACGCCGGGCGGGAAGTACCACAGGTCGCCGACCTCCAGGTCGTCGACGAAGTTGCGGCCCTGCTCGTCCAGGGCCGTGATGCGGGCGCGGCCCACCGTCATGTAGGCCCACTCGGCCTGCTTGTGCCAGTGCAGCTCGCGCACGCCGCTCTGGAACTCGCCGGGGTTGAGGCGCATGTTGACGCCGGCTATTTCGGTGGCGACGGGCAGCACGATTTGGGTGATTTCGCGGGCCCAGCCGCCGGGGGTAAGGCGGTTATGCACGTCGCCGTACGAGAAGCGCAGGTTGGGCATGGTGCCCTGGTCGGTGCTGGGCGCAGCGAGCAGGTCGGGTCCCTGCCGGTCGCGGGGGACGTTGCGCGGGCCGGGGTCGGTGCCGCCGCGGGCGCCGTCCTGCGGCTGGGGGACGGGGGCGTCCAAAGTCGCGGCCGCACCAGAATGTTCAGCGGAATCAGCCATGTGGTTGGGTTGGGGGTTGGTGAAAAAAATGGGGAAAAGAAAAAATCGAAGAACGCTCGTCCTTTTCCACGTAGAAGTGGGTGCTCAGGTAGAAGCTGGGGTTGGAATTGACGCGCCGGATGCCGCGCGCGGCCAGCTGCTGCTCGATGGCCTGGCGGATGTTGTCCTGCGCGATGGGGTCTTTCAGCAGCGGGTTCTCGTCGCCGCTGGTTTTCACGTTGGTATCCGCCCAGTCGTAGGTGCGGTACTGGCTGTAGTTGACGTTGGCGCTTTACTCCACGTTGACGCGCGGCGTGCAGGCGGGCAGGGCGGCCAGCAAGGCTAGCCCACCACTTAACAAGATGATTTTCCTAATTTAGGAAGGGAAAAGGAGCATCTAAGCGAAAAACAAGGCAGCAGGCGCTTGCTAGTCAGGCGCTGAGTTTCATTGCATTCCTGGTCATCTAATTGGCAGGAGGTGCAGAAAAGCGAGGAGTTGCCGGGCGTAGCCGGCGCGAGGCCGGGGAGGGACAAGGCGGCCGGGCCCGCGGCCGGCTACTGCGGCCCTGCGGGCAGTTCGTGCGGATTGTCCCGCAGCTCGGTGTGCCGCACGAGCCCGCCCAGGCTGCCCACGTAAGCCATCAGCCCGCTCGTGAGCACAGTGCCGGCCAGCACCAGCGCGGGCCAGTAGCGGGCGCGCCGGGCCCAGGGCCAGGCCAGCCCCAGCAGCGCCAGCGCGGCTGTGGCGTACATAACCCAAGCGGCCTGGTGGGCGGCCTGAATGTGGCGGTGGACCAGGGCCTTATCCAGCAAGCCAAGTTGTTTTAAATTATTCTGCGCGGCCTGGCCGGCCTGCACGGTAGCCACCGTGGCCACGGCCAGCAACAGCAGCAGCCAGTAGCTGAGCGTGACCACGGCCGGGAGGCGTCGCGCCAGGCCGTAGACCAGCACGAGCAGCACCAGCATCGGCCCCAGGATGGGCCAGTGGTTGAACAGCAAGTGCCAGTGCGCGTCGGTGAAGGTCATGGGGGAGTATGTGCGGGGAGGCAAAGCGCAAGGGAGCCGGCCCGCCGCAGCGGGACCCGCGCCGCTGGCCCGTCAGGGCTCGATGGCGGCCAGCTCCTCGCCCAGCTTCTGCAAGTCCTGCGCGACGAGCCGCACCTCGGTTTCGAGCAGGGTGAGCATCCGCGCGCGGGTTTGCAGCTCGGCGACGTGGTAGTTGCCGCCCGCGCCGAAGTACAGGGCCTGCTGCCGGGCCTGCTGCGCGGGCGGGCCGCTGGTGAGCTGGTCGTACTGCGCCCAGCGCTGGCGCAGGCGGGCCAGCGGCGGTGGCAGGGCGGCTCCGGCCCGGCCCACGCGCACCTCGTTGAGCGCCGCCCAGAGGCCGGGCGGGTAAAGGGCCGGCCGCGGGCGCTGGTCCCAGACCGGGGCCAGCAGGTTGTGCGGCAGCGGGTAGGGCAGCTGCGGGCCCACCAGCAGCGCCCCTGCCCCCAGCCCGGCGCTCAGGCCCGCTGTAATCACGGTCAGCACCAGATTAGTCTCCTTGTTCTGGACCGTGGCGCTAATCGTGCCGCTGGCCGCCCCCATCAGCAGCGAGGCCACCGTGAAGCGGTTGGTGCGCTGGGTGGTCAGGGCTTGCAGCGCCACGGCCGACTGGTCGGCGCGCTGCCGCGCGCATTCCAGCTCCCCGGCCACGCGCAGCGCCTCCCCGGTGGCCCGCGCCACGGCCAGCCCCGCCACCTGGCGCCGCCGCACGAAGGCCAGGTAGTCCGCCAGGGCCGGGGCCCGGCCCGCCGGGTCCCGCTGGACCAGCTGGCGCAGGGCCGGCTCCAGGCCGTAGGCGCGGGCCAGCTGCCAGCTGCGCGCCGCGAGGGGCCGCGCGGTGGTGTCGAGCGGCGGCCGGGGGGCGGGCGGGGCCCCCGCGGCCAGCAGCGTGTCGGTGGTAAAGACTTGCGGCGGGGCGCAGTAGGTGCTGGTGTTGTCGGGGCCGTGGGGGGCAGGGCGCAGCGTCTGGCAGCCGCCCGCCAGGGCACCCAGCCAAACCAGCGGCGGCACCCCGCGCAGGCAGAACGGATAACTCATAAAGCAGCGACTGAAAAACAGCGCCGGGAGCTGACGCCCCGGCGTCAGCCCGGCCTTACTCCACGGGCCGGGTGGCCTCGTAGAGAAACCAGGTGCGGCGCTCGGCCTCGTCGATGTAGATTTCGAGCAAGCTGCTGGTCGCCACGTCCTTGATGTCTTCGCACTGCCCGTGCAGCTCACGCAGCCAGTGGGCCAAGTGCTGGTTGTCGTCGGTGAGGTTGGTGAGCATGTCCAGCGGGGCCACGTAGGCGGCGTTGTCGTCTTCCACCCGTTGCAGCTTCCCGATTTCGCTGATCGAATGGATGGTGGGGAAGCCCAGCTTGCGCCCGCGCTCGGCCACGGGGTCGATGACGGCGTAAATCTGCTTGGCCTGCTGGTCGAGCAGCAGGTGGTAGTCGCGGAAGTGCCGCCCGCTCATGTGCCAGTGGTAGTTCTTGGTTTTCACGTAGAGCGCAAACAGGTCGGCCACGAGCCGACGCAGCCCGTCGCACACCTTTTCGCGCCCCGCCTCGTCCAGGTCGGAGGGCGTGGCCAGCAAATCAATCTGGTCGGTTTGGGTGGCTGTTTCCATAAAATGAAGGGGGGGGGTAGGGAGGGAGAGCGTCAGTCCTTGAAAAAAGCAGCACCGGACCGGAAATGAGGCGACCGCTCCGAGGACGCCGACGGGCCCGATTACCAAGGCAAAATTCGGTCGGGCGCGGCGGCAATATCCTGATGAAAATCAGCCTGGCACCTGATTTTTGTCCAATGTCCGGCCCAGTGCCGGCCAAGAGCTGCTTCCAGGCTTTGGGAGCAATTCTCGGGTCGGTACCCCCTGTGCTGCCGCCGACCCCACCCCGTAAACCGCTTTGAGCAAGCAGCAACGGAGGCCCCGAAGAGCAGCTTTAGACCTGCTGTGCAGAATTAAAAATAAAGCATCTGACCGTCATTTTTACTTCCTCACAAACTGTCTACCGACCCGGAGGCTGCGGCCGGCAGTTGCGGCTCCTGGCCCGCGCCCGCCGCTACCAGTGGGCGCAGCGCAGCTTCTCGGGCTGTAGCACCCGGATGGCGCGCGGGGCCAGCTCAATCAAGCCGTCCTGGTTGAAGCCGCTCAGGGTGCGGATGACGGACTCGGGGGCCGTGCCCACGGCGGCGGCCAAGTCTTCGCGCGAGAGTTGGAGGCCGGCGTCCGGGTCGCTGGCCTGCTGGTGCAGTTGCAGCAGGGCGTCGGCCACGCGCCGGCGAATGGAGCTGTAGGCCATGCCCAGCAGCTGCTCCTCGCGCTCGCGCACGCGGCCCGCCAGCAGGCGGATGAATTGCTGGCCCACGCCGGCGTGGCGCAGCAGCAGGGCCATGAAGTCGGCGGGCGAAATGTAAACCAGCGCCGAGTCCTCGACGGTCACGGCCGCCTCGGCGTGGCACGAGTGGTCGAGCAGGGGCAGGTAGCCGAAGAACTCACTGGGGCCGTAGAAGCCCGTAATGAGCTCTTTGCCGCCGGCCGTGGTTTTCACCGTTTTCACCCGGCCGGCCTGCACGAAGTAGGCCTGCGCCGGTGGGTCGCCGGCGTGGTAGATGTCCTGCTTGCGGCGCACGGCGTGGGGGGCGCGCTCGTCGGTCAGCTCCGCGAGCTGGGCGGTGGCGCGGGCATCGTCCAAGAACTCGTCCAGGCCGCCCGCGGCGCGCAGGTCGTAGTCGGGCCGCAGGTGCTGGAAGCGGGTCAGGCGGCCCGCGATGGCCCCCAGCAGCTCGGCCTCGTCGAAGGGCTTGCTCAGGTAGTCGTCGGCCCCCAGGGCCATGCCGCGGCGCTGGTCGGCGCGCTCGGTTTTGGCCGTCAGAAAGAGAAAGGGGACGCCCGCCAGGCGCGGGGTTTGCCGCAAGCGCGCCAGCACGCCGTAGCCGTCGAGGCCGGGCAGCAGGATGTCGCACACCACCAAATCGGGCGGGCGGGCCTGGGCCAGCGCCACGCCGGCTGGGCCATCGGCGGCCACGTCCACCGCGTAGCCGGCCAGCCCAAGCAGCTCGGCCACGTTGGCCCGGATGAGGGCGTTGTCCTCAATCAGCAGAATGGTTTTCATAAGGAAAAGTCAGGGTGAAGGTGGTGCCCACGTTGGCGGCGCTTTGCAGCGCAATGCGGCCGCCCATCAGCTCCAAATACTGGGCGATGATGAAAAGCCCCAGGCCGGTGCCGGGCACGCTGGCCGCGCTGCGGGCCCGGAAGAACTGCTCGAACAAGTGCGCCTGGTCTGCGGCCGCAATCCCAACCCCCTCGTCCTGCACGGTGAGCGTGAGCAGCCGGGGCTGGCAAACGGCCCGCACGGTGATGCGCGCGCCCTCGCCCGAGTATTTGCTGGCGTTGGAAAGCAGGTTGAGCAGGATTTTGCGCAGCAGCGAGCCGTCGAGCCGAAACGGGCCGGCGCAATCGGCCGCCTGGTCGATGCGCTGGCCGGCCCGCAGCAGCGGCTGCACGTAGGCGGCGGTTTCAGCCAGCAGCGCGCCCACGTCCAGGCTGGCGGGGTGGGTTTCGATTTTGCCTTCCTGGAGCTGCCCCACCGCCAGAAGCTCCTCCAGCACGTCGTTGAGCTGCCTGACCGACGTGCGGATGTGCCCCAGGTGCTCGAGGCGCTGGGCCTGCTGCGCGTGGCCGGGGTACTTGGCGATGAGCGCCGCCGAGGACAGCACCACCGTGAGCGGGGTGCGAAACTCGTGCGAGGCCATGCTCACGAAGCGCGACTTCAGCTCGCTCAGCTCCTGCGCGGCGGCCAGGGCCTGGCTCAGCTCGCGGCCCCGCTTTTCGAGCTGCTCCAGGGTTATGAGCAGCGCGTGGGTGCGGGCGGCCACGCGCTGCTCCAACTGGGCGTTGTTGAGGCGCAGGTGCTCGTTGGCGGTGGCCAGCTCCACGTTTAAATCGCGGATGCGCTGGCGGGCGGCCAGTTGCTTGGTTACTTCGGTGGCCATCACCAGCACGCGCGTGACGTTGCCGCTGGCCTCGCGCAGGGGCTGGTACACAAAGTTCAGGTGCGCGGTTTCGCGGCGGCCGTGGCGGTCGATGACGAAGGGCAGCTCGTGGCCGACGTAGGGCTCGCCCGTGGCCAGCACTTGGTCGAGCAGCGCTTCAAAGCCCTGGCCCGCGGCTTCGGGCAGCAGCTCAAACAACGCCGCGCCCCGCGCCTGCGCCGGGCGGCGGTCCCCCAGGGCGCAGGCGGCCTCGTTGATCCACTCCACCACGTAGCGCGGCCCCCGCAGCACGGCCACCGCCACCGGGGCGCAGGCAAACAAGCTTTCCAGCTCGCCGTACTGCGCTTCGGCTGCCCCGTGGGCGGCTGCCCCGCGGGCCGGGCCGTTGGCGTCTTCCGCAGCCGGGCGCGGGTGGCCGGCCGCCTCGGTGAAGCTCACCACCAGGTACTCCTCCTGGCGCTGGGCCGCCACGTGGAAGTAGCGGCCGGGGCCTGCGGCCGGGTAGCGCCCGTCGGAACGCGCGGTTTCGCCCGTGGCAAACACCCGCGTGCAGAAGGCCAGCAGGTCGCGGCCGCGGGAGGGCGGCAGGCGGGTGCGGAGGGTGGCGCCCGCCGCGGGCAGCCCCAGCAGCCGCTGCCCGGCCGGGTTAAGGTAATCGACGGTGAAGTCGGCTAGCTCGGCCCCTTCGTACACCGGGCGCAGCACGCCCACGGCCGCGAGCGAAACGCTGAGCAGCGTGGGCAGCAGGTGGGGGGGAAAAGCGGCCCCAGTGGGCGCCGAAGCAGCGGGGACAACCATGACAAAAGCCTGGAAAAGTCGGACAATCAACGTTGGCTCACCCGTCAGCTTACCCCAACCCTTCGGCGTGGCCGGCGGCCTTCTGCTGCGTACGACCAAATCCGACTTTCGGTAGCCAGCGTGGAGTTTACCCGGCTTTTTTAGTAGCCCACGGGGCGGGCGGCGGGCAGCTATCTGATAAAAATCAGACTATCAAGTGATTATTTTCAGGTGAGCCAGGGGCCGGGCCGGGTAGCTTTGCTACCTATCTGACTACGTAGGTCGCCCCGCTCGCCGGGGCTTTTCAGGCCGCCCTGGCCATTTCTTGTCCGTTGCTTTCTGGTGTTGCCCCGTGCTCGCTCCCCTTCCCCTTTTCGCGCGGCCGGCCGACCCGGCGGTGCTGCTGGTGCTCTTGCCGGCGGCCAGCTCAGGGGCGGCGCAGGCCCTCACCCTGGCGGCCCTCGACGAGTTGCAGGGGCAGCTCGGGGCGGCCATTCAGGTGCTGCCCGTCGATGAGGGCACCCATCCGGCCGTGGTGCGCAGCTTCGACGGGCGCGGCGTACCGGCTTGGGTGCTCACCCGCCACGGCCGGGAGCTGTGGCACGAGCAGGGCCTGCCCAACGGCGAAGGCATCGTGGCGCTGCTGCTCAGCAAGCTGACGGCGCCACCTACCCAGCCCTCTATCCTATTGGCGTAAGAAGGCTCAACGCTACGCAAAAGTAATCTGCTGATAATCAGATACTATTTTTGATTGTTGTCCTACCGCCCCTGCTGCGCGGTGCCAGGTTTTGCCCGCGCTTCCAGTAAGCCGGCTTTCTTCGTTTCCTTTTTTTACCTCCCTCCCAGCTACCATGCCAGCTACTGCCACCGACCACCGGCCCCAAACAACTGCTAACCCCGCCAGCGTATTCGGCGGCGACCACTTCGACCCGGCCAAGTGACTGTTTGCGGCAGCCCGCACCTTTCAGGACTTAAGAGTGGGCGACGTGTTCCGCGCCCGGCTCAACTAGACCACCTCAGTACTTGCATATGCACCCAGTGGCGGCCACCGCCCTGGCGCACCAGCACGAGAAAGTAAAACGCCTTGCGGTGCGGCGTTAGAAATTCCGCGCGGGGCACCAGTCCGCCCTCGCCACCCGCCGCGATATAGAGCGGCGCGCGGCCTTGGCGGTTGCACTGGGCCAGCGAGTAAGTCGGAACGGGTGGGGTAGGTAGCCAGGTAATGGACATGGCCGTAGCGGGTGTACCAGAACACAAGCCCAGAACTACTCGTGCAGTGCCAGCAGCAGCCCTTGTAGCTCTTGATTAAGCAGGCGCACCGCCGATTGCAGCTCGTTGAGCATGTCGGCCCGCACCTGCAGTTGGTCGGCCGAATACGCGCCGCCCGCGCCGAAGAGCAGCGCCGCCAGCTGCCGGCCCTCCTTCGAGTCGGGGCGGGCCAGTTGGCCGTAGTGCTCCCAGCGGCGGCGGGTGTTGTGGGCAATGCTCGTCTGGCCGCTGTTGCTGAATGCCGGCTCGCTGAGCATATACCACACGCTGGGCGGAAACACGTCGGAGGCAGGCTTCTCGCCCCACACCTCGGCCAGCAGGTTGCGCGGGTGCATAAACTCGGCCCTGTGCCCCGGCTGGCGCAGCGTCAGCAGGCCCAACCCAGCCGACAGCAGCCCGCCGCCAATGCCCAGGGCATACTGCACCGGCTGGTTATCAACCACCGTGGTGCCGAGGCCGCTGGCGGCCCCGATGCCGATGGAGAGCACATTGAGGCCCTGCGTGCGGCGGCGGTCTAGGTCGCCGAGGTAGCCGGCCACTTGGTCGGCGCGCTCGCCTTCGCAGTCCAGCTCGGCGGCGATGCTGGAAACGGTGCTGTTCACCAAAGCGATTTGCGCTGAAATCTGTTGGCGCTGGCGTAGCACCGCTACTTCGGCGGCGGGGCTAGGCTGTTGGCGGGCCGCTTCCTCCAGCGTCAGCAGCACTTGCAGCTGCGGCAGGATGCCGACGGCGTTGGCCGTGAGTAGGTTGCGGCGCGGGTAGCGCGCCAGCAGTGCGGGGGTGAGGGCGGCCTCAAAATCAACCTTGGGTGTGTAGGCCGCGTTGTAGCGATAGGGCAGGGGCAGGTCGCAGTAGCCGGCGGTCACTTGCAGGCGGGGGGCCGGGCGGGTGCCTGCGCAGCCAGCCATGGCTAGGAGCAGCGCAAAGAGGCAACATTTTGACATAGTAGCTGCGGTAAGCGCTCGGGTAAGGTTATTCCGCAACTCGTCAGTCGGCCAGAAGTTAACTGAATCAGATTAACCTAGTTATCCTGAAGTGGTCGGGTAAGAATGGACACGGAGAAAGTAACTTTCCCCTGTCATGGAAGCAGCAAAACCAACCGGTAAACGGCCGCGAACGAAATACGATGCGGCCTTTCGGACCGAGGCGGTGTGCCGCGTAACCCAGGATGGGCAGCCAGCTACACGAACGGCGCAGGCGCTGGGCATGAACGAGGCGCTGCTCGGGCACTGGGGTCGAGCCGCGCGGGCGCAAGCCGCCCGCCCAGCGGGTAGCGCAGCGTTGGCGCAGGAAAACAAGCACTTGCGGGCGCAACTGGCCCGCGCTGAGATGGAGCGCGACCTGTTAAAAAAAGCGCTGACCATCGCCCAAATGCTGGAAGCGCATTTTCACCACCGACGGGCCGATAAAACGCTTCACGTTCATTGCCTGCCCGCCATGCCGACTGCTGGCCCGTGCGGCGGCAGTGCCAGTTGCTGGGCGTCAGCCCCGGCGGCTACTATGCTTGAGGTGGTCTAGCTGAAACGGACAGCGCGAAGTCTCGACTTCTGCTGCTCATGACTGACAAACCGAATCCTGGTGGGCTGCCCGCCACCCGTAAGAAATACACGCCCGCCTTCAAGGCGGGATGTATGCGCCAAGTGGCCGCCGGTGCCCGGCAAACCGACGCGGCCCGCGCCCAGGGCCTGTCGCCGGCCTTGCTCGGCCGTTGGCAGCGCCAGGCGCTGGAACGAGCCGTGCCCAGCAGCGCTGAGCGCGACGAAATCAAACGCCGGCGCGTCGAACTCAAGCGCGTGGAAGGAGCGCAACATTTTAAAAGAAGTCGTGACCAGTGCCTGCTTGAGGCGTCGGCTCTCCCAACCGCCTCCGTCATGAGCCGCTACCAGTTCGTCCAGGACTGCGCGGAACCCTGGCCGGCGCAGCTGCGCCGCCGGGTGCTAGGCTTAGTCCGGCCGGCTATTACCCGTGGCGGGGCCGTGCCCAATACATACCTGCTTCAACCAATCACCGCAGCTACCCGGTTTCTCCGGCAAGAACGCGCGAGGCAAGTTCAACTGCTGGCACTCGCAACCCTCTATTCTTCATAGCCGTTTAAAAGTGCACTCCTGCTGTAGTACGTAAATAGCTACTCCTGAATGCAGTACATCACCGACTATTTCCACACCCCGCCGCTCGTCAGCAGCGCGGCCCTGCCGTGGCGAGGCATCCGGGTAGAGCACGTCTACCTGCCCTCGGCGACCTTGCCGCCGGTCGACTTTGCCGACCACGTGCTGGTGCTCTACCAAGTAGAAGAACCCCTGGTGATACGACGACAGCACGGCGGCCGGGTTAGCGAAATGCTGTACCATACGGGCGACTTGGGGCTATATCCTGGTGGCGACCATGTGTCCCAGGTTGAGTTGACAACCCCTAGTCACAACCTTTACCTGACCCTTGACCACCAGTACCTGGCCCAACTCGTTAGCCAAGACCTGGAACTGAGGCGCTTTAACTTGTGCGAGCGACTCAAATTCACGGACCCGCTGCTCGGCCAGTTAAGTCGGCAGTTACTGCTAACGGCGGGTAGCCCGCACGCGCTGGGGCAGCTCTACGTCGAATCACTCACCAATGCGCTCTGCCAGCAGCTCATCGAGCACCACGCCACCTACCAGCGGCATCGCAACGGACGGCCGCAGCTACCCGCCGCGGCGCTGGCCCGCATTGATGACTACCTGGAGGCCCACGCCGAGCTGCCCGTGACGCTGGAAGCCCTGGCCAGCCTGGCAAATTTGAGCGTGTTTCACTTTGCCCGCCTGTTTCGGCAGACGACCGGCCTGCCGCCCTACCGGTACGTGGTGCGGTGGAAAATACACCGGGCCAAGCGCCTGCTACGCCTGAGCGGCGCGCCGGTGGCCGCCATTAGCGACGCGCTGGGATTCGCCTCACCCAGAAGCTTCGTGGCCGCCTTCACGCGGGCCGTGGGCTGCACCCCGCAGCAGTTTCAGCGGCGCTAACGCTGGGCAGGCATTTGCCCGCGAGCAGATGTAGTTTTCTTCGTTGTTCGGTTTATTCCCGGTTACTCCGCCGTCCCATCGCGGCCGAGACAATGCCGTAGCCAGCTTCATTACGCTTTAACCACCTTTCGGCAGTACGCAAAATGCTTGCAGGGGCTTGCCAGGCAGCTAGTCAGGCACCTCGGCGTTACTGCCCGGCTCGGCGGGGCTCACGCCGTCCTGACGCTGGCGGAAGTCCTGAACGGTCAAGTACGACGCCATGCGCGCCCGGTTGATACCGCCGAGGGGCGGTGCGCGTCCAAGCCGTGGATGGGATTGAAGGCCAGGCGCTGCTCGAAGTAGCGGAAGCGCCCGTCGCTGAAGGCATCCTGCACGGGCAGCGTGAGGCGGGCCACGGTGTGGAAGGGGCTCTGCGCCTCGGGCCACACCGCCGAGGCATCCTCGATGGGCATGGCGGCCAGGTCGGTGCAGAGCTGCACGCGCAGGTCGAAGGCGGCCCCCTGGCGCTGGAAAAAGGCCACCATCGCGCTGCGAAAAGCATCCGGGTCCTGGCTCGTGTCCACGTGCGGGTTGCCCACGGCGGCCAGGGTTTCGTCGGTGGGGAAGGCGGCGACTTTGGCAATGTAGTCGCCGTAGCGCACGGCCGCCTGGCTGTAGTAGGGGTGGCTCACCGGGTGCAGGGGCGGGCGGCCCAGCAGCTTGAGCGTACCGTTTTCCTGCCCCACGGCTTCCAGCACCGCTTCGACCCCGCGCGCGGCGTAGGAAGCGCCGATGATAACTTCATCGGGCAGGCTCGGCGTGTGGGAAGCACCCAGCTTGAAGCTGAGCAAAAACGAGTTGGGGGTAGCGTTGGCGAAGGCCGGGTCGGGGGCCAGCACCCAGTCCTGGGTGGTCAGCTCGCGGCTGCCGGCCACGCGCGGGCCTTCCACGCCCAGCACCTTCAGCGCCATGCCCCGCTGGCCGGAGGCGCGGTCGGGCACGGGGTTGCTGGGGCCCTGGGAGTAGCGCACCAGCACGTCGTAGCGCCCAGGTCGGGCAAACATGCCCTGGGCCAGCTCGGCGGGCAGGTCGCCGGCTACCACCAGCTCGCCCTTGAGCAAGCCCGTGGCTTTAGAGTGGGTGGCGCGCATGGCTTTGCCGTGCCGCTGCTGCACCGTTTCGGCCATGCCGACCATCATCTGCCCGATCTTGACAATCGTTTCGGCCTCGTCGGCCGGCACTTGTTCGACTTCGGGGGCGTAGCGCAGCGGGGAGGCGAAGCTCGGCTGCGTGGGGGGAGTAGGCTGTTCAGGCTTCACGGTTCAAAGAAGTTGAGTGAGTTGGTTGGTTGACGAATCGGCGGCGGAAGCGCGGCCCCGCGCCAAGCGGCGCGCCGCCGATTGGGCTTGGAAACCTGATTTCATAACTGCGCTAGCGCCCCTCATGCCCTTGCAACGCGTCGGGCAAGCATGCCACAAGCGAAGCTAACCGAATAATAGCTGCTGTTGAGGCGCTCGTAACTGCGGCTCAGCAACACCGCCAATCGGGGACTTCTTGCCGCATCAGCGCCCCATGCGGAGCCACCAGTGTCTGTGCTTCGCCCGTTGCCTACGCAGCATTTGCAAGCGACTACCACAGCGCAAACTTCGCCACAAAGGCGCACTAAACGCTAGTACACTTGGTAAAATAGCAAGAACTGGTAGAAAAATAGCAAGAATGAGGAGAAGATGGCCGCAGTAGATGTGAGAACTTTGCCAGCATGCTCCACCTTTCCCAATAGCTTCAGCGCCGAAGCCAGCCGTCATCCGGCCCTCCGGCCTTTGAGGGCTAGTGCTTCGACTAGAGTGGATAATGGCTTGCAAATCGCAAGCAGGAGAGCGGCACCCCGCTACTCCTGCGGGCAAGAATAGCGCAGCTAGACGAGCCACATAAGTCACTGCTTCACTAGCAATTTCAACTTATGGAGTCTGATCTGTTTCCTGCCGAGAATTCAGCGGCACCGGGGCCCGAAGATGGCTCGCGCCGCTCATTTATAAAGCAGGCGGGGGGCGCCCTGGGCCTCGTCTTGGTGCCGCCGCTGGCCGGCCCGGCCGCGCGCTTGGGCACTTATGCCAACGCGGCCGACGGCCCCACGGACCTGACGTTACGCCTGAATGGGCAAGCGCGCACCCTGCGCGCCGAGCCGCGGGTGACCCTGCTCGACGCCTTGCGCGAGTACCTGGATATGACCGGCACGAAAAAGGGCTGCGACCACGGCCAGTGCGGCGCCTGCACGGTGCACGTGAATGGCCGGCGCGTGGTCAGCTGCCTCACGCTGGCCGTCATGGCCCAGGGCAAAGACATCACCACTATTGAGGGCCTGGCCAAAGGCGACGAGCTGCACCCGATGCAGGAAGCCTTCCTCAAGCACGACGGCTTTCAGTGCGGCTACTGCACCCCCGGCCAGATTATGAGCGGGGTGGCCTGCGTGAAAGAAGGCCACGCCACCACCGACGACCAGTGCCGGGAATGGATGAGTGGCAACCTCTGCCGCTGCGGGGCTTACGCCAATATTTTGACGGCCGTGCGCGAGGTAGCGGGCCAATCCACTAAAGGCTAAGTGAGATGAACAACTTCAGCTATCGGCAAGCCGCCTCGGTCAAGGAAGCCACCGCGCTGCGCAAGGATATGCCCGCGGCCACCTACATCGCCGGCGGCACCACGCTGCTGGACATGATGAAGGCTAACTTGGTGGAGTACCCGCAGCTCATTGATATCAACCCGCTGCCCTTCACCGGCGTGGAGCAGACCCGCGAGGGGCTGCGCATCGGGGCCCTGGAAAGCATGAGCGACGTGGGCGAGCACCCGCTGGTGCTGCAAGGGTATCCGGCCGTGTCGCAGGCGCTGCTGCTGGCGGCCTCGCCCCAGCTGCGCAACATGGCCACCATCGGGGGCAATATCTTGCAGCGCACCCGCTGCGGCTATTTCCGCGACGCGGCCTTTCCGTGCAACAAGCGGGTGCCGGGCTCGGGCTGCCCCGCCCAAACCGGCGACAACCACAACCTGGCCATCCTGGGCGTGAGCGAGAGCTGCATCGCCAACGCTTACCCCGGCGACCTGGCCGTGGCCCTGGCCGCGCTCGATGCCGTGCTGACGCTGGAAAACCAGAAGGGCAAGCAGCGCCGCGTGCCCGTGACGGAGTTTTACCTGCTGCCCGGCAATACGCCCGAGCGCGAAAACGTGCTGGAACCGGGTGAGCTGATTGTGGCCGTGACCATTCCGGCCGCCGCCCACGCGCAACGCTCGGCCTACCTCAAGGTGCGCGAGCGAAGCAGCTACGCCTACGCGCTGGCCTCGGCCGCCGTGGGGCTCGACGTGCAGGCGGGCACCATTCGGACGGCCCGCGTGGCGCTGGGGGGGGTGGGTGCCCGGCCCTGGCGCTCGCCCGAGGCCGAGCAGCAGCTGGTAGGCAAGCCGGCCACGGAAGCCACTTTCCGCGCGGCGGCTGCCGCCGCGCTGCACGGGGCCCAGCCCCGCGAGCACAACGCCTACAAAGTGGAGCTGGCGCAAAACACGCTGGTGCGGACTTTACAGCAAGTAGCGGGCGTGTAAGCAGCGGCCAGCGCCCACTCGTCCAGCAACATAACTAACTGCCACGCAGCGCCTGCGGGCAACCACTGCCCGCCACCCGTTGAGGGCTATCTCACTCCTGTTATGGACAGCGAACCTACTTTTTCCGTTACCAACCCCCGGCCCACCGTGGTGGGCCAGCCGCTCACCCGCGTCGATGGCCGCCTGAAGGTGATGGGGCAGGCCAAGTACTCGGCCGAGTACAACCAGCTGCCCGGCCTGGTGCACGCCGTGCTCAAAACCAGCGACGTAGCCAAGGGCCGCGTGACGGGCTACGATGCCAGCGCCGCGCAGCAGGCCCCCGGCGTGCTGGCCATCCTCACCCACCAAAACCTGCCCAAGCTGGCCGTTACGCCCAACACCCCGGCGGGTAAACAGGCCATCGGCCTGGGCATGCAGATGGGCTTTATGCCCTTGACGTCCGACCAGATTTACTACGCCGCGCAACCCGTGGCCGTGGTAGTGGCCGACACGCTGGAGCACGCCCAGTACGCCGCCGCGCTGCTGCGCGTGCAAGTGGCCCCTGAAGTGCCGGTCGCTTCGTATCAGGACCCCAAAGCGCAGCTTTTCGACCCAAACAAGGGCAAAGGCAGCGGCGGCGAGCGGGGCAGCGCCCAGGCGGCTTTTGCCAGCGCGCCGGTGCAGCTGACGGGCACCTACACCCACGCCACCAACCACCACAACCCGATGGAGCCGGGCGCGACCACCGCGCACTGGGAAGCCGCCGACCAGCTCACCGTGTACGACTCGACGCAGTCCACGGCGTGGACGCAGGAGGCGCTGAGCGCCATGCTGGGCCTGCCCATCGACCGGGTGCGCGTGATAACGAAATTTATGGGCGGCGGCTTTGGCTGCAAAGGCACCACCTGGCCGCACACCATCTTAACGGTGCTGGCGGCCAAGGTAGTAGGCCGCCCGGTGAAGCTGGCCCTCACCCGCCCGCAGATGTTTACCGGCGTGGGCCACCGCGAAGACCAGCAGCAGACGCTGCGCCTCGGGGCCACCAAGGAAGGCAAGCTGCTGGCAATGCTCTACGAAAAGACGTCGACCACCTCGCCCTGGGACGACTGGGCCGAGCCGAACAGCAAAATTCTGGGGATGCTCTACGCCTGCCCGGCCTTCGCGGCCAGCTCGCGCATGGCCCGGGCCGACGTAATGACCAGCACCTTCATGCGGGCGCCCGGCGAAGCGCCCGGCTCGTTTGCCATCGAATGCGCGATGGACGACCTGGCCTACCGCGTGGGCGTGGACCCCATTCAGCTGCGTTTGCTCAACTACGCCGACAAAGACCCGAGCACCGGCAAAGCCTGGAGTAGCAAAAGCCTGAAGCAGTGCTACGCCCGCGGGGCCGAGCTCTTTGGCTGGAACAAGCGCAACCCCAAAAACGGCCAGACCCGCGACGGCAAGCAGCTGGTGGGCTGGGGCATGACCACCGCCAGCTACCCCGTGCACACCGGCCAGGGCAACGCCCGCGTGCGCCTCTACGCCGACGGCCACGCCGTGGCCCAGGCGGGGGCCACCGACCTGGGCACCGGCACCTACACCGTGATGACCCAGGTGGCGGCCGAGGCCCTAGGCATCGCCCCCGAAAAAGTGCGTTTTGAGCTGGGCGACAGCCGGCTGCCCACCGCGCCCGGCTCGGTGGGCTCGACGGTGGCCGGCACGGTTTCGTCGAGCGTGTACCTGGCCGCCCAGGATGTGTGGCAGCAGCTCATCAAGCTCGCCACCCAGGATGCCAAGTCGCCCCTCTACCACGCCCAGCCGGCCGACGTGGAGGTAGTGCGGGGCCGTATGCAGCTGAAAGCTAATAAAGGCAAGGGCGAAGACTTCGCCACCCTGATGAAGCGCAACCAGCAGAGCGACGTGGAGGGCGTCGGCACGGGCCGCTACGGCGCGCCCTACGAGGCGGCGCAGGCCACCCTCAACACCCCGCCCCCCGAGCGCGACGATGCCGGCGTGCACTCCATGCACTCCTTCGGGGCCCACTTCTGTGAGGTGCGGGTAGACCCCGAGCTGGGGACCGTGCGCGTAACCAAGTGGGTGAGCGTGATGGCCTGCGGCCGAATACTCAACCCCCGAACCGCCCGCTCGCAGATTATGGGCGGGGCCATTTTCGGCATCGGCGCGGCCCTGATGGAGCAAACCCTGCGCGACCCCCACCTGGCCCGCTATACCAACGCCAGCCTGGCCGACTACCACGTGTGCGTCAACGCCGACATCCCGGCCATGACCGTGGAGTTCTTAGAAGAGCACGACCCCTACATTAACGCGATGGGCGTGAAGGGGGTAGGCGAAATTTCCATCGTGGGCACCTCCGCGGCGGTGAGCAACGCCATTTTCCACGCCACCGGGCGCCGCCTCAGCTCACTACCCATCACCCCCGACAAGGTGCTGGCGGCCCTGCGCCAGCCTGCCTAATGCCGGGCGGCTTATACCGTGCCTACCGCCTGGGCCGGCCGGCCGGTAGGGCCGCCGGCTGGGGCCGGCGCGGGGCCTGGGTGCTGGGGCTGGGCTGGGGAGTGCTGGGGGCGGCCGGGGCCAGGGCCCAAATTGCCCCGGACCTGACGCCCACCGCCCCCACGACGGGGCTGCAAAACGTTGAAATCTTGGGGGTTACTTTTCCATTGGCCAAGCGCCTTGCTCTCTACGCCGGCGGCAGCCACGTCAGCGCCCCCCGGTCGTATGCGGGGGTGGGCCAACTCACTTACACCTTCAGCAAGTACGTGTCGGTGATGTCGGCTTACCTGTTCATTCAGAACGTGGACGGGCCGCACGAAAGCCGCCTGTGGCTGGCCGTTACGCCCAGCCTGCCGCTGGGCCGCTTCACCCTCGACGACCGCAACCTGCTGGAACAGCGCTTCCAGCAAGAACAAGGCAACTCGGCGCGCTACAAAAACCGGCCGCGCCTGAGCTACCATTTCCCCCCCGACGGCACGGGCTGGACGCTGAGCGCCTACGACGAAGTGAACTACGACTTCAACCTGACGAAGATTGCCACCAACCGCATCGCCCTGGGAGCCAGCAAACCGCTGGGAAATCACTGCATCCCGGAACTGTATTACCTCTACCAGTACAACCGGGGCAGCAGCAACGTCAACTACGTGGTGCTGGTCTTCACCTATCAGCTCGCTTCGCTCGCCAAGCAGCCCTAGCATTTGCGCTAGTGGCAGGTGGTTTTGCTCTTGTTACTACTTCATGAGCCTTTAATTGACGAATGCAGCCCAACCAAAGGGCGTGGCGTCGCCATCCGTTCAACCCTAAAGAAAAAACGCTATGCAATTCATGGTTTTTGGCAAAATGATTGACAAATACGACGGCAAGCCCGTCGCGGGGCTTCAGGACGTGCTGAAGGGGGAATGGGCCGCTTCGCGCGAGTGGTACAAAAAGGGCTGGCTCCGCCAGACCTGGCTGTTCGAGAACAACAGCGGCAGCGTCGGCTTATTCGAGGTCGAGTCGCGAGCGAAGATGGACGAGATTATCGCCGATTATCCGGGCATCAAAGAGGGCATTGTCACGGCCGATGTCCGCGTGGTCGAGCCTTATGCCGGGTTTTTCTTCGATATGGTCGATGACAAGGCTTCTTAGGAACCACCGCGCCGTTGCTTAATCCTCACTTTCAAAGAAGAAACCCCATGAGCCTCGAAAACAAGACAGCCGTCGTTACCGGGGCGGCGACCGGAATCGGCGCGGCCCTCGCCCAAGGACTCGCCACCGCCGGTGCCCGCGTGATTGGCGTTGACGTCACGCCGCCGGCCGGCCCCCCGGACGCCAGCGTGGAGCAGGTCCAATGCGACCTGTCCGACCCGGCCAGCGTCGCGCGCAGCTTCGCCGACATCAAGGCGCGCCACGGCGGCGTGGACATCCTCGTCAACAACGCGGCGCTGGCGTCGGACGTCAAGCCGCAGCCCTTCGACCAGATTACGCCGGAGGACTGGACGCGCATCCTGACGGTCAACACCATCATGCCGTTTCTGTGCAGCCGTGCGGTGGTTCCCTACATGCGCGAGAAGAAATGGGGCCGGATTGTAAACCTCACGTCAGCCACGATTTTTCTCGGCACGGCCTTCAACCTCCACTACATCGCCAGCAAGGGGGCGGTCGCGGTGATGACGCGCGCGCTCGCCAAGGAGCTCGGCAGCGACGGCATCAACGTCAACGCCATCGCGCCCGGCATGACGATTACTGAGGGCATCCGAAAGAACCCCGCTTATTCCAAGGAGATGCTCGCGGGCACCGTTAAGGTGCGCGCCATCCAGCGCGAGGAGGGCCCCGAGGACCTAGTGGGCGCGTGCCTGTTCCTGGTGGGCGAGGGGGCCGACTTCATGACCGGGCAGATTCTGACCGTCGACGGCGGCGTCGCCTTTCACTGAATGGCCACCGGCTCGGGGGCCGCATCGCCGGCCCCCGAGCCGGCTCGGCCGAACGACTGACCGACACTTTCTCCAAAGGATTTAGCTCATGGCCATTCTCGTGATTGGCGGCACCGGCCACGTCGGGTCGCTCGTGGTACAGGAACTTGCCGACCGCGGCGCGTCGGCGCGGATATTGACGACCGATGCCGACAAAGCCCGGCTGCCCGCGCGCATGACCGCGGTGAAGGGGGACCTGCTGGACCCCGCGTCGGTGCGGGCGGCGCTGAACGGCGTCGAGACGGTGTTCCTGCTCAATGCCGTCTCGCCATCGGAACTGACGCAAGCCTTGATTGCCCTTGATTTGGCGAAGGAAGCGGGGGTTCAGCACGTCGTCTACATCTCGCAAATCAAGCTGGACTGGCCGGATTGTCCCCACGCCGTCGCCAAGGCGGGCGGCGAGGCGCTGATTCGCGCGCACGGCATCCCGGCCACCATTCTGCGCCCAGCCTACTTCTTCCAGAATGACAGGGGCCTGAAAGAGCCGATTCTGGCTGGTGCCTATCCCATCCCCATCGGCAACGTGGGCGCGGAGATGGTGGACGTCCGCGACATCGCGGCGGTCGCGGCGGTCGCGATGCTTGATAAGAATGCGCTGGGCCCGGACCCGATGGTCGAGCTGGCGGGTCCCGATAACATCACCGGCGAGGGGGCGGCCAGCATCTGGTCGGAAGTCACGGGACGAACGGTCACCTACGCGGGGGACGAAATCGGCCTCCCCTTCGAGCGCCGAACGGCCGAAACGATGCCCCCGTGGCAGGCGCACGACCTCGTCGCTATGTTCCGCGGCTGTCAGCGCGAGGGCATGCGGGGGCAGCCCGGCGCGGTCGAGCGCCTGGCGCAGCTGCTCGGACGTCCGCTGCGCACCTATCGGGCCTTCGCGGAGGAGACCTACAAGCAGTGGGGGAGCAGTTGAGGGCTCGTTCCTTTCCGGCAGCGGCGAACGTCTAGGTGCCCCGCACCCGCGTCCCGATTGAATCGTCCAAGCAAGACCGCAGCAGAAAGGAGGCTTCTTCCAGAAGGGCGGATTTATCCGCTAAGCAAGCAGGTTGTTTCTGCCCATGCTTCATACCGGTAAACTCCACAACCCGCAGTTACTGGCTATTCCAGTAACTGCGGGTTGTGGAGTACGGCATTAACGTACAGGAATTAGTTTGTCAGCCAGCTACAGCACCATCCCCCCGGTGGCCTCCAGGCGCTGGCCGTTGAGCCAGCGGGCCGCATCGGTGCAGAGGAAGGCGACGAGGCCGCCGATGTCGTCGGGCTCGGCCGTGCGGCCCAGGGCCGTGGCCTGGGCCACCCAGGCGCGGATTTCGGGCGTGTCCGGCATGGCCCCGCCGCCGAATACGGCGCCGGGCGCGACGGTGTTGGCCGCGATGCCGCGGCTGCCCAGCTCCAGGGCCAGGTAGCGGGTGAAGACCTCCACGGCCCCTTTCATGGCGGCGTAGGCCGAGACGCCCGCAAAGGCGCTGCGCGTGGACGCCGAGGAGATGTTGACGATGCGGCCGCCGTCGCGCAGCAAAGGCAAGGCCCGCTGGGTGAGGAAGTACACGCCCTTGAAGTGCACGTTGAGCATCTCCTCAAACTGCGCCTCGGTCGTCTCGGCAATGGGGGCGCTCAGGCTGGTGCCGGCGTTGTTGACGAGAAAATCGAACCGGTCGGTGCCGAAGGTATCGGCCAGCACCGTGGTGACTTGGGCGAAAAACGCCGCGAAGGTGCTCAGGTCGGCCGCGTTCAGGGGCAGGGCCGTGGCGCGGCGGCCCAGGGCCTGGATGTCGGCGACGACGGCCGCGGCTTCGGCCTGCTGGCTGCGGTAGGTCAGGATGACATCGATGCCCTGCTGGGCGAGTTTCAGGGCCATGTCTTTGCCCAGGCCCCGGCTGCCGCCGGTCACGAGGGCGATTTTGGAAGTACTCATAGAGGAGTGCGTTTGCATTGTTAAGTGAACACTACAAAGGTCCCCCGGCCCGCTTGTGGCGGTATTGTACCCGCCAATCCACTTCTTGTAGAAATCAAATGTCCGTGGCCGCCAGCGTGCGAAACGCGCCGGGGCTCACGGCGGCGTAGCGGCGGAAGAAGTGCGAGAAG
>CAXTBA010000022.1:0-55653 GCA_964242665.1 uncultured Hymenobacter sp.
GTCCGCCACGCGGAAGACGTTGAACTGCCCGACTTCCGGCGGCACGGACGGCAACCGCGTATTAGGTACCCGGCCACCGACGGCCACGAGTTCACCAGAAGACGCTTCGCGGGTGTTGGGAGCCATGGTAAAGGGTTGAAAAAATCAAAGGTAAGCGCGCCTTGCTAGCCATTGCCCCACGTACGGAGTTGACCGTGCTACCCCACCAGCAAAGCTCACACGGAGGCCAGCGCCAGGCGCGCCACGTCTGCCAGCGCTTCCTGGCTAGCCCCGGCCTTGGCCATTACCCGCAGCCCGATAATGGCCGCGTGCAGCGAGCGGGCCAGTGCCCGCGCCCCGTGCCGGTCGCTCACCGTGCCCGCCTGCTGCGCCCGTTCGATGGCCGCTACGAGGGCTTCTTCTATCGACCGCGCGCCTGCCCGTACTAGTTGGCCGGCGGCGGCACTGAGGGCATCCACGTCGGTGGCCGAGTTGGTCATCAAACACCCGCCCTGCGTGCCATTAACCAGGCTATCCCGAATAAGCTGGTCGAAGAACTGGCGCAGCGTGGCGGGCAGGTCGGCCGACTGGGCGAGCAGGCCGCCCAAGGCGCGGGCCGACTGCTGGTCGTACTGCGCCAGCGCGCGCAGGAACAGCCCGTGCTTGTCGCCAAACGTGTCGTAGAGGCTGGAACGGCTCAGCCCCAGCGCGTCGACCAAATCCTGCGCCGAGGTGCCGTGGTAGCCCTTGGCCGTGAAGACGGCAATGGCTTTGTCCACTACGGCTTGGGGGTCAAACTGCTTGGTGCGGGCCATAAGCGAAAAGCAGAAAAGCTGCCGGGTAAAATTATGCTAGGTCAGGGTCATGCCCCCGTCCACGTTGAGTTCCTGACCGGTGATGAATACCGAATCGTCGGAGGCCAGGAACAAGGCCGCCGCGGCGATGTCGGCCGGCTTCCCGACGTGCCCGAAGGGTACCTGGGCCACGATGGCGTCAATGGCCTCCGGCGGCAGACTAGCCAGCAGCGGCGTGTCGATGGGGCCAGGGTTGATGATGTTGAAGCGGATGCGGCGGCTTTTCTGCTCCAGCGTCCAGGTTCGCACAAACTGGCGCAAGGCAAGCTTGCTGGCGCTGTAGAGGCTGGTGCCCGGGGCCACCTTCGTCATGTTGGCGGTGCCGGTTAGGAGCACGGCCGCTCCGTCGGGCAGCAGGGGCAACGCCTTTTGCACGGTAAAGAGGGTCCCCTTCGCATTCAGGTTAAAATGTTCCTCGTACTGGGCTTCCGTGATGGTTTCCAGCGGGAGGCCGAACTCAGCATGGCCGGCGCTGGCGTAGAGAATATCCACCTTGCCCTTTTCGGTTTTCACTACCGCAAACAAGTGGTCCAGGTCCGCGAGGTTGGCCGAGTCGCATAGCACCCCCGTCACCTGCCGGCCAATGGCTGTTACCGCCTCGTCCAGCGCGGCCTGCTGGCGCCCGGTGATGAACACGTAGGCCCCTTCCTCAACGAAGAGCTTGGCCGTGGCCAAGGCCATGCCGCTGGTAGCGCCGGTGATGACGGCCACCTTGTCTTGCAGTTTTTTCATAAATATCTCTATTGGGAATGTTTGTTCCGTAAAAGTAGTAGGGACAAACAAGCATTCCTAATTATCCGGAACAATTGTTCCGGATAATTAGGAATGCTTGTCCTGTTGCGGATTTGGAAGCCGCTTGAGTTAAATTAGAGTTATGGACGATGTAGGGCTTCGTAAACTATGGCGTTCGGACTTATCAACCCATGCGACTGACAGTGACTAGAGCCCCTCTGCGTCGGCGCAGTAAATGGCTGCTGGTGGAAGTGGTCGATTCTGGGCTGTACGTGCTCAAAAATGGCTGTTTGTGGCGCGACCTACCGGGTGAGTTAACCAACCCGCTATTTTATGTGCCGCCCGGCGGCGCTGGCTCCGGCCATCGCCCCGCCCCCCTAGTATGTGGTGCGGGTAGCCGTAGCACAGGAAGCTTCCCGTAATTCGCTTGGTCGATACCACGGGGCAGGCCGCCGCGAGGGCATGGGCACCACCGTAATGGGCGCACTGGATACCTTGGCTTGCGGATATGTGCACCCTTTTGAAAAAGAAATTCCTTAACGCATACTATCCGGCCTTGTAGCCGTGAACCGCACTAATTCAAGCAATTACTAGAGTGGCGGCACTTCCTGAAGAGGTAGCATGTGTCGCCTCAGCCCTCCACTAGGCCATGGCTGGCTTGGTACGCCCGTCCGGCTGCCAACCGGCGCTCGGTAACGTCGTGGTAGGAAGCCTGCGCGGCCCGTAGTACTGCGGGAGGGGCCGTTGCCGGCGAGCCGGCGTGAAAGGTGGGTTGGGGGTCGTAAGCAATGTCGAGTTGCACCCGCTGGGCCGCCTCGTCGCCCCGCAGCAGCGCCACCATCACCAACCCTCCGTCAATGCCGGCCGTGACGCCTCCGGTGCTTACCAATTGCCCATCAACAACCACCCGTTCGGGGCTGACGGTTGCGCCGTAGTAGGGCAATATATTCTGCGCGGCCCAATGGGTAGTGGCTTTTTTACCCCGTAGCAGGCCGGCCTGGCCGCAGAGCAGCGCCCCGGTGCACACGGACAGGATGTAGCGCGCGCCGGCTGCCTGCCGGCGAATAAACGCTAGTACCTCCTCGTCGTCCATTAAGGCCTCTTGCCCCGGTCCGCCAGGTACCAGCAGGACGTCGAGTTGGGGCGCGTCGGCCAGAGCGGTGTCGGGTGTCAAACGCAGGCCGTGCATGTCGGCTACCGGGTCCAGGGTTTTCCACAACGTAAGAAAGCGCGAGTTGGGCACTCGCGCCAAGGCGTCGAACGGCCCGGTGAAATCGCATTGGTCAATATTGGGGAAGACTAGACCACCGATTAGCAGTTGGTGTTCAGAGGGAATGGGTGGCATAGTTAGAAAGCATAAGGGGTAAGGAAAGGCAGCTGACGCCCGTAAATTTTGCTGAATCGGAGAGTCAAAAATTTCTGCTCTTGGCTACCGTTGCCTACGCCGGTACAGCCGCCAGCTCGCGAGCCCAGAAGCGGTGCTGCTTAATAGCCTGCGCAAAGGCCGGCACCAGCTCGGCTACGCCAGGGCCGGCGCTGGTCACCACGCCAGCCGCTTTTAACAGGTTCTCAGCACCGGGGTAGGCGGCGGCTTCGAGCAACTCCACGCCTTCGGCCGAGGCCGCGAGGGGCTTGCAGTGGCGGAAGGCCTCGTTGACGAAGCGCACCGCGTCGGCATCCTGCTTGAGCTGCTGCACACTGCCGGCCCCGCCGGCCACGTACACGGCGTCAAACAGCGCCGACGAGGTGCTCTGGAACGTCCCGTCAATCAGCAGTTCCTGGCCGTCTTTGCCCTTGAGCGTGCCCAGGTGGGTGGCAACGATGGCCGTTTGCGCGCCCTGCTCCATGAGCTGCGTCATCAGCTCTGCGATGCCGGCCACGTCGGCGCCGTCGGTGGCCAGAATGGCAATCCGGCGGGTTTTGACGCTGCCCTTGCCCTGGTTAATGGGGCTGTCGGCGGCCAGGCTCAGGTGGGGCGAGTGGCCCACGTCGGCCTTGGCCGGCACCGACTGGTAATCGGCGGGGTTCACGTCGGCGGGCACTTGCAGGTTGAGCTGCTGGCCCTCGGCCGAGGGAACTTCCATGCCCAGGCCCTGGGCCACGCGGTGGGCCAGGTCGTGGTCTACCTGGGCCAGCTGGAGCAGGGTCCGCGCGCGCAGGTATTCCTTCTGCACGTGGCTAAGCTCGAAGCGCAGGGCCTTGACCAGGTGCATCTTTTCAACCTCGCTCTGGCTGTTCCAAAATAGGCGGGCCTGGCCGTAGTGGTCCATGAAGCTCTTGCTGCGGCGCCGAATCTTGGGGCCCTCCACGCGCTCGTACACCGTCGCGAAGCCGCCCTCGCTTTGCGGGGCCTGCCTGGGGTAGCCGTCGTTCAGCTGGTTGACGCCGTAGGCGACCTGGCCTTTGTTGATGGTCTGGCGCATGTGGCCGTCGCGCTGGTTGTTGTGCACGGGGGCCAGGGAGCGGTTAATCGGAATCTCGTGGAAGTTCGGCCCGCCCAGGCGCTTGAGCTGGGTATCAAGGTACGAGAAAATGCGGCCTTGCAGCAGCGGGTCGTTCGAGAAGTCGATGCCCGGCACGATGTGGCTCAGGCAGAACGCCACCTGCTCGGTTTCGGCGAAGTAGTTGTCGACGTTGCGGTTGAGGGTCATCTTGCCGATGAGCTGCACCGGCACCAGCTCCTCGGGAATGAGCTTGGTCGCATCCAGGATGTCGAAATCGAATTTGTGCTCGTCTTCTTCCGCCACTACCTGCACGCCCAGCTCCCACGCGGGGTAGTTGCCCATCTCGATGTTGGCCCACAGGTCGCGGCGGTGAAAGTCCTGGTCCTTGCCCGAAATCTGCTGGGCCTCGTCCCAGGCCACCGAGTGGGTGCCGAGCAACGGCTTCCAATGGAATTTCACGAAGCACCACTTGCCCTCGGCGTTGACGAAGCGGAACGTGTGCACGCCAAAGCCCTCCATCATGCGCAGGCTGCGCGGCAGGGCCCGGTCGCTCATCACCCACAGCAGCATGTGCGTGGCCTCGGGGTTGGCCGAAATGTAATCGTAGAACGTGTCGTGGGCGGAGGCCGCCTGCGGAATCTCGTTGTGCGGCTCGGGCTTCACGGCGTGGATGAAGTCGGGAAACTTGGTGGCGTCCTGGATGAAGAACACCGGCATGTTATTGCCCACTAGGTCGTAAACGCCTTCCTGCGTGTAAAACTTTACCGCGAAGCCGCGCACGTCGCGGGCCAAGTCGCTGGAGCCGCGGAAGCCGGCCACCGTGGAGAAGCGCGTGAAGACGGGCGTCGTTACGCCCGGCTGCAGAAAGTGGGCCTTGGTCAGCGCCGACGCATTGCCGTACGCCTCAAAAATGCCGTGGGCCCCCACGCCGCGGGCGTGCACCACGCGCTCGGGAATGCGCTCGTGGTCGAAGTGAGTTATCTTCTCGCGGAGGAGAAAGTCTTCCAGCAGCGTGGGGCCGCGCTCACCGCCCTTGAGCGAGTCCTGGTCGTCGTTGACGCGCACGCCCTGGTTGGTGGTCAGAAACTGGCCATAGCCGTCTTCCCGGTTTTGGGCCAGCTCGTTGGTTTTGGCCGTGCTTACCACATCCTGGTGGGGTTGCTTGCCGGGAGATTTATTGCTCATGGGTACAGGGAGTTAAGGAAATGATAGGTGAAACTGGCTACGTGGCCCGACTCGCGCTGGCAAAGGAGTACTCGCTCATTTAACCGGGCCCTTAACGTATCCGAACAGGAGCAGCGCCAGTCCGGGCACTACCACTACCCCCAGGCCCGCGGCCTTGGCCCCTAGGCCCCCCGCCACGCAGCCCACCACAAAGGCCCCGAAAACCGGCAATTGCTTGAAGACCTCAACCTTTTGGTCGGCGTCCCGGTCAACGTCCGCCATCGAAGGAATAAGCAGGGCGGCCCCATCCAGGACAATCTGGGTGAGCTTGCCGGTCATCACGGTGGTCGGGCCGTATAGCTGCTTGCTGGCCAGGGTGCTGAACGCATTTTGCACGCCCATCGCAAACACGATAAACATGGCCACCAGCTCCAGCGGGCCGGCGGCCGGTTTGCCGCGCCACGCGCTGCCTAGCGCCAGCAGGCCCGCGACCGTCAGCAAGATGCCTTCGGTGCGGAGCAGAACGTTGAAATGCACGGTGCGGCGCGACAGCCAGCGTGACGCCACTACGGCCACCACAAACACCGGAAAACTGCTAAGCTTGGTCCAGGCGTGGGAATCGACGTGGTGCACGAGGTCGGAGGCAAACACCACCAGGTTGCCCGTGATGTGGGCCGAAAGCAGCGAATGGGCGGCCACGAAGGTGGTCGTATCGCAAAAGCCAGCAATGCAGGCGAGCAGCACCATCAGGTAGAGCATTTGGGGTTGGGTTTCCATTGCGGAGGGCTTATGGGAGGCGCGGTACGTTTCCTGGCAATTGGACCGGGCGGCCCAGGGGAGGGGCTACCCGGAGAGGGCAACCACGGGCACCGACGCCAAAGCCGCCGTCACCTTTTAGCAGAAAAGTGGGCGTAGGCGCGCAGCGGCAGTATCAGGCCCAGCGTCATCGCCACGATGGTCAGCAGGGCTATGATGCCGTCGGAGAGCGTGCCGCCGAGCGGGGCCGGCGAGGCGGCGGTGCCCTGCTTCTGGAGTTCGATAAGCCTGCCCCCCATGCGAAACAAGAAGATGCCCGGCACCATCGATACCACCGACGCGAAGCCGGCCCCGGCAAACGGCAGCCGGTGCCGCCGCGCCAGCGGCACCATGATGCTGCCCGCCACAAGGCAGGCCATGCCCGCTCCTATGGCATTGTTCAGGCCCAGCCCGTTGACGGTCTCCCAGCGGACGGCGTGCGCCAGCATCCCGACCAGCACCGGTTACAGGAACAGCCGCAGCGGTATCAAGTAAAAAACGCTATGCAACTTGCCTATGAAATTTGGCTTAGCAGCGCTAGAATTGCGGCAAGGCAACAGGGGCACCGGGAAGTTAAACGGTAGGACCGTCCTACATTCTCTCGGAAGCTATTCTCCCGCCAATTGGCAGGTGCTCCGGGCTGGCCTGCTCGCGCAGCGGCCGCCCTGGGCGCCGGCTGCGGCAGGCCTGAATTTCAGCAATAATGCAAAGGGCAATTTCCTCGGGGGTTTCGCTGCCCAAGTCCAGGCCGATGGGGCTGTGCAGGCGCTGGCGCAGCGGCCCCGTGTCCACCTCCAGCTCGGCCAAGAGGCGCTGGGCCTTGAGACGCGGGCCGAGCAGACCCACGTAGGGCGCGGGCGCGGGCGCCAGGGCGTGCAGGGCCGCCAGGTCGTAGGCGTAATTGTGGCTGAGCAGCACGTGGTAAGCCAGCGGGTCGGGTACCTGCGTTTCCAGCTCGCCCACGGGCACAATGCACACTTCGGATGCCTCGGGGAAGCGGGCGGCGGTGGCCAGGTTCGGCCGGCCATCGACCACGGTGATGTGCCAGCCGAGCGAAGCCGCCAGGCGCACCAGCGGCTGCGCGTCGTTGCCCGCGCCGTACACGACCAGGCGCAGCGGCGGCGTTAGCACCTCCAGCAGCGCCCGCACCGGGCCGGCGTCGGTGTCCACGTCCAGCACGCACGACTGCCCCTGCGCCAGGGTGGCACGGGCGGCCTCGGCCAGCGGCGCAGCCAGCAGCGGCGTGCCGCGCCCTACCCCCCCTGCAGTGAGCAGCAGGCGCTGGCCCACGGCGGCTTTTAATCCCCTAGCATCGGTTTCAAACACCGTAGCCAGCACGGCCGGCGTGGGGTGCTGCGCAAAGTCGCGCAGGATTTCCAGCGGGTTAGTATCGTCTTGAAAATTCAAGGGTTCCAATAAAATGCGCACCACGCCCTGGCAGCCGGGCCCCAGGCCGTGGCGTGGGTCGTCCTCGTCGCGCGTGTCATACGTCACGAGTGCCGCCTGGCCCTGGAAGAGGGCCCGGCGGGCCCGCTGCCGGGCGTCGCCCTCTAGGCAGCCCCCGCTGATGGCCCCGGTCAGCTCGCCGTCCCCGGTCACGAGCATGCGCGCGCCGGGGCGGCGGTAGGCCGAGCCGAGCACCTCCACCACCGTGGCCAGGGCGCAGGGGCGCTGGGCGACCCGGTGTTGGTCGTAGGCCAGAAACAAGCGTTGCAATTCGGTCATTTTTTGGTAGGCTAGTGCGCTACAGCAGCTTGTCGAGCGTAATGGGCAATTCCCGCACGCGCTTGCCCGTGGCATGGTAGATGGCGTTGGCCACGGCGGCCGTTACGCCGAGCAGCCCGACTTCGCCCAGGCCCTTGACGCCGAGGGGGTTCACGATGTCGTCGTTTTCCTCCACGAAAATCACGTCGATTTTGTGGATGTCGGCCTGCACCGGGATGTGATACTCCGCGTAGTTATGGTTCATGAAGCGGCCGAAGTTGTTGTCGATGACCGTTTCCTCCATCAAAGCCATGCCGATGCCCCACACCACGGAGCCCACGACCTGGCTGCGGGCCGTTTTCGGGTTCATGATGCGGCCAGCGGCCACCGCGTTTACCACGCGGGTGACGTGCACAACGCCCAAGTCCTCATCCACTTTCACCTCCACGAAAACGGCGTTGTGCGAGTGCATCGAGTAGGGCGCCTGCTTGGCCATGTTGGGCTTGCCATCGCCCGTTACTTCCACTTTCTCTGCGCCGCTGGCGGCCAGCACCTCCTGAATCGCCACTTGCAGGCGAATGTCCTCGTTGGCCCGAATGACGCCGTCCATGAACTGCACGTCCTCGTAGGCCAAGCCAGTAAGCGGCGAGTTAGGTTGCTTCTGCGCCAGTTGGAGCACTTTTTTGCCCAGCGCCTGGCACGCGTCCTGCACGGCCGAGCCGACCGAGGCGGTCATCCAGGAGCCGCCCTGCGGGGGGGCCTGGGGCAGGCTCGTGTCGCCCAGCACGAAGGTCACGTCCGCCAGGGGCAGACCCATCGTCTGGGCGGCCAGCTGGGTCATGATGGTGTAGGTGCCGGTCCCGATGTCGGTGCAGCCGCTGCTCACCGTCAAGTGGCCGGCGGCACTGAGGGCCGCCTTGGCCTTGGTGGCTTTCTGCTGGGCGTCCCAGACGCCGGAGCCCATGCCCCAGCCCACCAGCAGGTTGCCGTCGCGCATCGAGCGCGGCTCCGGGGTGCGGTTTTCCCAGCCGAACCTAGCCGCGCCCTCGTGGAAGCACTCGCGCAAGCGCTTGCTGCTGAACGGCTTCTTCTTGGTCTTATCAGTTTCGGAGTAGTTCAGCAGACGAAACTCCAGCGGGTCGCGGCCGGCCTTATACGCCATTTCGTCGATGGCGATTTCGAGAGCAAACTCGCCCGTGGCGGCGCCGGGGGCCCGCATGGACTGCGGCGTGTAAATGTCGAGCGGCACAATGGTGTGCGTCAGCGCCACGTTGTCGCAGTTGTAGAGCACGCCCGAGTGGGGCACCACGTTCTCGGCGTAGTCCTCGAAGCGCGAGGTTTCGGCCACGGCGTTGTGTTGCAGCGACGTCAGGTGGCCCCACTCGTCGGTGCCCAGCTTGAGTTGTTGAATGGTAGCGGGCCGGTTGCCGATGCTGAACATCTGCGAGCGGGTGAGGGTCAGGCGCATGGAGTGTTGAAGCTCCAGCGCCGCCAGGGTGGCAAAATACACCTGGTGCTGCGGCCGAAGCCCCGAGCCGAAGCCCCCACCCATGTATTTGGTAATGGACCTGCGTATCGTCTTTCGCAAGCCCAAAAACACTGCACAAGTATTCCTGAACGTTAAACACCCCCTGCGTCTTGTCGTAGATGTTCATCTTCTGGCCATCGCCCAGCCACTCGATGGTCGTCGCAAACATCTCCATCGGATTTTGGTGCTGCGCGGCGTGGACGTACTCACCCGTGTGCTGGTGGACGGCCTCGGCGAAGGCTTTTTCGGGGTGGCCGTAGGGCGGGGGCGGGGGCGTGTAGCTTTCTTTGGCCTTGGGCGTAAAGCCCTCGTGCTGTACGCTTTCCAGGTCGGTGTTAAACTCGGCTACCTCGTACTCGATGCGCAGGATGGAGGCCGCGTAACGGGCCAGCTCAAACGTCTCGGCCACGACCAGCGCCACCGGCTGCAGACTGAACAGAATATCGGCCGAGTGCAGCGGCCGGAACGGCGAGCCAGCCGGCGCGATTTCATCCTGGTAGCTGCGGTCCAGCCAGGCCATTGAGGGCACGTTTTCGTGCGTAAACACCTGCTTGACGCCGGGCAAAGCCAGCACCGCGGCCGCGTCGATGCTCGTGATTTTGCCCTTCGTAATGGGGCTGCTCACCAGGTAGCCGTACCAGAGGTCGGCCACGGGGTAATCGGCGGCGTAGTGGGCCTCGCCGGACACTTTCACCGGGCCATCGACGCGGTTCGTGGGCTGGCCCACGTAATCGGTGCCCAGCCGGACGGTGGGCGGCGTGCTGATAGTCTGACTCATAGCTTACGGATTGGAATTTAGAAAAACGTTCGGATTCAGCGCCTGGGTCATTTCGACGGCCTGTTTCAAGGCCCGCACGATGGCCCGCTGGCCCAGCTCTATTTTGAAGGCATTGGAGTTATAGCCCTTGGCTTCGGCAAATACCTGGGCCGCTACCCGCCGAAACAGGTCGGGGGAAGCCGGCTGGCCCGCCAGCAGCTGCTCGGCCGCCGGGTCGCGCCAGGGCTTGTGCGCCACCCCACCCAACGCGAAGCGGGCCGTTTTGATGGTGTCGCCCGCCATTTCCAACCCCACGGCCACGCTCACCGTGGCGAAGGCGTAGCTGGTGCGGTCGCGCACCTTCAGGTAGGTAAAGTGCTGCGCGTAGCCCTGGGCCGGCAGGTCAATGGCCGTCACTAACTCGCCAGGCTTTAGCGTATTGTCGTACTGGGGCGTGTCGCCCGGCAGCCGGTGGTAGTCCGCGAACCGGATGGTGCGCTCCCCGGCCGGGCCCTGTACACGCACCACGGCCTCCAGCACGGCCAGGGCCACGCCCATATCCGAGGGGTGCGTCGCGATGCAGCTCTCGCTGGTGCCCAGCACGCCGCACACCCGGTTGTAGCCGGCAATGGCCGAGCAGCCGGTGCCCGGCTCGCGCTTGTTGCAGGGCGTGGCCAGGTCGTAGAAGTACAGGCAGCGGGTGCGCTGGTTGAGGTTGCCGCCGTTGGTGGCCATGTTGCGCAACTGCGGCGTGGCCGCGGACAGGATGGCCTGGCTCAGCACCGGGTAGCGCGCCTGCACCTGCTCGTCGTAGGCGGTGGCCGAGTTCGTCACGAGCGCGCCCAGGCGCAGCCTGCCGTCGGGCAGGGCCTCGATGCGCTGCAGGGGCAGGTGCCCTAGGCTGGTGAGGTGGCCGGGGCGCTCCACGTTGTACTTCATCAAGTCCACGAGGTTGGTGCCGCCGCTCAGGTAGGCAGCGTGGTCGTGGCTGGCCTGGTCGGCAACTGCTGTCGCGACGGACTCCGCTTGGGTTAGGGTAAAGCTGTTCATGAGAGAAGCGGTTAACTTATTGCGCAGTAGCGGGAATCGTCGTCAGGGTACCGTTGTCCACCACGGCTTGCCCGTCGTGCAGCACCTCCAGCACGGCCGAGAGAATATTGGGATAGGCCCCGCAGCGGCACAGATTGCCGCTCATGAGCTCGCGCACTTCCTCCTCGGTTTTGGCGCGGCCCTCGTTGAACAGGCCCTGGGCCGAGCAAATCTGGCCGGGCGTGCAGTAGCCGCACTGGAAGGCGTCGTGGTCGATGAAGGCCTGCTGCAAGGGCGAAAGGTTGTCGGCGCTGCCCAGCCCCTCAATGGTTTCGATTTGCTTGCCCTGGTACACAGTGGCCAGGGCCAGGCAGGAGTTAATCCGCTGGCCATCGACGAGCACGGTGCAGGCCCCGCACTGGCCGTGGTCGCAGCCTTTCTTGGTGCCCGTCAGGCCCACGTATTCCCGCAGGGCATCGAGTAAACTGGTCCAGGGCGCGATGTGGATGGTGCGGTCCTGGCCATTCACGTGCAGGGTTACCGCCTGGGCGGGCACGATGGGCGAGGCCGATGGGCTCGACGGAGCTTGGAGGAAATGCTGCATGAAAATAAATGCTAAAATCTTGTAAATCAGGCCGTGTTATTTTAGGCGGAACAGCTGCTCAGCTAGCTTTCCGGGTGGGCAGTGAAGGCCCTGACGCCGTAGCGTCCGCTAGCGGCGGTGAACAAGCACTGCGGCCGATGGTGGCTGCCCCAGCGAAATCCTTGACTGCCTGCCTCGCGCCACTTTCTGTCTCATTCCACGCGACGTCGATGTACTTTACGGGTAAGTAGACAACCTGAGCCTATGTGAACAAAGGGTAACAAGCAGACGAAAGCAGTTGAAGACGTATTGTTCTACGTGAGTTTCTTCGTTTCGTAGCAGCCATTCCTCCTGTTTCTTGCTATTTTTTCACCACTCCTTGCGCTTTATGCAGTCTGGGTGCGGCGGAAACGGCAGCGAGCTGTGGGCCACCACCGGTGTGGTCAACCAGCCCTCCCGCCAGTGGCGGGGCCAGCGCTAGGGCGGGGGCATCCTTTCGTTTTCTGATTCTGATCGGCCTGCGCTTTCCCGTGGGTATGCTACTTCAAACTCAACCTATTCCGCGCCGCGCGCTTCAGTCAGCAGCACGAACGCATTTAGACTGAAACCGCTGCTAGCAACCGAAGAAGCGCCTCGGCGGCTGGGCCCGACGAGGCCGGGTTTTGCCCGGTGAGCAGCAACCCATCGGTAACGAGATGGGGCGCCCAATCCGCCGCCCGCGAGTAAATGCCGCCCCGGGCCTGCAAGTCGTCTTCCAGGAGAAACGGCACTGCCTCAACGCGCTTTACCGCCGCTTCTTCTGTATTGCTGAAGCCGGTAAATTGCTTGCCAGCCACCAGCGGCGAGCCGTCGGACTTGCGCACATGGCGGAGCGCGCCCGGCGCATGGCAGACGAAGGCCACCGGCTTGCCGGCGGCCAAAAACGCCTCAATCAGTTGGATGGAGTGCGGGTCCTCGGCCAAGTCAAAGAGCGGGCCGTGGCCGCCGGGGTAGAAAACCGCTGCAAAGTCCTCCGGCTGCACGCTATCGAGGCGCATAGTGGCGGCGAGCTGGGCCTGGGCAGCGGCATCGGCGGCAAAGCGCCGCGTGTCGGCGGTCAGGTAGCTGGGCTCGCCACTCATAGGGTCGCACGGGGGGGCCCCGCCTTTGGGCGAGGCCAGCACGAGTTCCACGCCCGCGTCCTTAAACCGATTATAGGCCGCCGCGACCTCTTCGAGCCAGTAACCCGTCTTTTCGCCGGTGTCCCCAAGTTGGTCGTGCGAGGTGATGACCATCAAAATCTTCATGGCAATTTTTCCGTTATTTAATAGACGCTTGTGCGCATCAGAACATCGTGCTCACTCAATGACCCCAAAGGTCCGCCGCTCCCTTAAGGAAAACTTGCTTGATTCAAACGGATGCTTGCTCAATTCAACTCTGCCGCACGGCCAAGGGAGCCAGGCCAGTCTGCTTCTTGAAAAAGTGGTTGAAGTGAGTCGGCTCGTCGAAGCCCAGGCTATAACCAATTTCGGCCACGTGCCAGTCCGTGTGCCGCAGTAGGGCGCGGGCTTCGCCGGCCAGGCGCTCGGCGAGGTGGGCGGAGGTCGTTTTGCCCGTCGTCTCGCGCACGCAGCGGTTGAGGTAATTGACGTGCACGCCCAGTTGCCGGGCAAAGTCGCGGGCCGACCGCAGCGCCAACCGATGCTGGGGAGTATCAATGGGAAACTGCCGCTCGAGTAGTTCGAGGAAGAGGCCGGTCAGCCGCGCTTTGGCATCGACGGGGGGGTACAGGCTATCGGCGGGTTGCAGCTTCAACGCGTAATGAATCAGCTCGGCCGCGTAGTGGCGCAGCAAGTCGTATTTGAGGAAGTAGTCGGAATCGATTTCGGCCAGCATCTTCTCAAAAAAGGCGCTCACTTCCGCATCCTGGCCGGCCGTGAGAACGTAGATCGGGTGGCCGCCGGGCTTAAACAGCGACTGTTCCAGCAGGTCCGGGCTGCCCTGCCGCCGGAAGAATTCTTCGGGGAAAAGGCAGTAAAAGCCGGTTACATGGGCCGAAAGCGCTTGGCAGCTATATGGCACCCGGGGATTGAAAAACAGCAGCGCCGGCCCTTCCACTTCCAGGCTTTGGTCGGCGTAGTGGTAGAGGTGGTGGCCGCGGGTGAGGGCAATCTTATAAAAATCCCGGCGGCTATAGGGTACCGGGGGCGCGCCGGGAATCCGCACTTCTTCCAGCCGAAAGACGTTGACCTGCCCAACAGCTGGCGGACGTAGGGCGGGTAGGCCCTGGAGGTGGTGCTTATAGAAATCGGGCAGCGTCTCAGGTTTAAGCATCCAGCAAAATTACTCCATCGGCGTAGCGCTTGGGGCGCGTGGTTGCCAATGGATTTCGCAGTGGTAGGGGGCGAAGTAGCCGAGGGCGGCGTACCGGTGGCCCTTGCACAAACTGGGTGCAGTCAGCGCTTGCCACTGGTATCCGTGCTACGCTCTTAGGGGCGACGGTTTAAGCGGGTACTACTTGTTTATTAGGGGGTTTTCCCAGTTCAATTGCCCTGCTCTGCTTCACTTGCACTCGATTCGAGCCTTTGGATTGGCTTCTTCCCTAAGCGCCTTTTGAGCGTCTTCCCAACTGGAATCGGCCGGATTGAGCGCCGTGCGCAGATAAGCCAGGATGGTTTCCCGCACGAAAGCCACGCGCTCGGGGCTTTCGTCGGTGGTTTCCGCCGCATCGTACCCAGAGATGCCGCCGAGGATGTGCTCCCCGCCAAACACCGTGAGCAAGCATTTCGGGCCCGGACTCAGGTAGTACGCATCCGAGCGCCAGTCGTCGCGGTCGGAAAAATTGACATTTTTGTCCTTGTCACCGGCCACCACCAGCGCGGGCAGCGTCATCGTCGTAAAGTTGCTGCCCCGCATAACCGGATAGTGTTCCGAGGCGAACGCGGCCACGTCGGCCCCGTTACCAGGGGCCCCAATCAGCACTCCCGCTTTGATGCGGGGCTCCGCCAGGTTTACTTCCTGGCCATTGGTGGGGTCGGTGACGTGCATACCTGCGAGCATGCCGACCGTATGGCCCCCCATGGAATGCCCCACGGCGGCAATCCGGCTGCGGTCCAGGCGGCCGCTCAGGCCCGGAACGGTTGCCTCAATCTGGTCAAGCTGGTCGAGGATGACGTGCATATCCTGGGCGCGGGAACGCCAGAACAAGGGCCCCTCGGGGCCGTTCGGGTCGAGGCCCAGCGCCTTCGAGTCCTGGTGAGTCGGCTGAATCACGACGAAGCCTTCCGCGGCGAAGAAGTCCACGAGCGGGCCGTAGCCCCGCAGCGACGAGAGAAAGGTTGAGCGCCCATGCCCATGAGATAAGAGCATGATGGGAAGGCCGCTCCCCGTGGCGGGCGCGGAAACCTTGAGCTGCAAGTCCACCTGGCGACCGGGAACCGGCAGCACCACCGGGCTGAAAGAAACGACCTGAGCCAGCGCTGCGCCAGCATGGGAGCTATTGGGTTGAGTTGACATGACCTGACGTTTTAAGTTATTTACACAGTGAGGAGCAGCCAGCAGTTACTGCTCGCTCGGTTGCATTTTCTTAGCGTTGCTTTCCGTTCTCGTACGCGGTTGCTTTTACCAGGGGATTTCGCCGGTGACGGGGGTGTTTTCTTCGCTAACAAACTTGCCTGTCGGCCCATCCTCGCCAATCAAGGCGTACTTGACCACCCGGGCCCCGGCCTCCTCGACCGAGCCCGTGCCGCGGTGGTGGTTGAAGTCGGTGGCCGTGAAGCCGGGATCCACGGCGTTAACCTTCACCTTGGTGTCGCGCAGCTCGTAGGCCAGCACGATGGTGTACATGTTCAGCGCCGCTTTGGAGGAATGGTACACCGCGCCCTTGTTGGGGTAGTACTTCCAGGTCGGGTCGTTGTGCAGCGTGAGCGAGGCCATGCCCGAGCTCACGTTGACGATGCGCGGCTCGGCGGACTTTTGCAGTAAGTCCAGAAACGCCTGGGTGACGCGCACCACGCCGAACACGTTGGTGGCGTACACGTCTTCGAACACGCTGACCTGCGTGCCGGTGGCCGTTTGCGGGACGCCGCCGTTGATGCCGGCGTTGTTGATGAGCGCGTCGAGCACATCAGTTTTTTGGCCGATGGTGGCGCGGGCGGCCTGCACCGACGCCGCGTCGGTGACGTCGAGCTGCACGGCTTCGGCCTCGGGCAGGCCTTCGGCCCGGAGCTTGTCTACGGCTTCCTGGCCGCTGGCCAGGTTGCGGCTGCCGATAAAGACGTGAAAGCCCTGTTGCAGCAGTTGGCGGGCGGCCTCAAAGCCGATGCTCTTGTTGGCCCCGGTTATCAATGCGAATTTCATGGTGCTTATAAGTAAAAATTGCCGCGTCCAGACCGGTCTTCGTGACCGTCCGCGTCCGCTTTTTGATACTACAAAGTTCGCGGCCAACCGGGGCGTCTAATTAAAGAGAATCAAACCAAAAAGTATGATTATCAAACCTAGACACCTCGAAAGGCTTTGGGAATCCGGCCGGTTACCCGTTTGAAGAAATTGTTGAAGTAGGTGGGGTAGTCAAACCCCAGGCCGTAGGCGATGTCCGCCACGCTCCAATCGGTGTGTTGCAGCAGGGCCTTGGCCTCGGCCGCCATGCGTTCGGCGATGTGGACGGAAGTCGGCTTGCCGGTCACAGCCTTCACCGCGCGGTTGAGGTAGTTGACGTGCACGGCCAGCCGCCCGGCGAAGTCCTGAGCGGTTCTCGCCTGGAGGGGTTTGGCGGTGCTTTCGATGGGAAACTGCCGTTCCAAGAGTTCCAGAAACAACTGGGTAAGGCGCGAGGCGGCATTTTTGGCCGCTAGTCCTTCCGGCGGAGCCGGCTGGATGCGGAGCGCCTCGTGCAGCAGCAGTTCCAGGCAAGTGCTGAGCAACACGTTCTTGTGCGCATACGCCCCCTGGTAGACCGCCAGCATCTGGTGGAACAGGCCGGCCATAAACCCGGCCTGTTCGTTGGTCAGCGGAACGACGGGCACTCCGTCGACGCGAAACAAGGAAGAGTTGTGCAAGAGCTCGGTCCGCTGCCGGCCCGCGAAAAATGCCTCGGTAAACAAGCAAGCGAAGCGCTTTTCGCCCGTGGAATGGTTCGTAACGGCATGGGGAACGTGGGGATTGACTAAAAATAAGAAGGGGCCCCGGGCGTCGATGATCTGCTCCCCGTAGTGAATGGTCAGGTCGCCCATTACCAGCACTATCTTGTAGAAGTCCCGGCGGCTCCGGGCCGCCGGGGGAGTTACGGCCCCGGCGATTTCGTATACCTTAAATCCTTTGGCTGGCAAGTCCAAAGCGTACGTTTCGGCGGTTTCGGCGGGCGTGTTGACTATCATGCCGCAAAGTTAAGTAAATCAAACCTTGCGCTGCTGGGCCGTAGTGGCTGAACTGCGTTTGCTCCCCGCGAAAAATCGATTATATAAGCCGGCCCATCATGGGTGCCCGGGGGCTCATCGGCGTAAAATTAAGCAATTGTCCGACTACCAAACTGGGCGTACTGGTTAGCCGTGTGCGTGCAAAAGGACCCTGTCCGTAGCCAAAATAACGCGGGGTGGTGCGGGCGTTGCGAATCTTGCCGCGCACGGGAAAGTATTGGTCATCAGAGTCATAAATCAAAAATATAACCCTGCCCCAGTGCTGGGCCCGCTACTGGCGGGGTTGCTGACCACGCCGGTGGTGGCCTATCTTCGCTGCCGTTTCAGCCGTACCCAGGCCGCATAAAGAGCAAGAAGTGGTGAAAAAATAGCAAGAAACAGGAGGAATGGCTACTGTGGAGCCAAGAAATTTACATTGGGCAGTACGTCTTCAACCGCCCTCAACTGCTTGTTACCCCTCGTTCACTAGGCTTGGGTCGTCCACTTATTAGTTCAGCACGCACCATCTATGCTTTTGACAACTGCTACGGATGCTGGCAGCCCGCCGGCCGGTCTCACGATTCCGGTGAGCCTGCGCGTGAACGGCCGGCCCTACGACTTGGTGCTCGACCCGCGCACCTCACTGCTCGATGCCCTGCGCGAGCACCTGCACCTGACCGGCACCAAGAAGGGCTGCAACCAGGGCGCCTGCGGGGCCTGCACCGTGCTGGTGGACGGCGAGCGCATCAACGCCTGCCTGACGCTGGCCGCGCAGTATGTCGACCGCGCCATCACCACCATCGAAGGATTGGTCCTCGACGGGCAACTGTCGGCCCTGCAAGCGGCCTTTATCACGCACGACGGCTTTCAGTGCGGCTACTGCACCTCGGGCCAGCTTTGTTCGGCCACGGCCCTGCTGCGCGAGTTTGCGGCCGGCCAGCCGAGCGCCGTCTCGCCCGATGTAGCCGCCGAGCGCTTCGCCTTTACCGACGCCGAAATCAAGGGGCGCATGAGCGGCAACCTCTGCCGCTGCGGGGCCTACAACGGCATCGTGGAGGCCATCCGCGAAGCTCAGGCTCAGGCTCAAGCTCAACCCCAAGCCCAGCCCGCATGAAGCCGTTTACCTACCTCCGGGCCACCGCGCCGGCCGACGCCCTCGCGCAGGTGGCCGCGCACCCGGGTGCCAAGTTCCTGGGCGGCGGCACCAACCTGCTCGACCTCATGCGCGAGCAGATTGAGCAGCCCGCTACCCTCGTGGATATCACGCCGCTGCCGCTGGCCGACATTACCGAGTTGCCCAATGGCGGGGTGCGCATCGGGGCGCTGGTGCGCAACGCCACCCTGGCGGCGCACCCGTTCGTCCGCCGGCGCTACCCGGTGCTGGCCCAGGCCATCCTGAACGGGGCCTCAACTCAACTGCGCAACATGGCCACCACGGGCGGCAACCTGCTGCAGCGCACCCGCTGCTACTACTTCTACGACGCGGCGGCCCGCTGCAACAAGCGCCAGCCCGGCAGCGGCTGCGACGCGCTGGGCGGCTTCAACCGCATCCACGCCATTTTAGGCGCCAGCGAGAGTTGCATTGCCACCCACCCCAGCGACATGTGCGTGGCCCTGGCCGCCCTCGACGCCACCGTGCACGTGCAAGGCCCACGGAGCGAGCGCGAAATTGCGTTTGCCGACTTCCACCAACTGCCCGGCGACACGCCGCAGGTGGAAACCGCGTTGGCCCCCGACGAATTGATTACGGCCGTGCAGTTGCCCGCGCTGCCATTCGCCGCCCACTCGCACTACCGCAAGGTGCGCGACCGCGCCAGCTACGCCTTTGCCCTGGTGAGTGTGGCGGCCGCGCTGGAAGTGGAGAACGGCACAGTCAAACACGTGCGCCTGGCCCTGGGCGGCGTGGCCCACAAGCCCTGGCGGGCTACGAAAGCCGAGCAGGCCCTGGCGGGCGTGCCCGCCACGGCCGCCGAGTTTCGCCGGGCCGCCGACGCTGAGCTGGCCGACGCCGTCGGATTTGAACACAATAGCTTCAAGATTGAGCTAGGCAAGCGCCTTATCACCAGCGTGCTTACCGAGCTAGCTGGCAATCGCTAACGCCGGCAGCAAGCCGTTTTAGTACGCCCTGTCCCCTGCCACAAAGAGATCGAAGCATGACAAAGCTGATTGCGATTGAGGAGCACTTCCTAACGAGTGATATTCGGGCGGCCTGGGCCGCCTCCGCGCTGGGGCAGGAAGGCACCGCTAGCCTTGACCGGGGCGAGGTAGAAGCCCGGCTCGACGACTTGGGCGCGCAGCGGCTGGCCCTGATGGACGAGAGCGGCGTGGACGTGCAAGTGCTCTCCGTGACCACGCCCGCCCTGCACAATCTCGAACCGGAGGAAAGCGTGCCGCTAGCCCGGCAAACCAACGACCTGCTGGCCGCCACCATCGCCCAGCACCCTACCCGTTTTCAAGGCTTCGCCACGCTGCCCACCGCTGCCCCGGCCGACGTGGCCCCGGAGTTGGACCGGTGTGTGACGCAGCTCGGCTTTAAGGGCGCCATGCTCTGCGGGCGCACCCGCGCCAAAAACCTGGACCATCCCGATTTCTGGCCCCTATTTGAAACGGCGGCCCGGCTAGGGGTGCCGCTCTACATTCATCCGCAGATTCCGCAGCGGGCCGTGCGCGAGGTCTACTACGCCGGCTTGGGCGACGCGGTGGATACCGCGTTGGCGACATTTGGCATTGGGTGGCACTACGAGGCCGGGATGCAATTCGTGCGCCTGCTGCTGGCCGGCGTGTTCGATAAGCACCCGACCCTGCAAATCATCCTGGGCCACTGGGGTGAGGTCGTCCTTTTTTACTTGGAGCGGCTAAATTCCCTGGCGCGGGTGGCTAGCCTGCAACGGCCGGTCGCTGAGTACTTTCAGCAAAATCTGTACGTGACGCCCAGCGGCATGTGGAGCCCGGATTACCTGCAACGCGCCCTAAAGACTGTGGGGCCCGAACGCCTCCTGTTTTCGACCGATTACCCCTACCAATACCAGCCGGGTAAACCAGGCCGCTCATTTTTGCAGGAAGCGGCGCTCTCCGCTGAACAAAAGGAGTTGTTCGCGCACGGCAATTGGGAGCGGCTTACCCAGTTGACTAAGCAGTAAAGGCAGCGGCTAGCTACCGGACATCAGGTGAGCAGGACGTTCTAAGATGATTCTGACATATTCTTAAATCTAACTTACATTACCCGCCATGAGCCTCACTACCAAGTTGATGGAAACCATCGTGCAGGTAATGCCCGACCGGAAGCCCGATAAGCTGATTGCGCAGCGCAACTACGTCGGCCAGTCCATCGACCGCGTGGACGGCTCGCTGAAGGTGACCGGCGGGGCCCGGTTCTCGGCCGAGTACGAGCTGCCTAACCTGGCCTACGCGGCTCTGGCCTACAGCACGATTGCCAAGGGCAAGATCACGCAGCTCGATACGGCGGCGGCGCAGGCCGCGGGGGGCGTACTGGCGGTCATCACCCACGAAAACGCGCCCAAGCTGCCCCGGCCGGTGATGAATAAACCGGGGCGCGGTGGCCACCACGCTGCCCGTGCTGCAAGGGCCGGAGATTCACTGGAACGGCGAGCCCATTGCCGTGGTCGTAGCCGACAGCCAGGAAGCCGCCGAGTACGCCGCCACGCTCATCCGGGCCGAGTACGCGCCGGCAGAAGCCCACGTATCTTTTGCAGAGGGCAAGCGCCGGGCCGAACTGCCAGCCGATGCGCTCATTCTAATGAAACCGTCCGAGGTCATCATTGGCGATGCGGAGGCCGCGCTGCGCCAGGCCGCACACCGGGTCGATAACCTGTACACGACCCCGCGCCACAACCACAACGCCCTGGAGCCCCACGCCACCATCGCCGCCTTCGAGGAGGACGGGCGCCTGCTGGTGTTCGACAGCACCCAGAACGGCCCCGGCGTGAAGTCCTCGCTGGCCCAGATGTTCGACCTGAAAGCCGAGCAGGTGCAGGTCATGTATCCGTTCGTGGGCGGGGGCTTCGGAGGCAAAGGCTTTATGTGGCTCAATACCGTGCTGGCCGTGCTGGCGACGCGCCAAACGGGCCGGCCCGTCAAGCTGGCCTTGTCGCGCGCGGGCGTGTTTCGCAGCGTGGGCGGGCGCACGGCTTCCGAGCAGCGCGTGGCCATCGGGGCCGACGCCGACGGCCGTTTCCGCGCCCTCATCCACGCCGGCGTGACGCCCAACACCGACCAGGACTCGATTACCGAGCAGTTTACGCTCTCGGCGCGGCACCTTTACGCCGCCGATAATTTCTACTGCGGCCAGCAGGTGTTCAACCTGGACACGATTTCCAATACCCAGATGCGGGCCCCCGGCGAGTCCATCGGCTCCTTTGCCCTGGAGTCGGCCGTCGACGAGCTGGCCCATCAACTGGGCATGGACCCGGTGGCCCTGCGCGCGCGCAACGAACCCGCTCGCGACCCGTCCACCGGCCACGCGTTTTCGCTGCGCAATGTGCTGGAAGCCTACCGGCGCGGGGCCGAGCAATTCAAGTGGCAGCCCCGGCCCCCGCGCTCGCAACGCGACGGCGAGTGGCTGGTTGGGCAGGGCGTGGCCTCGGCCGAGTACTCGGTGCTGCGCCAGCCGGCCACTGCCAAAATCTGCCTTTACGCCGACGGCACGGCCGTGGTAAAGGCGGCCGCCCACGAGATGGGCATGGGCACGGCCACTGTGCAACTGCAGCACGCCGCCGACCGCCTGGGCCTGCCCTTAGAAAACGTTTCGTTCCAGTACGGCGACACCAACCTGCCCACAGCGGCCATGGCCGGGGGCTCGATGCAGACGGTGAGCGTGGCCGCTGCCATCAGCGCGGCGGCCGACGAGCTCCGAAAGCAGCTCTTCGACCTTGCTAAGAAAGCGGAACTGTTGCCGCTGCGCAACTTCACCGCTGGTGAGGTCGAGTTGAAAACCGGGGGCCTTTACCACCAGCAACAGGACGCCCAGGGCCGCGCCTACACCGACATCCTGCGCGCGGCCGACCAGGGCTTCCTCGAAGTGGAAGGCACTTCGGCCCAGCCCCTCGAAATCATGAAGTACTCGATGCAGTCCTACGGAGCGCAGTTCGCCGAGGTGCGGGTCAACGAGCTGACCGGTGAGGTGCGGGTGGCGCGCTGGGTGGGCGCCTTCGACGTGGGCCGCATCCTGAACCCCAAAACGGCCACCAGCCAACTGCGCGGCGGCATCATCATGGGCATCGGCATGGCCCTGACCGAGGAAACGCTCTTTGACGAGCGCAGCGGCCGCATCACCAACCCCTCGCTGGCCGAATACCACGTGCCGGTCCACGCCGACGTGCCGCCCATCGACGTCATTTTCCTCGACATCCCCGACGAACATACCCCACTCGGGGCCCACGGCCTCGGCGAAATCGGCATCACCGGCGCCGCCGCGGCCATCGCCAATGCCATTTTTAACGCCACCGGCATCCGCATCCGCAGCCTGCCCATCACGCTCGACAAGCTGCTGGCGGGACCGGGAGCCTAAAGCCAAGCCAGACTGCGCTGGCAAGTTCGGAGTCAGCTCATTCATGCGCAGTAGTAGTTGGCTCAAGTTGCGAGGTAGTTTGCCGCGTAGCAGTGCGCGGTTTGCAGGAGACTAACATCTGGTGACAAGTACCGCCTTACCAATCACGTTCATGAAATGCATTGCGTTAGAAGAGCACTTCGTGCTGAATGAGCCGGCGCACCTGGAGCGCTGGACCGGGTTGATTCCCGACGCGCCCCGGGCGGCGATTGACAAGCTAACGCCTTTGCTGACCGACCTGGGCGACCGGCGCCTGGACGCCATGTCGGCGGCAGGCATCGATTTGGCCATCCTCTCCAATACTGCCAGCGTGCAGGGTGCACTGGACGCTACGCCAGCAATGCAGCTCGCCCGCCAAGCCAATGATTATTTGGCCAAGGCCGTGCAACAGCATCCCACGCGCTACGCGGGCTTTGCCACGGTGCCGCTGCAAGACCCCCGGGCGGGGGCCGACGAGCTGGAGCGCGCCGTGCGGGAGCTAGGGCTGAAAGGCACGATGGTTTTTGGGCAAACCAATGGCCGTTACCTGGATGACGAGCGGTTTTATCCTTTCTGGGAGCGGGCCGAGGCGCTAGGGGCCCCCGTGTACCTGCACGCGGCCGACCCCGTGGTAACCCCCGCCACCTACGCCGGCCGCCCGGAGCTGGTGGGAGCCACGTGGAGCTGGACGGCCGAAACGGCGGCGCATACCCTGCGCCTGGTGTACGGCGGCATATTCGAGCGCTTTCCTAAGGTACAGCTGGTGCTCGGCCACCTGGGCGAAACCCTGCCCTACCTGCTCTGGCGCCTCGACGACCGGGCCACCGCGTTCGGCAACAAGGGGCCGACGATGAAGCCCTCGGAGCTTATCCGGCGCAACGTGGCGGTCACCACGTCCGGCATGTTCTCGGACGCGCCGCTGACGTGCGCGGTGCAGGCGCTGGGGGAAGACGCTGTCATGTACTCGGTGGACCATCCCTTCGAGAGTATGCCGACGGCCAGTCACTGGTTTGAGCAGGCCCCGCTATCGGAGACGGTGCGGGCGAAGATTTCGAGCGGCAACGCCACCCGCCTGTTTAAGCTGTGAGTCTAATCAACGGCTTATCAACTTATAAATCAATTTCTTAATCGGCAAACAACTTCGTTTTTAAACAAGTCGCTTTTGTGGCATTCATTCAAAACTACGCACATGGAATTCGCCTTAATTACCGGGGTCAACAAGAATATTGGCTTTGAAGCCGCTCGCCAACTACTGCAACGGGGCTTTCACGTCTACCTCGGCAGCCCGTACCAAGCCGTCAACTTCGGCCAATAGGCTGGCGACACTCACCCTGGCTGGCGGCTTGGTTTCCCGGGCCTATAGCTTTTTCAGGAGCGCTTCGGACGGGCAATTACTTGTGCGGTGGGTTTTACGCTTCTCGCGGTGGGTTTCGGGTTTCTTTCGGTCGCCGATACGTTTTTCTTGGCGCTTGCGGCGGTATTGCTAGGAGTCGCCACTGGACTGCTCTTTCCTGTTTTTCTGACCATCGGGCTTGATGTTGCCCCAGAAAGTGGCGCGGTTTAGCTTCCGGGGCGGTAACGACCGCCATTTTTATGGGCCATTTTCTTTCCCCTGTAACTGCCCAGCCCCTAGCAGCTGATTTTTTTGGAACATTTGTGCTGGCAGCTAGCATATTCGTTGTCCTCGGACTCATCGCGTTGCTGGTATTTTAGGAAAGCAATCCGTTGGTCCAGCCAGGCTAGGTTAGGGTAAGGCTACAGGGGTTGGCGAGTCGTACCAGCTCCTCCAGAAATAGGCACCTTCGTTCACCAAGCGCTAGAAATAATGTCTTCACTCACTGATACGCTGAGCCTTTTGTCGGCCATGACCACCCCAGCGATGTTGGTGCTAGCCAGCGGCAGCCTGATTACGACCACCTCGCAGCGGCTAAGCGGCAGCATGGACCGGCAGCGCGACGCGGCCAAGCAGTTGCGCGACTATCAGCTCCACCCCCCCGCTCCGCCCGCACCGGCGGAGCATGCGCACCTGACGTCGCAGCTGTCGTGGGCGGCGCGGCTGCTGCAACAAGCCATGACGGTGCTGCACCTCGCGGTCGGCCTCTTCATTGCCAGCATCTGCGCCATCGGTTTGTTCGAGTCCGCCCGCCTTTCGGGCACGGGGCTCATTGCCTGGCTCAGTGTGCTGAGGTCCGGGCTGCTGTTCGCAGCCGGTGTGCTGCTGATACGGGAGTCGCACCTGGCGCTGGCCATCGTGCAGGAGGAAAGCGCTTTCCTGACTCAATCCAAACAAAGCGCCGGCGCGAGTCAGTGAGCCCCCGGCTCAACCCATCGCAAGCGGTGCTGTTAGCAAAATCACCCGTGGCCTCGGTGATGGGCGTACTGGTGGGACTGGGGCTGGCCAGTCGCTTCTTTTGGCACCTGCCCTGCTTCTTATTGAGCAGCCTGAGCTTGGTTGCGTGTCCCCTCATTTACCGCGTGATGCCCGCTATGCAGGGCCACCGCACGGGCTTAGCGCTACCCTTTGGTGAACAGGCAGCGGTGGCGGGCTTGGTTTACTAAGTCCCCCAGGGGCGCGGTCCTAGGCTTGGCGGCGCTGCTCGCGGTAGAGCAATTTGGCGTACTTGTCAGTTTCCCGTTAGAGAAAGCCAGTCCAGGCTGGAGCCTGACAATTACGTGAGGGTCCAAGCAGCAGGCCTGGCCAAGCCAGCTTTTAGGAAGTCCTAGCGGCTGGGGGTCCGGCTAGGGAGCGATAAACAAACGGTGCCGCTACCCATGCTTGCAAATGAGGTCCGATAACCTTCGCTTATCGGACCTTACTCACTATCTTTACTTTTCCTCTAAAAGGCGCGTTTTACTCCTTTATATATAGGTCGCATGGAAAAGTCCTCCGAACTCTCGATTCCCGGTAACGCGTCGGCGGCGCTGACGCAACTGGCCGAACACACGTCGCGCTACGTCGAGGCCGGATTGAGCGGGGCGGCCAACACGGTGAAAGCGTATGCCGGGGATTGGAAGCGCTTTGGGCTTTGGTGTGCTGAGCACGGACTGGAACCGCTGCCGGCGGCAGTTGAAACATTGGCAGGATTCGTAACCCACTTGGCTGAGACGGATAAGAAAGTGGCGACCATCCAACGGCACTGCGCGGCCGTGGCTAAGGCTCATGTGTTGCGCGGGCTGGACTCACCCACGGACGACAAGAAATTCAAGGTGCTCATGGAAGGCATCGCCCGGGTCAAGGGCGTGCGGCAAAAACAGGCCCCGGCATTTACGCTGGCCAACTTCAAGCGTACGGTGAAAAGTATTGATGGCAAAACGTTGGCGGGTTTGCGTGACAGGGTGATTTTGCTGCTGGGTTTTACAGGGGCCTTTCGTCGGTCAGAGCTGGCGGCGCTGAATATTGAAGACTTGTCGTTTTCCGAGGAAGGCTTGATTGTCAACCTGGCCAAGAGCAAAACCAACCAATACAGTGCGGCCGAGGAAAAGGCTATTTTCTATTCACCAGATTTTAAGTTATGTCCCATTCGCACACTAGAGTCCTGGATAAAGAGGCTGGACCGTACTACCGGACCCGTATTTGTGTCTTTTCGCAAGAGCGAACGGCTGACCGAACGACGGCTGACGGACAAGCACCTGAATTTGATAGTGCAACGCTACTTGGGACCGAAGTACACCGCTCACTCCCTACGGGCCTCCTTTGTAACAGTGGCAAAGTTGGCTGGTGCTGATGACTCAGAAGTGATGAATCAGACCAAGCACAAAACGAGCGAAATGATTCGGCGATACACCCGCCTTGATAATGTACGGCAACACAATGCTGCGCAAAAGCTAGGATTATAAAAAATAACCTTCGAATAAAAAATACCTGATAATAACGCAACAATGTGTTACCTTTTGACCATTCATTGCCAGGCTTGAATACTAACAGACTCTCATTCTTCTTTTCAACCAAATGGATTTCTTCTACGAAAATCTAAATCCGGATACGTTCCAGCAATTTTGCCAATCACTATTAATAAAAGAATACCCTGATACTTCAGTTTTCCCGGTAGGTCAAAAAGACGGTGGACGTGATGGTGGTAATTACCTTCCAGGCACAGGTGTAAAAGAATTCATAATTTTTCAAGTTAAATTCGCATTAAATCCTTCTCTTATTAAAAATCCATATAAATGGCTTGCAGATACTATTGAAGGTGAAGCTCACAAAATTGAAAATTTAATAGCAAGAGGTGCTAAAAAGTACGTTTTATTAACAAATGTCAAGGGTACTGCAGCATTAGAAAGTGGATCTATAGATAAGACCAAGGAAGTCTTAAAAAACACTATCACTATAGATTCGCAATGCTGGTGGAGGGATGATCTGTCTCGTCGCTTGGACAACAACATTTCGCTTAAATGGTCTTACTCACAGATTTTGTCCGGTAAAGACATTGTCAATTTAATTATAAAAAGTAATCTTACTGAGAAGCAAGATTATAGAGAGAGTGTTATAAGGGCTTATCTTATAGATCAATACGAAAATGAGAAGGAAGTGAAATTCAAGCAGATTGAATTGCAAAACAATCTTTTGGATCTTTTTACAGACATTCCTATTACACTAAAGCAGATCAATGGATCGCAAACCAAAAGCGAGGTGATACAGAGGGCCTACAATGGTTTTCACCATATGATGCATTGGAAATATGTAGAAAATCGCGAAGATGGCAGTGGCTTATATGACGAAAATGTGTTCATTGGAGCAGCTTCTTTACTGTTAGGGACCAATAACTTCTACAAATTCCAAAGGGTGTTATTAGAAGGTGGGCCCGGACAAGGGAAGTCAACAATAACCCAGTTTATATGTCAAATTCATAGAATTAGATTATTAAACAAGAGCCGGGATATACAAAATATTAGAAAGGACTACCTACTTAGTCCCGCTAAGCTGCCGATTAAGATTGATTTAAGGGATTTTGCTACATGGCTTGCGCACAAGAATCCCTATCAAGAAGAAATTAATGAAGAATATTTTAAGACATTATGGGCCAAAACGTTAGAAAGTTTTTTAGAAGCCCATATTTTACACCATTCTAAAATAAAGGAGTTTAGATACTCCGACATCACTTCTGTATTCAAACTGAGTGCTGTTCTTATCGTATTTGACGGTTTTGATGAAGTTGCTGACATAGCAATAAGAAATGAGATGGTTGAAATCATCTCACGCGGAGTCACAAAAATTTCAGATATGTGTCTGTCGCTGCAAGTAATAATAACAAGCCGGCCTGCCGCATTTGCTAATTCTGCAGGGTTCTCAAACTCAATTTTTCCTCACTTCGAATTAAAAGACTTAAATGACTCAGTAAGAAGTGAGTATATTGATAAGTGGGTACTGGCGAAAAAGATTAGCGTCAAAGAAGGAAGGGATATAAAAAGCACTGTAGTTAATAAACTATCCCAGCCTCATTTAAAAGATTTGGCAAGAAGCCCTATGCAACTTGCTATTTTGATTAGCCTGATCAACACCAGAGGTGTTTCACTACCTAATAAACGAACTGCATTATACGATAGCTATATCGATTTATTTTTTGATAGAGAATCTGAAAAAAACGCGACAATAAGAGATAACCGTGATATCATCATAAACCTTCACAGGCATTTAGCTTGGGTTCTTCATTCTGAGGCAGAACTAAATGGCAGTAGTGGCAGCATTAAGCTCGGAGAGTTAAAGCAGAACCTTGGGCAGTATTTGCTCAAGGAAGGGCACAAGACTGAATTGATGGATGAACTATTCACAGCTATTCAAGAAAGGGTGTGTGCCATTGTATCTAGAGTTCAAGGAACATTTGAATTTGAGGTACAACCCTTAAGAGAATACTTCTGTGCACGACATCTCTATGAAACTGCACCATATTCACCTTCTGGAAATGCTGTTAAAGGGACGCTTCCAGACCGATTTGAAGCATTGTCAAATAATCCCTACTGGCTTAATGTGACACGATTTTATGCAGGATGTTTCAATAAAGGCGAATTGCCGATGTTGATTCTCAAACTTGAAGAGCTTGTCGAGAAGGACGACATTAAGTATACAAGTCACCCTAGACTTTTGTCGTCGATGCTGCTTTCGGACTGGGTGTTTACACAATATCCTAAGCTGATGAAGTCAGTTGTAGGGATAATACTAAACGGTGTCGGTGTTAGAGCATTGCTCAGTCAATACGGAAATCAAACACGAGAAAGCATAACGCTTCCCGACCAGTGTGGTAGGGAGGAGTTGATAGAAGAATGCTTTGCCATCTTAATGAGATTTCCATCTATAGATTATGCAATTGAAGTAATTGGCATTATTAACGCCAACAGGTTAACTGTTTATGAAGACGAATCGATATGGTTAAGAAGTTTAGACAAACTAACTGAACCACAATTAGATATTTGGTTGTCTTATGGGTACAGATTGGGATTACTTTTTAGGTTAAATCATAACACCTTGGATAAGTTTTTCAATGATCTGTCATTTTCTATATCAAGAGTACAAATCCTTTTAAACAGTAATCAAATTGAATATCTTGAGTCTAAAGAGGAATTGTTTGAAAGAACAAGTGAACTTCTCTTGAGTGGGGATGTGCATTACTCAAAACATGAGAAACCACAAAAATCTATTACAAAGCTTGGTTTTTACCTGTGTTCTTTGCTTTACAGATACAAATACAGAGTTAATGAATCTCATGAGCGCGAAGTACCACTGATTGCTAGGCTAACTAGATGGCTTCAGCACGAATCGTCTGAAGAAAACAGCTCGCCTACTTCAGTGCAGAAATATTCTTCTTTTGCTACTATAAATGATTTTATAGCTGTTGCTGAAGCTGAATTTGAAAAGCCATCAAGCGAATGGCTGAGCTCTATTGAGCCATGGGACGCACTTGTTAGCAAAGGCATTAACTGCTTCGGACAAAAGAATATCTTCAGTGGTATTTCTTCCTTAGCTGCTGGCATTAAATCATTTCACGATACATGTGAAGATGCTACAGATATGTTTGATGACGCAATTTCGATGCCCCGAAGGGCACGATATGCAAGATTAAAATCAGGAAATATAAAATGGTGGGAAGCAACTTTGGCAGATTCCACTAATGACATTTTTTCGCTATGCGTGTTTTTCTCATGGGCTAGTCCTAAAACTTTAACAGCATTAATATTTATAGCTGATGAAAAAGTGCGTAATATGTCTCAGGACGACTTTGACATTATGTATTCTTTCGTTAAAAAGTCTGAGGACGAAAATAGATTTAATCTGAAAAGCGAAAAATTATTTATTGAACATCTTGCTTCTGAAACAGAGAGGACACTATCGGTAAATACCCTGCTCCTTCTAGTTAACAGGTTGAGTTCGAATGGTAAAAACACTATTTACAACTCATTTTTTTATGATTATAAAGGTCTGGATAAAAATGCAAACGTATTTTGTATGCAGACTTTGGTTCAAAACGTTATCTATGGCAGCGGTGATACACATGATTTAAAGAAAATCAGGCAGGTTTATTCACGCAATTCTTTCGGAAACAATTTCTTTAGATTGCGGGAGGACGAAAACGCACTAACTCATGAACTCGCTATCAACGTTATAGACTGCGCTAGTGAATACCCCCGAGAGTTGGTAGTAGCAGCAGAACACATTTGTCGAGCTCATTACAATACATTAATTGTACCTGTTGGAAAAATAGCAATTGAAGACGACTGGTTTAGCTGAGTCATAATTTGATTCTAAACTTGTGAATTAACTGTCTTTTACATTCGACACAATTAGGTTTTATTTGCAAAAAATAGTTTGGCCTTGGTACCGACAATTAACTATTATCGGTACTAAGTGTGGCCTGAAACCGATGTTGCTGCTTTTCCGCTTACGTGTTCGTCCCGGTCCGTATCTGCTCCAGCCGCCGGGCGATCTCAAACTTGCGTTCGTAGCCCGAGCCATAGGGCAAGGTCCATTCCAGCGCTTGAAAAAAATCGGGGTGAACCAGGAGTTCCGCCAACCGCTGCTGAATATCGTCCCGTACGTCGGCCGCGGCGGTCACTATTTCGCTGGTAAGCTCCCGGCGGTTGTCAACCACGTGCACTAGGTCTTCCAAGTCCTTGCTCAAGCCCAGGTCGTTCCAGCCCCGGTCCCGCAAGGCGACGAGCTTGGTGGCCACAAAATACACCGGGCTGAGAATGCGCACCTTCGTGGCATCGGGCAGGACGTAGGCTATCGCCCATCGGGTACCAGGGGTTGCTGAAGCCCAGGATTTCGGGCTCGGTGGGCATCACGTCCACGGTCAGGCCCTGAAACTGCCAGCGGTAAATTACCCCCGAGGCGACATCGTTGGCAAAGCCCAGGCCCCGCAGCTCTTCTTCCAGGGTGTAAAAGTCCGTACGCGGCGCGACCTCGACGATGCAATTCACGTCGTCGGTGAGGCGCGGCTCCGGCGTGCGGGTAAAACTGGTGCTGTACAGGTTGACGGTGGCCCCGCCTACGAAAACCACCCGTTCGCGCAGCGGGCCCAGGGCGCGGGCGACGGCCATGAGCCGGGGCAGATTGCGGGATTCAGGCAGCATGGCGGGGGCTGACACGGGCACCAAAGCTTCCTCGAGCAGTCTGGAGCTTCCTCGAGCAGTCTGGCCGCCACGCGGCGCTCGCGGGGCCGGCCCAGGCGCAGGGCATCGACCAGCACCAGCAGTCCGTGCAACCGGGCATCCCGCTGCGCGGCGACCGCCGCGCCCGGATACAACGGCTCGACGGCGGCCCCCCAGTCCTCGCCCGTTGCCATCGGCCACACGTAGGCGGGTTCCACGCCAAAGGTGTGGCTGAGAGGCAGTGCGCTGGGGCCCGTCGCCAAGCCGCACGCGCGGTCCGGGGTGCACGGCGAACACGTAGGACAACCCGTGCAGCAGAAATTCCAGCAACGCCCGCCCGTGCACCCGGTACGAACCCGGGTCGGAAGCCAACAAGCGGCTGTATTGGCAACGGGCCAACGACTCGGAAACTTCCGAAGGACTTAACGAAAGCGCCCGCGCCAGGTCCTTGCCGAGCCACGTGGGGTTCCCCCATCGGCGGCCAGTTTGAGCAATACAACCACATCCTGGGGCCGAAGTCCATTAAATTTGCGCATAATTCACAATTCGCGAATTGCGAATACAGTATATAAACGGCCGATAGGGCCCGCACCGCCTCCTGCGGAGTAGGACCCAGCGCCTTCGCACTGCGGTTCAGGCCCAAGGCGAACACTGTACCCCCTACCCGTGGGCAGGCAAAAGGACACCGTTTGTTAGTCAGACGGCGAAGGCGGCCTGCAACCTGCTATTCGTGCTCGTCAACTAGAAAACTTAGCAGCAGACGCTGGAGCTGCGCGGGCTGCTCTTCTTGCACGACGTGGCCGCACTCGGGCACGAAGTGAGTTTCCAGCGCATCGGTGATGGGGCGCAGCTGGTTGAACAGCACTTCGCCCACCACGTTGCCGCACACGGCCAGCGTGGGGCAGGTCAGGCGCTGGCCCTGCGCCAGGGCTTCGGCCACCTGCTGGCGGTTTTGGGGAAAGGCCCGGTAGTGCTGGAAGCCGCCCCGCAAGGCCTCGGTGCCCGTGTACGCCGCCACGTATTCGGCGCGGGCCTCGGCGGCAATGCCGCGCTGCTGGTAGGTGCTGTGCCGGTAGAACCAGCTCAGGTACCGCTCCTCGTGGCCCGCCAATACTTCCTCCGGCAGGCCGGGCACGGCGTGGAAGCCGAACCACCAGGGCGCGTTTTGTAAGAACGCCTCGGCCCCTGGCAGGCCGCCCACGATGGCCTCGCTGAGCACGAGCTTGCGCACGAGCCGCGGGTACGCCAGCGCCGTCATGAAGGCCACTTCCACACCCAGGTCGTGCCCCATCACGTAAGCTTGCGCGAAGCCCAGGTGGTGCAGCAGGCCCGCGGCGTCGGCGGCGCGGGTGCGGCTGTCGTAGCCGGTGGCGGGCCGGCTGGTCTGGCCGATGCCGCGCAAATCGGGCATGAGGACGGTGTAGCGCTGGGCCAGCGCGGGCAGCACCAGCCGCCAGGTGTACCAGGTGAAGGGCCAGCCGTGCAGCAGCAGCAGCGCCGGGCCCTGCCCGGCCGCGGCGTAGTGGATGCGAACGCCGTTGACGGCGGCAAAGTGGTGGCTGACGGCCGGTGTTTTGGACGAGAGTAGTGCGGTAGTGGCCATGTAATGAACTCGTTGAAATGGAAGACAGGCAGGCACAAACCTATCGGCGGGCACTATACTTTTACAAGTACTTACTGGCGAGTAAGCCACTATACCAACGGGAAGTTTTGCTCATTATCAGGCTGAAAAATTTATGGCTGCCATGCTTTTTTCCTGTCCCGTCGACTTGACCCTCTCCTTACTCAGCGGTAAATGGAAGCTGCTGATGCTCCACCAGTTATTGCCCGGCGCCCGCCGCTTCAGCGAGTTGGAGCAGCAGATGCCCGCCATCAGTCCCCGGATGCTGGTAAAAGTATTGCGCGAGTTGGAGGCCTACGGCTTGGTGCACCGCACGGTGCATGCGGTGGCGCCCCCCGGGTCGAGTACTCGCTAACGGAATTGGGGCGTTCGGTGGCCCCGCTGATTGAGTCGCTGCGCACCTGGGGCCGGTACTACCAGGGCATGCAGCCGGTCCCCCTGTTAGCGGGATAATACCAGGCAGTACATAAAACATTGGTAACAAGATGTTTAAATTGTGGGGCTTAGCTAATGACAGCACTTGGAATTTATCTGCGAGAAGTCCCGCAAGGCGATTCGCCTCATTATTGCCTTTGTAATGGACAGTGTACCACCTTACTACCAGCAGCAATGGGACTGGAATTTGCTTTCGTAGCCGGCCGAGAATTCAATTTTGTGCACGCCTTTGCCCGCCATTTTGACCTGCCTCTGGTGGAAGACCAAGTACTTATTCCGCCGGCAATGGGCAGCGGCTACCTCAAGCAGGTCCGGCTAAACAACGGGGTGACCCTGTCGCTGCACCACTACCGACTCCGGCAAACGCTGCGGTTGCAGCGCCTGCACTCGTCGCCACATGAATCCATCATTTTCAGGTTCAGCCGCAGTGAAATCCTGACCAATCACTACCGCCAGCAGGCGGGGCGGCCGTTTCCGGCCACCGGCCACGCCGTGCAGGTAGCCAGCAGCAGCCTGTTTGCGGAAGAAACCTTCGCGGCCGACGCAGAAATTCAGTACTTGTCGCTCTCCATCAGCCCGCAAAACTTGCTGGAACTGCTCGCCCTGGACCAGGCCAGCCGCACGCGCTGGGACCTGCTGACCGGCCGCCGGTCCTTTGTGCTCTACGAGGGCGTAACCCCGGCAATGAGCAGCATCCTGACCCACCTGACGCAGCTCGACGAGCGCACCCCGCTGGCGCCCTTGCGGTATAAAATAAAAGTTCAGGAATTGCTCTGCCTGCTGTTCGGCCGGCTGCTGGCGCGCACCCCTGCCCCCACCGTGGCCGTCAGGCCCGCCGAGGCCGAAAAAATAATAGCCCTGGCACAGGCCGTGCTGGCCGACCTCAGCGCGCCGCCGCACTTGCCGGCGCTGGCCCGCCAAAGCGGCCTGAGCGGCACCAAGCTCAAGCAATTGTTCCGGCAGGCATTCGGGGCCAGCGTGTACGAGTACTACCAAGTAGCCCGCATGAAGGAAGCCGCACGCCTGCTCCAGCGCTTGACCGTGGCCGAAACCGGGTACGCCCTGGGCTTTACCAACCTGAGCTATTTCGCCCGCTTGTTCGAGAAGCACCACGCAGCGAAACCGAAGAAGTACCAGGCCGCCCTGGGGCGGGTGCCCGGCAACGAGCCAGATGTCAACCGGACTTAATGGTGCGTGGGCCGGCGACTGCCCGCCCAGCTTGGACGTGCAGTCGCCGGCCCACTGGACGCGAGGGGGTCGTCGGTGAACCGCGGGCGTGGCAACTGTCCGATAGGACTGTTTTTATGTCATATCGGATTATTTTATTACGGTAGCGGAAGCGAGCTTTGCTTGCTCACCATTCTTCCGCCGTACATGACAGCTCCTTCCCCGGCGGCCATCGCGGCGCTCCGCTCGCAGTTGACCGGCGCGCTGCTGCTGCCCAGCGATGGGCGGTACGACGCCGCCAAAACGCCCTGGCTGCGGGTCATTAACCAGCAGCCGGCCCTGGTGGTCGAAGCCGAAAACACCGACGATGTAGTTTTGGCCCTGGGCTTTGCGCAGGCGCACGGCTTGCCAGTGGGCGTGCAAAATACCGGACACGGCATCGCCAAAGCTTGCAACGGCGGCCTGCTCCTCAAACTCAACAAACTGAATCAGATTGCGCTGAACGCCCCGGCTCAGCGGGTGCGGGTGGGCGCGGGCATGGAGTGGGGTACGCTGCTCAAGCACACCCAGCCGCACGGCTTGGTGGCCCCGGCCGGCCAGGTCAGCAGCGTGGGCGTAGTGGGCTACACGCTGGGCGGGGGCACCGGCTGGCTGGTACGCAAGCACGGCACGGCCAGCCAGTACCTAGTGGCCGCCACCGTGGTGCTGGCCAGCGGGGAAGTGGCCACCGTTAGCGCTACCGAGCGGCCCGACTTGTGGTGGGCCTTGCGCGGGGGCGGCGGCAACTTCGGGGTGGTGGTGGAAATCGAGCTGGCGCTGGTGGCCGAGCCCGACGACGTGCTGGCCGGGCTGCGCTGGTACCCCGGCAGCCGGGCGGCCGAGTTGCTACCCGCCTACCGCGACTGGGCCGCGCAACTGGCACCGGCCACGAGCTCAGTGTTCCGGATGATGCACGTGCCCGACGAGAGCATGTTCCCGGCGACCATTCGAAACCAAGTGGCCTGCGTGGTGGGGCTGTGCCACGCCGACGCCGCCACCCAAGCCGCTGTGCAAGCGTCGCTCGGCGTGTTCGGGGCACCCGCCCTCGACCAGGTGAAGGCGATGCCCTACTCGGCGGTAGCCGCCCTGGACCCCGCCTCGCACGAGTCCAGCGCCCGCACCTATGACCAGACGGCCTACCTCCAAGACCTGAGCGACGCGACCATCGGCCTACTGCTCGACGTGGCTCGCACGGCCATTCCACCGCTCTTGCAGTTGGAGGTGCAGCAGCTTGGCGGGCACGAAACCCCGTCCCGGTTCGTACCCGAGCAGGCCTTCGCCACGCCGACGGCGCCGTTTATGCTGCACTTTGTCACGCCCATTGACGCGCACAACGAGGCCGATGTGGTGCGGGTTACGCAGGAGGCTTTCGGCCGGCTGGCGCCCGTGCTCACCGGCGAACGGTGCTACAATTTCCTGCGGGGCGACGAGCAGGCCGAGGTGCCGCGGGCCTTCACGGCAAGTGCCTTTGCGCGCCTGCGGGAGGTGAAGCGCCAAGTGGACCCGCAGAACGTGTTTCGCCTGAACCTCAACATCGAACCCGCCACTGCTTAATCTATTCGGCCTATTCCGCGGGTCTGCCCGGTAGCCCCGCCTCACCACAGGCGAAACATTTTCCACAACCACCCCAATTTCTTGAAAACATGAAAGTTCTAGTTGTCGGAGCCGCCGGCAAGACCGGGAGCGCAGTAGTCGAAAAAGCGGTGGCCGCGGGCCACCAAGTCACGGCCTTTGTGCATAAAGCAGCGGACTACAAGGGGCCGGCGGGCGTGCGTGTGGTGGAAGGCGACGCGGCCGATAGCGGCGCAATGGACGCGGCCGTTGCCGGCCAGGAGGCAGTGCTGGACACAATTGGCGGCAAAACGCCCTACGAAACCACCACGCTCGAATCGAGCGCTGCTAGCACCATTATTACTGCCATGCGGCACCACACGGTGCGGCGGCTCGTGGTCACGTCCATGCTGGGCGTGGGGGACAGCACAGCGAATGCCCCCATCTACGAGCGCCTGCTAGTAGCCACCTTTTTGCGCGGCGCGGACAAGGACAAAGCAGCCATGGAAAGCGCGGTCGAAGCGAGTGACCTGGACTGGGTGATTCTGCGCCCCGCTATTCTCACCGACGCCCCCGCCCAGGGCCACGTGCAAGTCTTCCGGGCCGAAACCGGCGAGAAAGCCCACAAAATTACCCGCGCCGACCTGGCGGCCTTCATGGTGGCCCAGCTCACCACCGACGAGCACCTGCGCCAAGTCGTAACCATCGCCAACAGCTAGAACGGCCTTAAATCAGGAAGAATTGGCGGCAGGTGCTGCCCACTTAGCACCTGTTTATCCAGGGAATCGTCGACCTGCTGGCCGAAAATAGGCGCTCAATGCACAGGCTACTCCACCACTGACGCTATGCGGTTTCAAGACGAAGTAGCCATTGTGAGCGGCGGCTCGGCCGGCATTGGCCTGGCTACGGCCCAGCAACTGGGGGCCGAGGGGGCCCGCCTAGTACTGATGGGGCAGCGCGAAGACAAGTTACTCCACGCCGCCGAGCTGGTGCGCCAAGCCGGGGCCCCCGAGGTGTGGGCCAGCGTGTGCGATGTGGCCGTGGAAGCCCAGGTCGAGGCGACCGTGACGGGTACCCTGGCCCGCTTCGGCCGCCTCGACGTGGTGGTCAACGACGCCGGGCTGCTGGAGTTCAAGCCCCTCAGAGACCTCACGGCCGACGACTGGCAGCGGGCGCTGGGCGTGGACCTGTTCGGGGCGTTCTACTTCATCCAGCGGGCCTTTGCGCACATGACGCCCGGCGGCAGCATCGTCAACGTGGCCAGCATCCACGCCCATGAAACCGAGCCGCTGGCGGCTCCTTACGCGGCGGCCAAGGCGGCCCTGTGCTCGCTGACGCGCTCGGTGGCCATCGAGGGCAAGCCGCTGGGCATCCGCGTGAATGCGGTGCTGCCGGGGGCCATCGACACGCCCATGCTCTGGGACAATCCCAACGTGAAATCCGGGGCCGAGCCGGTGGACAAGTCGATGGTGGGCCAGCCGGCGGGCGTGGCCGCGGCCATCGTGTACCTGACTCCCGGCGACGCGGCCTTCGTGCAAGGCACGAAAGTGCGCGTAGACGGCGGCCGGCTGGCCCGGCTCCAAGGCCAGACCCGGGCAAGGGCTTTTTGGTTGGCCCTGGGCCCGCCGTGCCGGCGCGTAGCCGCCCACTGAGTAAGCGCATTTTCCACTGGCGCTCGCGGGGCCATGACGCGGAAGACCAACTCGCCCATGCGCGGGTCTGGCCTTGGAGCCGGGCTCAACTTCTGCGACGACGCCCACAAAGATTCGCGTCGGACAAACCAACTGAGCGCGGTGCATAGTACGCATTCACTTAACTGCTTCACTATCATGCAATACCTGGCAATCATGAAAATCCTTCCCGACGTCACGAGGGAGAAGATTATGTCCTTCAACAAGCCGGAAACGGTGAAAACCTGGGAAATGGCCAAGGCGGACGTGCTGCGAACCATCTGGTTCATTCCGGGCGAGCCGCTGCCCGCGGGCACGGTGGCTTTGCTGGAATGCGCCAGCCAGCAGGAGGTCGAGGCGCACTGCCGCGAGTTTCCCTTTCTCATCAACGGCATCGCCGGCCTGGAGGTCATCGCCCTTGCGCCCTGCACGGCCTACGAGATGCTCTTCCAAAAGGAGTACCGGCCCTGATTTGCCGAATGCCTACCGGACCACCCTGCGCCGCATCCACTCCCCAATAATCATATTTCCAACTACTGCCTCCAATTGCTTGGCCTAATCGGGCTACGTTCTCCCCGGCAGCCACTTTTCAACCAAATCCTGCCATGAAAGCAATCCAGTATGTCGGTTACGGCGACACGGATGTCATCCGGCTCACGAACATCGAAAAACCAGTCCCGAAAGACGATGAAGTCCTGATTCGCGTCGCTGCCACCACGGTTAATCCATTGAACATAAAAATTCGCTCGGGTAAGATGCAACAGCCGAAGAGCACGCGCGTGCAATTAGCGCCTATAAAGCTGGCCTATACTCCCGGCTTGGATTTTGCCGGCACGTTGGAAGCAGTGGGTCAGCACGTTACCCGCCTGAAAGTCGGTGACCAAGTGTATGGCGGCACCAGGGGTGGCACGTATGCCGAATACATTGCGGTGGCGGAGAATCTGGTTGCCCAAATGCCGAACAGCCTGACGCTCAACGAGTCTACTGCCTTAGCGGGGTCTTTGACCGCTTCCCCACCCTACAAGTAATCGTGGGGCACTGGGGAGAAGTCGTGCTCTTTTACCTCGAACGGGTGCAGCACCTCGCCACCGCCAAAAAGCTGGCCCGCTCCCTAGCCGATTACGTGCGCAACAATGTGTTCGTCACGCCCAGTGTTCGTCACGCCCAGCGGCATTAACAGTCCGCGCTACTTGCGCTGGGCCACCGAAGCCGTGGGCGTGGAGCGCATTCTCTTTTCGACGGACTATCCTTTTGAAGCCGCTTCGCTGGGCGGCGCGCGGCACTTCCTTGAGCAAGCGAGCCTGAGCGCAGCCGAGCGGGAAAAAATTGCCAGTGGCAACTGGGACCGCTTGTGCGCGGGCATTCGCCGCTGACGCCCGGCAAAGCAGTCACCCAACAGACCCGTTTATTTTCCATCGCTTCTTTTTCCCCACCCTTTTTCCCTTCGTGGAGTTCATCTCATGCCTAATCCTTCGTTTAAAATCGGCTGCTACGAGTACGACCGCACGCGGGCGCTCTTCGACGGTACAGTGAAGTTTGAAGGCCTGGATGCGACGCTGGAAAGCGCGCCCCTGGTGTCCGATATTTTCGAGAAGATGATTCGCCACCAGGCCTTCGACGTGTCGGAGCTGGGCATGTCGTTTTACCTGCGCACGCTCGACCTCGACAACCCGCCCTTTATTGCCATTCCGGTTTTTCCGAACCGCATTTTCCGCCACTCGGATATTTTTATCAACAAGGCCAGCGGCATCACGAAGCCGCAGGACCTGGCGGGCAAGACCATCGGCGAGTTCGGCATGTACGGCCACGACGCGGGCGTGTGGCCCAAGGGCATTCTGGCCGATGACTTTGGCGTGACGGTCGACCAGTGCCGCTGGGTGATTGGGGCCTCCGACTGGTACATGCCGCCCTTCGATTTCATTCCGCAGCCGCACCCGGCCAACGTGGACGTGTCGCCCGTGCCGGTGGGCCGGACCCTGGGCGATATGCTCGAATCGGGCGAAATCGACGCCTTTATCTCGGCCGTGGCCCCGCAGTGCGTGCTGAACGGCTCGCCCAAGGTCGGCCGCTTGTTTCCCGACTACGAGGCCGTGGAGCGGGACTACTACCGGCGCACCGGCATCTTTCCCATCATGCATACGGTCGTGATTCGCCGCGACGTGCTGGCGCAGCATCCGGACCTGGCCCCGCGCATCTACCAAGGCTTTACCCAAGCCAAGGAAATGGCGCAGGAGCACTACCGCAAGGGCATGGCCGAGCAATCGATGGACATCATGGTGCCCTGGTTTAGCCAGCTGTTTGACGAAAACAGCCGCCTCTTTCCCAAGGACTGGTGGCCCTATGGCCTGGCGGCCAACCGGAAGGCCATCGACACGTTTCTGCGCTATTCGTACGAGCAGGGCATCTGTAAGCGCCTGAAAACCTGCGAAGAAATCTTCGTGCCGGAGCTGCTCAACACCTAGCACGGCGGCGGGAAGTCTGGCGCTAAGCAGCCGTGGGCTACCGGCAGCCTGGTAGGCGGGCTAGCGCGAATTTTTCACCCTTTATCACCTGCGCGCCGTGCCTGTTTCTTCATTTTTTCTCCGGGCCGGGGCGCTGAGCCTCAGCGTAGTGAGCGCGTTGCCCGGCTGGGCGCAGCAGCCGGCCGGCGCGGGCCAGGGGCCGGCGGCCCGCCCGCCGTACGACATCCTGCGGGAGCAGGAAAACTACGGGTTCCTAAGCCCGGATTCGTTGCGGACCCGCCCGGTGCCACCCGACGTATTCGACCCGCTCAAGTACGCGCCGCTGGGCCGGCGGCCGGGGTCTTTTCTCACGCTGGGGCTGGATATTCGCTACCAGTACGAAATCAGTAAAAATGACAATTGGGGCGCGGGCGCGCCGGCCGACGCGCCGCCTACCAACGCCTACCTCCTGCAGCGGCACGTCGCGCACGCCGATTGGCGGCTAGGGCCCCACCTGCGCGTGTTCGGCCAGGTGCTGAGCGACAACGTGGCCGGCCGCCGGGGCGGCCCCCGGCCGCAAATTGACCGCGACCCGCTGGACCTCTACCAGGGCTTCGTGGAGTGGACCCAGCCGCTGGGGCCGCGCGGCCGGGCCGAGCTGCGGGTGGGCCGCCAGGAGTTTCTGTACGGCTCCGAGCGCCTGCTGAGTATGCGGGAAGGCCCCAACGTGCGCCAGAGCTTCGACGCGGCCCGCCTGGCGCTGCACTACGCGACCTGGCGACTGGACGTGCTGGTGGGCCGCCCGCTGCTAACCAACTGGGGGGTATTTGATGACAAAGGCGACCCCCAGCAGGTACTCTGGGGAGCCTACGCCGTGCATACCCTGGCCCGCTGGGACGGGGGCGTGGACCTGTATTACTTCGGCCTCAACAAGCACGACGCTGTGTACTTGCAAGGGATAGGGCACGAGCAGCGGCAAACCGCGGGCGTGCGGCTGTGGCGGCGCGAGACCCCCGCCCGGCCTTTTGGCTACAATGTGGAGCTAATAGGCCAGGCCGGGCGGTTTGGTGCCGGGCAGATTCGGGCCTACTATGCCTCGGGAATTGGGTACTACCAGCGGGCGCGCTGGCCCAGCGCCCCGACGTTTCGCGTGCAGGCGGATGCCATCAGTGGCGACCAAGACCGCGGTCAGCCCAACTTGCAGGCCTTCAACGCGCTATTCCCCCGGCCTTTTTTTGGCAATGCCCTCACCCCCATCGGCCCCGGCAACTTGCTGGACCTGCACCCGGGCGTCGAGCTGCACCTGCAGGCCCGCATGACGCTGTCTGTGGACGTGGCCTGGCTCTGGCGGGCCAGCCCGCAGGACGTTGCGTACAGCCCGTCCGTCTCCCCCATCTTGCCGGCGGACGCCGCCCCCGGCCCGGCCGGGTCGCCCCTTTCTACCCGGCGCTACATCGGCCGGCAGCTCACGGCCGACTGGAGCTGGCGGGCCAGCCAGCACTTCTCCTTCGGCTTTACCTACGCCTGGATACCAGCGGGCGATTACCTGCGCGATACCACCCCCGGCCGCACCCTGAGCTACTACAAGCCGACGGTGCTGTTTCAGTTTTAGGCTAAAGCCCTGCCGCGCTGGCTCGTCTTAGTTGCGCATGGGGGCTTTTGCGTTCACCATTTCTACCACTTGTTCGGTGGTTAGAACAGTAGCAAATTCTGAATGCAGGCTTGCCAAAGCCGTTTGATGGACCAGCTCCGCGGGATAGAGCTGCCCATCAAAACCTGTTTTATCGAAGGTGGCCGTCGCATCGGCCACCAGGTAGGTTTCAAAGCCTAGGTTACCGGCCATCCGAGTAGTGGTAGACACGCAATGGTCAGTAGTTAAGCCCACAATGACCAACGAATGAATTTCCTGCGCTTCCAAATAGGCTTGCAAGCCAGTGCCAATAAATGCACTGTTGACCGACTTTGAAAAGATGGGCTCCCCACGAATAGGTCTTACCTCGTCTTTAAAGTCGTTGCCAACCTGACCCACTCCCATGATAGAGCCTGGAACAACCGAATCGTGGCGGACATGAATGACTGGCCACCCTTGGGCCCGCCACTGCGTGAGCAGGCGTTCCGCGTTGGCCTCCGCCTGCGGATTATTTCGATTGCCGCCCCAACGAGCGTGCTCGTCAAAAGCTTTTTGAATATCGATAAGTAGTAGCGCGGGTACTTCTCTCATGACGAAAAAGTAGGTAGAACGAATTCATAAAAGTAACTATACCGCCTCATCATAACCCACTGCTACCTAGCCGGGAGGCACCAAGGGCGGTCGGGGCCTCGACAACCGCCGCTTCGTGGAGGCGGCGCTAGGGTTGACGCGCAACGGCTGCCGGTGGCGCGCCACACCGCTGTACAACCCCGCTGTGGCCCGTCAGTCGCCAGCAGGGCCGCGCTTTACCCGACCGGAAGCAATGGCTTCCTTCAGGATGTGGGCCTGGGGGACGTCACCGGGGAGGCAAGCCGGACGTTGTCGCGGCAAATTCGGCGGGCAACCAGCTGTACGTGCTGGCCGGCACGGGCACGGGCAGCTTCGGGACGGCGGTGCCGTATGCCGTGGGCAGCAGCCTCAGCGGCGGCCCGGGCGGCGTGGCCCTGGGCGACCTCAACCGCGACGGCCGGCTGGACCTCGTTTCGGCAAACTACAACATCAATTCGGTGGGCGTGCTGCTGGCGCAGGCGGCGAGCGGCTTCCCCGCGACGGCCGCGCTGTTCTCGACGGGCAACAACACGGCCCCGAACGACGTGGCCGTGGCCGACGTGAACAACGACTCCAGGCCCGACATCGTCACGGCCAACTTTACCGCTGGCACGGTGGGCGTGCTGCTCAACGCCACGGTGCTGGCGGCGCAGCCGGCCCTGGCCCCGGCCGCAGTAACCGTGTCCCCCAACCCGGCCCACGCCGCCTTTGCGGTGCAGGTGCCCGCCGTTGCCGGCGCGCCGGCCGTGCAGGCGGACCTGCGCAACGCGCTGGGGCAGCTCGTCCGCCGGAAAACGGCCCCGTTGCCCGCCGGGGGCACCCGACTTACGGTCGAGACCAGCGGGCTGGCCCCCGGCGTCTACACCCTGCGCCTGCAAGCGGGCGGCCACGCGCTGGCGCAGCGGGTCGTTCTCTATTAGCCCCCCAGGCGCTTGCTGACCTAGGATATATAAAAAGAGCCCCCGCTTGTACAGTGGGGCTTCTTTTATGCCGTTTAGTTCCTGGCGCCGACCGCCGCGGAGCGGCGGTCTTGGGGCAGCCAAGGGGACGTGCCGATGGCCTACGCACAAAAGAACCGCTTTGACGCGCGGGTAGCACCGCCCTATCAGCGTTGCGTTAGTGACGGAACCAAGAATTACGGTACGGGTGTAAACAAGCGAAATCAGCCGCTAATCTTTGGCGCGGGATTCCCAGCTTGTGTGAGGAATAGCCCAGCAAGCGGCCGTGCATCGCTTCCTCCCTATCGATGCCGTGCGCGTAGCCGATTACGTGGATAGTGGACGCAAAAGCGCCCGGTCCCAGCTATTGGCGGCTATTGTCCTGGCCCAGCGGGAAGAGGCGGTGCTACTCGTGGCCAAGCTCGAACGCCTGGCGCGCAGCGTGGCTTTCCTGGCCACGTTAATGGAGAGCCGGGTGCACTATCGCGGACCAGCCGGCGGCTGATGAGTTCATCCTACGCACCCTGGCGGCGGTTGCGCAAAAAGAAGCAGTGGCCATTTCCAGCCGCACCCGCGAGGCGCTGGCCGCCAAGAAAGCGCGAGGGTTTAGCTTAGGCACCCCGGCCAACCTCACCGCGGAGGACAAGCTGAAAGGCTTAGTTGCTCGTCAGGCCAACGCGCAGGCAAATGTCACCGCCAGGCCGCGCCGCTGGCCGCGCCGCTGGCCGCGCCGCTGGCCGCGCCGCTGCGGTCCACCGGGGCGGTCCACCGGGGCGGTCCACCGGGGCGGTCCACCGGGGCGGCTTGGCGGGCCATTGCCGACCAGATCAACCGGTCCGGGTACGCCACCCGGCGGGGCAAAGCGTTTCACCCGATGGGCGTGCTCCGCCTGTTGGCGCGGCAGACGGTCCCCACGGCGGCGACTTCAGGCCCCCTACATGCTACGTGAAATAATTTCACGCTTTCCGCTCCCCGCAAAGGCCCCTTTTGACACTTGCTTCCCGGTTAACTTTCCTCATCTTTTCGTTTCCTTCGCGATGACGTTGCGCTCCTTTCGCCTGATCGCCCTCTTGGTGGCGACTTTTTTGGTTGCCGCGTGTAAAAAGAACGACCCGGCGCCGACCACTGGCACCCTCGCCCTGACCTTCACTTACGACTCTCTCTACGCCGGCTATTCGCTCTTCACGGAAGAGGGGTGGCGCACCCGGGTGACAACCGGCACGGGCAACCCGTTGCGCAGCGGCACGTTCGCCGGACCGCCCCCGATCACCAGCACGCGCGTGAAAACAAACGTAATTTTAACGACTTAAACGCCGGAAATTACGTGTTCGTGGTGACCACGGCGACGGCCCAAAGCGTGCAGGTAACCGCCGGGCAGACCAACGCCTATACCTTCAGCTTATAGGTGCTCTGGGATGGTCGAGTAAAAACAGACAGTGAGCCAAGATAGGTTGGTTTTCAGGTCGCGTTCAAATCGGAAGGGCGAGCGGTAGCCGAGGGCCGAGTGGCGGCGGTCCAGGTTGAAGTACGTGTCGAGGTAATGGCGACTTCTAGCCGGGCTTCCTCCACCGAAGCAAACGGGCTACTACCGGGCAGGAGTTCCGTTTTGAGCGTGCTCCAGCCGGCCTCGGCTTGCGCGTTGTCGTACGGATTGCCGGGCCGGCTAAAGCTGGGCAGGGCCCTGGCCACTTCGACGCGGGCGCGGCAGGCTTGGCGGGTGTACTGGCTGTCGCGGTCGGCGTGGATGAGGAGCCCCGGCGCGTGCCGGCCAAGTGCCAGTCTGGGCAGCTAGGGCGGCGCAGGCGAGCAGCCTTCTGGCCGGCTTGCCCGGCCGGTTCCTTGAATCTACTGGGCGCGTAGTACCTGCGCCAGTATCCGTACGCCTTGCGTCAGTTCCTCGGTGTTCAGGGCTGCAAAGCCCAAGCGCAGGTGGGACGCGCGCGGCTCGGAAGCGGTCTGGTAACGGCCGCCATCGCCCAGGTCCAGCCCGTGGCGTCGGCACTGAGCGTTCAAGTAAGCCAGGTCGACTGCGGGCGCGAACTGTCCCCATACCGCCATGCCGCCGCTTGGCTCGGTAAAGGAGAACCAGTCGGCCAGGTGTGCGCGCAGCAATTGGCAGAACACGTCGCGGCGGTGATGGTAAATTTTGCGGGCCCGCTTGAGGTGCGCCCGCAGTTCGCCTTCGGCGAACAGTTCGGCAATGCCTTGCTCCAGTGCCGTGTCCCCTTGATGGTCGAGCAAGCGGCGCAAGTTGCCCAGTTCGGCCACGAAATCGGGTGGCCCCACCACGTACCCTACCCGGATCGCGGGGGCGAGGACCTTGCTCAGCGAGCCAACGTAGAGCACGCGCCCGCTCCGGTCGGCGCTGACCAGCGGCAGAATGGGGCTGCCTGTATAGTGAAAATCAAAGTCGTAGTCGTCTTCCAGCACGACGAAGTCGTAGCGCTCGGCGAGTTGCAACAAGTGCACGCGCCGCTCGGCGGACAAGGTAACGGTGGTCGGGTAATGGTGGTGAGGGGTCACGTAAAGCAGGCGCACCGGTTGGCGGCGACACAGGGCCTCGACCTCAGCCACGCACAAGCCCTGCCCGTCCACCGCCACCCGCTGCAGCCGCCCCCCGTGGTGCTGGAACAGCAGGTCGGCTTCGGGGTAGCTCCGCTCTCCCACCACGACGGCATCGCCGGGCCGCAGCAGCAATTGGGCCACCAAGTACATGGCCATGATGCTGCCCCGGGTCGTTAGGATGCCGTCCGGCCGGGTTAGTACGCCGCGGGTGTCGTGTAAATAGGAGCTCAGTTGCTCCCGCAGGGCCAAGCTGCCCGTGGGCGCGGCGTAGTCAAACAAACGGCGGTGGGCCGCGCGCCCGCAGACCGTGCGGTACTTCCGGGCTAGGGTCGCCAGGGGGGCTAGGCGCGGGTCGGGGGTGCCGCTGGTGAACCCTAAGGGCGCAGGTACTGGCGGCGCGGGCATCGCCAACGCCAGGGCCCGCGCGTAAGCGAACCCGGCCCGCGGCGGCGGACCTGCTGGGACGGCGCCGAGGGGCTGTGCCTGCACCGCGGGAATGAGCCGGCTAACCCGGGCGCCTTTGGAGGGCTCCTGTTCGATCCACCCCTGCGCGGCCAACTCGTCAAAGGCGACCACCACCGTTTGCCGGTGCACGGCCAGCAAGGCGGCCAGCGTGCGGGTACCGGGCAGCAAGGCGCGCGCGGGCAAAGTTCCCCGCTGAATCAGGCGGACAAAGGCCCCCGTGATTTGCTGGCTCAGCGTAGCAGGCGCGGCGCGTTCGAGTGAAATGAGGGTCTGATACGGCAGCATACCGGACTAGTGAACATCTGCAAACTGGCCTAGGCTAACGAACCGGCCTGCTGCTAGGTTTGCCTTGCTTTTTGGGAGTGGCCGGCTGCGTCGGCGCTGCCACCACCGCGCCACCACTCATCCTTCCCTGATGGAATCCTCCACTTTTTCGCACAAGGAGTCAGCCGCCCTTGACTTTCCAAACGCCTTCAAAGCTCTTGGCGCCGCCGTGGGGCAGGTTCCGCCCGGGTTGCCGGCCTCCGGCGCCCCGCCTTCCCAGGAGCGGCCCCCCGCTCCGAGGCATTCGGCCCCCCGCTGGGCGGTCCTCGTGGCGTTTGCGGCCGTTTACCTCGTTTGGGGTTCCACGTACCTGGGCATTCGCTTGGCCATTGCCAGCGCGCCGCCACTGCTCATGGCCGGTTCGCGCTTCCTGTTGGCGGGCAGCTTGCTGTACGCCTTAATGCGCTGGCGCGGCGCGCCGTCCCCCCCCCTGCGCGGCTGGGGCACGGCCCTGGTGGCCGGGGTGCTGCTGCTGGCGTTCGGCAACGGGGGGGTCACGCTGGGCGAGCAGTACCTGGTCTCGGGCCTGGCGGCTCTATTGGCAGCCACTGTACCCCTTTGGATGGTGCTGCTGGGGTGGTTGAGTGGGCAAACCGGTCGGCCATCGCGCTGGGCGCTGGCGGGGCTGTTGGCGGGGCTGGCGGGCGTGTATTTGGTGGCTCAGACCGCCGGACCGAGCCGGGTCACGCGGCCGGAGCAGCTGGGACTGGGGGTCGGCTTGGCGCTCACCGCCGCAATGGTCTGGGCCATCGGCTCCCTGTACGCCAAGCAGAAACAGGCCGCGTCCTCCCCCTTCCTGGCCAGCGCAATGCACATGCTGTGCGGCGGCGGCGCGCTGCTGCTGGCTGGCCTGCTGCGCGGCGAGGCAACGGGCTTCCAGTTGGCCGCCGTTACGGCGAGTTCGTGGCTGGCCTTTGCGTACCTGGTCACGTTCGGTTCCCTCATCGCCTTCGCGGCGTACAACTGGTTGTTGCAGGCGGTCGAACCGCACTTGGTCGGCACGTACGCCTTCGTAAACCCCGTGGTGGCCGTCTTGTTGGGCCGGGCCGTCGGTGGCGAGCAGCTAAGCGGGTCGATGTTGGGCGGTGCCGTCTTGATTGTGCTGGCTGTCATTTTGGTCGTGTTGGGGCGGCCCATCAACCGCCCGCCGGGAACGAAGGCTTAGGGTAACGCCGTCCCCCGCCGCTACGGGAAGGCCAATTTTTGACCAAGGCCAACGGTATACACGTAGTTGGGCTCGTCTTCGGGGGTGGTCTGGTACGTGGCTTCCCAGCCCGTGGGCGTGAGGGCAAAGCCGGCGGCGGGCAGCGGCAGCGGCTGGGTGGGGAGGCTCAGCTCGGCCGCGTAGGCTGGGTCGCCCCGCCGCAGCTGGCGGGTGATCAGGCGTTGCACGGTGGCCTCGCCGCCGGGCCGCAGCAGCGCCAGCAAGTCGACCGGCCGGCCGGTCCGCAGGTCGTACACGGCGTTCGCCCACGTGTGCTGCCCGTGGCGCAGGCCGACGACGCCTTCGACGGTGTAGGTGCCGTAGGCGAGCAGGTCCTGCTCGTTGAGCGTCGCGTCGATCGCTTGGTTCGTGAGGTTGGCAAAGTCTTGCGGGCTGCTCACTTGGTCCAAGGCCCGCCGCGCGTGGCGCCGGCCGGCGGGCCCCGGGCATTGCAGCCGCGCCCGCGCGGGGCGGAGCGTGTCGGGGCCCAGCAGGTGCAGATAAGCGGCTTCGAGGAAGGCGCGGGCCGGGGCCCCGTTAGCCGTGCGGCCGCGCCCGCCGGTCGTAGCTTCGGTCAACACTTCGTAGCGCACGGCCCCTGGGTAGTCTTCGCACAGGGCGAAGGACTGCGCCGGGGCCTGCGGACCCGCCTGCCAGGTGCCGCTCAGCACCGGCCCCAGCGGCTGCGTGGCCCGCCACACCGGCGCTGAACGACCCACCGCGTCGGGGCCCTCCGTGAGCGTAAGCGGCGCCGCCGGCACCAAAAGCCCCGCCGGACGCAGGCCGTGCGGCGCGCCCGTGGCCGGGTCGAGTTGGAGGTCTTTCGGTAGGCCGCCCAGTCGCCGCAACGTCAGTTTGACGAGCACCGGCCGGCCCGCGACGTGGCCCCGGTAGCGGCGGTAGAGTTCTTGGCCGGCGCGGGGCAGTACAGGACCAGCCGGCCGAGGGGCAGCACCGGTGCCGAGCACGAGCAGGCTGGCCGTTAGGGGCCAGGGCAAGAAGCGGGAAATGGTCATGGGGAGACCGCAAAATACGCAAGTTGCCTGCCCCGTACCCAAAGCAACTTTTGCCGAAGCAGAGGTGCCGTTACCGTCCCCGCGCGCCGGTAAGGGGCGATGGTCTCGGCAAGAAAAACAGACGTGAAACGCAGCGATCGGGGCGTTTCCAGGGGAGTAGACCCGAAGTGGCCCAGTCCTTCGGGGTGCACCCGAGGGGCTCAGAAAGTAGGGCGCGGGACGGGTGGCTCAGAAAATCCTCACCGGGTGCTCCAGTGAACCGGAAACGGGGTTGCCGTTAGCTCATTTCGGTGGGTCTGTATAGTGCACCTTCTTGAGCCAGGGGTTTCTATACCTATCCTATGCTTACGTTACAGCCCGCATCGTCTACTCGGGGCTGCCTTGCTAACAGGGGTAGCGCAAGAGTAGGAACAGAAATTCCCGTTAGGGCCGCCGAGTCTGCCTTTGGCGCGAGTGGTGTGTCTCACAAAACAGGCAGGGCTGTGGCAGAACTCGCTAGTTCGCTCAACATGAAAGGCGTTGAGTTTAAAAACGACCAAGGAGCGGCTTCATCGACCGTTTTCCGAATTGATTTAGCGGTCTGTATTAGCGCGCAAAACCCTGAGCATAATTCTGCAACAGCCACGAGCTGTTGACTATACTGTTACTATAGTAACAAAAAGAAGAATAAACTGGCACGGAAGCAACATCACCATGCTACGCAATAGCTTCCAACCTCAGCGAACTTGGTTGGTCATGAGTCTGCGTAGGCTTATACACCTTGGCGCAGCAGCGCAGCAATAAGGGGCCGGTAATTCGTGCCCACCGGGAGTTCCTTTTCCTCGATTATGATTCTGGTCGTCGAAAAAGCGGTGACCTTCTTCGTATTTACTATAAAGGAGCGGTGAATCCGTACAAACCCTTGCGACCTCAACTCCTTCTCTAATTCCCCTATTTTATACTTCACAAGTGTATACTTCTCGGGACCATAAATTTTGACACAGTCTTTTACACTTTCAATATATGAAATGCTGGTCGTATCCAGCTTGTAGTGGGTGGGACCGACTTTCAGCAGTACTTCTGGCCCCTTGGCTAGAGGAATAGGAACAGGAATACGTTGGCTATGTTGCCTTAAATAACGCTCAATGGCCTTGAAAAAACGTTCGAACGTAATGGGCTTTAGCAGGTAATCAACCACGTCCAACTCATAGCCTTCTAGGGCAAACTCCCGGTAGGCGGTGGTCAAAATAGTTTGAGGAGGGGCTTTCAACGATTTCAGAAAATCAATTCCGGAAAGCCCTCCCATTCGGATGTCTAAAAACAACAGGTCAATGGTCGTCTCGTTCAGCACGTGGAGGGCTTCTACCGCATTAGCACTGGTAGCTACCAGCTCGAATTTCTCAAATTTGCGCAGATGAATTGCCAGTAACTCTAGCGCAAGTGGCTCATCATCTACTAGTAAGCATCTGATTTTCACGGTTGAATACTAAGCTTTAAAAAGAAATAGGTGTCATTACTCGTGATTTCTAAGTGTTGTTTAGCTCCATAAAGTAGTTCTAATTGCTTGCTAATATTCAATAAGCCTAATTTATCTTTTCCGTCAGCTTTCGCCTTTACAACCATCGTATTTTTTATTTCGAAGACAAAGGCATTAGTCACTGTGCTTGTTTGAATGTGTATTTCAGGAAAGCCTATATCTCCGCTAGCCCCATGTTTAAAAGCATTCTCTACTAAGGAAACCAACAATAGCGGGGCAATCAGGATGGTCGATTGCACCTCCTGCTTAAATGTCACAACTAACCGTTCACTGTAACGCAACTTTTCTAATTTAATATACGCATCTATAATCTCTAATTCTTCCTGCACGGGCACGAAGTGTAGCGTAGCACGATACAAGATGTAATCCAGAATACCTGCCAAGCGACCGACAGCATCAGCGGTTTGAGAGGAATTTTGGATGGCCAGGGAGTAGATATTATTTAATGTGTTAAATAAAAAATGCGGATTTAATTGCGATTTTAATAATTTTAATTCGCTACTTACCTTTTCCTTCTCTACTGCTATCGCCTGCTGCTGGCTAGCCTGCTGCATCAGGAGAAGTTTGATAACTAGAAATATAAAAGCTACCGAAAAGTTATTAAATAAGTACACGTGAAAAAGTTTATACAACTCGGTGGTAATGCTCGCGAGGGAGTCTTGCCCGGGGGCTAGAAAAGTATCGTCTAGACTAGCCAAGATGGGCTCCGCTGCATAGACGATAACCAGCCTAGACAGCACGCTAATCACGTAGGCTACGCCAATTAGTAGGCCGAGGCTGCTTATATAATTCTTACTGGTTAAGAAGCGTGGAATGCCGATATAAGCCAAAAAGTAGGTGGTGGGCACTTGGGTGATGAGCAGGGCCAGCGCGTAGACCACGGACGGCGTACAAGCCCAGTCGCCTGCGCCGAAATCGTTTCTTCCAATGGAGAACAAGAGGATAGCCAGCCAAAAGGCGAGGTGCGCCACGACGCGGTGCTTCTTGAAATAAGAAAAGAGGGCGTTTAGGGCGTGCATGGACCGCGAAAGTACTAAAGGCCCCAGTGGGGGACGAACGAAACGATGAATAAGGCGGATTTGCGCCTGAATAGGGCCGCAACGGCTATGAAGGCGGTTCATCCGGTTAGGGCCTATATCTAGCGTTCCAGCACGTGTTTCTGGCACTACGCCTAGGTGCTGCTCGGGAGGAAGAGAGACATTTGTCAACCCGAACATCCTCTTTCTTTTCAGGTCCTATTTGCTGATGGAACAGCCAGCTACTCTTCTTGCAGAACCAACTACTCGCATTACCCCAGCTCATCGCTTGCATGGGCTGGACCACTTACGAGCGCTGGCCATTACCCTCGTGTTTGTGTTTCATTACGGTCGATTATTCGCAGCCCCTGAAGTCGTGACCGCCGCTGGAAAATTTGGGTGGACCGGCGTTGACTTATTCTTTGTCTTAAGCGGCTATCTCATAACCTCTCAACTGCTAGTTGAACTGGAGCAGACCCAGCGGCTCGCTGTTGCTTCGTTCTTCACCAAGCGCTTCTTTCGCATCGTGCCGTTGTATAGCCTCATTCTGGCCCTCTACTTTTTCGTGCCGGGGGTACGGGAACGAGAAGCGCTGGCCCCGTTATGGAAGTACGTGACCTTCACGCAAAACCTCGGACTTGACCTGCGTACCCAAGGCACCTTCTCTCATGCCTGGTCCCTCTGCATCGAGGAGCAGTTCTACCTGGTGCTGCCACTAGTGATTGGCTTACTCGGGTCCCACCGTTACGTCAACAAACTAGCGACCCTACTGGTGGTCGGGCTGGTAGCCGGTCTGCTTATTCGATTTATGCTCTGGTCAAGCTGGGTGGGGCCGCTGGCGGCCACAGCTGATGGCGGAACAATTGCTTGGTATACGTGGATTTACTACCCAACTTTCTGTCGAATGGATGGCCTGTTCGTTGGTGTGCTCCTGGCCTTAGCGCTGCAGCGGCGCGCGCCCGTTGCCCGACAACTGGTGCAGGCAGGTAATTGGTGGTTGGGAGCCAGTACGCTCTTGCTGGCTGGTTCCTATTACGTCTGTCGGCAGGAGCAATCCTTAGGAGCTTCCGTGTGGGGGTTTCCGCTCGTAAGCCTCGGCTATGGGGCCCTGGTACTAGGCGCGGTTAGTCCCGGCAGCGTGCTTTACCAGTTCTCGTCACGCGTCACGCGGAAACTGGCCGACCTCTCGTTTGCCATCTATTTGAGTCATAAGCTACTGCTTCATCTTACGCAGAGCCAAGCAAGCGCCTGGGGCTTGGCCAAGGCTAGTTGGACCATGCTGCTACTGTGCGTGGTGAGCACGCTGCTGGGGGCCTACTTCTTACATCGCTTCGTCGAACAGCCCTTCCTGCGCCTGCGAAATAGGCTACTCCTAAACGGGCCGTTTCCTGAACTACCCCCACCCCGTCCGAACCCGTTACCCCGGGCCTAACGGGAATTCCTCTTCTTACTCTTGCGCTACCCCTAACACGGCCACAGGAGTTAACTGGGTGATGAGTTAATCACCCTTAAAGGGAGGTACAGTTTAGCTTTGCAGCTTCAAACCATCCATTTCCTTGCTTTTCGCTTACGTAGCCCCGTGAAATTTTTTCTCCAGCTTAGCGCCCTACTATTATTTTCTTTCTATGCGTATGCACAGGAAAGCAGTCCTTTCACCCTAGGATTTGAGGAAACCATTCCCTCGAAAATACTAGAGGAGAAACGCACTGTCTTGATTCATATTCCCGCAAGCAACGGAGGGAATAAACTAAAGGACAAAGGACATTATCCCGTCATTTATTTACTAGACGGCCCGGATAATTTCAACGCCGTTGTGAGTATTGTGGAGCATATGGAGGAATCAAGCCTTTGTCCTCCCATGATTGTTGTCGGAATCGCACATAACGATAGATTGAGTGACCTCACAACGGGTACTGATAAGGACTTTCCTACTGCTATTGGCAAGGGAGACAAATTCATGTCTTTTGTTGAAAAAGAACTCATTCCCTACATCGATACAACGTATCCAACCACTACCTACCGAACATTTATTGGTCATTCAGTTGGCGGCTTGACGGTTGTGAATACGTTGCTTCACAATCCGCAATTATTTAATTCGTATGTTTCGCTCGATGGCGCTTTGTGGTGGAGGGACCAAAAGGTGGTGAAGGAAGCCAAAACGATTTTGCCTGTTCACAAATACACAGGAAAAAGATTGTTTATAGCGATGGCCAATCGGTTGGAAAGAGGAGTCGATACCGTAAGCGTTCAGCAAGATTCCAGTGCCTCTACGGCCCTCCTGCGTAGCAATCTTAATTTTATTAAAGAGCTTTCCAAGGATAAAGGAAATGAATTAGCCTTCAAGTATAAGTTTTATGAAAACGACAATCATGCTTCCGTTAGGTTGATTGGAGAATACGACGCTCTTCGATTTATTTTCAATTTTTACAAATTGAAAATTTACGATAGTGAGTTAAAAAACCCAAATTTTGATTTAGAATCATTATTGGTAACCCATTACAAGAAAGTATCTGAATACATAGGGTACACGGTTAAGCCGAATGAAACCGAAGTCAATAATCTTGGTTATCAGATGCTGCAAACCAAACAATTTAAAAAGGCAGAAGCTTTATTTAAACTTAACGTAGCCAATTATCCCAGTAGCGCCAATTGCTATGATTCATTTGGCGATTTTTATCTTGAAACAGGAGTCAAATCTAAAGCCATCGAGTGTTTTAAAAAGGCCTTGGTTTTGAAACAAATACCGGAAACTAAAGTCAAATTAGAGGCCTTATTGAGTAATAAAAAACCGAGTAAGTAGTTATCGAAAAACTTTGGTTTCAATTGTAGAACAAAAAGGAGAAAGTGCTAAGCCGGTAAGGCGCAGCCCTTTCTCCTTTTTGCTTAGTTACATAATGTCTGTTATAAACCCACTCTTGGAATCGTGGTGGTTTTTTGGCTTTTCTCTTCCAGTGGCTAACATAGCATTTTAGTCAGGTTAAGAGTGTTTTCCTGGTGGCATCAGCTAGTTCAGTAGCTTCATGCAACCTTTGTAGCTAAGCAGTACTCATCTTGAAGTTGGTCAAGTACTTAGCTCCTTCTTCCTCTCTCACTCGGCTACTAATGAAATACCTAGTCTCCTTGTTTTTCATCACGTTCGCGAGTGGTGTAGTCGGTTGTCAAAAGGCCGACAGCAGGCCTACATGCGCCCCTAACCGCCTCTTTTCAGCTTCTCAACGAACAGGGGCAAGAAGCGGCGGTGTTTCCACAAGGGCAAAACGTCGTCTTCCGCTTTCAACTCACCAACGCCTCGGACCAGGATATTGCCGTCCAAAACCTGGTCATCGACCCTCGGGACTTTCTGGAAGTGTTTAGCCCGGCAAAAAAAACAGTCGGTATCGCTGGGTAAGCCGTACTCCGGCATTTTTTGCAATTACATCGGGGGTTCCCCCACAAGATTCCGGCCCAGCAAGCCATGACGTTCACCATTGCCTGGGTGGACGCCCCGGCGTATCCGCTCGGCTTCCCGTTCTGTGGCCACGCCCCGACTACGTACCTGCCCGTTGGGCACTACCGCACGGCTTTCCGTCCCGCCGTAACCTGGCTCTAATCGGGGCAAGGCCTCACGGCCGCAACCACGACGGACTTCCCGGCCGTGGCGCGTGAATTTGAGGTGACTGGACGATAAAAGAATATTTTTTACGTGCTGTAAACCACCCTTCCAATACGTAAAATACCGCTGAGCTTGACTAACCAAGCCTCTTGTTAAAGGCGTTCAAAAAACTCCCTACGCCAACGGCCCCGAAAACTGAGGTGGTCTAGGAATGACGGGCAGAAGAAGGACGTGTAGTTCTTCTGTCAGGGCAACCAAACCCAGCGGGACGTCGCCCGGCAAACGACGCAGGTACGGCGAGGCGTTCAAGGCCGGGGCGCTACGCTTGGCCAGCGCAAGCCGCGGTACGCAGGCCGCGGCCCGGCCGCTGGGCATCAGCCCCGAGCTACTCTACCGCCGGCAGCAGGCGCAGCTCGTGGCTGGGGTGGGCAGCGCCGCCGCCGCCCGTGCCCCAAGGTCCGCGCCCTGCGGGCCCGCCTCGAACGGGCCGGGTAGGGGCTCGACAGTTTAAATAAAGCCTTGGCCATCTTCGGCCAGCCGACCCGGTGAGCACTTCGCAGCACATCGCCCACCGCCAGGCCCGGGTGCTGCGCGTGGCCCCGGCGGCGTATTGCGCCTGGCGGCCCGGCCGGCAGCGCCCACCGGTTGAGCCCGCTTGGCAAGTGGCGGTGCGCGAAGCGTTCGGGCGGCACGGCCGGCGCTACGGCACGCGCCGGCTGTGCGCCGAAGCGCCGGCCGAAGGCCCCGCGGTGGGCCGCTGGCGCGTCCGCCGCGCGCTCCAAGCG
>CAXTBA010000023.1:0-55394 GCA_964242665.1 uncultured Hymenobacter sp.
CCCCGCTCTCGGTCGACCTCAACGCCAAGCTCAAGTACCAGGACCTGCTGTGGGTGGGCGTGTCGTGGCGTGCCTTCGACTCGGCCGTGGCCTTGGTGGGCGTCAGCTACGAGCAGTTTACGCTGGGCTATTCCTACGATGCCGGCCTCTCAGGGCTGGCCGGCTACCACGGCGGCAGCCACGAGGTGCTCCTGGGTTTGCGGCTCAAGAAAAAAGCCCAGGTGGTGTGCACCAACAAGTTCTGGTAGGGGCTGCCCGCCGCCACGCCCCTCGTCAGGCGTTGGGTAACCGAAAGGGCCCAGCGGCTACTCCGGCTCGCGGGCTCCGGCTAAGGTGATCCAAATGGATGGCCCCCGCGTGTAGTGGCGCGATTGCGGGCCTAGAGCTTCGTCAAACCTTGTGAGAAAAGCACCTCACGGCGGCGGCCACCGGGGGCGCAACAAAAAAAGCCGGCCGGGGCGGCCGGCTTTTTCTCAAGGGGGCGACGGGCCTATTTTTTGGCTTTGCCGACTTGGTGGCCGTCGCCTTCGTCGCCGTGGCCGGGCTTGCTGGTTTTTTTGGCGGTTTTCTTATCGTCTTGCGACAAAGATTTGTGCTGGTCGACGGAGGTTTTTATTTTGCCTTCCTCGTCGCGGCGGATGTAGCGCTTGTCGCCTTTGTGGGGTTCGATTTCTTCGCGTTTGGTGGACATGGCGGAAATGGGTAAAGTGGGGAGGTGTGAGTGGTGAAATGGTGAGCTTACCCGGTGTTCAACGCAAGCGCTTTCAACAAGTTACGCACCTTACACTTCCCCACTACACCCCTCACCTTCCCAGTAGCTTGGCTACGTACTTGCCCACGATGTCGAATTCCAGGTTCACCACCTCGCCGGCCCGCAACTGCTGGAAGCTGGTGTGCTCGTAGGTATACGGAATGATGGCCACGGCAAAGCCGTCGTCGGTGCTGTCGAAGCACGTCAGGCTGGTGCCGTTCACGCAGATGGAGCCCTTTTCGACCGTCACGCGGCCGGGGCCTGGCGCGTGGCGGAACCGGAAAATCCAGGAGCCGTCCTGGTCTTCTACACTCAGGCACTCGGCGGTGGCGTCCACATGGCCCTGCACGATGTGGCCGTCGAAGCGGCCGTTGGCGGCCAGGCAGCGCTCCAGGTTCACGCGGCGGCCGGGGCCCCACTGGCGCAGGTTGGTCACGCGCAGGGTTTCATCGATGGCCGTGACGACGTGGGTGCCCGCGGCCGCGTCCACGGCCACCACGGTCAGACACACGCCGTCGTGGGCCACGCTCTGGTCAATTTTCAGCTCGCCCGCAAACGGCGACTGCACGGTAAACTGGCGGTTGGTGCCCGCGTCGGCCACGGCCACGACGGTGCCCAGGGCTTCAATAATTCCGGTAAACATGGTGGTGCTGGGTTGGTGGTCTTTGGGTGGTGCGTGAAGGCCTGTTGTCAATGCGAAGAGGAGCGGCGCGGCACTCTTTCCTGCGGGTTACGTCGCTAATCAAGCAATCCGCAGGAAAGAGTGCCGCGCTCCACTGCGTTGCGCGCGCAATGGCAGAACCACGCACCACGCACCAACAACCAAGCACCAAAAATTATTTCCCCCGCTGTTGCAGGATAATTTTCAGGGTATAGAGCATGACCCGGAAGTCCATGGCCAGGCTCATGTTTTCGATGTAAAGGATGTCGTGCTTGAGGCGTTCCACCATCTGGGGCACGGTTTCGGCGTAGCCGTACTTCACCTGGCCGAGGCTGGTGAGGCCGGGGCGCACGCGGTGCAGGTGGCGGTAGTGCGGGGCAATCCGCACGATTTGATCGATGTAGAATTGGCGCTCGGGGCGGGGCCCCACCAGGCTCATCTCGCCCCTGAGCACGTTCCAGAACTGCGGCAGCTCGTCGAGGCGCACGCGGCGCATGAAGCGGCCCCAGGGCGTGATGCGCGGGTCAAGGTCGGAGCTGAGGGCCGGCCCCAGCAGCTCGGCCCCGAGGTACATCGAGCGGAACTTGATGATGCTGAACGGCCGGCCGTTTTTGCCGATGCGCTCCTGCCGGTACAGCACCGGCCCCGGCGAGGACAGCCGCACCATCACGGCGGTGGCCGCGTACACCCACCAGGCCAGCCCCAGGAACACGGCAGCCCCCACCACGTCGAGCAGGCGCTTCACCACCACCTGCCAGGGCGGCAGCAGGTCGTGCTTGATTTCGATGAGCGGCGTGCCGAACGTGTGGTTCACCTTCACCGAGCCCAGCAGGATTTGGTAGAGGTCGGGCAGGATGCTGATGCGCACGTCGGTGTCCTCCAGCAGGTCCAGGATTTCCTGGATGCGGCGGTGTTCGCTGGGCTCGATGGCGATGATGACTTCCTCGATGCGCAGGGCCGGCACCAGCGCCGGCAGCTGGCCGTAGGTGCCCAGGGCCGGCAGGGCGGCGGCCAGGGCCTCGTCAACGGGCCCCTGCTCGGGGGCCACGAAGCCCACCACGCGCAGGCCCAGGTGGCGTCCGGTGCGGGCCAGGTCGCGGGCCGTGTCGAGCACCAGGGCGCTGCCCCCCACCAGCAGCGTCGGAAAGGAAATGGCCCCGCGCCGCACCAGGCCCTGCACGCTGCGCACGGCGGCCACCCGCAGCACGGCCGTGAACGTGAAATGCAGCAGGAAGTACGCCGTCACGGTGCGGTAGTACAAATGGTAATTGTTCACGCCCTGGTCGTCGAGCAGCAGGGCAAAGAAGAGCACCACCACGCCCAGGGCCGACGCCCGCAGCAGGCGCAGCACCTCGGCCAGGCGCGACTTCCGAAACACTTCGCGGTACTGCCCCAGCAGCGCGTAGAAGGCCGTCCAGGCCAGGCCGATGCCCACGGCCGCGTAAGCCAGCGACACGGCCGCCTCGCCGCTCAGGTGGAAGCCTTCCAGCTCGTGCAGCAGGTACTTGCGCAAACCAAAGAACGCTGCCCAGGCCAGCAGCGCCGCCGCAAAGTCGGCGGCCACGAGCTTGGCGTACTGGAAACGGCGAAGGAGCTGCACAGGGCGGTAAGCGGGTGTATTTTCGCGGGCCGGGAGTCCCGCGCAGCCCCAAAGGTAAGGCCCCGGCGCGGGGCCGCGCCCGCTACCCTCGCCCTTATCCACCGTGCCGCTTCCGCTCCCCATTCCCGATCCTTTCGACTTTACCGCCGCCGACACTTACCGCCACCGCGGCCTGCGCCGGGCGCTGGTGGCTGCCCTGCGCGGGCGCGGCATCCGCGACGAGCGGGTGCTGGCGGCGCTGGGGGCCGTGCCGCGCCACCTGTTTTTTGCCCCCGCCTTCGAGGCCCACGCCTACCAGGACAAGGCCTTTCCCATCGGCGAGGGCCAAACCATCTCGCAGCCCTACACCGTGGCCTACCAGACCGAGCTGTTGGCCCCCGCGCCCCACCACCGGGTGCTGGAGGTGGGCACCGGCTCGGGCTACCAGTGCGCCGTGCTGCTGCAACTCACGCCCCACGTGAGCAGCATCGAGCTGAACGCCACGCTCTTTGCCGCCACCCGGCACCGCCTGCCCGCCCTGCTGCCCCCCGGCGGCCCGGTGCCGCACCTGCGCTGCGGCGACGGCTCGCTGGGCTGGCCGGCCCGCGCGCCCTTCGACCGCATCCTCGTCACGGCCGGGGCCCCGGCCCTACCGCCGGCCCTGCTGCGCCAGCTGGCCGTGGGCGGGCAATTGGTGATTCCGGTGGGCCCCGCCCACGCCCAGCGCATGGTGCGCGTGGTGCGCGAGGGCCTCGACGCCTTCGCCCGCGAAGAGTTCGAGCCGTTCCGCTTCGTGCCCCTGCTGGGGGCCGGCGGCTGGGGAGAGGGAGTTAATTAAAAATTGAGAATTAAAATTTAAAAATGGCGGGCCACTGCTGGAAGCACGCGGTGCAAAAGCGTCGGTGGCCGCGGCCCGTACCTTTGCCCAACGGCTGGCCTGCCCTCCCATTTTTAATTTTTAATTCCTAATTTTTAATTCCAAAGCCCGTGCGCAAGCAAAAGCCCGTCGCCGACTCGTTCGTCATCATGACCGAGCTGGTGCTGCCCAACGACACCAATACGCTCAACAACCTGATGGGCGGCCGCATGATGCACCTAATGGACATCGCCGCCGCCATCGCCGCCCAAAAGCACTCCAACCGCATCGTGGTCACGGCTTCGGTCGATAACGTGTCGTTCCGCGACGCCATCCGGCTCGGTAACGTGGTCACGCTCCAGGCCCAGGTCACGCGGGCGTTCAGCTCCAGCATGGAAGTGCACATCGACGTGTGGGCCGAGGACATTCCCAACGGCACGAAGGTGAAAACCAACGAGGCGTTCTTCACCTTCGTGGCCGTCGACCAGTCGGGCCGGCCCATCGACGTGCCCGAGGCCGTGCCCGAAACCCCCGAAGAAATCGCCTATTACGAAGGGGCCCTGCGCCGCCGCCAGCTGCGCCTGGTGCTGGCCGGCCGCATGAAGCCCGCCGAGGCCCAGGAACTGAAAGCCCTGTTTGCGCTGGAATAATCCGCTTTTTGCCCCCGCCCATGTCCGCCCCTACGCTGGCCTTCCTCCAGAATTTCTACACCGACGTAACGCTCTACGTGCCCGCCGAGCCGGCCGGGGCCGCACCGGTGGCGGAACCCGCACCGGCCGGGGCCGCTGCACCGGACCCCGCCCCGGAGGCCCCGGCTGCGCCCCTCGTCGCCGCTCCACCGCCGCCCGCCGCGCCGCCGTTGCCCGTGCCGCCCGCCCGCTTGCCTGAAGCGGCAGCTACGGTGGCCCCCGCGTCCCCGCCGCCTTCCGCGCCGGCGGTGCCCCCGGCCCAGCTCACTTCGTTTGCCACGCTGGGCAGCCGCGCCGATGGCGTGGTGCTGCTGGTGCGCCTGCCCCCGGATCAGTTCGTGAAACTGCCGCGCAACGTGTTCCTCAACAAGATGCTCCAAGCCCTGGGCCTGGTGATGGCCGACGTGGTGCTGGTGAACGTGGAGTCGCACCTGCCGGTAGCCCTGAGCAGCCTGCGCCGCGAGCTGGCCGCCACCCAAATCGTGGCTTTCGGCCGCAACCTGCTCGACATCGCCGTACGCAACACCCAGATTTATGAGCCCGTGCAGTTCCCCGCCCAGGGCCTTTCGTACCTCGCCGCCGCCGAAGTGGAGATGGTGGAATACGACACCAGCCTGAAAAAACGCCTCTGGCCGGGTTTGCAGCGCATGTTTTTGCGGTAATAGTTTTCGGCTAACGGGCCCCGTACGGCACCAAGCTACCTATAAAAACGAAAAAGCCCGGCTGATGCAGCCGGGCTTTTTCGTTTTGTTTACATCATTGCCCGGCAAAGCCAAGCACTAACAACCGGCACCAATAGCTTACTTCAGCACTTCGGCCAGCTTAGCGTCCAGCTCGGGGCCCCGCAGGTTTTTGGCGATGATGACGCCGTTGGGGTCCAGTAAAAACGACTGCGGAATGGACGTGACGCCGTAAGCGGCCCCGGCCACGCTCTGCCAGCCGGCCAGGTCCGACACGTGGCTGGGCCACAGCAGGCCGTCGGCGGCAATGGCCTTGGTCCAGCGGCTTTTTTCCTGGTCCAGCGACACGGAATAAATGGCAAAGCCCTTGCCTTTGTCCTTAAACTTGTTGTAGGCCTTCACCACGTTGGGGTTTTCCTGGCGGCAGGGGCCGCACCAGCTGGCCCAGAAATCGACCAGCACGTACTTGCCGCGCAAGCTGCTGAGGGCCAGCTTGGGCCCCTCGGGCGTGGCCAGGTTGATGTCAGGGGCCTTGGTGCCGGGGGCCGTGGCCCGCAGCGGTTCCAGCCGGGCCGTCAGCTCTTTGGTGAAGGGCGAGCCGGGGTTGGCCTTGCGCTGCACGGCGGCGATGGAGTCGACGAACTGAAAATTATCGTCGGGGCTGAGAAAGGCCCCGGCGGCGAAGCCCGTGGCCACGGCCGCCGGGTGGCGGCGCAGCACGGCCTTGATGCGGGCAGCGGTGCGGCCCTGCACACCGGCCGCCTCCCGCTCAATGGCCTGCGCCGAATCGGCTTTGCCGGCCGATGCCGCCGCGGTGTAACGGACCTTGAGGGCTTCCATGTGCGTCTTGGTGCCTTCCATTACCTGCGTCAGCTCGCGGAGCACGTCGGCGTCGGGGCTGCCTTGCACGGTGTAAGTGGCGGGCAGGCGGCGGGCGTCGCCGGCCAGGGCCACGCGGGTGTGGTCGTCGAGCAGCAGCAGCACCTGGTTGGCATCATCGATCTTGAGCTGGTAGAGGCCCGCCGCGGGCACCGTGCCTTTCAGGGTGAACTTGCCCGCTGCGTCGGTTTTAGCCGAAGCGCGCTCCACGAACTGGTTCGATTGCAATTCAGACAAATGCAGCTCAGTGCCGGCCGGGGCGTTTTGCAGCTGGCCGGTAATTTCGTAGCCCGCGGCCGCCGCGGCGGGCTGGCAGGCATTGGCCCCGCCCAACACGGCGGCGGCCAGCAACACAGATTTTATCATAAAGTGGGACATAAAGCAGTGAGCGGTTTTCTGTTAACGATTTTTCAGTTAACAGTGAAGAATGAATAGCCCCCCCAAGCCGTCATGTTCATCTGGCGGCCACGCAGGGAAGCATGACGGCCTGGGGGCCCATCATTAACTATTGACTCTAACCTATCCTTCCAGCGCGGCGCGGAGCAGTTGGTTGGCTTGTTTGGGGTCGGCTTTGCCGCCGGTGAGCTTCATTAATTCGCCCATGAACATGCCGGTGAGGGATTTTTTGCCGGCCCGGTACTCGGCCACCTTGGCCGGGTTGGCGGCCAGCACCTGCTGCACGAGGGTTTCGAGGGCGTCGCCGTCGGTTTTGGTGAGCAGGCCCAGGTGTTCGGCCGCGCCGGTGGCGTTGGCCGTCGGGTGTTCCAGCAGGTACGGAAACAGCTGCTTGCTGGCCACCGAGTAATTAATCTTGCCTTCGTCGATCAGCTCCACGACGCCGGCGATCTGGGCGGGGTCGAGCGGAAAGTCTTCCATCGCCAGGGCCCGCTCGTTGAGGTACGACTTCACGGGGCCCATCACCCAGTTGGCGGCGGCCTTGGCGTTGGGCGTGAGGCGCGCCAAGTCGTCGAAGTACTGGGCCACGGCTTTCTGGTCCACCAGTACCGAGGCGTCGTAGTCGCTCAGCCCCAGCTCGCCGGTGAAGCGGGCGTAGAGCTGCTGCGGCAGCGCCGGCAGCCCGGCCTGCACGCGGTGCAGCCAAGCGTCGTCAACCACGAGCGGTGGCAGGTCGGGCTCGGGAAAGTAGCGGTAGTCGTTCATCGTTTCCTTGCTGCGCTGGCCGTTGGTGGTGCCGCTCACCGCGTCGAAACCGCGGGTTTCGCTGTCCACTTCGCCGCCGGCTTCCACGATGGCAATTTGCCGCTCCACCTCGTAGGCGATGGCCCGCTGCACGTTGCGGAAAGAGTTCATATTTTTCACTTCTACCTTGACGCCGAACTGCGCCGCGCCCTTCAGCATGACGGAAATGTTGGCGTCGCAGCGCAGCGAGCCTTCTTCCATGTTGCCGTCGCAGATGCCCAAATACTCCACCAGCTTCTTGATTTCGATGAGGTAGGCGTAGGCTTCTTCGCCGGTGCGGATGTCGGGCTCGCTCACAATCTCAATCAGCGGCACGCCGGCGCGGTTCAGGTCCACCAGGGTTTCGGTTTCGCCGGCCAGGTGCATCGACTTGCCCGCGTCCTCTTCCATGTGAATGCGCGTCACGCCGATGCGCTTCACCGAGCCGTCGCCGAGGCGCACGTCCACGTGGCCGTCGTGGCAAATCGGAGTCTTGTCCTGCGTAATCTGGTAGCCCTTGGGCAGGTCGGGGTAAAAGTAGTTTTTGCGGGCAAACAGGTTGTCGCGCCGGATCTGGCAGTTGGTGGCCAAGCCCATCTTCATGGCAAACTCTACGGCCGTGCGGTTCACCTTGGGCAAGGTGCCGGGGTGGCCCAGGGTGATGACCGACAGGTTGGTGTTGGGGGCCACGCCGTATTCGTTCTCGTCGGAGGAATACATTTTGCTGCGCGTGAGCAGCTGGGCGTGTACTTCCAGCCCAATCACGGGCTGGTACTTGGCAATCAGGGCTTCGTCCATACTAACAGATAATAAGCGGGCCGCGGCAGGTGCCGCCGCAACCCGGCCGCAAGTTAAAACCGATTCGGCCCCCGTTTTTGTTCGGAGCGGCCGCTAGGCCCGGCGGGCCCGTTTTTCCAGCCCGCCCGTTCGCCGCCGGCCCATAAAAAAAGCAGCCCGCTCGAAATGAGCGGGCTGCTTTCGCGGGCGGGTTGGGACGGGGCCCAACGCCCTTACTTACGGGCCGGAGCCTTCTTAGCCGGAGCTTTTTTGGCCGGAGCCTTTTTAGCGGGGGCCTTCTTGCGGGCCGGAGCCGCGCCTTTGGGGGCCGTCCGGCCTTCGGCTTTCAACTCGGCCACCGTGGGGGCCGGGCCGTACTTGGCCTCAGCCGGGTTGGCGTCGCCGGTCAGGTAGGGGTCCATTTCCACGCGGCGGTTCAGGGCCTGGCCGGCTTTGGTTTTGTTGTCGGCAATGGGCTTGAGCTTGCCGTAGCCGCGGGCCTCGATGCGGGTGGCGGTGATGCCTTTGCCCAGCAAGTAGGTGCGCACAGCGGAAGCGCGGTCATACGAGAGGCGCAGGTTGTAATCCTCCTTGCCCACGTTGTCGGTGTGGCCCGAAATGCTCAAGCTGTAGTCGGGGTACTCGTTGAGCACGGCCACAATCTGGTCGAGGCGAGCGTTAGACACCGGCAGCAGGCGGGCTTTGTTGAACTCGAACTGGATGAACTTAGTGGCTTCCGAGAGCACCTTTTTGGCTTCGGCCTTCATTTCCGGGCAGCCTTTGTTCGAGGCGGGGCCGGCGCGGTCGGGGCACTTGTCCTGGTAGTCGGGCACGCCGTCGCCGTCCGTGTCGAGGGGGCAACCAGTCGCATCCACTTTCACACCAGCAGGCGTATCGGGGCACTTGTCGAGGTAGTCGGCCACGCCGTCACCGTCGGCGTCGAGCGGGCAGCCCGTAGCGTCCACTTTCACGCCGGCCGGCGTGTTGGGGCACTTGTCGTCGGCATCGGCCACACCGTCGCCGTCGGCATCGGGGCAACCTTGCAGCGCGGCCAAGCCTTTCACGTCGGGGCACTTGTCCTGGTAGTCGGGCACGCCGTCGCCGTCCGTGTCAAGCGGGCAGCCATTAACGTCCACCTTCACGCCGGCGGGCGTATCGGGGCACTTGTCTTTCCGGTCGGGCACGCCGTCGCCGTCCGTGTCCTTGGCTTTGCCCAGGTTAACCGTCAAACCGGCCGAAAACTGGAGGTAGCGGTCGTGGTCATAGTAAAAGCCGGTGGCGTTGCTGGCCGAACCGTCGAGTTTGTCGTCGTTGGTGATGAGCATGTGCTCGCCAGCCTGGGCAAACAAGCCGAAGCCCGGCGTGATGCGAAAGTCCAGACCCACCGCGCCCTGCGCGTCGAAGGAAGTGAAATCGAGGTGGTTGGCGGCGGCCGTCGGCGAAGCGTAACGGTCAGAGTTGACGCGGGCCACGCCCGGCTGAATCAAAAAGTAGGGCCGGATAACCGCGTCGTCTTTCAGCGGCAGCTTGAACTTGAAGCCCAAGCCGTAATTGCTGATGTTGGCGTAGAAGCGGGTGCCGTTGTTGGCAAATGCCCCCGTCGGCGACGGGAAGCGCAGCGTGGCCTGGTTGGCCGAAATGTTAATGTCGAGCCCCTTGCTGATGTAGCGGCTGAGGGTGAGGCCCCCGCCATAGGTATTGTTTTTGGCCTTGAAGTAGGTGTTGCCCATGTCGCCCATGTACTGGAGCGTGGTCGCGTACCCACTGATGCCAAATTTTTGGTCGGCCGTCTGGGCTTGGCTGCGAGGAGCCGTTGCCAGTACGCCCAGGCCAAGCAAGGCGGTGGAGGATAATAGGTGTTTCATAAAAAAGAAAAGGGTGAAAGAGTGCCGGGAGTAATAAGCCCGAGCATAAACAAACCGTAAAATTACAGCGCTTGAGCGCTTTTTGCCTGCGAAGTACGTAGCCAGCTCAATTGGGGTTGTGCCGTCCGCCCGTCGGCGTCCTCCAGTTCACCGGTGGGAAAACTTAACCGGAACAATGCACTGCACCCATTTGCCGAGGCCCGCAGGGCCCTGCTGCCGGCGAAGCTCAGCGGCTGGCGGCCCCAGAAAAACAAGGCAGCCCCTTGCCAGCCACCGGCTTGCGCCGCGCTAGGCCCCAGCCGCGATAGCAGCTAAAGCGCTTTACCAACGGCTTCTTCGGCTTTGGCAATGGCGGCACCCAGGCCCGCCACGTTTTTTCCGCCCGCGGTGGCAAAAAATGGCTGCCCGCCGCCGCCGCCCTGGATTTCCTTGGCCAATTCGCGCACCAGCGCGGTGGCATTGAGCCGGCCGGCCCGGGCAATGTCGTCGGCCAGCATCACAGCCAGCTGGGGCTTGCCGTCGATTTCGGCCCCGAGCACCAGCACCAGGTTGGGCACGGCTTGGCGCAGGTTAAAGGCCAAGGTTTTGAGGCCCTCGGCGCTGCTGGCCTGCACCTGGGCGGCCAGGAAATTGACGCCATTCAAGGGCTTGACCTGGGCGGCGAGCTGGTCTTTCTGCTGGCTGATGCTTTGCTGGGCAAACTGCTCGATTTGCTTGCGCAGGGCCCCGATTTCCTCGGCCTGCTTTTCGAGGGAAGTCAGCAGATGTTGCGGATTGCCGAGGGCCTCGCGCACTTGCGTTAGCAAGTCAATTTGCTGGTCCACGAAGGCTTCGGCGGTGCCGGCCGTCACGGCCTCAATGCGGCGCACGCCGGCCCCCACGGCGCTTTCGGCCACGATTTTGAAGTAGCCGATGCGGCCCGTGTTGGCCACGTGCAGGCCCCCGCACAGCTCCACCGAGTAGTCTTTGTCGAAGGTAATAACGCGCACGAGGTCGCCGTACTTCTCGCCGAACAGGGCCATGGCCCCCAGCGTTTTGGCCTCGGCAATGGGCACGTGGCGGCGCTCGTCGAGCGGGATTTGCTGGCGAATGCGCCCGTTCACGATTTGCTCAATCTCGCGCAGCTGCCCGTCCGTCACCTTCGTGAAGTGCGAGAAATCGAAGCGCAGCAGCTTGTCGTTCACCAGCGAGCCCTTCTGCTGCACGTGCTCGCCCAGCACGCGGCGCAGGGCCGCTTGCAGCAAGTGCGTGGCCGTGTGGTTGTTGCGGATGAGCGCGCGCCGGGCCGCGTCGGGCCGGGCCCGGAACTCGGCCGTCAGCTCCTGCGGCAGCTCCAGCACGGTGTGCAGAATGAGATCGTTCTCGCGCTTCGTGTCGAGCACGCGCAGCCGGTCCAGGTCGCTTTCGAGGTAGCCGGTGTCGCCGATTTGCCCGCCGCTTTCGGCGTAAAAGGGCGTTTGGTCGAGCACCAGCTGGTACTCGGTTTTGCCCTTGGCGGTGGTTTTGCGGTAGCGCAGCAGGCGGGCCGGGGCCTCGTCGTGGTCGTAGCCCACGAACACGTTGGGGCCCTCGGCTTCGGCCACCGTTACCCAATCGCTCTGCTCGGTTTCCTGGGCGTTGCGGCTGCGGCTTTTCTGTTTCTCCAACTCCCTGGCAAAGCCTTTCTCGTCCACGGCCAAGCCCTTTTCGCGGGCGATGAGGGCCGTCAAATCCAACGGAAACCCGAACGTGTCGCTCAGCTCAAACGCCGTGGGGCCATCAATCACGCCGCCGTCCTGGCGGGCGGTTTCCTCCAGCGCGTCCAGCCGGCGTAGGCCGGTTTCCAGCGTTTTCAAAAACGCAATTTCCTCTTCTTCAATTACCCGCGTCACAAAGGTCTGCTGGGCCTTCAGTTCGGGAAAGACGCCGGCCATCTGGTCGGCCAGCACCGGCACGAGCTTATAGAGGAAGGGCTGCTTCTGATTCAAACTCGAAAAAGCATAGCGCACGGCGCGCCGCAAAATGCGCCGGATGACGTAGCCGGCCTTCACGTTGCTCGGCAGCTGGCCGTCGGCGATGGTGAAGGCGATGGCGCGGATGTGGTCGGCCAGCACGCGGATGGCGATGTCGGTTTTTTCGTTTTCGGTGGCGGGCTGGTCGTTCACCGTGGCCGGGGCCGTGCCGTGGTACTCCACCCCGGCTTCCTTGGCAATGAACTGAATCAAAGGCTGAAACACGTCGGTGTCGTAGTTCGACTTCACGCCCGACACGGCCATCATCAGGCGCTCGAAGCCCATGCCAGTGTCCACGCTTTGGGCGGGCAATTTTATCAGCGACTTGTCGGCCAAGCGCTGGAATTCCATGAACACGTTGTTCCAGATTTCGACCACTTGCGGATGGTCGGCGTTCACCAAGTCGCGGCCCGGTGTGGCGGCCCGCTCCTCGGCGCTGCGCAGGTCGATGTGGATTTCGGTGCAAGGGCCGCAGGGGCCCGTGTCGCCCATCTCCCAGAAATTGTCCTTTTTGTTGCCGGGCAAAATCCGGTCGTCGGCGGTGTACTGCCGCCACAGGGCCTGGGTTTCGGCGTCGGGGCCCAGGTTGTCGCCCGTGTCGCCCTCGAAATACGTGACGTAAAGCCGGTCTTTTTCCAGCTTGTACACGTCGGTGAGCAGCTCCCAGGCCCAGGCAATGGCGTCTTTTTTGAAATAATCGCCGAACGACCAGTTGCCGAGCATCTCGAACATGGTGTGGTGGTAGGTGTCGTAGCCCACTTCCTCCAGGTCGTTGTGCTTGCCGCTCACGCGCAGGCACTTCTGGGTGTCGGCGATGCGCCGGTAGGGCGCGGGCTTGTTGCCCAGGAAGTAATCTTTGAACGGGGCCATGCCGCTGTTGATGAACAGCAGCGTGGGGTCGTCCTTCACCACCAGCGGGGCCGAGGGCACGATGTGGTGGCCTTTGCTGGCGAAAAAATCAAGGAATTGCTGGCGGACGTGTGCGGCGGTGGGAAGCGACATAAATAGCGGCCGGGTGCGGATTAATCGGTACTTTTCGGCTGAATCGCAAAGGTAACCCCATGCCCTACAAAGAGCGCACCATCGAAAAACAGTATTTTACCATCGGCGAAGTCGCGGCCCAGTTCAAGGTGGCCGAGTCGCTGGTGCGCTTCTGGGAAACCGAGTTCGATGAGCTGAAACCCCGCCGCAGCAAAAAAGGCAACCGCCTCTACACGCCGCAGGACATCGAAACCTTCCGCACCATCTTCCACCTCGTCAAGGAGCGCGGCTACACCATCCCCGGGGCCCGCGAAATGCTCAAGCAGAAGGGCCCCCAGTTGAAAGACAAAATCGACGTGGTGCAGTCGATTGAGCGGGTGCGGGCGTTTTTAGTGACGCTGAAGAAGGAGCTGGACGTGGCCCGGCCGGAGTAATTTTTTCGTGCTTGGATCATTAGGGCCTCATTATCATTGCGAGGAGGAACGACAAACGGCACCACGCATCCACCTAAACACCAACAACCAGGCACCCAGCACCGAAAGAATGCCCCAAACCCTTACCGAAGACCTTTTTCACGAACTCGCTTTAACGCTGCTGCCCGGCATCGGCCCGCAGCTCACGCGGCAGTTGATGAGCTACGGCGGCTCGGCCAAAAACGTGCTGCTGATGCCGCCGGGCAAGCTGCGCCGCATCCCCGGCGTGGGGCCCAAGGCGGTGGCCAGCCTCACGGGCCCCGAGCGCACCACGGCCATGCAGCGCGCCGAAAAGGACCTGCGGCAGGCCGAAAAGGAGGGCGTTGAAATCCTGTTTTACACCAGCAAGCGCTACCCGCACCGCCTCAAGCAAATCCCCGACGCACCGGTTATCCTCTACTACCAGGGCCCCGCCGATTTGAACGCGCTTAAAGTCGTGGCCCTGGTCGGCACCCGCCAATCCACGGAGTACGGGCGCGAGCAAACCGAGCGCATCGTGCGGGGCTTAGTGCCGCACCGTCCCTTGGTGGTCAGCGGCTTGGCGTACGGCATCGACATCCTGGCTCACCGCGCCGCCTTGCAGGAAGGCCTGCCCACGGTGGGCGTGATGGGCACCGGCCTCAACGTCATCTACCCCACCGCGCACCGCAAAACGGCCGAGAAAATGCGCGAAGTGGGCGGCTTGCTTACCGAATTTCCGTTCGGCACGGGGCCCGACCGCTTCAACTTTCCGGCCCGAAACCGCATCATCGCCGGCCTGGCCGACGGCACGGTGGTGGTGGAAGCCGCCGCCAAAGGCGGGGCCCTCATCACCGCCGAGCTGGCCCTGAGCTACGACCGCGACGTGCTGGCTGTGCCCGGCAACTTGGGCTCGTTAGCGTCGGAAGGCTGCAACGCCTTGATCAAAAACAACAAAGCCGCCATCTACACCGAACCGCTTGATTTGGAACAGCTCTTGAACTGGGACGCGGCCCTGCACTCGGGCAAGTTCAAGCCCGCCCCCGCTTACTCGCCCGACGATTTCACGGCCGATGAATTCGCGCTCATCGCCGTGCTGGCCGCCGCCTCCGGCCGCGAGGCCCAGATGGACGACCTCGCTTGGAAAGCGCAGTTGGCTATCCACGCTGTGGCCGCGCTGCTGCTGGGACTAGAGTTTCGGGGCGTGGTGCGGGCCCTGCCGGGCAAGAAGTTTTCGTTGATTTGATCTTTCCGCTTGCCTAGCTTTCGGGGGAACGGCCCAGCGACCACCGGGGCCCTACCGGCGCGATTCGGCACACCCATCACCGCCATGCTCTTGCTTCACAACGGCCAGCTGCTGGCGCAAACCGTTTTCGCCCTGCCCTTGCCCAACCGGGGCCTGGCTTTCGGTGACGGCTTTTTTGAAACCCTGGTTTTCGCCGACCGCCGCCTGCGCTACGCCGCTGACCACCACGCCCGGATGCAGCAAGCTGCCGCCGCCCTCTACTTAACGCTGCCCGAACCCCTGGCTTCCGCTGAAGCCTTAGAGGCCACCCTAGGGGCCCTGGCCGCCGCCAACGCGCTGCCCGCCGCCCGCCTGCGCCTACAACTTTGGCGCGCCGGCGGCGGTCGCTACGCCCCACCCACCGACGCCGCCGAATGGCTGGCCACTGCCGAACCGTTCGTGGCCAACGAAACGCCGCTGCAAAAAGTCGACTTCGCGCTGGAAACGCATTCCATTCACTCCCCGCTCAGCTTTTGTAAGGGGCCCCAGGCTTGGCTCTACGTGCGGGCCGCCCACGAGCGGCAGCGGCGCGGACTCGACGAGGTCATCCTCTGCGACGCCGCCGGGCACGTGGCGGAGGCGAGCGCGGCAGCCATTTTCTGGGTAAAAAACGAGGTGCTGTTCACGCCCGCGCTGGCCAGCGGCTGCGTGGCCGGGGTGCGCCGGGCCCAGGTGCTGCGGGCGGCGCGCAACGCAGGCGTGGAGTGTCGAGAAGGGCTGTTTTTAAAAGACGAATTATTGGCGGCCGAGGCGGTTTTTACGGCGAATGTGGCGGCCGTGCAGGTGGTTCGGCGGGTGGGAACCGCCCGTTTTGACAACCCAAAGGACAAGCTGCCAGACCTACTGAACGCTTTATAATCACAATCCGGCCAGTTGGCCAAACGCGTAAAGCGTTGCGCCCACGCCCACCAAGGCCAGCACAACCAGCGCCGCCGCCGTGGAGTACTCCACGGCCATTACCGTCTGTTGCCAGCCAGCTTGGTGCAAGCCGGTGTGGCTGTGGAACTGCCACAACCGCCGGAAGCTGGTGCGTCCGCGCCCCCGCAGCCACAACCGTAGCCAGCCAATACCGAGCAGCGGCGGATAGAATAGTCCATGCACTCCCCACAACGCTACGCTCAGCGCAGCGCCGAGCAAAGGCCGAAAAATTAGATTTGCCAGGAATTCAACGAGAAGCTCGCCCATCATGCTGCGAAGGTATGTCTGGCGGTATAACGTGCCGAGTAAGTAACTAATATTCGCTCTGACCGATGCGACGCTTACTCATTGGATGGAGAATGCCTGGGCCACGGTAACCGTGTCCGATGCTGCTGCGCTGGGCTCGAAGCGTAGCGCCTGTACGACCCGTAGCATTTCTTGGTCCAGCGCCACCTTCCCTGGGTCCACGGGCCCTGCGTAGTCCCCTTCCGTTTCCTTGGTCAACTCGCGCCGCGCAATGAATGCCTTGCCAACCGTGCCGTTTGCCAGCACCGTCAAATGCACGTAAAGCCGGCCGCTTATTCCTGCGTTAATTGTGGTAGCCGGGTATTTCAAGTGGCTAGCAAAGAACTGCCTCATCGGTTGGCAAGCAACAACCTGGTCAGAACCGGCCAAGTGCCAGCAGCGCGGCAGCACGGGCGAAACCAGCGGGGCCCTGGGCACCGCTGAAGTGAGTTGCACCCGGCCTTGCACTCTAATCGGCATGCCTGGCGCGGCGTATGCAGCATCGGTGCCTTGGGCCCAGGTCCCATTCCGAAGGCAAAGACACAAAACCATCAGCAGCAGTGCTTTCATTTTGCCAAGCTACGCAGGCTACTTTTTCCGCTTGTTGCTGAACGGCCAAGTTTCTCACTCCGCGATGAAGCGGATGGGCACCACCAGCGAATCCTCCAACGCTTTGGAGCGCACGAAGCGCAGGGCCCCCAGCACCCGCAGCGCCTCCGCGTCGAGGGCTTGAAGGGCGGCCGGCGGGTAGTCGGTTTCGGGGCGGGCCAGCTCGCGCTTGGTCACGTGCGGGGGCTGGCGCACCGAGCCGTCGGGCCGCACCAGCACGCGCACGAGGAGGAGGCCGGTGGGCAGCAGGGCCCCAGGCTGATTTTTGGGCGGCCGGGCCCCTTCCGGAAACTTAGCTTGCGCCGACACGAAATCAAAAAACCGGGTGCGGCCCGCCGCTTGCCGGTCCGGGTCGGTCTCGTGCCAGAACCGGGGCAAAACCGGCGAAACCAGTTTGGGCGGCCCCAGCGCGGGCGGCGGCTCACGGCGCTGCGGCAGCATCGGGAAGCCGGGGGCCGCGTATTCACCGGTTTGGGCGCAAGCGGCCCCGGCGGCCAACAGGGCCGCTCCCATCAACGCCAGCCCCGGTACGCGGTTTTTCATCGTGCCGCTTATACGGCCACCGGCGCTTTGATGGCCGGCCAGGGATCGTAGTTCTCCAACCGAAAATCGTCGTACTGAAACCCAAAAATGTCTATCACGGCCGGGTTGAGCCGCAGCTGCGGCAACGGGCGGGGTTCGCGGGTCAATTGCAGCTCGGCCTGCTCCAGGTGGTTGGCGTACAGGTGCGTGTCGCCGCCGGTCCAGATGAATTCGCCGGGTTGCAGGCCCGTCACCTGGGCCACCATCAGCGTGAGCAGCGCGTAGGAGGCGATGTTGAACGGCACGCCCAGGAACACGTCGGCCGAGCGCTGGTAGAGCTGGCACGAGAGCCGGCCGTTGGCCACATAAAACTGGAACAGGGCGTGGCAGGCGGGCAATTTCATGGCCGGCAAGTCGGCCACGTTCCAAGCCGACACCACCATGCGGCGCGAATCGGGCTGGGTTTTGAGTTGCTGGATAATTTGGCTGATCTGGTCGATGTGGCCGCCGCGGCCGTCGGGCCAGCTGCGCCACTGGTGGCCGTACACGGGGCCCAATTCGCCGTTCTCGTCGGCCCATTCGTTCCAGATTCTGACGCCGTTCCGTTGCAAGTAGGCAACGTTGGTGTCGCCCTGCAAAAACCACAGCAATTCGTGGACGACGCTCTTCAAATGCACCTTTTTGGTGGTGACGAGCGGGAAGCCTTCGGCCAAGTCGAACCGCATCTGGGGCCCGAAAATGGAGCGCGTGCCGGTGCCAGTGCGGTCGGTTTTGAGCGTGCCGTAGTCGAGAATCTGGCGGAGGAGGGCTTGGTACTGGCGCATAAGAAGCCAAAGGTAAAACGCCGGCAACCATTGCCGGGCCCTCCTACCGCTTGCTGATTTTGTTCAGCGAAATGCTGCGCTGGCTGGCGCTTTTGAACCCGTCCACTGAGTCGTCGCGCAGGGCCCCGTGCTTGGTGGTGCGGCCGGCCATGCGCTGGCGCCACATCCGAAACGACGACGCTTTCATCTCGCGGCGCATCAGGGCCACCACGTCTTTTTCCAGCAGGCCAAATTGCGCCTCAATGGCCTCGAAGGGCGTGCGGTCTTCCCACCCCATTTCGATGATGCGGTCGATGTCGGCAGCCGTCAGGTGGTCGAATTTGGTGGGGTCGGGTTTCATGGTTTGCAAACCGCTGAATTTGGCCAAGGTTTCCGGCGCGGGGCCCCGTAGTGTATCGAAGAGCTTGTTTTAAGCCGGAATTTTGATTTTGTTTCTTGGGCTCTAATTCGCCTCATAATAGCAACGAGCGAGCACTGGGACCAAAGCCATAATAAAATAATTTTCTCACAAACGGATCCATTTTACGTACCCAAGTGTCAATTTTTGATGCTGTTAGAGCAATATTTTTTATAATTCGCCAATTTTTTCACTCTTAACTTGAAAACACAAAAGCGCCAAAATTATTGAAAAACACTAAATGAAAATTTATTATTTACAGTTAAGAAGTTAATACCCAAATTAATACAATAGGAAAAAAATAACAGTGCTGCATAGAACGCTTTTCTTAGGTTAGAATTAATTACTTTTTTTGATATAAATCTATACAAAAAAATAGAGTAGATATTAAATAATATTAAAGATATTATTGCCATTAAATCAATGATACCTAATACGTCGCTATCGGTGTCAAAATAGTTTATTTTCGCGAGCCATATGATTATCATTGAATTTATAGATAAGATGAAATATTTGCTAAATGAATCCATGATTATTTTTTCAGTTTTAAATCCTCGAAATAGGTATGTAATTCGTGAAAAAATTTTAAAATGTCACGCTGAATTTGTAAAGGCACCTCTTCTGATTATTGATTAATAATCAGAAGAGGCAGGACATGTGTCAGCAAATTCAGCATAACTGCTTAGTGAATTGTTGAACAGTTTCAATTCCTATAGATATTGTGGTGCTCATGAAAAAAGCCGCTTCCAAACAAGGGGCGGCTTTTCCAATAAAAACAACCCAAAACCTTACATCGTCTTCGCAACCGGGGCTTTTGCTTGGGCCGTAGCGGCCGAGGCGGTGGCCATTTTTGCCATTTTGGCGCGGCAGCAGGCGGGCATGCCGGCGGTGTTGCCGCTGGCCATGCGGGTGCACTGCGCGGCGGCCATTGCGGGGCAGGCGGCTTTTTTGCTTTTGGCCAGGGTGCCGGGGCCCTGCTGGGCAGAGGCGGCAGTGCCAGCGAAGGCGAACAGGGCAAGGGCGAGCAAGGTATTTTTCATGGCAGAAATTAAGAAAGGATTGAAAGAAACAAAAGGGTAAAACGGGGCGTTTTCCGCTTGCTGTTCTTAAAAGTACAACGAGTGGCTGAAAGTTTGGCGCGGCCGGCCGGGGCCCTGCTTCCCCCGCGAATCCGGGTTTTGCGCCTTTTTTATTTATGTCCCTTCGCCGTTCCGCCTACTTCGCCCTGCTCGTGCTGGGGTTGCTTTCCGCCCTCAGCGCCTACTACGTGGCGCAGTTGCGCTTCAACTACAATTTCAACGACTTCTACCCCGCCGGCGACCCCGACCTCGACTATTACCAAGGCTACACCAAGCGCTTCGGCAACGACAACGACTACCTGCTGCTGGGCCTCGAAGCGCCCAAGGGCCGCACCGTGTTCGACCCTGGCTTTCTCAGCCGCGTCGATTCGCTCACGCGGCTGGCCCGGCGGCAGCGGCACGTGGTGGCCGTCGTTTCCCCCGCCACGCTGGCCAACCCCGTGGTGGAGGGCCTGGGGTTTTTCAACTTGCCCTACCTGCACCCGGCCGACTACCGCGTCGACCCCGCCCGCCGCGCCCAGGATTCGGCCCTGATTTACTGCACACCGGGCCTGGTGGGCAACGTGTTCAGCCCCGACGCCCGGGCCGTAGCGCTGGTCGTGCAAACCACGCCCGACCTCAAAAAGCCGCCCGGCGACTCGCTGCTGGCCGTGCTGCGCGGCGGCTTGCAGCGGTACGGCTTCCCCGCCACGAGTTACCATTTGGCGGGCCGCGCCGTGGCGCAATCGGTGTTCGTGGACCGGCTCCAGCGCGAATTGATTGTGTTTATGAGCCTTTCGGTGCTGCTCGTCACGGCCCTGCTTTGGTTCACGTTTCGCACGTGGTGGGGCGTGGCGCTGCCGTTGGTGGTGGTGCTGGGGGCCATCCTGTGGGGGCTGGGCGTGATGGGGGCCTGCGGCGTGCGCATCGACCTGATGACGGCCCTGCTGCCGGTGATGATGTTCGTGGTGGGCACCTCCGACACCGTCCACATCATCACCCGCTACGTGGCCGAGCTGGGCTACGGAGCCACCAAAAAAGAGGCCCTGCGCGTCACCATCAAGGAATCGGGGTTCGGGTCGGCGCTGTCGGCCGTCACCACCAGCCTGGGCTTTTTCACGCTGATGACCAGTTCCATCCGGCCCATCTACAACTTTGGGCTCTTCACCGGCATTGCCGTGCTGCTGGCGTTCATCCTCAGTTTCACGCTGTTGCCGGCATTGCTCACGCTGCTCAAGAAGCCACAATTGCGGGTGCCCCGCGAACAAGGCCACAGCTGGGACGGCGTGCTGAGCCGCTTGTTCCGGCAGGTGCTGGCGCGGCGGCGGCTGATTTTTACGGTGAGCGGGCTGGTGGTGGCGGCTTCCATTGGCTTGGCCACGCGGGTGCACATCAATTCTTCGCTGCTCGACGACTTGTCGAAAACCGACCCCGTGCGGCTGGATTTTGGCTTTTTTGAGAAGAAATTTGCCGGCGTGCGGCCCTTCGAGCTGGAGCTGAAGCCGGCCCCCGGCCGCACCGTGTACGACCTGGCCGTGCTGCGCCAAACCGAGCGCATCGAAGCCTATTTGCGGGGGCCCTACGGCCTGCGATTCGCCGCTTCGCCCGTTACGCTGGTGAAATCGATGCGCAAGGCCCTGCACGGCGGCGGGCTGGCCGAGTACCGCCTCCCCGCCGACTCGGCCGAGCTGCGCGGCCTGCAAAGCAAGCTGCACCTGTTCCGCAGAAAGCCTGAATTCCGGGCCCTGGCGCTGCCCGATGGCCGCGCCGGCCGCCTCACCGGCCGCATGGCCGACGTGGGCAGCATCCGCGCCGACGCCCTCAACGCCGGGTTGCGGCACTTCCTGCGCACCGGCATCGACTCGACGGTGCTGCGCACGCGCCTCACCGGCTCGTCCAACCTGATCGACAAAAACAACGAAAATCTGACCGTCAACATGATTACCGGCATGAGCATCGACGTGCTCATGGTCACCGTTATCGTGCTGGCGCTGTTCAAGTCCTTCAAAATGACGGTGGTCGTGCTCATCCCCAACCTGGTGCCCATCCTCATCGTGGCCGGCGTGATGGGCCTGGCCGGCGTGAGCATGAAGGTGAGCACAAGCATCATCTTCACCATCGCCTTTGGCATCGCCGTGGACGATACCATTCACTTCATCAGCAAGTTGCGCCTCACGCTGGCCCACGAAACATCCGTGTTCCGGGCCGTGCGCCACACGTACCTACTGGCCGGAAAGGCCGTGATTGTGACGTCGCTGATTCTGGTGGGCGGATTTTCCACGCTGCTGTTCTCGTCGTTCGACGGCACGTTTTACGTGGGCTTTCTCATCGGCCTCACGCTACTCTTCGGCGTGGTGGCCGAGCTGACGCTGTTGCCGCTGTTGATTCTGTATTTCTACAAGCGGCCGAAGGAAGTGGTCAAGGTGTTGAATTAGCGCCGCTTTCCAGGCCTAAAATCTTGTAAAACGGCGTGGCACGCCGTTCCACCGATAGGCGCAACGCTAAAACGTATTGCCCGCCAACTCGCTCAGTTGGCACAAAGAGCCCAGAGCATAGGCCATGCTGTACGCTGCAATGGCCCGGATTTTATTCTTGTTTTTGCTGTAATCGTAGGCGTCCTTCTTCCAGGCCTTGAAATTGTAGCTGTTCAGCTGATCAAAAATCAGCGAGATGTTGTGGCTGACGGCAACGGTGGTGTGCCAGATGCCATTGGGTATAAAAATGGTTTCGCCGGGCTTTAGGGTTACGCTTATCGGCGTTGCCTGCTTGTACTTGGGATATTTTTCGTAATCTGGGTGCAGGATGTTGATGGGCGAAATGAACCCTTCGTTTTCCGGGTAAAGCAACGCTTCTTGGTTGCGCGGAAACACGACGAATTTCTTTTCGCCGTACAGCTGCGTAATCCAGGCGTTGGTGTGGAACATGTCTTTGTGCAAAGAATACTGGTTCCCCACGCCGCCGATGAACAAGTGAATGCTGTTGCCGAGCTTGCCGTAAGGCATCACCTTGCCCCTGAACCAGTTGGGAAACGCGTAGTTCATGTGGAGCGGCTCGACCATGGGCAGAAAATCGGGCAGCTGCACCGGTATTTCAAATAAAATCGGGTACGGGGCGGGGTTTTCTGCCGTGCCCCGGGCGGTGATGTCCAGGATGTCGGCCATCGAATAAGTTGTGCCCTGGTACGTGGTGGTGCGTTCGCCGAAACGCTCTTTAAAAAAGTCGGGCGTGAACGGGTGATCGGCCTTCCAGCTGGCCGCGGCGTTCGTCAAAACCACGGGGATTCCGGGCTTCAGGTAGCCCTCGATAAACTGCTCGTAGCTGAGCGAACCGAGTTTCTCTATCTGTTGAGTTTCCACTGGGGCCTTCGATTAATTGTGCGCATTGGAACGGCCACACAAGGTAGACAGAAATGGGTTTAACTGATATGCTTTTATATAAATTTATGTAACCTTCATAAACACCCTCTGCTCCCTGGTGGGCGGCTTTTTCGCACCGCGGCTCTCGCCGTTCGACGGCCTGTTTTGCCCGGTTTCCCCGACGGCCCCGCGCCGCTCTTGGGCGCGGTGGCCCCGCCGGTGCCGCCGCCGGTTTTACAGGTTTCTGCCAACATCTCAAGCCGTTACCGGGGCCCGGCAGGCAAACACAAGGTGAACACTTGTTTGCAAAGCAGATCTATTGTAGTATTGTATTATTAAATAAAACATTTCCTCTACTCTATTCTCTATTATATCCCGGGCCGGACTGGCTGGGGCACGCCGTGCGCCAACGGTTGAGCGCTTGAAAGCCCGGTTATCCCCTCAGGCAGGCCCTGATGGGGCAGGAAGCAGAAGAAAGCACCCCCGCTTGCCCAATGCCATAACCCTCACCAAAGTACAGCCCACTTTCTGCCGATGGCCGCGTCATTTTTACTCCTGGAGAAAAAAAATATCCCGACCTCGCCCTGGCTGAAAGCGCTGCGGGCTGTTGTTAAAAAGCCGTCGGCCACGACCCGGGAGGTCTTGCGCTTCGTTGCGAAATGGCTGTACCGGCAGGCCGGCATCACCCTGCTGAACAAGCCGCAAACCGAGGCGTTCCTGCGTCCCCACCAAATCGCCGCGCACCCGGAAAACCAGCTTTCGCTGCCCGAAGTTGCCGCGCCGGGCAACCCCGCCAAACGCATTTTTTCGGCCACCCAGGCCGTGGCCGACCCCGTTTTTGTCTGGCGCTACCGGGCGGCGAGCAAGCACCGGGCCCGCCTGTTGCCCTACGGCGGCGTCGTGGCGGACGGCCGAGCGCTGTGCACCGATGCCTACATCGGCGATTTTTACCGCAACATGCTCCAGCGGCGGCGGGGGCACCGGCACACCGCCACGCTGCTGGCCCCCTGGAGCCACCACCTCGACGCGTACATGTGGGGCGGGTACTACGATTTCGTCATCATCGTGGCCGCCAAGCTCTGCCGCATGAAGGAAGCCCTGGCCGCGCCGGTGTTCGACGGGGCCCTGGTGGCCTACCCGCTCTTCAACACCGCTTACGAGCAAGAATACCTGGCGTTGCTCGGCGTGCGGCCCGAACAGGTGGTGGACAGCCGGCAGGCCAACGTCACTTTTGACGAGTGCGTGCTCGGCAGCGTCGGGCATTGGTTTTACCCGAACGCGGCGGACATCGCCGCCCTGCGCCGCCACGTGCTGCCCCAGCTGCCGCCCGCTCCCAGCGAACGGAAGCGCCTCTACATCAGCCGGGCGGGCCGGCGGCGCATCAGCAACGAACCCGAATTGATTAGCCTGCTGGAGGCGCACCATTTCCACATCATCGCCGACCAGCCGCGGTCGGTGGCCGAGCAGATTGCCATCTACCGCGGGGCCTCGTTCATCATGGGGCCCCACGGGGCCTCGTTCACCAACATCCTGTGGTGCCAGCCCGGCGCGCACCTTTTCGAATTGTTTTCGGCCGATTACGCGCCGAATTTTTTTCTTTACCTGGCGCAGCTCTCCGGGCTGAGCTACTCGGCTTACCACTTCGGCGCGACCACGACCGACGATTGGGCCGCGGGCGTGGCGGACGACATGTTCGTGTCCATCCCCGAAGTAGCGGAATGCCTGGCCCGGCTCCTGGCCCCGACCGCGGCGTAGCTGGGCTGCGCGCGGCTGGGAGCGGCTTCGGGCCGGTAAGGGCACGCCGGCCCCCGTGGCTTCTTCCCTGAAACCAGCGCCGAGTAGCGCGGCCCCCGGCGCAAAAAACTGCACTCCCCGAAACGAGGGACGTTTTGCCAAGCCGACAGGCCACGGTTAAAAATAAATTTATTAACTTTGTAATTCAAAGTTCTTTTAAAAAATAAAACAATTTATCCCGCCTGGCTGGGGTTATTTGCCTTGGCGGCCAACAGCTTATCCCCGGTCGTTTTGATATGGAGTATTTCGTTGCCCAGCATTCCATCGTGCGCCGCATTTGGGGCACGGCCGATACGGTGCTGCTCATCTTTGCCGGGGCCGCCGCCGAGTTTGCCTTGAACAAGGCCGTGGACTGGCTTTACTTCACCGGGCAGCTGCCGGCCGACCCGCTGGGCCGGCTGTTTTCGACGGTGGACTACGCCCGGCGCATCGTGTTCGCCGACCGCGCCGGGGCCGAGCGGGCCATCGACGCCATCACGGCCATTCACGCGGCGGTGGAGGCGCGCCGGGGCGCGGCCATTCCCGATTGGGCGTACCGCGACGTGCTGTTCCTGCTCATTGCGTACTCCATCCGGGCCTTTGAGCTGCTGGAGCGGCCCCTTACGGCCCCCGAGCGCGAGGAAGTAGTGGCGGTGTTTGGCCGCCTGGGGCAGCGCATGGGCATCCCCGGGCTGCCCGGCTCCTACCCGGCGTGGCGGGTGGCCCGCGAGCAGCACCTGGCCAATGACCTGGCCCCCAGCCGCTATACCACCGACCTTTACCGGCAGTACCGCCGCCACCTGGGGCCCTTGCGCTACGCCATGCTGCGCCGGGCGCAGGGCCTCGTGGTGCCGTCCGGCGTGCGCGCGCACCTGCACCTGCCCAGCGGCGCGGCCCTGCGGCCCGCGCTGGCGCTCTACCAAGCCACCCGCCGCTTCGCCCCGAGCCAGTGGACGAAAAACGCGCTGCTGCCCGCCGAGTACCGGGCCCGCATCCGGGCCCTGGACGGGGAGCCGGTGCTGCCGGGGGCCCCGGCCCATCTTCCGAAAGCCTAAGATGCCCGCCGCACCCCCACCGCCCGCCTGCCGGCTTGGCTTTCGCAAGCGCTACTTGCTGCTGGCCGGCTTCCTGCTACTGCTCGAAGTGCTCATCGGGGCTTTCGCGCACGACCGAATCATCCGGCCGTACGGCGGCGATTTTTTGGTGGTCATCCTGCTTTACTGCTTCGTTAGGGCGTTCGTAACCGCGCCGGCCGGCGCAGTTGCCACGGCCGTGCTGCTGCTGGCCTACTCGGTGGAAGCCTCGCAGCGTTTCCACCTGGTGGCCCGGCTGGGGCTCCAGCATTCGCAGCTGGCGCGCTTGGTGTTGGGCAGCCAGTTTGCGTGGGGCGATATGCTAGCGTATACGCTGGGGGCCCTGCTGGCGTGGGGCCTTGAGCGGCGAGCCACTCTCGAAAAAACTGGTGTGCGAAGGCGTACTTTTTTTAGTAATATACACTAATTAATTTAGTATATCAAAATTATTTCTCCATCTTTGCTAACGGATAATATCGCTCCAATAGTCTTCACCCCCGGCCCTGCCGCTCGCCCAATCTTTATTCCTGATCCGGCAGCCCACAGGCGCGGCAACTGGTCTTACTAAAAGCTAGAAAGAGCTATTTGTTAAAACTTAACCCCGAAAAACATGGCTCTGCTAACCATTCAGGACGAGACTGCGACCGGCAGCGTCCTCACCCGCCTGGAACTCGAAATAGCCCAGGAAATGCTCACCGTGCGCGACTTGATAACCCGGCGGGTGCGCCAGGAGGTGGAAACTTATAACGCCGCGCAGGGCAACCTGTTTCAGGGCCTGGTGCAGCCCACCGACTCCGAGCGGCTGCTCAACGGCGGCGGCTACCGCCTGCGCCACGCCAAGTCCATCGACGCCGAGGCGCAAGTGTACCGGGCCCTGGAAGCGTTTCAGCGCAACGGCTTTTTTTTGCTCGTAAACGACCACCAGGTTGAGGATCTGGACGAGGAAGTGTGGCTCGGGGCCGGGGCCACGGCCGGTTTTGTCAAGCTCACGCCGCTGGTCGGCGGGTGAAATATGAGCCTCTTAGCCCGTTTCTTCTCCTTATTTACCCGCCGCCTCGTGCCTGTCATGAAGGAAGAGCCTATCAATTCGGCCGTTTTTGAAGATGCCAGCCCTGAGTCCATTGAAATGAGGCCCGTTCTGACCGAATTGATGCTGCAACTGACAAATAAAGGCTACAACTTCAAATTTGCCGAAATGCCTGCCTACCAGACGGTACAGGTCCAGAATGCGGCGTACCGAGGCCGTTTGGTGCTAGCCGTTGCCACGGCTATGCACCGGTGCCGACAGCGCGACGAGCTAATCACTCGGTACCAGCTGGGTAAGTTGCTGAGTGCATTGCTGCGGGGCACGTTGGGCTTGGGCGAAGACGACTATTTGCGCTTGTTCAAGCTGTATGGATTGGATTTCAGCGTACCTGATCCGTCGCTGAACCTTTGGCCTTTTTCTTTAAGCCTCACCCTGAGCCAAATAGAGCGGCTGGCTAAAAAACAGGGCCAGCTCAGCCAGCCGTTGCTAAATTTTCTGACGCTGCTGCATCGTAGCGACGGCGGGCGGGGCGACATCGCCAAAATCAACCTCAAAGTGCAAACCCTGCTCAACCAAGCTAACCCCGATGCGCTGCCGGTGGTGCGCTTCGACGGGGGCGATGCGTTCGGCCGAAGCCTCAATGCGTTTATTGCCAACCTGCTGCCGCCTGACCAGCTATCCAGGCCATGGGTGCAGCTGCTGGGCCTGCTGGCCACGGCCACCGGCGGCCGCCCCACCGCCAAGCTGGCCAAGGAGTTGGCCGCCGCCACCGCTGCCGTGGGCCCCGATGCCGTGCGCGAGCAAGGCCGCGCCTGGCTGGAACTGTTGGCTTACCTGCCACTGGCCGACTTCCGCACCGCCCGGCCCGCTTCGCAGTGGGCCGGCGACAGTTACCTGCTGGAAATCAACCAGTCCGCGGCCAAAGGCCTGCTGTGGGTGCTCGCGCCGCTGGCCGATGCGCCCCTGCTCCAGCAGCTGGCCGACCTGGCCGGGCGCTGCCTGCGCAAGCAGCCGGGCGCGGGCCCGCTGGCCATAAGCCTCGGCAATGTCGCCTTGCTGATCCTGAGCCAAAAGGGCCTGTCCGGCGTGGCCCACCTGGCCAGCCTGCGCCCCCGCGTGGCGCAGGAAAACACCAAAGCCCTGATTGCCGGCTACCTCGTGAAGGCTTCGCAGGCCCTGGGCATGAGTGCCGACGAGATTGAAGACCTGAGCGTACCCGATTACGGACTCCGGGACGGCCAGGCCAGCTTTGGCTTCGGCGAGTACGAAGCCCGCCTGGCCCTGGTGGGCAGCAAAGCCGAGCTGCGCTGGACCAAGGCCGGCAAAACCCTCAAAAGCGCCCCCACTGCCCTCAAAGCCCGCCACGCCGCCGAGCTGCGCGGCCTGAAGCTCGCCCAGGGGCAGGCACAGCACACCTACACCACCCAGCGCGACCGCCTCGACCGCAGTTTTCTGACGGGCCGGCGCATTCCGTGGGGGCAGTTCGCCAAAAACTACCTGGTCCACGGCCTGCTGGGGCCGTTGGTGCGCGGCCTCGTCTGGCGCATACAGCGCCCCGACAACTCCTCCCAGGATGCCTTGTGGCTGGACGGGGCCTGGTGCGACGCTCACGGCCAGCCCCTGCCCCTGGCCCCTACCGACGCGGACACCGTGCAGCTGTGGCACCCCGTGCTGTCCGCCACCGCGGAGGTGCTGGCCTGGCGGGCCCTGCTGGAGCAGCGCCGGTTGCGCCAGCCGCTCAAGCAAGCCTTCCGCGAAGTGTACCTGCTCACGCCCCCGGAAGAAACCACCCGCACCTACTCCAACCGCATGGCGGCGCACCTGCTGCGGCAGCACCAGTTCAGTGCCCTGGCGCGGGGCCGGGGCTGGCAGTATCGCCTCATGGGCGCGTACGACAAGGGCTACGAATCGGACTCGGCCACGTTGGAATTGCCCGCCCACGGCTTGCAGGCGCAGTTTTGGGTGAGCGAAGTAAACGCCGACGGCGCGTACAACCCCACCGGCATTTGGAACTACGTGAGCACCGACCAGCTGCGCTTCACCCGCGCCGGCGTGGCCGTGCCGCTGCCCGAAATCCCGGCGTTGGCGTTCTCCGAGGTGATGCGCGACGTGGACTTGTTCGTGGGGGTGGCCAGCGTGGGCAACGACCCCGCCTGGCGCGACAACGGCGGCCTGCCCGCCTACCGCAACTACTGGGAAAGCTACAGCTTCGGCGAGCTGGGCGAAGTGGCCAAAAACCGCAAGATGGCCCTGGAACGCCTGGTGCCCCGCCTGAAAATCGGCAAAGTCAGCGCAATAAAGGACCGGTTTTTGGTGGTGTGCGGCAAGGTGCGCACCTACAAAATCCACCTCGGCAGCGGCAACATCCTCATGGAACCCAACGACCAGTACCTGTGCATCGTGCCCGACCGCACGGCCAAAACCGTGGGGTCCCCCGACGTGTTCCTGCCCTTCGAGGGCGATGCCGTGCTCTCCATCATCCTCAGCAAGGCCCTGCTGCTGATGGACGACGACAAGATTACGGACGAGACGATTCTGCGGCAGATTCGGTGAGGGCCGCCGGGCGCGCAGCGCAAGGTTCTTGCTTCGCCCGCCCGCTTACCTTTGGCCCGCCAACGCCACGACCACACGCATTTTATGGAGCTACCGGGCATCATCATCGGCGGGGGCATCGCCGGGCTCACGGCGGCCGTCGCGCTGCGGCAGCGGGGCATCGCGGCCACGGTGTGCGAAGCGGCCCCGCAAATCCTGCCCCTGGGGGCCGGCATCTGGATGGCCCCCAACGCCATGCAAGTATTCGACCGGCTGGGCCTGGCTGCCCAAATCAACGCCGGCGGGGTGCCGCTGCAAGCCATTGAGGTGGTGGACGGGCGGATGCGGCCCCTGCTGCGCACCGACCAGGCCCGCATCCGGCTGCGGTTTGGCCACGCCACCACGGCCATCCGGCGGGCCACGCTTCAGCAGATTTTGTTGACGGCGCTGGGCCCGGCCCACGTGCAGCTGGGCAAGGCCTGCACCGCCCTGGCCGAAGACGCGGCCGGCGTCACCGTTTCGTTTGCCGACGGCACGACGGTCCGGGCCGGCTTCGTGGTGGGGGCCGACGGCGTGCACTCGCCCGTGCGCGCGCAGCTGTTTCCGGGGGTGCGGCCGGGCGGCACCGGGCACTTGGTGTGGCGGGGCCTGGCGGCGCTACACCTGGCCCCCCGCTACAAGCAGGCCATCCGCGAGGCGTGGATGGGCGGGCAGCGGTTCGGCTTTTCGGAGATTGCCGACGGCGTGGTCGATTGGTTCGCGGCGGTGCCCGGCGCGTTCGGGGGCGAGCGAGCCGGGCTGTTGGGCCGCCTGCAAACGGCCTTCCGGGGCTTTGCCTACCCCGTACCGGCCATCCTGGCGGCGGCCCACGAGGCGGCCATCATCAAAAACGAGGTCGTGGACTTCGACCCGCTGCCCCGCTGGCACCGGGGCCGCATTTGCCTGATTGGCGACGCCGCCCACGCCGCCACGCCCTATATGGGCCAGGGCGGCTGCCAGGCCGTGGAAGACGCTTACGCCCTGGCCCTGTGCCTGCACCGGCAGCCCGCCGACCCGGCGCGGGCCTTCGCCGCCATGCAGCAGCTGCGCCGTGCCAAAGCCCACCGCATCGTACGCACTTCGCGCCTGCTGGGCCGCGTCGGCTACCTGGCCGGGCCCGCCGGGGCCCTGCGCGACCTGGCCTTCCGCGCCACCCCGCAATGGGTCACGGAGCGGCAGTTTTTTGGGGTGTATGGGTTGAATTATTGACGCGGTGCCGTTGCCGTGCGTCATTGGTTCGGTCAGCGGCGTTACTTCATCTCCACCCAGCCCCCGCCGGCGCGCACCCGCGCCAGCAGGGCCGCGTGGTGCGGGGCCCGGCTCAGCACTTCGGCGTTGCCGAGCAGCACGAGCTGCTGCCGGGCCCGGGTAAGGGCCACGTTGAGCTTGCGGTCCACCCGGCCGGTTTCGTCGGGCGACACCATCAGCTCCAGCTGGTGCTCGTGGTGGCAGCAGAAGCTGACGATGATGACGCCCCGCTGCGAGCCCTGGTAGCGCTCCACGGTGTCGACGCTGACCTGGAGCAGGGCGGGCAAATCGTGTTCCTGGGCCAGCTGGGCCAGGCGGGCGCGGATGCGGGCGGCCTGGTTGCGGTAGCTGGCGATGATGCCCAGGCTGGTGGCGGGGTCGAACCGGGGGCCCTCGCCCAGGGCCACGGCCAGGGCGGCGCGGGCCGCGAGGTCGGCCTCCTGGCCCGATTCTTTTTGGGAGAGGTCGTCGGGCTGGCGGCGGGTGGGCACGAACACCAGGCGCTGGCGGCGCAGCGCTTCGCCAAAAGCATCGGCGGCCGGGGGCCAGGCGTACGGGTTGAGGCCGGCGCTTTGCCAAGGCTCGGGGCTCAGCAGCCGGCCCCCATAAAAATCGTCGTTGACAAGCGCAGCCAACTCTTCGTGGGCGCGGTACTGGCGGGCCAGCGTGCCGTGGGCGTAGGGCCAGTTCGCCTCGGCCCGCCGGAACAAGCGCTCGAAGTAGGAGTTGCGTAAATTGGTGAGGCCCAGCTCCTGGCGCAGCAGCTCGGCCACGCCGGGGGCCACGGCGCTGCTGGTCGGCTCCTGGGCCACCACGGCCGGCAGCTGGCGGTGGTCGCCGATGAGGATAAATTTTTTCACCTTGGCCAGCAAGGCCAGCATGGGCGCTTCGAGCACCTGGCTGGCTTCGTCCACCACCGCCACGTCGAAGCTTTTCAGCAGGAACAGCTCTGGCTTTCCCAGCAGGCTGGCGATGGTGCCCACGTAGAGCGGCGTGCCGGTGAGGCGGGCCCGCACGGTCTGGCGCGAGGGCAAGTCCCGGATCATATTGTCCAGCAAATACGGCCGGTACGCGGGGGCCGTGCTCAGCCGCGAGCCGATGCGGATGAAGGGCAGCCCGGCGGCCACCAGCTGCTCGCAGATTTCGTCCACGGCGCGGTTAGTGTAAGCGGCCAGCAGTGTGCGCTGGTCGGCGGCCACGAGCTTTACGGCCAGTTCGCGCAGCACCGAGCGGGTTTTGCCGGTGCCGGGGGGCCCGCAGAGCACGAACCAGTCGGGGGCCGCCAGGGCGCGGCGCACCACTTCGGCGGCGTCGGTAGCGGGCGCGTCGGCGGGGGCCCATTCGGCGGGCGGGCGCGGGGCGGTGCGGGCCAGCAGGCGGCCCCGGCGCTCGGGCGGCAGCGCCAGGAAAGCCGACAGGCCCGCCCACTCGCGCCGGAACGTGTCGAACGTGTCGGGCTCCAGGGCCCAGTGCGAGTGGCCGCGCAGGTAGCGCGGGGCAATGCGGCGGTTACGCACGGCCAGCACCACGCGGCCGTCGGCCCCCAGGTCTTCGGCCAGCGTCACCTTCACTATCTGGGCGTCTAAAATACTTAAGCTGTTAGCTGTTAGCTGTTGGCTGTTGGCTTCTTCTTTTGAGCTGATGGCTTTTTCGTCCAGCGAAAAGCCATCAGCCATCGGCTGTAAGCTATCAGCTTTTCTCCTAGGGTCACCAGCTTTTTTTCTCGGGTAGAGGATGAGCGTGTCGCCGGCCCGGAAGTTGACTTCGCGGCCGCCGGGGGCCCGTTGCAGGACGAGGTGGGGCCCCAGGCCGTCGCGGGCGGTGTCGGGGGCGTCGGTGTGGTCTTCGAGCAGGGTCAGCTCGTCGAGCAGGCTGAAGTTCTGGTGCTTGCGCTGGGCCGAGAGCCGCCACAGGCCGGCCTGGCCGCCGGCGTCGCCGGGGCGGGTGTCGTCGCCGAGCAGCGAGAGGCGCATCTCGCGGGCCCCGAAACGAATGATTTCCAAGCAATAGGCCCGCTCCGTGACGTCGGCGGCGGCCCAGGTGTTGGCCACTTTCTCGGCTTTTTCGCGGGTGAAGGGCGGCAGCTGGGCCAGGTCGGGGCGCAGCACGGGGGCCAACAGGGCGGCCGTGTGGCCGGGGCCCGGCGAGCGGGCCAGCAGCAGCTCGGTGCCCACCACGTAGTTGCGCACGGCCAGCAGCCGGTCCACCAGGGCGGGGTCGTGGTCCACGCGCCGCACGGGGGCCTGGCCGTTGGCGGCGTTGGAGTAGAGGATGCTGGTGCGCCCGCGCCCGGCCGTTTCGCCGTCGGCCCCGAACACCGACTCCAGCAGCAGGCGGTAAAGCTGGGCCTGGGCCGTGTGGTTGCTCCAGGGCTGGTCGAAGGGCACGCGGGTGCTGGTTTTCAACTCCACCAAATCGTAGCCGGTGGGGCTTTCGTGCAGCAGATCGAGCCGCCCTTGCAAGCCGTAAGTGGCCGATAAAAAAGCCGGTTCCAAGAAGCAGTCGGCCGGCCGCAACGGCTCCTGCTGGTAGCCGGTGCGCGACGCCGCCACAAAGCCCTGTTGCCGGGTCTCGCGCAGGGTGCGGTGGTGGCGGCGTAAATCATTCAACAATTCGGGCACGCCGGTGCGGCTCTGGAATTCGGGCAAGGTGCTCAGCAGCAGCGGGGCCGACCGAAACAGGCGGTGCTTAAGGAAGTGGTCGAGGTCGAAATTGCCCTCCCGGGGCGCGTCGCCAACGGCCAACTGCCGCCCCGCGTGGCTCACTTCCTCATCCAGCAGGATGTTGACCAGGTTTCCCACGGCCAGCGGGCGCGACACTTCGTCGGGCAGAAACGAATGCAGCACGCCCAGCTCGGGCACGGTGCCGTCTTTAAGGGCGCACTCGGCCAGGGTCGTGACGTTGATTAAATAATCGGGTTCGAGCACCACGCGGCGCGGCCGGTAGCAACCGCCGGCCTCGCGCACCGGCCCGATGAGGTTGAGGCCCGGGTGCAGCGCCGCCGCCAGCGGCAGCAGGTTGTCGTAGGCCTCGGGCAGCACCACGGCGAAGGGCCCCGCGGGCCGGCCGTCGGCCGGCTCGGCTAGTTCGACGGTCAGCACGCCCTGGGCCAAGTCGACGTGCAGCACCTGCACCCGCCACACCGCGGCCACGTCTGGGTTAACAAATAAAGCCGCCAGGGGCAGCGTGGCCGCCGTTTCGGCCACTGCTTCCGGCTGGTTCGCCAGGGCCCCGGCCGCGTCCTCGGGCCAGGGACCGGCGTATTTTTCCGGCGTCAAAAAACCCAGCAGCTCGGCCAGGGCCCCGAAGCCGGCGGCGGCTTCGGCGGCGGTGCCGGGGTAGCTCTCGTGCAGCACTAGGTTGGCGGCTAGGCGCAGGGCTTGCAGGCGGTGGCGCAGGGCGCCGGGCAGCTCCAGGGCGTAGCCCACCCACCCGATGGCCTGGCTCAGGTTGCTGAACGGGGCCTTGCGCTGCTGGCACTCGCGGCGCAACAGGGCCTCCAGCAGCTTGCGCAGGCGCGGGAGCTGGTCGGCCGGCGCGGCGGCGGGGGTGGCAAGGGCAGCGAGGCGGGCGTGGGCAGATTCGGGCAAGGGAGCGGCGGGCGGTAGAAAAGATTAAAATTAGGGCCCCGGCGGCGAAAACGGTAGGTTTGCGCCGGAAAACCCGCCCCGGCGGCGGGGGCAGCCGGCGCGGCGCGCCGGTCCCCGCCCTTGCCGGCACGCACCGGGTCCATCCAAACGTTTCCGCGACTGCTTCGCCCATTTCTTAAAAAAACCGGCCGCGCGCTGCCCCGCCGGCGCGCCCGCCCCGACCTTTTTGCCCATGCTGCCCTTTCGTTTCACCGCGCTGCTGCTGGCCACTGCGCTGCTGCCCGCCCCGGCCCAAACCGCGCCGCCCGCCTCGCCCCTGCCCCGCCTGCTGGCCGAGCGCCGGGTCCTCACCCAGCGCTACGCCGCCGCCAAGGCCCAGCGCAACAGCTTGTTTGGCCTCGGCGGCAAGCCGTCGAAAAAAGACTTGCAGGACGTAGTGGACGCCCTGCAAGGCATCGTGGACAAGGACGAACAGATCGTGGGCGTGCTCAACCAAACGGCCCAAACCGCCCAGGCCGCGGCCACGACGCTGCAAGCCACCGGCCGCGACGACCGCAACCTCACCGCCGAACGCCTGGCCGAGCTGCAAAACAAGCAGCTCAACGTGCAGGAGCGCGAGCGGCAGGCCGTTGCCCGCCAGCAGGCCCTCGAAGCCGACCTGGACGAAGCGCAGCAGGGCCGCCAGTGGCGCGACTGGCTCATCGCCGGGCTGGGCGCGGCCTGCGCGGCGCTGCTGCTGTGGCGGCGCAAGCGGCGGTAGGCGCGGTTTGGGGCCCGCCGGCCCAGGGCTTATTGCCGGGGCTTGGTGCGCTGGCCTTTTCTTACTATTGTGCAAAACGGGGCCGTTCCGGGGCCCTCCGGCAGCCCCCGGCGCCCCCCCAAGCGTTGCGCGCCCGGCCCCGGCCGCTCTGGCCCCCGCCCCGCCCCTTGCACAACCCCGGAAACCCGTTTTTGGGCGCTCCCCAGCGGTTTTTGGCGGTTGGAAATTTGTTTTTGGCGGCTCCCTAGCGCTTTCCAGCCGCGCCCCATCCGTTCCGCGACGCCCCCCATGGGCTTTGCGGGGCCGGAAATCCGTTTCTCGACGGTCGCCGGAACCTGCTATTTTCCGGCCCGGTACCGGTGAACGCCGCCGGCCATTCCCGGCCCCGCACCCGTAACCAGAAGAACCACCCCCGGCCGGGGCCCCGGCCGTTCAACCCGTTGCCATGACCAGCACCTACCCTTTTGAAGTGGCCGCCGCCAAAACGGCCGGCAACCCCGCCCGCCGGTTTGCCATCGTGGCCCACGCGGGCGCGTTGGAAGATTACCACGACCTGTTTGAGGATTTCGGCTTCAGCGGCAGCGGCGCGTCGTGGCGCGAACACCTCGAAACCATCATCGAAGAATTTCAGCCCGAATTGCTCGACCACCTCGAATTCGACGAGGTCGGCGACACATTTCTAGCCTACGCCGACGGTTCCGCCGCCGTGCAGCAGTTCATGGCCTGCGTGCAGCCGTATTTTGGCGACATCGCCAAGCTAGAGAAATACTTTCAGCAAACCGACCCGGAGGATTTTTTTCAGTAAGCAGCCGGCCCCTGCCGGGGCCCCTAGTCGCGAAACGGCTTGGCCCCCAGCGGCATCTTGAACAGCTGCACCGGAAAGGCCACCGTTTGCACGCCCTTCTGGAAGCCAGCGGTGCGGTTCATCTGCGGCACTGGAATCCAGAGGTTGCCGGCGTGGTCAATCCACAGCGCATCGGCCCAAATGAGGCGCGGGTCCTGCACCAGCACGCTGCTTTGCGCGTCGGGCGTCACCTTCAAAATGCGTTTCTGGTTGGCGTCGCACACGTACAGGTTGCCGGCAGCGTCGATGGTGGTGCCGCCGCAGGTGGGTGAGTTAAAAAAATATTTCACCTGCTTGGCCAGGTCGGCCGATTTCACGTTTGGGTCGTCCAGGAGTTTGGTTTCGACGCGGTATAGGGGCCCGGCGGCGGTCTGGAAATAGTAATATTTGCCGTCGGGCGACACCTCCATCTGGTCGGCGTGCAGGGCCACATCGTCGCCGTTGGGCTTCACCATTTTTTTGCCCTCGCCCAGCATTGGGCGGCGGGCGGTGGTCGTGGTGTCGTCGTCGAGCAGGCGGCGGCCCTGGCCGGTTTTCTGGTTGAGGACGATGAGGCCCGGGGCCCCGGCGTCGGTCACGTAAATCACATCGCCGTGGAAGCGCAGGTCGTCCACGAAGCTCTTCTTCTTGACGTACTGATCGAGCGGAATCGATTTGAGCAGCTGGTTGGTACGGATGTCGAAGGCCAGCAGTTTGGGGCCGTGCGGCACCGGCGCGGCGTCCGATTTGGGCGTGCCCGTGTCCACGATCCACAGGTTGCCGTCGGGGCCGAAGCGCAGCGAGTTGGCCCGCACGAACTTGTTGGCCGCCCCGGGGTCGTTGGGGCCCCAGCTGTTCCAGGCGCGGTTGGGAAAGGCGCGCACTGTGCCGTCGGCCTGCAGCTCGCCGATGCGGGTGCCCCGGTCGCCCTCGTTGTGCGGGAATAGCACAAATTTCCGGTCGTCGTCCGACACGGCAATGCCGTTCCAAATCGTGTCCGACGTGGCCACCAACACCAGGCTTTTGGCGCTTTCGGACGTGGGCACGGCGGGCGGGGCCGCCGCCGCTACTTTCTCCGGTTTGTCGGGCTTGGTGTCACCGCTACAAGCGGCCAGCGCAAGCAGCACGGCGGCGAAGAGTGAAAAACGCGGTAAGTGCATGTGGATCACGAGAAAAGATGGAAGGCCCCGCAGCTTTACGCAACCGCGCCGGCCCGGGGTTATTGCAGCTCCAAAATTTTCGTTGCACCCGCACGGCCAAGGTTGCCCCCACGGGCGGACTGGCAGTGGCCTTCTCGTAAGCAGCAAGGGGTTGAAACCACCCCATAAAGGGGCTAGGGAAAGCAAACGGCTTGACCAACGTCAGGCGGTGAGCGGCACGCGGGCCGTTACCGCGTGTCGGATAAGAGTTAGGTCCACGGCGGGGCTCGCGCCCAACTCCTCGGACCACGTCGCCGCCGGTTCGACCGCGCCGAAGAGGGCTCGGGTGAAGCGTGGGTACAGCAACTGGGCCAGCAGGCCCTGCGCGAACTCCTGGCTCGCGTCCTTCGCTACGCCTAGCCGTTCGTTAAGGAACAGCGCGATGCGCACTTGCACGTTCTCGAACATGGCTTCGTGCAGGCGCACGGCCCCCTGCGGAAACCGCTCGGCCTCGGTGATGGCCAGCCGAAACAGGCGCAGCGGCTTGCTTGCCAAGACGGTTTCGAGAAAGCGGGCGCAAAAGAGCACGAGGGACTCGGTGGGGTCGGGGGCGTAGTCGGCCGGCCCGCGTAGGTGGTCGAGCTGCAAGTCCAGCACCAGGTCAAAGACGGCCAAGAACAGGTCTTCCTTCCGCACAAAGTGGGCGTAAAGCGTGCGCTTGGTCGTGTCGGCGTGCGCGGCAATGCGGTCCATCGACGCCCGCTCGAAGCCGGCTTCCAAGAACACGGCCTTGGCGGCGTGCAACATGTGCGTGCGCAGTTCGGATCCTCGCTTGACTGTTTTTTTATTCATGGCAACGTTGGGGCAGTGGAGCCACCCCACGGGCAAAAGTCAGGCTTCTCACCCGGATACGCACCATCATTCCTTGGCGCGCTGCTTTTTCTGATGTAACCCAAAAAGTTTTTCGACAGAGTAGCATCAAATATACTATACTGTATAGTATATTTGTTAAAACAAACGAAATAACCCTTCCCATGAAAATTATTGTAACTGGCTCGTTGGGCAACATCAGCGCGCCGCTCGCCCAAGAACTAGTCGCCCACGGCCACGCCGTGACGGTCATCAGCAGCCAGGCCGGCAAGCAAGCCGCCATTGAGGCGCTGGGGGCCACCGCCGCCATCGGCTCCCTGGAAGACGCGGCCTTCCTGGCCACCACCTTCGCCGGGGCCGGGGCCGTGTACGCCATGGTACCCCCCAACATGGCCGCGCCCGACGTGCTGGACCATTACCGCCGCGTGGGCCGCAGCTACGCCCACGCCCTGGCACAAGCGGGCGTGCCGCGGGTGGTGCACCTGAGCAGCTGGGGGGCGGATTTGGACCGGGGCACCGGCTTCATTCTGGGTTCGCACCAGGTGGAAGGCCTCTTGGATGAGCTGCCCAACGTCGCGCTGACGCACTTGCGCCCCGGTTCCTTCTACTACAACCTGTTCGGCTTTGCGGGCATGATCAAGGGCCAGGGCCTGATGGGCAGCAATTACGGGGGCGACGATAAAATCGTGTGGGCCCACCCCCGCGACATTGCCGCCGCCGCCGCCGAAGAGCTAACCAAGCCAGCTTCCGGCCGGACCGTGCGCTACGTGGCCAGCGACGAGCGCACGGCCAGCGAAACGGCCCGCATCCTGGGGGCCGCCATTGGCCAGCCGGAGCTACAATGGCTGACCTTCAGCGACGAGCAAACCCATAGCGGCCTGGAACAAGCCGGCATCCCGGCCCCCATCGCCGCCCTCTACGTCGAATTGGGGGCCAGCATTCGCAACGGCACCTTGCGCCAGGACTACGACCGCCACCAGCCCCTCGCGATGGGTAAGGTCAAGGTGGAAGATTTCGCGAAGGAATTCGCCGCCGCTTTTTAAGCAAGCCAGCCCGTCGCGCGTCGCGCGTCGCGCGTTGCTCGTTGCTCGTTGCTCGTAGAGTCCTGTTTTCGGTTTGATTTGCTTATTTTTGAGCATGCCTTTACCTAACCTAACTTCTGCTGTTTTGCCGGCTGCGCGCAGTACGGAAGCCCCCGCCGGTCAGTTGCCAGCAGTGGTTGCTTCGGGCCGCGTCAACGTGTACGCCCGCGAGCAGTTCCGCACCCGCACGCTAACGTTTGGCCGGCGCGATTACTACAAGATTGCGCTGCTCACCGGCAGCAGCCGCTACAATTACGCCACCCGCGGGGTCCTGATTGACCGGCCCGCGCTGGTGTTTTCCAACCCGTTGATTCCTTATTCCTGGGAACCCGTCTCGGAAGAGCAGGGCGGCTACTTGTGCATGTTTACGGAAGAATTCCTCATCATCAACGACCGCGCCGCCAGCTTGCAGGAGTCGCCGCTGTTCCGGCTCGGCAGCGACCCGGTGTACCTGGTGGATGAGGCCCAGTACGCCGACTTAAGCTACCTCTTTGGCAAGATGTTGCAGGAGATGAACTCAGGTTACCTCTACCAGCAGGAAGTGGTGCGCAATTACCTGAACCTGGTCATTCACGCGGCCTTGAAACTACAGCCGCAGGCGGCCTACTACCAACATCCCAACGCCGGCAGTCGCATCGTGTCCCTGTTTCAGGGATTGCTGGAAAAGCAGTTTCCCATCGACTCGCCCGCCCACGGGCTGAAGCTGCGCACCCCGGGCGATTTTGCGCGCTGCCTCTCGGTGCACGTCAACCACCTGAACCGGGCCGTGCGCGCGCTCACCGGCAAGTCCACATCCGTGCACATTGCGGAGCGTATAGTTAGTGAGGCCAAGGCCCTGCTCCAACACACGAGCTGGAGCACCGCCGAAATTGCCTACGGGCTGGGCTTTGCATACCCGACCTACTTCAACAACTTCTTCAAAAAACAAACTGGCACCAACCCGTCGGCCCTGCGCGCCAGGCTCAGCCAGGACCACGTGGCTGCTTCGCCGCTGGCGTTGGTTTGAATATCTTACACTTTCGTTTGAATCTCGTTAGGGCCCCGCTTCGGGCTGGGAGACCTTTGTATTGTTCTAACAACTCAGCCTCTTCGGTTCACCAGCCCCCACATTCTCCATGAAATACGCTCTTATTACCGGTGCCAACAAAAGCATTGGCTTCGAAACGGCCCGCCAGCTGCTCCAGCACGGCTATTACGTGTACCTGGGCAGCCGCGATTTGCCAAACGGCCAGCAGGCCGTCGACCAGCTTCAGGCGGAAGGCTTCTTCCAGGTCGAGCCGATTCAGATTGATGTCGCCGACAGCGCCTCCATCACCGCTGCCCGGGCGGCAGTGGGCCAGAAAACGACCGTGCTGGACGTGCTCGTCAACAACGCCGGCATCCTCGGGGGCATGTCCCAACCGACCCTCAGCACCAGCGTCGACTTGATTAAGCAGGTATTCGAAACCAATGTTTTTGGAGTCATCGCGGTCACCCAGGCCTTTATTGACTTGCTGCGGCATTCGCCCGCGCCCCGGGTTGTGAACGTGACGACGGGCCTGGCCTCGCTAACGCTGCACCAGGACCCTACCTGGAGGTATTACAACATCACGGGTGCCGCCTACCAGCCGTCGAAAGCGGCGCTGAACGCCTACACGGTGATGCTGGCCCAGGAGTTGCGCGACACGCCCTTCAAGGTGAACGCCGTGGACCCGGGCTACACCGCCACCGATTTCAACCACCACAGCGGGCCCGGCAGCGTGCCCGAGGCGGCCGCGCGCGTGGTAAAAGCTGCCCTGTTAGCGCCGGAGGGCCCCACCGGCCAGTTTTTTAGCGATGATAACGCGCCGGAGACGGGCATTAGCCCGTGGTAGCACCAGCACCGCGGCCAGCCGTACCGGCCGGCCGCGGTGCTACGAGCGCCGGTACGTGCCAGAGTTGAAATTCTTGAGCGCGCAAACAGCGCTGCTACCAGAAATCCGCGTAACAGCTGAACCAAACTTTTAATCAAAACCGATGAAGCTTTCTGAAAAAGGCCCCCTGGCCCCGGCTCCTGCGCTGGTCGCCGTACTCGAACCGGTTTCGCTGGCCATTCAAGGCTGGTTCGGGGTTATAGCCGCCGCCCACTGGGACCTGTTTAGGGTGGGCGAAGTAGTGGACGGCACCGATTTTTACGTCGGCGACGACGAGTTGGGCCATATCCACCTCAACGGCGAAGCACACCTGGCCACTAGCCCGGCCCTGGGGCAGGCCCTGGTAGCCGGCGGCCTGGCCCGGCCGCTGCGGTGGGGAGGTGCCGCATATCGGGGCTGGACGGAGTTTTCCGTGCGCACCGTTGCCGACGCGGCGCACGCCGCGTGGCTATTCGAGTTGAACTACCAGCGCCTGCGCGGCCGGCCCGAAGGCGAACTGGTCGCGGAAGTTGTCGGCCGCCAGCCACTTTCGCGCCAGGCGCAGCCGTAAAGCCCCACCGAACAGGAATTATCTGTATGCCAAGAGGCTGTCTCCGAAGGGGGACAGCTTCTTTTGTTTTTCATCTCAGACGCAACAACCAATTGGTGGTCAGTATTTTTTGAAGGTATTGCGAGGAACTTGCGTCGTAAACAGGGCCATTTTCCACCCCGGTGCTTTTGGGCCCCGGCGGACTTTTTTTAATTCGCCCGGTTTTGATAGATTTACCTGGCTGCGCCGCTACCCACGGCCTTACCAACCTGCCGGCAGCAGCGGGGTTCCACATTTTACATTTTTTCCTTCCCACCCACTTCTACCTCTACCCTCATGAAAAAACATGCACTTCTTCTCCTGCTCGGGCTGGCCCTGGCACTCGCCGGGTTGGTGCCTTCCCGCAGCCACGCCCAAGGCAACATTCCGTTCACCATCAACAACACGTCGCCGTTTGCCGATACCGACCTATACGTGGCCATCGTAGGCATCGACCCCAATAACAACCACGTCTGGATCAACGCCGCCAACAGCCAAGTGCTGCCCATGAGCCCCGGCTACAACACCGTTACCGGGCCCACCATCAACGGCAACACGGGGCCGGGCCAGAACTCGAAGTACGCGGCCTGCTTCACCAAGCTCAGCGCCATTCCCAACCGTACGTTTACGCTGCCCTACATCGCGGGCTGCCGGGTGTACATCTCGCGGGGCCAGCAGCTGTATTTCTACTTCTTTGGGGCCAACGGTGCGCCCTCGGGCTACACCGCGCCCAACCCGCAGAGCCCCACCGATCCCAACACGGGCATCATTTACGAAACCATTGAGCTGACCAACAACGGCGGCGGCTTTTTCGGCAACACCACGCGCGTCGACGCCTTTGCCTACCCCATGGGCCTGGAGCTGTACGGCAACGGCTACTACAAGAAAACGGGCGAGCTGAAAACCGCCGCCGACATCGTGGCGGCTTACAAAGCCAACGTGCCGACCGAATTTCAGGGCACGGTGAACAACGCGACCGGCGTCATCAGCTTTCCCTCGAAGACCCCGGCCTTTTACGACGGCACCAACGGCACCACGGCGGGGCCCTACGGCAACTACTTCAAGCCGTACATCGACGCCATTTGGGCCAAGTACAAAAACGAGGACCTGATTTTTTACGCCGGCAACGCGGGCGTGTTCAAGGGCCGCGTGGGGGCCGACGACCGGCTGGTGGTGGTGGGCCAGTCGGGCGGCTACACGGGCCGCACGGGCATCGTTACCCGCCGCCCCACCTCGCAGGAAGCGTTTGAGGGCAAGGGCGTGCTGGCGACGCGCAACGGCGACGGCGATTGCGACCTCGTGGTGCAGGCCCAGCTCACGGCCGCCATCAACCGCCACGCCGTGAACACGACTACTGCCAACGTGGGCCAGCAAAACTGGTACGACGCCAGCAAATATTACCAGGCCGCGCCCTCCAACTACTACGCCCGCTTCTGGCACCTGCCGGGCATCAGCATCGATAACCTCTCGTACGGCTTTGCCTACGACGACGTGAACGACCAGTCCTCAACACTACAAACGCCGCAGCCCACGAAGGTCGTGGCCACGTTTGGCGGCTTTGCGGGCCAGGCAACTTCGTCGCCAAAAGCCATTCCCGGTAAGATTGAGGCCGAAGCCTTCACGACTCAGTCGGGCACCCAAACCGAAACCACGACCGATACCGGCGGCGGGCTGAACGTCGATTACTTCGAAACCAACGACTACCTGGACTACTCTGTGAACGTGGCCACGGCCGGCAGCTACACGGTTGGCTTCCGGGTGGCCAGCGCCAACGGCGGGGCCACGCTACAGCTGCGCAACAGCAGCGGTGCTACGCTCGGCAGCATCAGCGTGGGCAACACCGGCGGCTGGCAGGCCTGGCAGACCATCAACGCCACGGTGAGCCTGCCGGCCGGCGTGCAAACCCTGCGCGTGTTCGCCGCTGCTTCCACGGGCTGCAACGTGAACTGGCTCACCTTTGCCGCGGCGGGGGCCTCGTTTAGCCGGCAGCTCGAAGCCGAAGCGGCCAACGTGAACAACGGCATGGTGGTAGAAACCTGCACCGACGCGGGCGGCGGCCAGGACATGGGCTACATCGACCCAGGCGATTACTTGGTATGGAACGGCATCAACTTCCCCACCACCGGCACCTACCTCGTCGAGTACCGGGTGGCCAGCGGGGCCAGCGGCGGCACAATCTCCTCCGATTTGAATGCGGGCACGACCCAGCTAGGCAACACGACTGTTCCGGCTACCGGCGGCTGGCAGAATTGGCAAACGGTATCCAAAACGGTGACCATCAACGCGGGCACCTACAATTTCGGTGTGTACGCCCAAACCGGCGGCTACAACCTCAACTGGGTGCGCATCAGCAAGGCCGCGGCCCGGGGGCCCCTGGCCATCGCCAGCACGCAAAACGATGCGCAACTGGCCCTCTACCCCAACCCCGTGGCCGACCAGTTGCGCCTGGCCGTTGGCCCGGAGCTGGCCGGCAGCACCTACCGCCTGCTGGACCCCCTGGGCCGGCTCGCGGGCCGGGGCCCCCTGGGCAGCACGCTCGACGTGGCCCGCCTGCCCGCCGGCCTGTACCTGCTGGTGGTCACAACCAAGGACCAGCAGACGCTCAGCCGGCGCTTCACCAAGCTGTAGGCCGTCGGATGCTTTAGTAGAAAAGGCTGCCCGGCTACCGGGCAGCCTTTTTGGTTTATTCAGTACGCAATTACCGCTGACGCGCAGCCAGTGTTCGCGTATTTTTGGGCCGAAGAAATTTTCACTTGACAGGTTGGGCGCTGGGTTACGCTGGTCAAAGCATACAAAGCGCGCCACCACCCCATTCCCGCGTCCGACCCATTTAATAAATCAAATCAGCCAGGGAAAAGTAATGAACGAAGTTTGGGTATTTCACGGCGCAGGCGGCCGGTTTGCAAGCAGTTTTTTTCTCAAGAACAAGGGGAAGAATTTATCGGTCAGTACCGGCTAACGGGCACCCTTACAAAACACCCAGTTGGAATAAGTACCTACGATTGGGCCATCCAGAAAACGCTATTTGAACCGACGAAACTTGAACATTACGAACCTGGCTTTATCCAACGGTTCACCACTGCCAGCCAAGAACACTATCATTATGAAGAAGGTAAGCCCGGTTGATTTCATTTGACGGCCACTCTTCGCCACCCTTTTCCCGTTTTCGTTGTTACCCACCCAACGAAACCAACCCGCATTCTTTTGATCGATACCCTCGCCCCCACCGACCCTTACGCCCTCGAAAAAGAACTCCGCCAGGTTCAAGCTTTGATGAAGCTGGAGCAGCAGGAGGACCTGGCGCAATTCAAGCTCAAAAACGCCAAGGCCAGCATTCAGGAGCGCCAGCAGCGGGGCCTCACCTGGTACCCCGTCACGATTGTCAAGGAAGACATCGGCTTCGGCGGCAAAGTGGTACTGGAATTGGAGCGTCCCGCCGGGCAGCAGGGCTTGCACCTGTTCCAAGTGGGCAAAAACGCCGCGCTGTTTGGCAACGTGGCCGGGCGCGCGGCCACTGACCGGCCCACGCTCAACGGCGTGATTACCAGCGTGCGGCGCAACAAGTTGCTGCTCGCCACCACCAAGGAAGACCTGCCCGACTGGGTAACCGAAGGACATAAACTGGGCATCGACCTCACTTTCGATGAGGTGAGCTACCGCGAGATGGACTACGCCCTGGGCAAGGTGCTGGGGGCCTACGGCGACCGCCTGGCCGAGCTGCGCGACGTGCTGCTGGGGGCCCGCCCCGCCCGCTTCCGCGCCGAGCGGCCCGACGACCTGTTCTACCCCAGCCCGCTCAACGACTCGCAGGTGGCCGCCGTGCGCCACGTGCTGGCGGCCCAGGACGTGGCCATCGTGCACGGCCCCCCCGGCACCGGCAAAACCACTACGCTGGTGCAGGCCATCTTGGAAACCATCCGGCGCGAGCGGCGGGTGCTGGTCTGCGCGCCCAGCAACACGGCGGTGGACCTGTTGACCGAAAAGCTGGCCGAGCGCGGCGTAAACGTCATCCGCATGGGCAACCCGTCGCGGGTGTCGGACTTGCTGCTGGAACACACACTCGACGCCCAGGTGATGGCCCACAAAAGCTACAACGAGTTGCGCAGCATGCGCCAAACGGCTGAGCAATACCGCGAAACGGCCAGCAAGCACGTGCGCAACTTCGGGTGGGAAGAGCAGCAGCAGCGCCGGATGCTGAAGGAGGAAGCGCGGGCCCTGCACCAGGCCGCCGACGATTTGGAGCGCTACATCACCGAAGATTTGTTGGAGCAAGTGCAGGTGATTACCTGCACGCTGGTGGGGGCCGCCAACCGCAACATCCGCCACCTCACCTACGAAACGGTGTTCATCGACGAGGCGGCCCAGGCCTTGGAGCCGGGCTGCTGGATCCCCATCAGCAAGGCCAAACGCGTGGTGCTGGCCGGCGACCACCACCAGCTGCCGCCCACCGTGAAAAGCGAGAAAGCCGGGGCCCTGCGCGAAACGCTGTTCGAGAAGGCCATCAAGCGCCAGCCCGCCGCGGCCCGCATGCTGACCGTGCAGTACCGCATGCACGAGCAGATCATGCAGTTCAGCTCCGACCAATTCTACGACGGCCGCCTGGAGGCCGCTCCCACCGTGGCCCACGCTGGCTTGGAGGCCTACGACCTACGCTTTGCCCCCGACCTGCCGGTGGAATTCCTCGACACGGCGGGCTTTGGCTTCCAGGAGATTACCATTCCCGAAAGCCGCTCCACGGCCAACCCCGAGGAGGCTGACTTGCTGCTCCGCCGCCTCAGCCAGCTGCTGGAGCCCTACGACCCCGCCGACCACGAGGACGACCTGCTCAGCATCGGCGTCATTGCGCCCTACCGTGCCCAAATCAACTATCTGAAGGACGCCGTGGAGGAAAACGACGAGCTGGCCGGCCTCATGCAGCACCGGATGTTGAGCATCGGCACCGTCGATTCGTTTCAGGGCCAGGAGCGCGACATCATCGCCATCAGCCTTACGCGCAGCAACTCGCACGGCGAAATCGGCTTTCTCTCCGACATTCGCCGCATGAACGTGGGCATGACCCGCGCCCGCCGCAAGCTGCTGCTGGTGGGCGACTCGTCCACGCTGGGCTCGCATCCTTTTTTCAAGGAATTGCTGGCCTACGTGGAGAGCATCGGCGGCTACCGCACGGCCTGGGAGTTGCAGGATTAGGAGACGGGCCAAACTATTTGGTAACCGGCGCGGTCACTTGGGCGTTGGCGGGTCCGCCAGCACTTTTTTTATTACTTCTCTACCCATGCCGGTTACCAATTTTACCAACGCGCACGTCGTGCTTGCGTCGGCCAAGCCGTTTGCGCAGGCCATCAAAGACATCCAAGCCGAAATGGGACGCGCCAGCACCGAAGTGCTCGGCGACAAGCTCAGCGCCAGCAAGGACTTCGCCGAGTTCGAGGAGGAAATGACTTTCCTGGCCGGCCGCAGCAACTTCATCAACGTAGGCCTGCTCAACTGGGGCAAGGTGATGTCGCGGGTGCCGATTGGGATGAAGGCGGTGCTGTTCGTAATCGGCAACCCGCTCACGGCCCGCAAGCTGCTTGAAGCCGGGGGCCCCGAAGTGGGCCTGTACCTGCCCACCAAAATCTACGTCTACGAAGACAAAGACGGCGTAACCCAGGTCGCCTACGACCAAATCAGCCCCGTGATGGCCCAGTACGACAACCCGCAACTGGCCGCCGTGGCCGCCGCCATTGACAAGGCCCTGGCCGGCTTGGCCGACAAGGCCGCCAATTAACCGGCCGGGCCCGGGCCCGCGCATATCTATCCTCATTTTTTGTTTTGATGGCTCCTGCTCTTTTGTCTTCCGACGCTAGTCCCCGCCCCGCCCCCCAAGGCCTCAAAAACATCGTGCTCGTGCACGGCGCGCTGGTGGACGGCTCCAGCTGGTCCAAAATCATTCCGCTGCTGCAAGCCGCAGGCTACCACGTCACGGCGGTGCAAAACTCGCTGACCTCGCTGGCCAACGACGTGGCCACCACCGCCCGCGCCATTGCCCGGCAAAATGGGTCGGTGCTGCTCGTGGGCCATTCCTACGGCGGCGTGGTCATCACCGAAGCCGGCGACAATCCCGCCGTGGCCGGCCTGGTGTACGTGGCCGCTTACGCCCCCGACAAGGGCCAGTCGCTGGGCGACGCGGCCCAGCAGGGCCCCGCCCCGGCCGGCGGCCAGCACCTGCGGCCCGACGCGGCCGGCTTCCTAACCATCACCCCCGAAGGCCTGGCCACCGACCTAGGCCCGGACTTGACGCCTGCGGAACAGCAGCTATTCTTGGCCACCCAGCAGCCCCTGGCCGCCGGTGCCACCACCGAAAAAGTCAAGGCCACCGCCTGGCAAGCCAAGCCCAGTTGGTACGTAATTTCTGCCGATGACCGCACGATAAACCCCGACTTGCAGCGGGCCATCGCGCAAAAAATTAACGCCACGACGCGCACCGTGCCGGGCAGCCACTTGCTTGTCCTTTCGCAGCCGGCGCCGGTCGCCGCCGCCATCATAGAGGCCGCGCAGCAGGTGGCAACCGAGTAACCCGGCCCCCTTGGCCTGGCTTGACCGGCAGTGGGCCCTGGCCGCGCCGGGGCAGCCGGTTGCGGACGGCCGGGCGAGGGCCCACCATTACCGGGACCGCCTCGGCGGCGCGGGCACTTTGCTACCCCGCCCGCGAGCCTTGCGGCCAGAACTCCGTTTCTTTGCAATACAGCCGCCCGGGCGGGCGCGTTATTTCTTCCCCAACCACCCCTCACCCCATGACTGCCATCAGCGAAAACCAAGTCGTCACCATCACCTATGACTTGAGCGTGACCGACGAAAACCAGGAAAAAGTATTGGTCGAGTCGGCCGAGGCCGACGCGCCGATGGTGTTCATCTACGGCCAGAGCGGCCTGCCCGAAGAGTTTGAAAACCAGCTGGCGGGCAAAAACGCCGGCGACGCCTTCCAGTTCAGCCTCACACCCGAGCAGGCCTACGGCGAGTACGACGAGCAGGCGCTGGTCGAAATCCCGAAGGACGTGTTCATGATCGACGGCAAGCTCGACGAGGAAATGCTACAAGAAGGCAACTTCCTGCCCATGGCCGACAACGAGGGCAACCACATGCAGGCCAAGGTGATCAGCATCGGCGAAACGGCCGTGCAAATGGACTTCAACCACCCCTTGGCCGGCATGGTGATGCACTTCGACGGCAAGGTGGCCGACGTGCGCCCCGCCACCGCCGAGGAGCTGGCCCACGGCCACGTCCACGGCGAAGGCGGCCACCAGCACTAGGGTCAGCTAGCAGGTGTTAGCCTATCAGTGAGCAGCCGGTCAATTAGCCTTCATTGCGTTAATTGACCGGCTGCTCACTGATAGGCTAACACCTGCGGAAAAAATTCTCGAAAATCGGCTTCGTAGGCGGCGTAGTTGGCCAGCAGTTCCACGGGGGCCGTCTCCATGTTGGAGCCGGGGGCGGCGCGGCGGCTGAGGCCGGCCAGGCTGCGGGCCACGCCCTCAATTTCGGCGTAGTGCAGCAGCCAGTTGTGCTGCACCAGGTACGGGAAAAACTGCTGCACGCGGGCCGGAAACTCCGCCTGCCGGGCCCCCAGCTGGGCGTACACGCGGCGGGTAAAATCGGGCAGGGGCTCGGCCGAAAACTCGGCGAAGTACCGGGCCAGGAAATGGTCAAAAAACACGTCGGACACCACGCCAGCGTACTTGCCGTGGCCGGCCCCGCGCAACCGGGCCGTGGCGCGGCGCACCACCGGGTGCTGGTCGGTGAACGTGTCGATGGCGCGGTGCGCGCGGATGCCGGCCTGCACCCCGGGCGCGTAGGCTTCGAGCCGGCGGCCGGGCACGGCGTCGGCGATGAACTGGCCCACGAGGCGGTCGGCATAACCGGCTTCGCGGGGCGGGCCGGCGAGGAAAAGGTGGGCAAGAAAATTCATTGGAAAAGGAAGATACGGGCCCGGGGCGGACCCAGGCGTCAACCCCGGCCCGGCGAGGGCCGTAAGCACAAGCCCGGCCGCGCCGGGCTTGTTTCCTTATTAAACCCTCTCCCAATGTCCGATCAATCGCCCGTCACCCACGACCTCAACAAGCTGTTTGACAAAATTAAGGACGTGCGCATCGCCATGCTCACCACCTTCGACGAGCAGCACAACCTGCACAGCCGCCCCATGGCCACGCTCCGGCCCGAAGCCGACGGCTCCCTCCTCTTTTTCACCGACGCCAACTCGGCCAAGGTGTACGAGGTGAACAAAGACAGCAAAGTGGGCTTGAGCTACGCCAGCCCCGAATCCAACGTGTACGTGTCCGTGTCGGGCTACGCCAATGCTTACCGCGACACGGCCAAAATTGCGGAGCTATATACCGAAGACATGCGGGCGTGGTTCCCCAAAGGCAAGGAAGACCCGAACATCATGATCCTGAAAGTAGTTATCGAACAGGGCGAGTACTGGGATTCTCCCAGCGGCTTGCTCAGCCGCGCCTACGGCTACGCCCGCGCCGTGGTAACGGGCGAGCCCAGCAAGGACGACGACGTGAACGCGCACGCGCAGGTAAAAACCGCGTAGGCACCGCCGGCATTTTCCCGCCCCGCCGCCCCGGCCGGAAGTGTTCCGGCCGGGGCGGCGGGGCATGTTTTTGCCCCAGGCTTTTTCTTCGATTTTGTGCTTACTACCCTCACTGTGTTTACTTTGCAGCCCGGCCACCGGCGCTGGGCCCTGGCTCAGATGGGCACCGCGCCGGGGGCCCTGCGCGGCGCGGCGGGGCTACGGTTCGCCAAACTGCTGGGCAGCGGCGCGGCCGGTGGGTTTGGCCTGTGGCCCAACCTGCACCGCTACGCTCTGGCGGCCGTATGGGAGTCGGCGGCCGCCGCCGCCACGTTTTTTGCCGAGCACCCGTGGTACGCGGCGTACCAGGGCCGCTGCCGCGAAACCTGGACTGCCCACCTGGCCCCCCTGCGCGCCCACGGCCTGTGGGACGGCCAGCAGCCCTTCGGCGACCCCGGGCCCGGGGTCCCGGCGGCCGGCGAGCCCGTGGCCGTGCTCACCCGCGCCAGCATCCACTGGCTGAAAACGCCCCGCTTCTGGCGCTACGTGGAGCCCACCAGCGCCGCCCTGGCCGGGGCCCCTGGCGTGGTGCTGGCCCTCGGGCTGGGCGAATTGCCGGTGGTGCGCCAAGCCACGTTCAGCGTGTGGCGCTCGGCGGCGGCCATGCAGCAGTACGCTTACCACGACGCTCAGCACCGCGAAGCCATGCGCCTCACGCGCCAAGAAAATTGGTATTCGGAGGAGCTGTTCGCCCGCTTCCGGGTGCTCGACAGCGCGGGAACGGTGGACGGCCGCGACCCGTTGGAATTTTGAGGGTTGAGTTTTGGAATTAAACGGCCCCGCTTATACAGTTCAGCCGCAACTGTGAGCGAGAGCCGTCTTTTTTAGGCCGTTTGCGTAAAGTCACTCGTCCCTGAGCCGTTTAATTAATAAGGACCTATTAAGTCGGCACGCCTCCGTTCTTGCATTTTTGCCTTGGGTTGCTTATTACTTTACTGTAAGCATTTGACTGTGCTGTCCCTCGGCGCGGGCTTGCTGGCAGCCTGCGCTCGCGAACCTTACGGCCCGCCCGATGACCGGCCGGGTGCCCAGGCTGTGCTGCCCTGGCTTGCCGGGGCCGACTCGGTGCGCGGCGCGGCCGCCGGCCGCCAATACGCCCGGCACGGGGCCCTGTACCAGTGGCTGCTGGGCCGGCACTACCGCCAGGTGTGGGCCGCGCCGGTCGATGCCCCGGTGCTGGCCCTGGCCCACGGCGCGCCCGGCGGCGGTCCGTTGCGGCCCGGCAAGGCCGGCGGCGGCTACCAAACCGTCAGTGTGAGTCTCGACGGGCCCGAAGGCCGCGAATACTCTTTGCGGACCCTTGACAAAGACCCCCGCAAAACCTTGCCGTCGGTGCTGCGGCGCACTTTTTTGCTGAACGCCGTGCGCGATGCCACCTCAGCCGCCAACCCCTACGCCGCACTGGTGGTGCCGCCCCTGGCCCAGGCCGTGGGCGTACACCACGCTGTGCCGCGCCTCGTGTACGTGCGCCCCGACGAAACCGGCCTAGGCAAAAACTCGGCCCGCTTCCGGGGCCGGCTGGCGCTGCTGGAAGAAAAGGCCAGCGACCGCGCCGCCGCTGCCCAGGTGCTCGGCACCACGGCAATGCTGGCCCGGTGCGCCACCGTGCCCGGCAGCGCCATCGATGCGCCGGCATGTTTGCGCGCCCGCCTGCTCGACCTTTGGCTCGGCGACTGGGACCGCCACGCGAAGCAATGGAGCTGGGCGGCCGTGCCGCAGCCCGGGGGCGGGGTTTGCTTCGCTCCCATTCCCAAGGACCGCGACCAAGTGTTTTTTCGGTTCAATGACGGGGCCCTGCCGCGGCTGGTGAGCTGGCTAGTACCCAAGTTTCAGACCTTCGGGCCCCGCTACGGCAACGTGCGCGGCCTGGCCCGCCAGGGCCGTTTCCTCGACCGCCGCGCCCTGGCCCCGGCCACCCGCGCCGATTTTGTTCGCACCGCCACCGCCATGCAGGCGGCCCTGCCCGACTCGCTGCTGGCGCGCGCCGTGCGCTGCCTGCCGCCCGCCGTGTACGCCCTCGAAGGGCCCCGCACCCTGGCCGCCCTGCAAGCCCGCCGCGCCGCCCTGCCCCCCGCCGCGGCCCGCTACTACCGCGGCCTGGCCAGGCACACGGCCGTGGCCGGCACTGCCCGGGCCGAGCGGTTCGTGGTGCACCGCTACGCTGATTCGACCACGGTGGCTGTGTACGCGCCGGCCCTCGGGGCCGATTCATTGCTGCTGGCCCGCGCCTTTTTCCCCCGCGAAACCAAAGTGCTGACGCTGGAAGGACTGGCCGGAGCCGACGTGCTGGAGGTAGTCGAAGCGGGGCCCCGGGCAGCCCGCCGGCCCCGGCTCGCCATTCACGGCAACCCCGGAACCCGTCCCCGTCCGCCCGCGGTCGGCCCTGGCGGGCGCGACGCCTCAAAGGCGGATCATAAAGCCCGCCCGCTGGGCGAGTAAAACCGCGCTACTTGCTGGCAGCCAGCATCTTCAGCACCAGACGTTCAATGGGCGAAAGCAGGTCGCCGGGCGCGGGGGTGGCGTCGTGGTCGCGCAGGTAGTCGATCAATTCGCCCGATTTGAACAGCGCGACCACTTGCGGGTGAATGTAGTACTTCGAGCACACCGTGGGCGTGTTGCCCAAGCCGTTGGCCACGTCTTTCACAGCCTTACGAACAACTTTTTCGGGAGCCAGGTTGGGCTCGTCGCGGAGCACGGCTTCGAGGCACTCCACCATTTTCACGGTGCCGCCCCAGGTGCGGAAGTCTTTGGCCGACAGGGCCAGACTGGTGTGCGTGTGCAGGTAGCCGTTCACGTCGCCCGACTCCAGCGCATGGCGCTGGCCGTCGGCGGTGTAGTATTGAAACAAGTGCTGGCCCGGTATTTCCTGGCACTTGCGCACTAGGCGGGCCAGGCGACGGTCGTGCAGAGTCACGTCGTGCGGCACGCCCTTCTTACCCACGAAAGCAAAGCGAACGGCATCCCCCTGGAAAGTCACGTGCTGGTCGCGCAACGTAGTAAGACCGTAGCTCTTGTTCTTTTTGGCGTATTCCTTGTTGCCAACCCGGATGAAGGACTGGTCCATGAGCGCAATTACTAGGGCCACCACTTGCTCCCGGCCCAGCACCGGGCGGGCCAAATCGCGCTTGAGCTGCTCGCGCAAGGCGGGCAGCCTTTCGCCAAAAGCTTGCAGGCGCGAAAACTTGGTCAGGCTGCGAATTTCGTCCCAGGCCGGGTGGTAGCGGTACTGCTTACGGCCCAGCGCGTCGTGTCCCGTCACTTGCAGGTGGGCCTGCGCGTCCTGGGCCACCCACACGTCGGTCCAGGCCGGCGGCACCACGAAGCCTGCGATGCGGGCGAGCACCGCTGCGTCGGCCACCTTAAGACCTTGGGCGTCGTAGTAGCCGAATTTGCCGGTCCGGCCGGCCTTGCGGGTGTAGCCAGGAGCCGCGTCGGTGGCGTAGTGCAGTCCGGCTTGGGCGGCCTGCTGGGCGGGGTCTTTGTACAGCTCGTGGGCGGTGGGCGTCAGGTGCTTCTTACGGGTTTTAGGGCGGGCGGTGGGCGCGGCAGCGGCGGGCATAGGGCGGGAAATAGAATGAACCCTGGTGTACGCGAAAGCTGCCGGGCGGATGCGTCAAAGATTTCTTTGCTACAAACTCAGCGCTGCCCAGCCCACCAGTTCCGACCGCGGCGCGGCTAAAACCGTTTGCCCTAGGCCATCCGCCGCCCGCTAAAGCAGCTCGCCGGGCGGGCGAAGGTTGTAGTAGTAGCCGATAGTTGTGTGGTTCGGGGCCCTCAAAAATTCGTGCCGCAGGTAGTCGCCGCGCACCAGCAGCCATTGGGCCGTTGGTTTATTGAACCGGGCGTGATTTGCCGGGTATTCCCACAACTCCAGCCGCGTGAGCAGGTGCCCTTCGTACCGCTCGGCCAACACTTTGCGGCCCTGGGCGTCGTAGTACACCACCTTTTCCAGCTCGATGCCGAACTTGTGCTTCACGGTTTGCTGCCTTACGGGCAGAGCCGTGGTGCCCGCGTAGCTCCGCACCCGCCGGTGCAGCCCGCCAAACGAGCCCTGCGACGCCAAAAAGTAGTCCGTGCGGGCCCCAGCCCGGGCGTAAACACTGGCTACCCGGCGCATTAATGAGTCGTGGGCGGCGGCGTAGAGCGCGGGCGCAATCGCGGCGGTTACCGCTCCGTGCGGCTGGGCTGGCTCGGTGCGGTGTGCTGGGGTGGGGTCCTCCTGGGCCCGGGCCGAGATAACAGCTCCCAGTACCAGGAGGCCCAAAAGGCCAGAACAACGCAAACGCAGGCGTAATTTCAGGGACATTAAAGCAAAGAGTAGTGGAAAATCAGGCGCAAGGTAGGAGCCGGATCTGCTATAAATCACAAAAAATCCTGGGGGCCGTGCTTGCGCTCCGGCGCGTCTCACCGTAGGTTTGTCCTTATGCCTTTTTCGCGCGCATTGCTTTCCCGTTTGCTCCGCCTCGACAACCACCGCCTGGCCCGCCTGGGCTGGGCGCGGCCGTTGCAGCTCGTCGCGTACCGTACCTACGGCACCGCCGGTCGCTTTTACGTGAAGGGCCGCCTGCTCACCGACCCGGGCCTGGCCCCTTCCACGCCCCACGACTCGCGCTGGCGCAACTTCCGCAACATGGCCCGCCGCTTCCTCAGCTACGAGATTGCCGGGGCCGGGCTGGTGGCCGAGCGCGCCGGCGGGGCCCCGCAGCCCGTCACGACCGACGCCGAAGGCTACTTCACCCTCGTGCTCGAAGCCCCGCCCTCGCCCCCGCCGGGCGCGCTGCTCTGGCAGCCAGTGGCCCTGCGCCTCGCCCGGCTGCCCGACGGCGGGCCCCTGCCAGGCCGCGTGCCGCAGGTTGTGGCCGAAGTGCTGGTGCCGCCCGCCGGGGCCGAGTTCGGCGTAATTTCCGACCTCGACGACACCGTGTTCGAGTCGGGGGCCACCAATTTTTTGCGCATGGGCTTTACGGTGCTGCTGCGCAACGCCCTCTCGCACCAGCCGTTTGCCGGCGTGGCCGCGTTCTACCAGGCCCTGCAACTGGGCCGCACCGGCCGGCCCGACAACCCGTTTTTCTACATCAGCAGCAGCCCCTGGAACCTCTACGACGCCCTCGACGAGTTCCTCACCCTGCACCACATTCCGAAGGGGGCCCTGCTGCTGCGCGACGTGGGCCTGCGCCCCCGCAACCCCGCGCCCGCCACCGCCGAGGGCCTGGCCGCGGCGGCGCACTTCGGCCACAAGCTCCACGAAATCGAAAACGTGCTGCGCACCTACCCCCACCTGCCCTTCGTACTGCTCGGCGACAGCGGCCAGGAAGACGTGGGCATTTACCGCGAGGTGGTGCGCCGCTACCCCGGCCGCGTCCGCGCCGTGTACATCCGCGACGTGCAGGTGCCCAAGCGGGCCTTGCGCATCCCCGCCGTGGTGGCCGAGCTGCGGGCCGAGGGCGTGGAAATGCTGCTCGTGCCCGATTACGCCACCGCCATGCACCACGCCGCCGGGCTCGGGCTAATTAATAGTGATCGGGTGGCGATGAGCAATGAAGGATGAAGAACGGTTTCTTACACACATGTAAAAAACACGATCAGCTTTCGGCATGAATCACGCTCAATCAACCGCATAACCAATCAAGCCGTCTCAATTTTTGGGGCAAACTACTATTGAATGAGTTCACAACCCGCCTATTTTAAAGGCCTGAATGCTTTCCGTTTTATTGCTGCGTCCCTTGTTGTTCTGGTTCACTTAGAGGGTGTAGGATAACTTAATCGTCAGGTTTCGATATTGTTCGTTTGGCGC